>NZ_JAJNKD010000008.1:0-294524 GCF_021043325.1 Ideonella azotifigens
ACCTACAAGCACGTCGCGATGGTGATGGCCGAGGCCCAGCGCCTGGGCGTCACCAAGATCGGCATCATCGGCAACGAGCAGTTCATGGACTGAGCGGCTTGCCGGCCGGTCTGCAACCAGAACTCTCGCAACACTGCCCCATGACCTTCACCAAGGTCAGCCGGCAGGTCAGACCATCGGGGCTCATCCGTCAGCGGATCGAACCCCGATGGCGTTTCTGGCTCACACCCTTCATCGAGTTTTTTTCGAGATCCCCCAGGATCCCCTGTACACCATGACCAAGCTGCGCGTTCTTGCCGCCTCCCTGCTGATGGCAGGTTGCCTCTCCACCGCCTACGCCCAGGCGCTGCGCCCGGAAGTTGCCAAGCCGCTGCAACAGGCCGGCGACATGCTGAAGGCAGGCAAGGCCAAGGAAGCCCTGGCCAAGGTGCGTGACGCCGACAACGTCGCCAACAAGAACCCTAACGAGCAACTGATGGTGGACCGCATGCGCGGTGCCGCGGCCCAGCGTGCGGGCGACAACGCCACCGCGGCACGTTCGTTTGAAGCAGCCATGGCTTCCGGCAAGCTCTCGCAAGCCGAGCAGGCGCAGATGGCCGAGTCCATAGCCTTTGCCTACTCGCAGCTGAAGGACAACGCCAAGGCTGGCCAATGGGCCCAGAAAGCTGTTTCGCTGGGCGGCAACAGCCCGCAGCTGAAGCAGTTGCAGGCCTACCTGCAGGGCCAGAGCGGCGATTACAACGCGATTGCCAAGGACGCGGCGGCTGCAGTGTCCGCCGCCGAGCAAGGTGGTCGCAAGCCCGACGAAGGCGACCTGCTGCGCCTGGCCGACGCCTACCAGCACACCAACAACGCGGCCGGTCAGAGCGCCGTGCTAGAGAAGCTGCTGGCCTATTATCCGAAGAAGGAATACTGGGCCGCCGCGCTCGGCCGCCTGCCGCGCAAACCTGGCTTCTCCAACGATCGCTACTCGCTTGACCTGCTGCGCCTGCGCCTGGCCACCGGTAACCTGAGCAAGGCCGACGACTACATGGAAATGGCCCAGCTCGCGCTGCAGGCCGGATTCCCGAGCGAAGGCAAGATGGTGGTCGAAAAAGGCATCGCTGCCGGCGTGCTGGGCACCGGCCCGGAAGCCGCGCGCCACAAGCGCCTCGAAGACCTGGCCATCAAGCAGGAAGCCGAAGGCAAGGCCGGCCTGGACAAGGACGTCGCCGAGGCCAAGGACGGCAACGCGATGGTGCTGGTCGGCACCCAACTGGTGTCTTTCGGCCAGACCGACAAAGGCATTGCGCTGATCGAACAAGGCATTGCCAAGGACCAGCTGAAGCGGCCTGACGACGCCAAGCTTCGCCTTGGCCTGGCACTGCTGCACAGCGGCAAGAACAAGGCCAAGGCCACGCAGACGCTGCGTAGCGTGCAGGGCAACGATGGCGCAGCCGACATTGCCCGCCTGTGGGCCTTGCTCGGCACCGGCGCCTGACAACCGACGCGCGTAAACCGTTGGACCGGGCGGGTGGTGACCCGGCAAGCTTCTGCCCATGAACACCCCCGCTCCGCTGCCTGATTTCCTGCAAGACCTCGGCCACGGTATCTACGCCGTGGAAACCGGCTTCCAACGGCCGAATTTCGACGCTGCCTACCTGATGGTCGACGATGGCCGCGCCGCCTTCATCGACACCGGCACCGGCCACGCCGTGCCGCGCCTGCTGGCCTCGCTGCAGGCACTGAGCCTGTCACCCGCGCAGGTCGACTGGGTCATTCCCACCCATGTGCACCTGGACCATGCCGGTGGCGCTGGCAGCCTAATGCAGCACCTGCCCAACGCGACCCTGCTGGTGCACCCACGCGGGCTGCGCCACATGCTCGACCCGAGCGCGCTGTACCAGGGCGCGCTCGCCGTCTACGGCCAGGCCGAGATGGACCGCTCCTACGGCCAGCTGGTGCCGGTGCCGGCCGAACGCGCCCAGCCCAGCTCGGACGGCCAGACCATCACGCTGGGCCGCCGCACGCTGACGCTGGTCGACACACCCGGCCACGCCCGCCACCACCATTGCATCTGGGACCCGGTCTCGCGCGGCTGGTTCACCGGCGACAGCTTCGGCCTGTCCTACCGCGAGCTGGACGTGAACGGCAAACCGTGGATCCTGCCGACCACCACGCCGGTGCAGTTCGAGCCCGATGCTGCTCGCGCGACGATCCACAGGCTGATGGCTGCGCAACCCGAGCGCGTCTACCTGACCCACTATGGCGCGCTGAGCCCGGTGGCACCGCTGGCCGAAGCGCTGCTGCGACTGCTGGACGAGGTCGAAACACTGGGCCTGGCGCTGCGCCAGCACCCTCAAAGGCATGCTGCCCTGAGCGCCGCCCTGCTCGCGCTCTACCAGCACGACCTGCGCGCCGCTGGCAGCACGCTGCCGGCCGAACGCGTGGCCGATTTGCTGACGCTGGACGTGGAGCTGAATGCGCAAGGCATGGCCTGCTGGCTGGACCGGCTCCCAGCCTGAGGCAAGCTTGCAGGCCTTTGGCCTGCGCTATCGTCAGGGCCGCACCCCACCACGCCAGCCCGTCATCGCCATGTACCAGCCGCGCCACTTCGAACAGACTGCGCCCGAACAACTCGCTGCGTTGATGCAGGCCCACCCGCTGGCGATGCTGATGCACACCGATGCCAATGGAGAGCTACAGGCCGACCCGGTGCCGCTGCTGTGGCAGCCCGGCGAAACACCGGGCACCGGTTGGCTGACCGGCCATGTGGCCCGAGCCAACCCGCTGTGGCAGGCAGCCGAAGGCCAATCCGTGCTGGCGGTGTTCCAGGGCCCGCAAGCCTATGTCTCGCCGAACTGGTACGCCACCAAGCAGACGGCCGGCGGCAAGGTGGTGCCAACCTGGAACTACGCGGTGGTTCAGGCCCGCGGGCGGCTGCAGACCTTCACCGAGCGAGAGCCCCTGCTGGCGCTGCTGCATGCCTTGACCGACGCTCATGAAGCGAACCAGCCGCATCCCTGGTCGGTCGACGACGCGCCGGCGGACTACGTCGACAGCCTGCTGAAAGCCATCGTCGGCTTTCGCATCGAGGTGACCGAATTGCAGGGCAAATGGAAGGTCAGCCAGAACCGGCCGGCTGCGGACCGTACCGGCGTGGCGCATGGCCTGGCGGCGCTGCCTGAAACGCCCGCTCAGGCCGCGGCCATGGCAGGGCTGGTGGCAGGCAACGCGCCCTGAATCAGCGCGCCAGCGCCGAGGCCTCTTGCGCCAGGCGCGTGATGCGCGCCCAGTCGCCGGCCTTCACCGCATCAGCCGGCGTCAGCCAGGAGCCGCCGCAGACCTTGACGTTGGGCAGCGCCAGGAAGTCAGGCGCGGTCTGCAGGCTGATGCCGCCCGTGGGGCAGAACACGACATCCGGGAACGGGCCTGCCAGGGCCTTCAGCATCGGAATGCCGCCGGCAGCGGTCGCCGGGAAGAACTTCAGGAAACGCAGGCCATCGGCCTGGGCCATCATCACTTCGCTGGCCGTCGCCACGCCTGGCAGCAAGGGCAGCGAAAGTTCACGGCAGGCCGCGCCAACTTCCGGCGTGTAGCCCGGGCTGACCCCAAACACCGCGCCAGCCGCCTTGGCGGCACGCGCATCGTCCGCACTGCGGATGGTGCCGGCGCCGACGATCGCGCCCTGCACAGCCTTGACCATGGCCTCGATGGCCTGCAGCGCCACGGGGGTGCGCAAGGTCACTTCCAGCACCTTCACGCCGCCGGCCACCAGCGCCTGCGCCAGCGGCACTGCGTCGGCCAGGTTGTCGATCACGATCACCGGGATCACGGGGCCTTGGGCGGCGAGGTCCAGCGTGTTCATCATGGGGAAATCTCCTCTGGGGGACAGGTTCTGGAATGCAATGAGGACGGTGGCTTCACAGCCAGGTGCAGGCGCCCTCTTCGGCCGTGCGCACATTGCGCCGCATGCCGGCGAACAGCTCGCGGCCGAGGTCATGGGCGTGCAGCTCGGCCAGAGCGTCGCTGCGCTTTGCGGGCACGCGCGCGGCCCACTCTTCGGCCGGCACCAGGGCTTCCAGCGTGCCGGTCACCGCGTCCAGGCGCAACAGGTCGCCGTCACGCACCTTGCCCAGCGGGCCACCGGCCAGCGCTTCGGGGCTGACGTGGATGGCGGCCGGCACCTTGCCGGACGCGCCGCTCATGCGGCCATCGGTCACCAGCGCAACCTGGAAGCCCTTGCCCTGCAAAACGGCCAGCGGCGGCGTGAGTTTGTGCAGCTCCGGCATGCCGTTGGCGTGCGGGCCCTGGAAGCGCACGACGGCGATCAGGTCGCGTTCCAGCACGCCATTCTTGAAGGCTTCCAGCAGCGCTTCCTGGCTGTCGAACACGACCGCGGGCGCCTCGATGATGTGCCTGTCTTCCGGCACGGCCGAAACCTTGATCACCGAGCGGCCCAGGTTGCCTGAGAGCAGCTTCAGGCCCCCGGTCGCGGAGAACGGGGATGCGACACCGCGCAGCACGGTCTCGTCTCCGCTGGTGGCCGGCAGTTCCTGCCAATGCAGGGCTCCGGCTTCATCCAGCAAGGGCAAGCGACCGGAGGCGGCCATGCCATCGGCGTCGACTGTCGGCACGTTGCCGTGCATCAAACCGGCCCGCACCAGCTCGCGGATCACGAACGCCGGGCCACCGGCGGCCTGGAACTGGTTCACGTCGGCCGCGCCGTTCGGATAGACCCGCGCCAGCAGCGGGATCACGCCGGAGAGTTCGGAGAAGTCGGTCCAGTCGATCAGGATGCCGGCGGCGCGCGCCACGGCAACCCAGTGGATCAGGTGGTTGGTCGAGCCGCCAGTGGCCAGCAGCGCGATCATCGCGTTGACGATGCAGCGCTCGTCGACCTGGTGGCCGATCGGCAGTTCGCGCTGCCGCAGTGCCAGCACGCGGCTCACCGCGTCTTCGGTCAAGGCCTTGCGCAAGGGCGTGTTCGGCGGCACGAAGGCCGCGCCGGGCACGTGCAGGCCCATGGCTTCCAGCAGCATCTGGTTGGAGTTGGCGGTGCCGTAGAAAGTGCAGGTGCCGGGGCTGTGATAAGCAGCCTGCTCGGCTTTCAACAACTCCGCGCGGCCCACCAGGCCTTGCGCCGCCTGCTCGCGCACCTTGGCCTTGTCGCTGTTGGACAAGCCCGAGCCCATTGGCCCGGCGGGCACGAAGACGCAAGGCAGGTGGCCGAAGTGCAGCGCGCCGATCAGCAGCCCCGGCACGATCTTGTCGCAGATGCCGAGCAGCAGTGCAGCGTCGAAGGTGTCGTGCGTCAACGCAATCGCGGTGCCCATCGCAATGGTGTCGCGCGAGAACAGCGACAGCTCCATGCCGGCATAACCTTGGGTCACGCCGTCGCACATCGCCGGCACGCCACCGGCGACCTGCGCACTGGCGCCGAGTTTCATCGCGGTTTCGCGGATCAGCGCCGGGTAGCCTTCGTACGGCTGGTGCGCCGACAGCATGTCGTTGTACGAGGTGACGATGCCGATGTTGGGCGCCTTCTCGGCGACGATGCGCATCTTCTCGTTGGCCGAGGCACCGGCCACTGCATGCGCCACGTTGGCACAGCCAAGGCGGTCCACGCCGCGTGGGCGCTTGCGCAAGGCGTCAATGCGGGCCAGGTAAGCGCCACGCAGGGCGGCACTGCGGTTGCGGATGCGGTCGGTGACGGCCGCGATGACAGGGTGCAGTGAGGTTTCAGAAGTCATGGGCAATTGGCTGATCCAGGACAGAAGAAGAATTGGCTGCGGGCCGTGCCTGGCGTGCAGGCCGAGTGGCGGCACCGATGTAACCTTGGTTTTGATTATCAAGTAACTTGATTACATGGTCAAACCAAGGCCCGCACACGCAGGTCGCCAGCGAAGCATGCATCGCGAGCGAGCAGGGATGCGGTTTCCATGCCCGCGACGCGGGCAATGCGCGCGGGGCTCAGCCTCTCAGCCCGCGGCGAGGTTGGAGCGCTGGTGCCAGCGGGCCCGCAGGCTGGCCAGGTCGGCCTCGGTGTCCATGTCCTGCAACACGCCTGGGTCTTCCACATCGACCGGATGCGCCGGATAGCGGGCCACCAGCCGGCGGGCACCCTCTTCGCCGCTGAGGCGCATCAGCTCGGAAAACAGCTCGGCGCCGAAGCCGACCGGATGGCCGCGCTGCCCACGCAGCTGGGCGTAGGCCACCGCATGGTGGGACAGCGCGCCGGCCACCGCGAGCAGAGTGAGCGGCTGCACCATCGGCATGTCGGCCGGCAACATCAGCCAGCCGGCCGCGCCTGAGCGTGCGGCCACGCCAGCGGCAATCGAGTCGCCCATCCCGCCAGGCGCCGGGCCGGTGCCGTGGCCCAGCACCACCACGTCGCGTTTGGCCACCAGGCCGGCGGCCTCGTCGGCAAAGGCAGGCGTGGTCACCACGACCACCGGTAGCCCGGTGGCAATCGCGTTGCGCACCGTGTGACTGAGGATGGAGTGGCTGCCCAGCGGCTCGGCCAACTTGTGGCGCGGCCCCAGGTAACGGGAACCGCGGCCGGCGCCCAGCACCACCACGGCAGGAAGGGATTTCATGACGGAAAGAGGGGGCGACAGGTGCCCAACAAGAACGAGCCCAAGGATGAAAGCCTTGCCGCCCCCAGGCCAGTGGGAGCTTCACTTAAGGCCTCACCCTAGCGCAGGCAGGCGATTTGCGGAATCGGCCATTGGACACGAGGCCACGCATACACTTTGTCGATGAGTGATCTCGCCAAATTGCGCAAGAGTTACGAGCTTGCCGAATTCGATGAAGACCAGGCGGCTGATGCGCCGCTGCCGCAGTTCCAGCAGTGGCTGCAAGCCGCGCTGGACGGGGGCGTGCCCGAGCCGAACGCGATGACGCTGGCAACGGTGGGCGCGGATGGCAGGCCATCGACCCGCATCGTGCTGATCAAGGGCGCGGACGCGCGCGGGCTGGTCTGGTTCACCAACTACGAAAGCCGCAAGGGCCAGGAGCTGGCACTGCACCCGTTTGCCGCGCTGCAGTTCCACTGGGTGGCGCAGGAGCGTGTGGTGCGCGTCGAGGGCCGGGTCGAGAAGGTCAGCGCCGAGGAGTCGGACGCCTATTTCCAGTCCCGGCCGCTGGACTCTCGCCTGGGTGCCTGGGCTTCACCACAAAGCCAAGTGATCAGTTCACGCGCGGTGCTGGTGGCCAACGCCGCCAAGGCCGCGCTGAGCCACGGCCTGCAGCCCGCGCGGCCACCCCACTGGGGCGGCTACCGCCTGGTGCCGGACTGCTGGGAGTTCTGGCAGGGCCGCAAGTCGCGCCTGCATGACCGACTGCGATACCGCTTGGCCGACGGCCAGTGGCTGCGCGAACGCCTCGCACCTTAGGAATGGAGCACCCGGTCTCGCGGGATACGCGAGACCACCCGCCGGGCGGGTGCGCAGGCCGCTTGGGGCGGCCCGGCGCTGGCCTGCTGAATGGGACACCCGGTCTCGCGGGATACGCGAGACCACCCGCCGGGCGGGTGCGCAGGCCGCTTGGGACGGCCCGGCGCTGGCCTGCGCCGCCCCGCGATCAGAACCTGAGGCGCACCCCCGCCGAGGCAGAACGGCCCGGCAGTGGCGCCAGCTCGCGCATGGTCTGGATCGAGCTGGCGCTGTAGGCCAGGGTGTTGCCCAGGTTGTCCAGCTTCAGGAACCACAGCGCGTCGGTGTTGGCGCCCCATGCCTGCTTGTAGCTGGCCGACAGGCTGAGCAGCGTGTAGCCGGGCGTGCGCACATCGCTCGCCGGCACCCGGTTCTGCTCGACCGCATGCCGAACCTGCGCGCCGAGTTGCCAGTTGCCCTGGCTGGCGTCCAGGCCCAGCGTCACGCGCAGCGGTGCGATGCGCGGCAGCGCCTCGCCGGTGTCGCGGTTTTCGCCGCGCGTCATGTCCAGGCCGCTGCTCAAGTCCAGCTGCCAGCCACCCAGCCGGGCAAAACGCGTGTGGCCTTCGAGCTCCAAACCCCAGAGCTGCGCCCGCACACCGCGAAACACGTACTCAGGCGAATCGCCACCGGGTTCGCCAGCCTCGTCCACCTGCCGGCCAGAAGCTTCCAGCGAGATGAAGTTGGCAAAGCGCATGCCGAACAGTTGCAGGCTCGCGCTGTCTGCCCCCTGGGCCCAGTTCAGGCCCAGGTCGGCATGCGTGCTGCGCTCCAGGCCCAGGTCGGCATTGCCACGCTCATAGGAAGCGGTGGCCACGTGCAGGCCGTTGGCGAACAGCTCGTAATAAGCCGGTGCGCGCTGGGTGCTGCCAAACGACGCGCTGACAGACCATTGCGAAGCGAGCGGCCAAGTGCCGGACACCGAGGCGCTTAGCGGCGTGAAGTCGCGGTTGGTGGCCGCACCGAAGCGCTTGCCCAACTGGCCCTCGGCATCCGGTTGATCGCCCTCGGAATGCACGGCGGCGCGCTCGGCACGCAGGCCCAGGCTGAGCTTGCCGCCCACGGCATTGACCTCTTCCAGCGCGAACAGCGCGGCATTGCGGCTGCGGGTGTTGGGCACAAAAGCCTCCTCACCCAACGCCGAGAAGTCCAGCGTTTCGGCCTGCAGGCCGATCACGCCCTGCGCCCCGTTGCCAAACAGGCCGCGATGGCGCGCCTCCAGCCGCAGGTCGTTGCCACTGCTGTCGAACGTGGTGCCCACTTCGCCTGTGCCTTCGACTTCCTGGTGGCGGTAGTCGGTGTGGCCGTAGCGGAAGCTGAGCTGCTCGAAACCCAGCGCGTCAAGCTCATGTGCGCCGGCCAGGCTGAAGCGGTCACGTTTCATGTGAATGGTCACGTCTGGCTCGACAGTCACGCCATAGACATTGCGGTAGGTGTCCAGCGAGGCGCCCAGGTAGCCAGCAGCGTCGGCATAGGACGCGCCGATGGCCCCGCCTTCGGTCTCGGCAGCGGAGTTGCGAACCCTGGTGCTCGGCTCGCCTGCCTCGCCGTCTTCCACCGGCGTGAAGCGCGGCACGCGCAAGTCCTCGGTCTTGCGTTTGAAGCCATCCAGGTGCCAGTTGAAGCCGCCCTGCCCGCCTTCCAGCAGGCCGGAAGCGGACTTCTCGCTCGCGGCGCCACCAGCGCGCAGTTCGACCCTGCCGCCCAGCCCGTCCAGCGCGGTGGTGGGAATGCGGTTGTCAATGGTGTTGACCACGCCACCGGTGGCATTGCCGCCATACAGCAGCGAGGCCGGGCCACGCAGGACTTCGACACGTTCAACCACCAGTGGGTCCAGCGCCACCGCATGGTCGAAGCTGAGGTTGGATGCGTCGACCGAGGCACCGGCGTTGTCCAGCAGGCGAACGCGGTCCCCGTCCAGCCCGCGGATGGTGGGCCGGTTGCTGTTCGGGCCGTACCAGCTGGAAGACACACCGGGCAGGCCGTCCAGCGTTTCGCCCAGCGTCGGCGCCAGTCGCAGCGTGAGTTTGTCGCCTGTCAAGACGCTGGCGGCCTGGGCCGGGTCGCCACCCAGCGGGTTGCCGGTGATCACGACCTGGGCGGGGGCGCCGGCAGCGGCGGTGCCGGCCTGGTTCGGCGCGGCAGCTGCCGTCACGGTTTGGGCCTGGGCAGCGGCGGAGAGTGCCGCCAAGGCCAGCAGCGTGGCATGGTGCAGCCGGGCCAGCGGCCAGGCGTGTGGCGACTGCTGTCGCGCGAAATGGGAGGAAGAGGAAGCAACAAGGGAAGTGGGCAGCAACATTGGAAATCCATGGCCCGCCCCACCAGAACTGCGCGAGGCGATGGTGACGGGCAAGTCAAATCGGGTGCACGCAGGGCGCGTGCAGGCGTCGGCTCAACGACTCACCACCCAGCAGCGACGCACAGGCCAGGGCCTGCGGCAAGGCGCAGGTCGGCATGCGCATCGGCAATGCGTGGGCGGGGAACGGAGCGAAGGGGCTGGCGTCAGGCCAGCGAAGGGGGCGCGCGGGCCTGGTAGGGCCGGTCAAGCTGCCCGTGGAGGGCGACCGGGACCACCACCGCAAGCCGGGGCGGCCGCGGGCTTTCGGCTGGCAGCGCCAGCGTGACCTGGGGCAGCAGGTCGGCGTGCAGCAGTTGATCGAGCAGCTGGCAGTCGGCATGGCCGGCGGCGTGAGACCAGAGCGTTGCGCCAAGCGATTTGGCTTGTGGCGCGGCAATCGCCTTGGCGACAAGGGCTTGCCGTGCGGCACCTCGCGGCAAGCCGTTGCCGTGCTGCAGGCTGTGCAGCGTGCCCAGGGTCTGGGCGCACAGCAGCGCAAGCGCCAGTGCCAGCGCCGCCGGCCAGCTCAGCCGGACCGACCTTGGCCAGAAGCGCCTGCGGGTCATCTGCAATCAGCCACGCACCAGGCGCGTGAAGCTGCGTCGGAACTTCTCGACCTTCGGTGCCACCACGTAGGCGCAATAGCCCTGCTCCGGGTGGTTGGCAAAGTAGTGCTGGTGATAGTCCTCGGCCGGCCAGTAGCGCTTCAAGGGCTGCAGTTCGGTGACCACCGGCTTGTCGGTCGCCTGCCGCACTTCTGCCAGCACCTCGCGGCAGACCGGCAACTGGGCCTCGTCGTTCACATAGATGCCAGAGCGGTACTGGGTGCCAACGTCATTGCCCTGCCGGTTCAGCGTGGTTGGGTCGTGGATCACGAAGAAGATTTCCAGCAGCTCGCGCAGGCTGACCTGGGCCGGGTCGAAGCGCAGCTGCACCACCTCGGCATGGCCGGTCGTGCCGGCGCAGACCTGCTCGTAGCTGGGATCGTCCACCTGCCCATTGGCATAACCGGACTGCACGGACAGCACGCCCTGAACCTGTTCGTAAACGCCTTCCAGGCACCAGAAGCATCCCCCCGCCAGCGTGATCAGCTGGGGTGCGCTCGCATCGGCGTTTGCAGGCATGGTGGACATGGGGGAAGAGGCAAAGGCAGCGGTCATGGCGGGTCCTGTGGTGGCGCAACGCGCGCATCCGAAGCGGTGCGGCAAAACCGGCACAAGTTGCATTTTGACGGGCTGAGGGCCCGCCGTGCCGGCTCCCCCTTATCTGAAGCCGCTGGCGGCCGGTGCAAGCCTCGGTGCAGGCCACCAGTGGGCACCATGAGTGCGACCCCATGGGTGCGGCAAGAAAGTGCGGCCCACAAGTACGAAGACCTCCGGCCCGTTGCCGGCCCGGAGGTCTTGTGGACGGCATTCGCCATCCAGCGAGGATCGGGCGAGAAATGGGCCCGGGCCTCAAAGACGCAGCGATGGCGTCTTCATGAAGTACCTCAGTGAAGAGGCGGGTTTAGATTAGCGCCAAAGGGGGCGCCAGCGCAAGCGCGTATCCCTGCACCGGTGCCACCCATTCGTTATTTCTTGCACAGCACCCGCGGCTGGCCGATGCTCACAGGTTGAGCTGGTCGAACAAGGCCTTCATGCGGGCCTGAACCGCATCGTCCATCGCAATCACGCGGCCCCATTCGCGGCTGGTTTCGCCAGGCCATTTGTTGGTCGCGTCCAGCCCCATCTTGCCGCCCAGGCCGCTAACGGGCGAGGCGAAGTCCAGGTAGTCGATCGGCGTCTGCTCGACCAGCGTGGTGTCGCGCACCGGGTCCATGCGGGTGGTGATGGCCCACATCACGTCCTGCCAGTTGCGGATGTCCACGTCATCGTCGGTCACCACGATGAACTTGGTGTACATGAACTGCCGCAGGAAGCTCCACAGGCCGAACATCAGCCGCTTGGCGTGACCGGGGTAGGCCTTGCGGATGGAGATCAGCGCCATGCGGTAGCTGCAGCCTTCGGGCGGCAGGTAGAAGTCGACGATCTCTGGAAACTGCTTTTGCAGCAGCGGCACGAACACCTCGTTCAGCGCCACGCCCAGCACGGCAGGCTCGTCCGGCGGCTTGCCGGTGTAGGTCGAGTGATAGATCGGGTCGCGCCGGTGGGTGAGCCTATCGATGCGGAACACCGGGAACCAGTCCTGCTCGTTGTAGTAGCCGGTGTGGTCGCCATACGGGCCTTCGAGCGCATGCAGGTAGCCGCCGACTTCCTTGACCGGCACACCGTGCTCGCTGTGGCCGGTGAAGCCGGCGGGCGCGGTCGGGATGTGCCCTTCCAGCACCATCTCGGCCCGCGCCGGCACCTGCAGCTTCAGGTCGCCTTCGCCGACGCTGCTGTCGGCCAGCTCGGTGCGGCCACCACGCAGCAGGCCGGCGAACTGGTATTCGGACAGGCTGTCCGGCACAGGTGTCACGGCGCCCAGCGTGGTCGCCGGATCCGCACCGAGCGCGACGGCGATGGGGAACGGCTGCCCTGGGTTGACGCGCGCAAAGTCGCGAAAATCCAGCGCGCCGCCCCGGTGCGCCAGCCAGCGCATGATGACCTCGTTGCGGGCTATCACCTGCTGGCGGTAGATGCCCAGGTTCTGGCGCAAGCGAGGTTGCGGCACGTTGCGCGGCCCGCGGGTGATCACCAAGCCCCAGGTGATCAAGGGCGCAGCGTCACCAGGCCAGCAGAACTGGATCGGCCAGCGGCCCAGGTCCACCTCGGCGCCTTGCAGCACCACCTCCTGGCACGGCGGCGAGCCGACCTTGGCCGGCTTCATGTCCCAGACGGCCTTGGCCATGTCCCACAGTTTGCCGGCTTCCCTGAGGCTTTTAGGGGGGTCCGGCTCCTTCAGCGCGGCCAGCAGCCGGCCCACGTCGCGCAACTCGTCCACCGCTTCAGCGCCCATGCCCCAGGCCACGCGCTGCGGTGTACCGAACAGATTGGCGAGCACCGGCACGTTCGGTGCTGAATGCGGCGTTATCGAGGCAAAAGCAGGCTGCTCGAACAGCAATGCGGGGCCGCCAGCGCGCAGGACTTGGTCGGCCAAGGCCGTCATTTCGAGGTGCGGCGACACAGGCGCCTGCACCCGCTTGAGCGCACCGCGCGATTCCAGAGCGCCAATGAAGCCGCGAAGATCCCGGTATTTCATATTGTTTCGTTATAAGAACTTAAGTCCTTATGGTTGACTGGTTATTTCGCCTGCCTACAATCTGCTCCATCAACCAATCCAGGTTAGCCCGCGCCCTCGCCAAGAGGCGCCGCGACAAGGCAGCCGTTCGGTCAAGTTTGCGATGCTGGCGTGCACATATGCACCGGCCCGACTTGGCAATCGATTATCGCCACCCTCAGCATCCCTGATCGGCTTCCTGCCGCAGACGCTGCGACGCGTGGCGCCCGAGGAAAGGATGGACATGTCTGAACCTTCATGGTGGCAGCGCATGGCCGACGCAGGACGCCGCAGTGCTGGCGTGTTCCTGCGCGATGTGGGGCATGGCCTGCTGGAGGTCAGCCACAACGTTTTGGCCCTGGTGGGACTGCTGGTGCTTGCCGCCATTGTCTTCACGTTCAGCCGCGCTGACCTGCGAAGCGCGACCGAGCAACGCATGTACGACTGGCTGCAGGCGCGCAACACCGCGCGCAATGCACCGGCCGAAACGGATTTCGTGGCCATGCCGGACGACCCGGACGCCGGGAACCTGGCCCGCGCGCTGGCGATGGACCCGGCAGCGCTGAACCGCCAGCAGGCCGTGGTGACGACCTGGCTGTCGCGCCGCTACCGCGTGGCGCCGGAGCCTGTCGCGCGCCTGGTGCAGGAAGCCTGGCACGTGGGCCAGCGCGCGCAGCTGGACCCGACGCTGATCCTGGCGATCGTCGCGATCGAATCCAGCTTCAACCCCTTCGCGCAAAGCCCCGTGGGCGCGCAAGGGCTGATGCAGGTCATGACTGGCGTGCACAACCAGAAATACGAGGCCTTCGGCGGCAAGCTGACGGCTTTTGATCCGGTGACCAATCTTCGCGTGGGTGTGCAGGTGCTCAAGGAATGCATCTCCCGCGCCGGTGGGCTGGAAGCCGGCCTGCGTTTCTACGTGGGCGCGGGCAACCAGGAAGAAGACGGCGGTTATGCCGGCAAGGTACTGGCCGAACAGCGCCACCTGTTGCGCGTGGCGGCTGGCCAGAGCGTGCCGGTGACGGTGCCGAACGCCGTGATGACCGCGGCCAACAATGCGCAGGCCCTGTCGGTCGCCCCAGGCGCGGTCACGCCGCTGGCACCTGCACTGCCCGCTTCCATGCCCGCCGCGTCGCTGCCGGTTCATCCGGATGCCCCCGGGCCGTCTGCGGCGGCCGAGCCAGCAGTTGGCCGCGCGCAGGTCGCGCTGGCAAGTTGAGTCAAGCTCTGGCAAGTTGAGTCAAATTGGCCAAGGCCGGGGTGCGTCACTGAGCCGCCCGGGCTTGCCACCAAAACGAGGCGAGCCGCTACACTAGCGGCCGTGCTGCTCAGCGTTCATTGCGCGTTTGGCCGCACCTGTTTTCTCTTTCTCTTCTTCACGCGCGACTGGCGATAAGGTGCCCTCACAGGGCATCCCGAGGTGGATCACCACCGGGAAGCGCGGAGCGGCCCCAGGTCGCTTGCATCAGCCGTTCGCCTGGGCAACCCTCCTCCTGCAGCGCAAGCCGAAGTCGGCCTGCAGCGGGACGGCAGGGCTCATCCGCCCCCGATTGAAGGAATGCCTCCCATGTTCGACCGCTCCGAATCGACGATTGCCAAGGTCGATCCTGACCTGTGGGCCGCCATCCAGGCTGAAAACCTGCGCCAGGAAGAACACATCGAGCTGATCGCCTCGGAAAACTACACCTCGCCGGCCGTGATGGCCGCGCAAGGCTCGCAGCTGACCAACAAGTACGCCGAGGGCTACCCCGGCAAGCGCTATTACGGTGGCTGCGAAAACGTGGACGTGGTCGAGCAACTCGCCATCGACCGCGTCAAGCAGCTGTTTGGCGCCAACTTCGCCAACGTGCAGCCTAACTCCGGCTCGCAGGCCAACCAGGCCGTGTTCTTCGGACTGCTGCAGCCCGGCGACACCATCATGGGCATGAGCCTGGCCGAAGGCGGTCACCTGACGCACGGCATGCCGTTGAACATGAGCGGCAAGTGGTTCAAGGTCGTCAGCTACGGCCTCGATGCGCAGGAAGACATCGACTATGAAGCGATGGAACGCCAGGCCCGCGAACACAAGCCCAAGCTGATCATCGCCGGCGCGTCGGCCTTCGCGCTGCGCATCGACTTCGAGCGTTTCGCCAGGATCGCCAAGGAAATCGGCGCGTATTTCATGGTCGACATGGCGCACTACGCCGGCCTGATCGCCGCAGGCGTCTACCCGAACCCGGTGCCGCATGCCGACGTGGTGACCTCCACCACCCACAAAAGCCTTCGCGGCCCGCGTGGCGGCATCATCCTGATGAACAGCGAAGAGGTCGCCAAGAAGATCAACTCGGCCATCTTCCCCGGCATCCAGGGCGGCCCGCTGATGCACGTGATCGCCGGCAAGGCCGTCGCCTTCAAGGAAGCGCTTGCACCCGAGTTCAAGGCTTACCAGGAGCAGGTCGCCAAAAACGCCAAGGTGCTGGCCGACACGCTGATCGAGCGCGGCCTGCGCATCGTCTCCGGCCGCACCGAAAGCCATGTCATGCTGGTGGACCTGCGCCCCAAGGGCCTGACCGGCAAGGAAGCCGAGGCCATCCTCGGCGCGGCGCACATGACCTGCAACAAGAACGGCATCCCGAACGACCCGCAAAAGCCGATGGTCACCAGTGGCATCCGCCTGGGCACGCCGGCCATGACCACCCGCGGCTTCAAGGAAGACCAGGCCCGCCAGACCGCGCAGCTGATCGCCGACGTGCTGGACAACCCGCACGACCAAACCAACTTGGCCCGCGTGCGCGAAAAGGTCGCGGCGCTGACACGTGACTTCCCGGTCTACCGTTGAAGCAGATGATCACCCCACGCAGGTCAGCCACCAGGACCTGTTGACGAGTTGACCCCGACGAGCCCGCGCCCAACAGCCGGGCTCGTTTTGCTTCCAGCCAGAGCCCCTCAAAGAAAGAGCCCGCATGCGCTGCCCCTACTGCAGTCACACCGAAACCCAGGTCGCGGAAACCCGCGAATCCGACGAAGGGGACGTGGTGCGCCGCCGACGCAAATGCACCAGCTGCGACAAGCGCTTCACCACCTACGAACGCGCCGAAATCGCCCTCCCGGCGATCGTCAAGCGCAGCGGCGCCCGCGTGGAGTTCATGCCGGAGAAGCTGCGCGGCTCCATGCAACTGGCGCTACGCAAGCGCCAGGTGAGCATCGAGCAAGTGGATGCGGCCATGGAGCGCATCCAGGAAAAGCTGCTCGCCAGCGGGCTGCGCGAAGTGCCCTCAACCCGCTTGGGCGAACTGGTGATGCGGGAATTGAAGCGCCTAGACAAGGTGGCCTACGTGCGCTTCGCTTCGGTTTATCGCAGCTTTGAGGATGTCGATGAGTTCAGCAGGTTGATCAAGGAGATATGAAGCTCGGATCTCCATCCCACGCCAATCCTTACCTCACAGGGAGCGGACCCCGCTCACTGCCAGCACTTCGCTACTGTAGCGTCCGCACTCTGCCCCTTCTGCCCGGTAGATGACAGTGTCAGCGTGCCGCATGGATCACTCAGTTGCACACCTTTCGGCTCCGCTTGCAGGCTGTAGTCCTGCGCACTGTTCGCAACATCACCCAACGTGATCTCGTAGTAAACCACATCGCCCGACTTGGGAGATTGGCTGACCCCGGACCCCGATAAGCTGGCACCTGCGTAGGTATTGTTTGCGGCATAGAAGCGCTGCAGGTACTGCGCCGCCTCGTACATCACCGTTTCCGCATCCGCCCGCCGGCCTTTGAGCATATGGCTGGTGTAGCTAGGGTAGGCAATCGCCGCCAGAATGGCCACGATGGCTACCACAATCATCAACTCGATCAACGTGAAGCCCGTAGATGTGACCCTGCTCCCAGAGCTAAGACACACAGGCTGAGATCGTCCAGTTTTGGAAGCCATGCACAAGCTTTCGGATGAAGAGGCGCGGATGATTAGGGCTGCGGCGGGTTCACGATCTGGCGCCAGACGCGGTCGGTAATGATGCCACCAACGTCAGGAGCGCAGTTGCCAATCCGCCCATTTCTCGGCGTACCGTCCGGGCAGCACCGTTCATCGCCAGCAACGCAAGGAGGGCCCTTAACGCATGCTTCTTTGCCAGTATTGGTGCTGTCGACAATCACCACCAAGCAATTTTCGTCCGGATTTTGGCACTTTGCGTTGACGTCCGGCAAGCAACGTGCGGCCGAATCTTCGTTCACCACGCCTGTATTGTTGGTCAGCATCTTGTCGGATCCGTCCGCCAGCGTGCCAAAGCCAGCCACAACCGAATCGCTGCCGCTCACCACCCCATCACCATTGGTATCGAATACCGGGGTAGTACTAGCCGCTCCGGTGACCGCATCCACCAAAAAGTTATAACCAGAGCCTGACGTAAACTCGCACTCAGCTGCTTTCACTGCTGGCACGATGGTGCTGAAGTAAACATAGTTCAGAATGGTCTGCGCCGGATACACGGTGCGCTGACCAGCCTTTACGTTCAGTTCAATGTACCAGCCCTTTTTCTGGTTCCAATCGACCGTGTTACTGGACACCGTGTAGTAGGTCATACCGGCGTTGCTTCCCGAACCCGCGATCGTGGAGGTACCAATGGATTGTTGCACCAGCACACTGCGATAGGGCGCCACACCGCCGCTCTGAGAGGCAGCAAAGAACGGGCTTGCCACGGTTGCGGCCGAGGCATTGATCACGGTATCGTCCCACACCCCGTAATAAGTCTGCGGAGCGATGACCGCCGAATCTGCCGTGTCGATCAACCGGCCGGTGCCGAAGGTAACCACATATCCCTTGATGGTGTGCGGCACGATAGCAGGAGCGGCCACGATCGGCTGAGCTGCGCCGGTGCTGTCTGTCGCCTTGAACAGCGGGCTGCCGTTGAAGGCTACACCCCAACTCGAGGGGTCGCTGTTACCAAAGTCAAAGCGCCACAAATTGCCCTGTAGATCGCCCGCATAGGCGGCGTAGACCTCCATGTTGGCATTGCGCACCAGCCGAACACCGCCCAAGCCGTTCGCACCGGTAGTGTTCACGTCGATGCTTCTGACCACGGCACCAGTTTGCAAATTAACCACCAACAGCGCAGCTTTGCCGTTGGTGCTGTAAGGCCCGTTGCCAATAAACGCGTACCAGCCCCCGCCACCCTGGATCTTGCCTGTACGCATGTCGTTCATCACGTAACCAAGATCGGCATGGCTATTCAACTCCCATTGGATGGAATTTGCACCCAGTTGCGCAGTGGGGTCGTCGGTGGGCACATGCAAGGCAAAAACACTTTTACCCCCCGCCCCCATGCTGCCAAGCAGCATATTCACCCAGCGCGGCCCGGTTTCACCCTTGGGCGTGAGGTAGGCGTCAGCTTCCACCGCCGGACCATCCACGAAGAAGCGGTGGAAATTATCCGTAGTACCGTAATTCTTGGCGGCCACCAAATTTAAATTTGAGAAGCCGGCCCGAGGCAAATAACCAAAGGTTTCCACGCCATCAGAGCCCCGAAACACGTGGAAAACTCCTGCGTTTCCACCCACGACCAGCGCGCCTTCATTTCTCGCCTTCTTAGCGGCAAGAAAACTCGCGTAGCTACCCGCCTGCGTCGTGTCCGCCAGATTTCCGTAACTAGAGTCCAGCAAGTCGCGCACGTATACCGGCGGTGAATTAACGAAGTCACCCAACAACTGCCCCCCCCGAGGGCGGAAGGACAGGGAGTTGCCTTCGTTGGTCGATTCGCCGCGAATGTAGTTCACGAGATCGGCTGAGCCAATTGCGCTCAAGTCGCTGGCAACAAGTGTGGTGCTCTTGAACTCCACCCCAGCACCTCCGCTCAGGGTATAAAGCTTACGTGCAGCTGCGGCAGGCAGTTTAGTGGATGCCTGCCACTTGGCCTTGGTGCTTACCACATCGCCATTGGTATCCAGTTCGTAGGCATACACATCGCCATACCACGCGCCAGACTTGTATTGCGGCACGAACTTCAGATTTGACGCGCTCAGCGTGGACGTGACGGTCGCCACGCCGGCCTCTCGCGAGTCTACGCCGGTGGCCTTGCTGAACACATTGGTGATCGCGGCTGACAACTCTGCGCCGTTCTTCACGGAATAGAAGTCACCGCCTGTATTGACGGCGGCATGCCAGAGATCGTCGATTTTCTGAGGATCGGTGGAAGGCTTGGGCCACATGGCGGAGCCGTTGGGATCCGACAGAGCCAGCAACGTAGCAGCTTTCGCATCGGGGCTCGATGAATCCAATGTACCTTTGACGCCAATGCCGATGGTGAACTGAGTCAAATGCTGCCAGAACGCAATGTCAGTGTCGGTCGGTGTGACTTTGTTCACCACCGTGCCATCAAGATCCTGGATGTACCAGCGCATCGCAGCATCGGTCAGGCTATTGAACGCGATGTTGGCCGAATCATCTTTCGTCCTGCCATCAATGTAGGGCCGCTGCGCCACGTAGTGGGTAGGCGAAAAACCACCGGGATTGTCTGCGGCACTGGTATAACTGTAGCTACCGTCTACATTGGTTAGATCACCTGCCGCGGAATAGCTGTCGTTGTAATAGCCGTCGGTCGTTAGCAGATTGATAGAACGACGGCAACTCAGTTTTCCAGAGCCAGCTGTGCCGATGGTGGTAAGCCATGGACTGTAAGCATCGGTTCGATTGTTGAAATACGGCCCTACGCTATCTAGGGCAGTGCGCAAAGGCGTTCCCCCATTGGAGGCAATACCCTGAACGCCCGCCAGAATGGTCTGCAGCTGAGCCTTATCAAGATTTCTAATGCCAGTTCTTATTACTTTGAAGCCCAAGGAACCATCTACATTGTTGGTGGTGCCGCTGTTGATTCTCCCCCACCCAGCGCGCATTTTATTTTGGAATCCGAACAAAGATTCTGTCAGCGCGCCTTTTGCCAGGGCTTCGCGCATGCGGTGGTAGGTGAACCAATTCGCAAAATTGATCCGCTCCTCCGCCTGGGTGCAAGTCGTAGCGCCAGCGCAATCGGTGCGGGCCGCAGCCTTGCTGGTCTTGCTAGGGCTGTAGTTGGCAGCATCATTGACATCGTACTGAACAAAATTAGCAGTCTTGTCAGGCGCAGCACCACTCTTCAGGCGATAGAACAAACCAGGGTAATAGTCAAGCGTCGCACTGCCACAACTGTTGTAGGCTTGGCACCAAGTGGTTTGGACGCCTGTCCAATTGGTGGTGAGATTAAAACTACCAAGCCCCGGCTGCATCGGATCCCAGTACGCTGCAGTGGGGACCGCATTGTTCATGTATTGGCCTGTGCCATCAGCCAACGGCGTCGATTTCAACCATGGTCGATAACGCACTTCCGGATTATACCAAATGGTATTCAAATCGGGCGACCTGAACTGCATCTGGTACAACTTGGCCCCAGTGCCTTTCACGGCTGGAATATATGCGGAGAGCTGGTTCGCATTGGCTTTTCGCTGATCGTTCAGGAAAGCGGCCAACCGGTCAGACGCAGTAGAACTATCCAGGCGAACGGACACATTATTGACTGTAACAGCACCTGCCGGCATGAAATCCGAATTCATGGACCCGGAGTCATCCAGCGTGATCATCACATTGGGTGGTGGCGTATCGCCTACGCGGCTGGTCAGCGGAGTTTGGGAAGGTTCTATCGCCGCAGCATCAAGCGCAAGCGATGTCAGGCACAAAAAGGCAACAGACGCGAAGGCCCATGGGGCCACCTCGGCAGGCATATGCCTCACCATGTTCATAGCGAAAACTTTCATCTTGGCACTCCTGAGCGTGGCGACTGGCGCACGCGTCTTGGAAAGAAATCCAACCCGGGAGCCAACTCAATGGAATCCAAGGGTCGACTGAACCCACACCACTGAGCCGGCGGTCGCCTTACCCGTGCCGTCTTGCTGGTAATCTGGACTGAAGCCGCGGGCCGTGACGATGTAGACCTCGGTCACCCCATCCTCCAGCATCGCCTTCTCCGCCATGCACTCCGGCATGAAAGCGGGCATGAAGGAACTGTCCGCCGATTTCATGATGTCGGTTGACATGGGAACGGCCGTGCGGCTGGTTGCCGGGAACCACTTAGAGAAGGTCTCCCAGTTGGTAGTACCCGGCGCGCTAGGCGCATTCTGAACAATCACTTCCGGTACTTTGGTGTCATCACCCAGATTGCGCTCGCAATAACGGAGGGCGATCTGCGCCGATTGCATCGCCGATGTCTGCGCGCGCGCGTTATTGGCCACCAAATCGGCATTCAGGGCGCCCCGCATCACCGAAACGGACATCAGACCAATGATGACCAACATCACCATAGCAACGATCAACACCACGCCGCGCTGCGGACCACGCCCTGCCGAAGCCCTGCGTATCGATCGCTCGTTCATGCTGGTACCCCCATTCGGTTGTGCAACACGATGGTGGTTGTGAAGGCGCGGTACAAGTGCTTGTCCGGTGCCGCAGGCCGGGCATCCCCTACAGCAAAGGGATCACAGCCCTGGTACCTGTCGGGCGCCTCGGCCACAGCATCCTCACTGCGCAGGATCAGGCACACGCGCACGGACAGCACGCGCGACCAGGGGCCTAGCGCAGCCACGTCGGCCGCATCCTTGTAGGTCACCACCCGCGTCGTATCCGGACTCGCAGCCCCGCCAACACCGTAGGTAATCTGCATGTCCTGGATGTTTTCAACTAACGGCTGACCCGTGGTGCTGCCAGGTCCGCGGCAATAGAGCGCGTTGTTGCTGAGGTAGAACTGGCTGTAGGACAAGTAGTAGTCAATGCCGCCAGACGTTGTTTTGGTCAACGCGGCCCCCAGGCAGTCCGTTGGCACGGTTTCGCCGGCCGCGTTGACGGTGGTCACGCTGTTTTTAAGGTTAGCCTCATAGGCCACTGCCACCGTATTGTGTCCACCCGCCACGGTGCCGCAGGTGAGTTGGTCGATGGGCTTGGTGGTATCCGCAAAGTCCAGGTCGCAGCCGAACAGCCAACTGCCAGGCGCAGTGCCGGCGGCGCGCGCTAACAGGGTGCCGCTGGCGGCCGGGCCGACCGGCCGGCTGTAGCCGCCTTCGGCTACATGGCTGCGCAGAATGTTGATTGCAACCGTGGCGTCTTCGGTCATCTGGGCCACGGCCCTTCCGCTGCGAGTGCTGTTGGCCGAAGCCAGGTAAGCGGCAAACACCGCCCCCATCACCACCAGTCCAATGACCATGGCAATCATCAACTCGATCAGCGTGAAGCCCCGTTGGCCAGGGGAGGTGCTGTACTTGCAATGCATGCTGAGACTGCGATTCATAGACCCACCCGAAAGAACATGCACCGAGGGGCACCTTCCTCAGAAAAGTGGGGGGGGCAAGCGGACGCCGTGCCGTCGTTGGCGTTCAATTCGGGCCGACTGAGAGCGTCCGGATCGCGCCAGATCACCCACATGTTGAACACATGGTTGACGGTGTCGGTCTGCTCGATGTAGCCAGTGCCGTTGGGCAGGCTGGTGAATAGCGCAGCCTGCCAGGTGGCCATGTCCTGCGCAGCAATCTCGGCCTTGGTGCAACTGTCCGCAGTGACACAGTTCGCCGCGGCATTCGGTTCCGTTGTGGTTAGGATGGCGGAGAGCACGGTGTAACTCGCTGCTCCATCGGCGTTTGCTCGCATACGGTCCGCCATGTCCGCCGCCAGCAGCGTGGCCACGGAGCGGAACTCGGAGGTCTTGCCGTAGCGCGCGGAGGTGCCCATTAGCCCAGCCAGCGCCAGGATGCCCAGCGAGGCGATGAAAATGGCCACCAGCACCTCAATCAAGGATGCTCCAGCCTGCCGAAGCCACGGTACACGGCAAGCTATAGAAATGGGCATGTTGCGTCTTGTCATGGACACACCTGATCCTGTCCCATCATGATCTTGGCCCGCCCGGCCAGGTTGAGGCACACCGTGCGCAACGCGGCCGCGTAGCCTGGGCTGTCGCTACTCAGTTTGGAAGCCACGTCCCACTGGAGATGAGTGCCGCCTTTGAGCAGGCCATTCGGCATGAAGGTTGCGAAAGATTGGCCACCTGATTCGGTAATCGAGCTGACCGACTTACCGGCCGTAAACGCGCGAATCAATTGATCCCCAGCACCCAGGTCACCGTTAGAGTTCTGATCGGTGAAAACCAGCCAGCCTGTCACCCAAGCATTGTTGGCACAGACCGCACCAGTCGCGTTCGGATCGCTGGAAGCGCAAACCGACACCGACAAACCCCGCTTGAGCGCCTCCGACCTGGCTTGACGCAAAGCGACAGCCAGGTCATCGGCGGTGGATGACACTGCGCGGGCGGCCAGCGTAGAGTGCAGCCCAGGCGCCGCAATCATGGCCAGGATGGCCGCCACCGCGAGAGTGACCAGCAACTCGATCAATGTCACACCGCGCACAAGGCGGTCGACGAGCGTTACAGACTTGATGCACGATGCCATTGGGGCATGATGCCCCGGACCCTCGGAGGCTCGCTGCAAGCCCAGGATCAGCGGCCACACACGCCCGACGGGCGGCGGCGCTCGGTCACCCGACTGAGGGATGCACCTGGTGGCTCAGCAGCTCGCGGCACTCACCACCCTCATCCGTCCCGGCTTGCTGATGCACAGCATGCGACTGTCGGGCGGGTTGGCGACGGCCGCATCGCCCCCCTTGGGACGGAACTGGAAGTGCGAGGCGGCACTGGCCGAAATGCCGCTGGGCTGGAAGCTCAGATACCGCAAGGTGCTCGCCACCGCGCCGGCCTTCGCGCTCGCTTGGTGAACCGCCACCAGTTGATCCTCGTCCTCATCCATGTCCCCGTGGTCGCCACGGTCGACGAACACGACCCAACCCGCGCTCCAATCCTTGCCACTGGCCATGCAATGCGGGTGCTCGGTGGTGGAGGACGGGCGGTCCAACCCGCACACAGTGACCACTTCGCCGCGATGCATTGCCTCGCTGCGCGCCCGCAGAACCGCGCCCTGAAACTCGTTCAATTCCGCCTGCACCGCTTGCCGCGCCATCACGCTGCTCATGCTCGGCACACCCACGGCGGCGAGCACGCCTGCGACCGAAGTGGCAACCATGCATTCGATCAGGGTGAAACCGCTTTGACGCTTGGCATGGCTGGCGGCACGGGTTTGGCGCTTGAACATGGGATCCTCCTCGGGGTTTTGATCTGGGTCACCGACTCAGGGACGGCGTGAAATGCATTTTTCAGAAGCCCGCCTGCGCCGTCATTCCCCCTCAGGGAGGCCTGCGCACACTGCTGCCGTCCCCACCTTTGGGGGGAAAATCCGCCGGTGCCTCTCCCCCTTTCCGTGCGGAAATGCGCGTTCCTTCCTGGTTTGCCCCTATGAATTCCCCTCTCACCCCGACCGCCGCCATGGCCTGCGCCTTGGCCCTCGCGGCGCAGGCCATTGGGCTCACGGAGCCCAACCCGCGGGTCGGTTGCGTCATCACTTCTATGGACGGAGTGCCACTGGGCGAGGGGCATACACAGCAAGCCGGACAAGCGCATGCGGAGGTGATGGCATTGCGGGACGCCGCCGCCCGTGGCCTGTCGGTCCAGGGCGGGACGGCCTACGTGACGCTGGAGCCGTGTTCACACCATGGGCGCACGCCGCCGTGCTGTGACGCGCTGATCGCCGCCGGCATTGCCCGGGTGACCGTGGCGGCAAGTGATCCGAATCCGCTGGTCGCGGGCCAGGGGCTGGCGCGGCTGCGTGCCGCAGGCATCCAGGTGGAGACGGCCGGGCCGGACGCGCAAGCCGAGAGCGAAGCGCTGAACATCGGCTTCTTCCACCGCATGCGCCATGGCCGGCCCTGGGTGCGGATGAAGATCGCCGCTTCGCTGGACGGTCGCACCGCGCTAGAAAACGGCCAGAGCCAGTGGATCACGGGCGAGGCCGCGCGGCGCGACGGGCATGCCTGGCGTCGCCGCGCCGGTGCGCTGCTGAGCGGCATCGGCACGGTGCTGGCCGACGATCCGCGGCTGGACGTGCGGCTGGTGGACACACCACGCCAACCGCTGCGCGCAATCGTGGACGCCCGCTTGGACACGCCCTTGAGCGCCAGGCTGTTCGAGGCGGATGGCCCGCTGCTGTTCTACGCAGCTGAACCTGCGACCGAACGCGTCGCAGCGCTGCAGGCCCGTGGCGCAGAAGTGGTGTGCTGCCCGGGCGAGTCAGGCAGGGTCGACCTGGCCGCCGTGCTGGCTGACCTGGGCCGGCGGCAGGTCAACGAACTGCACGTCGAAGCCGGCCCACGGCTGAATGCTGGCTGGCTGCAGGCAGGGCTGGTGGACGAGTGCCTGGTCTACCTCGCGCCCATGCTGCTGGGCGCCGGCCGCGGGATGGCGGCACTCGGCCCGCTGCAAAGCCTGGACGGTGCCTGGCGCTACCGCTTCCATGCGCAGGCGGCTGTGGGCGACGACCTGCGCTTGCTGATGCGGCGCGCAGGCGAGCCGGCAGCGTGACATTTGCCGTGGCCGCGGCGAGCCAGCCGCAGCATCGCACCGGCCCGATCAAAGCATCGCAGAGGGCCCGGCACCTACAATAGCGGGATGCCGATTTCACCCGTTCCCGAGCTGGTTGCCGAACTGGCAGCTGGCCGCATGGTCATCCTGGTCGACGAAGAAGACCGCGAAAACGAGGGCGATCTGGTCATCGCCGCCGAACACGTCACACCAGAAGCGATCAACTTCATGGCCAAGTTCGGCCGTGGCCTGATCTGCCTGACGCTGACCCGCGAGCGCTGCGAGCGCCTGCAGCTTCCCCCCATGGCCGCGCGCAATGGCACGGCGCATGGCACTGCCTTCACCGTGTCCATCGAAGCCGCCGAAGGCGTGAGCACCGGCATTTCCGCGGCCGACCGTGCGCGCACCGTGCAAGCCGCGGTGGCGCGAGACGCGTTGCCGCGCGACCTGGTTCAGCCCGGCCACATCTTCCCGCTGCAGGCGCAGGACGGCGGCGTGCTGATGCGCGCCGGCCATACCGAAGCCGGCTGCGACCTGGCCGCGATGGCCGGGCTCATGCCCGCTTCGGTGATCTGCGAGATCATGAACGACGACGGCAGCATGGCCCGCCTGCCGGACCTGGAAGTTTTCGCTGCCGAGCATGGCCTGAAGATCGGCACCATTGCCGACCTGATCACCTACCGCAGCCGCAACGAATCGCTGGTCACCCGCCTGGGCCAGCGCACGCTCGAAACTGCGCAAGGCAGCTTCGAGGCCCACGTCTTCCGTGACCGCTCTGGCGGTGTGCACCTGGCGCTGGCCAGCGGCCACTGGCTGCCGAGCGACGAAGTGCTGGTGCGCGTGCACGAGCCGCTGTCGCTGCTGGACGTACTGGACACCGGCAGCGAACACGGCCATTCGTGGCCGCTGCCCAAGGCCCTGGCCGCGCTGAAGGCCAGCCCGGCCGGCCTGGCCGTCCTGCTGAACTGCGGCCGCGAGGCCAGCGAAGCGCTGATCGGCAAGCTGCTGCCGCCAGCAGGCGGCGAGCCGCACGCCAGGCCGCCGGTGGACCTGCGCACCTACGGCGTGGGCGCGCAAATCCTGCGCGAGCTGGGCGTGACCCGCATGAAGCTGCTGGGCAGCCCGCGCCGCATGCCCAGCATGGTCGGCTTCGGGCTGGAAGTCACCGGCTTCGTGGGCGCATGAGCGGGTCTGCCCGCTCGTCTGCGCCTCTGTTCTTTTCACTTTCTCTCCTGCCAAGGACTTCCCACCATGCAAGGTGCTGACAAGGGCCAAAGCGGCTCGCTGAACGGCGACGACCTGTCGATCGGCATCGTCCGGGCGCGTTTCAACGACGCACTGACCACCAAGCTGGCCGAGGCCTGCCTGGCCGAACTGGCGGCCTGCGGCGTGAAGGACAAGAACGTCCTGCAGGTCACGGTGCCTGGCGCGCTGGAAGTGCCCATCGCCCTCAAGGCCATGGCCGAGAGCGAGGACTACGACGCGCTGATCGCGCTGGGCTGCATCATCCGCGGCGAGACCTACCACTTCGAACTGGTTTCGAACGAAAGCGGCGCCGGCGTGAGCCGGGTTTCGCTGGACCATGAAATCCCGATCGCCAATGCGATCCTCACCGTCGAGAACGAAGCCCAGGCCTGGGCCCGCGCCGAAGAAAAAGGCCGCGACGCGGCCCGCGTCGCGATCGAGATGGCCAACCTGATGGACGACCTGCTGTGAACGCGCCCTCTACTCCGTCCGCCCCGGCCAAGAAGCGCAGCAGCGGTTCAAAGTCGCCGCGCCGGCTGGCCCGCGAAGTCGCGCTGCAAGGCCTGTACGAGTGGCTGATCTCTGGTGCCGAGGCCGGCGTGATCGACGCCCACATGCGCGAGCAGGAAGGCTTCAACAAGGCCGACCATGCGCATTTCGACGCGCTGCTGCACGGCTGCATTGCCGAGGCCGCCGACCTGGACCAGGTGCTCAGCGCCAGCGTGGACCGGGCGACCAACGAGCTTTCACCGGTCGAGCACGCGGTGCTGCTGATCGGCGCCTACGAGTTGAAGCACTGCCTGGACATCCCGTACCGGGTGGCGATCAACGAAGCGGTGGAACTGGCCAAGAGCTTCGGCGGCACCGATGGCCACAAGTACGTCAACGGCGTGCTGGACAAGACCGCCGCGGCGCTGCGGCCAGCCGAAGTGCAAAAGGCCCGCGCCGCCCGCGGCGGCTGAGCTCACGGCCCGCGCCTGCCGGCGCATGGCCAACCGTTCCCCTGCCCCGCTTCTGCCGTCGGCCCCATGAAACTCGCCAGCCGCCTGGACCACATCGAACCGTTCTACGTGATGGAGTGCGCCAAGGCCGCGGCGCGCATCGCAGCAACGCCGGAGTGCGACCCGGCGCGCGGCGGCACGCCGATGATCTACCTGAACATCGGCGAACCGGACTTCAGCGCACCGCCGCTGGTGCAGGCCGCGGCCGATGCGGCGATCCGCGCCGGCCGCACCCAGTACACCGATGCCAACGGCCTGCCGGCGCTGCGCCGGGCGCTGTCGCACTGGTACCGCGACCGCTTCGGCCTGGACGTGCCGGCCAGCCGCATCGTCATCACCGCTGGCGCGTCGGCCGCGCTGCAGCTCGCCTGCCTGGCCTTGTTCGAGGCGGGCGACGAAGTGCTGATGCCGGATCCGTCCTATCCCTGCAACCGGCACTTCGTGGCCGCAGCGGGCGCCAAGGCACTGGCGCTGCCGGCCGGCCCCGAGCAGCGTTTCCAGCTGGACGCAGACACCGTGGCCGCCCGCTGGACGCCCAACACCCGCGCAGTGCTGCTGGCCTCGCCGTCCAACCCCACCGGCACCTCGATCGCACCGGGCGAACTGGGCCGCATCGTCACCGAGGCCCGCGCCCGCGGCGGGCTGACGCTGGTCGACGAGATCTACCTCGGCCTGTCCTACGACGACCGCTATGCCCACAGCGCGCTGGCGCTGGGCGAGGACGTGATCTCGATCAACAGCTTCTCGAAGTACTTCAACATGACCGGCTGGCGCCTGGGCTGGCTGGTGGTGCCGCCCACCCTGGTTGCGCCGATCGAGAAGCTGCAGCAGAACCTCTACATCTGCGCCTCCAGCATTGCCCAGCATGCCGCGCTGGCCTGCTTCGAGGCCGAGTCGCTGGCTGTCTACGAGCAGCGCCGCCAGGCCTTCCGCGAACGGCGCGACTTCATCGTCGGCGCGCTCAACGAGATCGGCCTGACCGTGCCGGTGATGCCGGACGGCGCGTTCTACGCCTGGGCCGACTGCAGCCGCTTCTCGAACAGCAGCTGGGACTTCTGCATGGACCTGATGCAGCAGGCCCATGTGGCCCTCACGCCGGGGCGAGACTTCGGACCCGCGGCGGCCGAGCGTTACCTGCGTCTCTCATTTGCCAGCAGCCTGCCGCAACTCCAGGAAGCGGCAGCCCGCTTATCACGTTTTGTTTCAACCTGATCCCATTTGACTCTGCAACAGCAGACTCGGCGCCACAGTTTGCAGGGCCGGGTTGCTTATGCTGCCCGCCATGCCCTGGAATATTTTCAAGACGCGTCAAAGCAGTACCGGCAGCGCGTCGCCCGTCTTCCAAAACACGGTGGTGGAAGACCGCACCCGGAGTCAATTCGACCTGCTGCATGCGCAACAGGCGGGCCAAGCCGAGCCGGGTGACCTGCCAGCCGCGATGGGCGTCATCGGACGCTATCAGCTGCGCACCGTGCTCGGCGAAGGCGGATTGGGCACCGTCTATGGCGCCTGGGACCCGCTGCTGTCGCGGCGTGTCGCGGTCAAGACGCTGCAGCTGCGCTGGCACCAGCAACCCGGTGCGCTCGGCGCCCCCGACGAACTGATTCTCAACGAAGCCCGCGCCGCAGCGCGCCTGTCGCATCCGCACATCGTCACGGTGTATGACGCCGGCAGCTCGGACCAGGGCGTCTACGTCGCAATGGAGCCGCTGCAGGGCCTGGACCTGCGGCAGATGCTGCGCCAGGGCTGGCGGCCCACGCCGATGGAGGCCGCAGGCCTGGTGCGCCGCGTGGCCGAGGCGCTGGCCTATGCCCACGGCAAGGGCGTGATCCACTGCGACATCAAGCCGGCCAACATCTTCATGGTCGACAAGCGCCAGCCCAAGGTGCTCGACTTCGGCATCGCCCGCGTCGCCCGGCGCGACGGCTCAACCTCGGTCACCCCTTCGGCCGGCTCGCCGCATTACCTCTCGCCCGAGCAGTTGCGCCACACCAAGGTCGATCGCCGCTGCGACGTGTATTCGCTGGGCGTGGTGCTGTACGAGCTGCTCACCGGCCGCCAGCCCTACACCGGCCAGAGCATGGAAGAGATCAGCCACGCGGTGCTGAACTCGACCCAGCCGCAGGCCAGGATGGTGGACCCGGCCGTGCCGGCCGGCCTCTCGGCCATCGCCGCGCGCGCCATGGCCCGCTCACCCGAGGCCCGCTACCCCTCGGCCCGCCACCTGGCAGCCGCCTTGCGCGAATGGCGCAGTTCGGACGAAGCCCAGGGCCTGTCCAACCCTGAAAGCAAGGGCGGGCGCATGCTGCCGCTGCTCAGCCTGGTGCTGGTGGCCGGGCTGGCGGCGGGTGCTGCCTGGTGGTGGTTCAACAAGGGCCCCGGCCTGCACGGCCTGCTGGGCGGAGCGCCTGTCATCACCCAGGCCATGCCCGCGAGCGCGCCGGCCAGCGCCGCAGCCGTACCCGCCCCGGCACCCGCAGAGGCGGCCAGCGACGCGGCTTCCGCGGCCGGCATCGTGGCCGGCGTGGCTGCCTCCGAACCGGCATCGGCGAGCGCGGCAACGGTCGGCGCATCGGCGCCCTGAAGCCAGGCCTCTGCCGGAAGACGGCGCGGCAGGCCAGGCTGCTGCGGCGCAACAGTGCTCGCGTATCATCGCCAGCACCCATGAGTCAGACTGCCCTCATCCCGGCACCGCCGCTGCTGCACATGCACCCGCTGCGTGTCTACTGGGAAGACACCGACGCCGGCGGCGTCGTCTTCTACGCCAACTACCTGAAGTTCTTCGAGCGCGCGCGCACCGAATGGCTGCGCGCGGCCGGTGTTGGCCAGCACGAGTTGCGCGAGCGCACCGGCGCCATCTTCATCGTCATTGACACGCGGGTACGCTATTTGCGGCCCGCCCGGCTGGACGACGCCTTGCAGATCGCCGTGACCCGCGCCGAACTCGGCCGTGCCACGCTCACCGTGCACCAACACGCCTGGCGCGGCGACGAGTTGCTCTGTGAAGGCAACATCCAGATCGCCTGCGTGGACCACACCAGCTTTCGCCCGCAACGCATTCCCTCCGACGTGCTCAGCCGCCTCACGCCACCATGAATCAGGATCTCTCCATCGTCTCGCTCGTGCTGCATGCCAGCCTGGTCGTGCAGCTCGTCGTCGCCGGCCTGCTGCTGGTCTCGCTGGTCAGCTGGAGCCTGATCTTCGCCAAGCTGTTCGGCATGGCCCGCATCAAGAGCGGCAACGACGCCTTCGAGCAGGAATTCTGGTCCGGCAAGAACCTCAACGACCTGTACAAGAACGCCAGCGCGAAGCCGGACGGCGCACCGATAGAGCGCCTGTTCGCCAGCGGCATGCGTGAGTTCATGAAGCTGCGCGAGCGCCAGCTCGACACGGGCAGCCAGCTCGACGGCGCCCGCCGCGCGATGCGCGCCACGCTGCAGCGCGAGCTGGACGCGATCGAAGGCAACCTCGGCTTCCTGGCCTCGGTCGGCTCGGTCAGCCCGTACGTGGGCCTGTTCGGCACCGTCTGGGGGATCATGAACGCGTTTGTCGGCCTGGGCAGCTTGCAGACGGTGTCGCTGTCCACCGTGGCACCGGGCATTGCCGAAGCGCTGGTGGCAACAGCCATCGGCCTGTTCGCGGCCATTCCTGCGGTCGTCGGCTACAACCGCTTCGCGCGCCAGATCGACCGCGTGGCGATCCAGCTGGAGAGCTTCATCGAGGAGTTCTCCAACATCCTGCAGCGCAACGTGGCTGGCCCTGCCGGCGCGCAGCGCTGAGCCACCGGAGCACCGCATGCCCGCAGTTGCTTCCCGTGGCGCCGGCGGCCGCCGCCGCTCGATGAACGAGATCAACATGGTCCCGTTCATCGACGTGATGCTGGTGCTGCTGATCATCTTCATGGTCAGCGCGCCCATGATCACCACCAGCGTGGTGGACCTGCCCAGCGTGGGCAAGGCCAAGCAGCGGCCCGAGGGTGTGATCGAGATCCTGGTCACCAGCGAAAGCCAGCTCAAGATCAAGATCGACAAGGGCGAGCCCAGCACCATCACGCTGACCCAGCTCGCCGCGCAGGTGAAAGCCGCCCAGAACGGCAGCGCCAACATCCCGGTGGTCATCTCGGGCGACAAGCAGGTGCGCTACGAGACCATCGTGAAGGTCATGGACACGCTGCAGAAAAACGGCGTGCAGCGCGTGGGCCTGTCGGTCAAGCAAGGCGGTTGACGAGGTGGCGTCACCCCTGCCGCAGTCCCTGGCCTTGCCGCGCGAGTCGCTGCGGCCGCCCAGCGCCGACCGGCAAAGCGTCGGCCTGCTGGTCTCGCTGTTGGCCCATGGGCTGCTGATCGCCGGGCTGGCACTGGGCGTGCAGTGGCACACCCAGGACCCGGAGGGCGTGGAAGCCGAACTCTGGGCCGCCACGCCACAGATCGCGGCACCCGCAGCCGTCGAACCGCCACCGGAACCGGCGCAGGAAACCACCCAGCCGCCGCCCAAGGCCGCCACGCCACCGCCACCCGACACGGCCGCGCAGGACCAGCGCGACGCCGAAATTGCCATCGAGCAGGACCGCAAGCGCAAGGCCCAGAAGGAAGCCGAGCGCCTGGAGGCTGAACGCGACGCGCAGGCCCGCAAGGAAGCCGAGGACCAGCGCGCCCGCGACAAGCGCCAGCAGGCGGAGCGCAAGGACAAGGAAGACAAGGCCAAGGCCGAGCGCGAAGCCAAGGCTGAGCAGGACGAGGCCGACCGCAAGGCCGCCGAGAAGAAGACCAAGCTCGACCAGGCCAAGAAGGACAAGGCCGAGGCCGACCGGCGCGAGGCCCAGCGGCAGGACAACATCCGCCGCATGAACGCCCAGCTTGGCGGCACCGGTGCCGAGAACAGCACCGGCACGGCCGCACGCAGCGCCGGCCCCTCGGCCAACTACGCCGGCCGCATCAAGGCCTACATCAAGCCCAACATCGTGCTGACCGATCCCGTGCCCGGCAACCCGACCGCCGAGGTCGAGGTTCGCGTTGCGCCGGACGGCAGCATCATCGGCCGCAAGCTGAGCAAATCCAGCGGCAGTGCGGCTTGGGACGAGGCCGTCATCCGCGCCATCGACCGCACCGCCAAGCTGCCGCGCGACACCGACGGCACCGTGCCGTCAGCGATGACGATCAGCTTCAAACCATCTGAGTAATCTGGTCCTGAAGCGGGTCCGCGTCAGTTGTTCGGCAGCAGGCGCGGCTTGAGCCACGCGTCCACTGACCACTTCCCCGGTCCCCATAGCAACAGCGCCACCAGCAGCGTGCCCCAGAACTGGTGCTGCTGCAGCGCCGGCGCGGTGATCTCGGCCAGGCTCAGCACGGCCATGACGTTGACCACGCTCAGGCCCGCCGCGGTAAATCGCCCCGCCAGCCCCAGCACCAGCAGCACCGGCAGGCCCAGCTCGCCACAGGTGCCCGCGTAGGCCGCCACTTCGGGCGGCAGCAGCGGCACGTGGTATTCGTCCTGGAACAGCGCCAGCGTGGTGTCCCAGTCGCGGATCTTGGTCAGCCCGGAGAGGAAAAACACCTTCGCAACGTAGACGCGCGCCGCCAGCTGGGCCAGCGGCTGCAGGGCTTGAAGACTTCTTTCGACCGCCGCCCAGGCCGGGGTCACGAATGCGGGCAATGGCGAGCGGCGCGTGTTGCCCATGGGCGCCATCGGCATCACAGGGGTCTGCAGAGGCTTGATCATGATGGGGTGTCTCCAGGAATGTGGGGGTGGACCGCCTGCAACCAGCCGGCTTGCAGCGCGCGCACCAGCCAGGCGGTGAAGTCTTCCGGCGGCTGCCCAGCCAGCGCCCGGCCCAGGCTGTGGCCGGCGAGCAGTGCGGTGGTGAATGCGGCATCTGCAGCGGACAGTTCGCTGACCTGCACGCGCCAGCCGCTGCGGCAAACCAGCGCCGCCTCGCCCCGCGCTTCGGCCAGCGCCACGCGAGCCGCGGCAAAGCGGTCGGCGTTGTCAGCCTCCGCCACGGGCTGGTGCGCCCGCCAAATGGACACGACGGGAAAGCGTGAGGCCAGTAATGCCAACCCCGGGGTGAACTGCAGGCGCAGCGCGTCCGGCGCATGGCTGGCCAGCAAGCCCAGGCCGGCAACGCCTTCGGCTGCAGGTGCTGCATCGGCGGCGCGCGAGGCCAGGTGCACGCACCAGTCCAGCCGTGCCACATCGGGCAGGTAGGCGTCTTCGGCCAGCTCCGGCAGCGAGGCCACCAGCTCGGCCAGCCCTTCGCCCCAGCCACCCAGGTCGCCATGCGATGGCGGCTGGCTGCACCACAGGCGCCAGGCCAGCGCGGCCACGGTTTCGTCGCCCACCAGTTGGGCGAAGACGGGATGCGCATCGGCCAACGCGCGAGCCGCGTGCGCCGCTGCGTTGCCGCGGTAGGCCTGCAAGCCAGCCGCAGACTTTGCACCACGGCCTGGCGCCGCCGCCCAACCGGCGGGCAGCTCTGCCGGCGTGTGCGGTGCCAGCAGCGCAGCCAGCAAAGCGGCCTGGCGCTGGGCTTCGGCGCGAATGGCGTTGTCGGTCATGCCGACACCTTTTGCATCTCTGCGCGGGCCCGTTCGGCCTCGCCCAGCAGCACTGGCCACGCCGGCAGGTCCGTGTCCCATTCGACCAGCGTGGGCCGCGCGCCGAGCCGGGCCAGCGCATGGCGGTAGACCTGCCAGACCGGCTCGCGCACCGTCGAGCCGTGGTCGTCAATGACCAGCGCGCCGCTGTCGTTGTAGCCGGCCAGGTGCATCTCACCGACGATGGCCGGGTCCAGTGCGTCGACCCAGGCACACGCCGCAACAACCGGGTCCGGCCCGCCATCGTTCAGTGCGTTGACGACCAGATTGTTGACGTCCAGCAGCAGGCCACAGCCGGTCTGCCGCGCCAGTGCATTGAAGAACTCCGGCTCGGCCATCTCGTCGCTGACCGGCTCGGCGCGCAGATAGGCCGACAGGTTCTCGACCAGCATCGGTCGGCGCAGCCGTTCCTGCACCTGCGTGACGTGCCGGGCCATCAGCGCCAGCGAGGCGCGGTTGAAGGCCAGCGGCAGCAGGTCGCTGCCATGCAGCACCGCCTGGCCGCCCGGCAGCGCGGCGCGGGCGAAGCAGGCATGGTCGGACACCAGCACCGGCTCGATGCGCTCGACCAGCGCCGCCAGCCGGTCCAGGTGCCACGGGTCCAACCCCAGGGCCGAGCCCAGCGCCAGGCCCACGCCATGCAGGCTGACCGCGTGGCTTTCGCGCGCCCTGCACAGCGTGGCCAGTGCCGCGCCGCCAGCGGCAAAGAAGTTCTCGGAATGGACTTCGATGAAGCCCAGCTGCGGCGCGCCGCCTTCCAGCAGCTCGCGTTCGTGCGACTGGCGCCAGCCGATGCCCACCCTGGTGGAAGGCAAGGGAGACAGCGGGTGGGACATGGCGGCGCGTGGTGGGTATCGAAGAAGTCGGGCAGGGCTTACTTCTTCATCGCGGCCTTGGCCTCTTCGGCCGTCATGCCCTTCATGGACTTGCAGGTGCCCTTGGCCACGTACTTCCATTCGGCCGGGTCGGTGCCGGTGGTGGCCTGGCCGGCGCAGGAATGGCTGCCGCTCAGGTTCGCGCAGTCATTGGCGCCGGCCTTGGTGATGCCGTAGCACTTCTCCTTGGCCTCTGCCGCGTGGGCGGTGGTGGCAGCGGCGCCCAGGCCCAGCGACAGGGCAGCGGCCAGGGCGGAAGAAACGAGTTGATGCGAGTTCATGAAAAGCTCCTTGGAGAAATGGGGCGGATGAAATGAAGCGAGATTAGGTCAAGCCGAAGGCTTGTGGTCTTGGTGCTTGACCGCGAGGCCCGGTGGACTTTCACGGCTTGCAGCACGGCGACATGGCTGTGTCGGCGGCCAGGCCGCATTCCTTACACTGCGCGCTGACTTGTTTTTGCCACCGCCTTCGCAGGCGGCGTCGACCATGACCGACTTTGCCCGTGCGGTAGAGACTTTGCGGCCCCAGCTGATGCGCTACGCCCGCTCGCAGTTGCGCAACGACGCGCTGGCCGAAGACGCAGTGTCGGACACCTTGCTGGCGGCGCTGGAGAAGCCGCAGGCCTTCACCGGCCAGTCGCAGCTGAAGACCTGGCTGGTCGGCATCCTGAAGCACAAGCTGATCGACCAGTTGCGCCGCCACTCGCGTGAGCTCAACGTGCTGTCGCAGGACGACTGCGAGGATCTGGACGAACAGCTGTTCGACGCCACAGGCCACTGGCGCGAAGTGCCGGCCGACTGGAGCGACCACCCGGAAGCTTCGCTGGGCCAGCAGCAGTTCCTGAAGGTGATGGACGCCTGCGTCGAAAAACTGCCGGCAACGCAGGGCCGGGTGTTCCTGATGCGGGAATGGCTGGAACTGGAGACCGACGAAGTTTGTAAGGAATTGAGCATCAGCACGACCAACCTGTGGGTGCTGCTGCACCGTGCCCGCCTGCGGCTGCGCGACTGCCTGCAGCTCAACTGGTTCGGCCAAAAAGCCGCCTAATCTTCCATGCGTTTCAAGCTCAACTGCCGCCAGGCCAGCACGCTGCTGCTGCAATCCGAGGACCGCACGCTGCGCACCGGCGAGCGCCTGGGCCTGCGGCTGCACCTGATGATCTGCGAGGCCTGCACCCGCTTCAAGGGCCAGCTGCGCGTGATGCGCAGCGCCACCGGCCGCTGGAAGCAATACCGCGACACGCTGGAAGACGACGCAGGCGGCCCGCCGCACGCCTGATGCCCGGGCCGGCATCAGCCGCGCTTTCCACCCGTTTCTCCTGGCTTTCCTGCCAGCGCGAGCACCCTACGATGGGGCCGTTTCCCCGGATGCCGTTCGGCCACCGGGGCCTTGCCGCCGCGCTGCCCGCCCGAGATGACCGACCTGTCGCTTCCGCCGCTGTCACTGGCCCCGCCGGAGGGCCACCCGCCGCCTGCCGCAGGCCAGGGCCTTGCCCCAGGCGGCTTCGTCTGGCCCACGCCGCCCTACCCTTGCTATTCGCCAGGCTTGCCGCAGTGCGAACCCGAGGCCTGCGAGATCGAGGGCCTGAACGGCAAGATCATGAAGGCGCGCATGACGCTGTTCTCGCCGGCCGAGGATCAGCTGCTGGTGCAGCTGCCGCCTTCGCGCACGACGGTACCAGTCAAGCTCTCGCAGTTCCGCAGGCTGACCCTGCTGGCCCCGCTGTCGCCTTCGTTCATGAGTCGCGGGGCGGCGCCCGCCGAGCTGATGGACTTCCACCCCACGGTGGCGTATCAGCTCGAGCTGGGCGATGGCACGCAACTCACTGGCCGCACCATTGGCCACGTCGAGAACGTGCATGGCCTGTTCCTGTTTCAGCCGCTGGACGAAGGTGGCACGGTGCGGCGCGTCTTCTGCGCCAAGGGCGTGTACGCGCGCGCCAGCTTCGGCCCGGTGCTGGGCGAGGTGCTGCTGGCCGCTCACAGCGCCACGCCGGCCCAGATCGCCAACGTGCTGGCCGAGCAGGAAGGCCTGCGCGAGCAGCGCCTGGGCGACGTGCTGATGAACCAGAACGTGCTCTCGCGCGAGCAACTGGAAACTGCGCTGTCCTCGCAGTCCCGCATGCCGATGGTGCGCATCGGCGAAGCCTTGCTGGCGCTCGGTTTCATCACGCCTGCGCAACTGGACCACGCGCTGGCAGAACAACGCGGCAACCGCTCGGTGCCACTGGGCGAGTTGCTGGTGCGCGGCGGCCACATCGACCGCAACGAGCTGCGCACCGCGCTGGCCCGCAAGATGGGCTACCCGGTGGTGCAGGTCGACACCTACCCGGTGGACCCGGCGGCGCTCAAGCAGATTCCGCTGCCCGTGGCCAGGCGCATGAACGTGCTGCCGCTGCAGGCGCTTGCCGGCCGGCTGGTGGTGGCACTGGAAGACCCGTCGCGCGGCGACGTGCTGGAAGAACTGGCCTTCCTCGCCCAAGGCAAGATCGTGCCGGTGCTCTCCGCCAGCGACAACCTGGCCCACGTCATCCAGGTGGCCTACCAGAAGCACGGCTATGAAGACTCGCTCAGCATCGGCCTGATCGAACCGGTTGGCCTGAATTTCGACGAAGGCGGCACCGAACGGCTGCTGGCCGACCTGGAGTTGAGCCGCACCGTGGACGTGCCGGCCGACGACACCATCGAGCAATCCGACAACACGCTGGTGCGGCTGATCAACACCATGATCGTCGAGGCCTACAGCCAGGGCGTGTCCGACATTCACATCGAGAGCCACCCAGGCTCGGAGAAGCTGCGCATCCGCTTCCGCCGCGACGGCATGCTGCGCCCTTACCTGGAGCTGCCGCCCAGCTACCGCAGCGCCATGATCGCCCGCATCAAGATCATGTGCGACCTGGACATCTCGGAGCGCCGCCGCCCACAGGACGGCAAGATCAACTTCGCGCGTTTCGTGCCGTCCTGCCCGGTCGAGCTGCGCGTGGCGACCATCCCGACCAGCAACAACCTTGAAGACGCGGTGCTGCGCATCCTGGCCTCGGCCCGGCCCATCCCGCTGGACCAGCTGAGCCTGTCGCCGCGCAACGTCAAAGCCCTGAAAGAGGCCGTGGAGCGCCCCTACGGCCTGGTGCTGTGCGTCGGCCCCACGGGCTCGGGCAAGACCACCACGCTGCACTCCGCGCTCAGCCACATCAACGTGCCCGAGCGCAAGATCTGGACGGCCGAGGACCCGGTCGAAATCACCCAGCCCGGCCTGCGCCAGGTGCAGGTGAACCCCAAGATCGACTGGACCTTCGCCAAGGCCTTGCGCGCCTTCCTGCGCGCCGATCCGGACGTCATCATGGTCGGCGAAATCCGCGACCAGGAGACCGCCAAGATCGCCGTCGAATCCTCGCTGACGGGCCACCTGGTGCTGTCCACGCTGCACACCAACAGCGCCGCCGAAACGGTCACGCGACTGCTGGACATGGGCATGGACCCGTTCAACTTCGCCGACTCGCTGCTCGCCGTGCTGGCCCAGCGCCTGGTCCGCAAGCTCTGCGCCCACTGCCGCACGACCGAGCCGATGTCAGCCGAACAGCGCGACGAACTGCTGGACGACTACCTGCACGCCTGGTCCCGCGGCCGCGCAGGCTCCCCCACGCGCGACGGCCTGCTGAGCGAATGGCAGCAACGCTTCGGCGACGAACAAGGCCGCCTGCTGCGCTACCACAGCCCCGGCTGCAGCCACTGCAGCCAGACGGGGGTGCGCGGCCGCGTCGGCGTGCACGAACTGCTCACCGTCTCCCGCCAACTCCGCCACCTGATCCAGACCAGCACCCGCGCCGACGACATCCAGCAGCAAGCGCTGGCAGAAGGCCTGCGCACGCTGCGGCAGGATGGCATTGAGAAGGTGCTGGCGGGGTTGACGACCTTGGAAGAGGTGCGGGCGACAAGCAATGTTTAGTTGGCGGCCGCTTTCGTCACCAGTTTCCCGGCACCGAGATGGGTATCCAGGAAACGCACCAGGGCGGCGAAGAACTCCTGACGGTGCTCCTGCAGGGATAGTTGATGGTCACCAGCCTCCTGGGTGATGAACTCGAACTGTTTGCCGGCGCTCTTCAACGCCTTGGCCATGAGCTCAGACTGCTCGTAGGGCACTGATGCGTCGGCCGTGCCGTGCACCAGCAGCACCGGTACCTTGATCTCCGCAGCCCGCTGGGCTGGAGATGTGGCCTTGAGCTGCTGCCGGTCGTACCAGTAGTTGCCCATCATCTTGTCCAGCCCCGCGGTGTTGAACAGGTCGGCCGTGTGGCGAGACAGGGTTACCAGATCGGAAACCCCCGCGAAACTGACGGCACAGCGATAAAGATCCGGCGTCTTCACGGCGCCCATCAGGGCCGCATACCCACCAAAGCTGGCGCCAGCCACGCAGATGCGCGACGGATCGGCATGACGTTCGGCGACCGCCCATTGCACGCCGTCCGTGAGATCGTCCTGCATCTCCAGGCCCCACTTCTTCAGGCCGGCCTTGATGAAGCTGATGCCTTGTGAATCGGACCCCCGGAAGTTCACCTGCAGCACGGCATAGCCGCGCGATGCCAACAGTTCCGCCCAGGGATCGAAATCCTTGTCGTCGGACCAGATGGGGCCGCCATGTGGCATGAGGACCATGGGCCATCCGGCAGCGGGCTTCTGACCCTTGGGCAAGGTGAGGTAGCCGCGGATGGCTAGACCATCGCGTGACTTGTAGCCGATGCTTCGCTTACCTGTCATCTGGGAAGGATCGAGCTCGGGATATTGCCGCACGACCAGCCTCAGCAAGCCGCTGCGCCTTTCGCCCACATACAGTTCCGGCGGCACGCCATTGCCACTCGACGACACCACATAGCGCTCGCTGTCCGCGCTGAAAGGCCCAATGCGATTGAAGCGGCCGGGCAGGACTTCATCGATGGCCCGCGCAAGCTCCTTCAGATCTTCGGGTATGAACGCCCTGGCTGCATCACCTTCCCCAGGGCCGGTGTAGCCAATCAGACGATGTGTGCCGGGCGCAAACCGCACACCAGCAAAATCATCTGCGTCGCTGGCTGCCAGCAAGTGCCTCTTGGGTTCACCCGCCTCGTCCAGGTCGTCGAGCTTGGCCGAGAAAAGGGCCAGCCGATCATTCTCTTCGGCCGTGAAATACAACAAATTGGGATCGTCGCCGAACGCGATCGGGTAGACAGTCTTGGGATCTTCAGCTTTGAAGCGCCATAGCACCCGCCAGTCTGCGCCGGCGTTGTCCCGCACGGAGATCTGAACCCCGTCCTCGCGCCCGCGCACCGCCAACCTCACGCGATGCTGCGCGTCGACCAGCCAGCTGGTGTAATCCCGTCCGGACTGAAGCATCTTGTCCTTGCCGGTGTTGACGTCCACTTCCAGGATCATGCCGAACTGACGCATCAGGACGTGTTGCCCATCGTCCGGATTCCAGTCGACGACGCGATCCTGCGAAAAGGACTCCGAAGGTGCGAGCTGCACTAGGTGACCACCGTCGGCGTCCATCGCCAACGCTCGCGACTGCCGGATGGAAACCCCGCGGATTTTCGAAGTGAAGCCCGTGCTCACCACCAGTCGCTGGTTGTTCGCCCAACGAACCCAGTTCAGCTGGAACTTCCGATCATCGGTTTCGAGCGCGCCCTTCAACTCCGAACCATCAAACCGGCTGGTGAATACCACCGAACCGTTGGCCTTGTGGGCAATGCCTGCCAGATGCTGTCCGTCGGGCGACAAGGCCAGGGACTGGATGGCGGGCAGGGTGGCGAACGCAGCCACCGGAACAGCACGCGGCGACGCCGGAACCTCATCGCCTGAAGACGGCGCCCCACCGCCAGGTGTCTGCGCCCAGCCAGCGCCGGCAGCGACCGCCAGGACGCAGAGGGTCGATACCGAACGCGATGTTGGCGCGGCCACTGCGACTCGCAAAAACTCCGGAATCACTTCACCGCCGCCGAACCAGGGCCGATGTTCTGGTCCAGGAACTTCAGCGTTTCGTCGAGGAACTTCACATGATCGCTCTGGCGGACCAGGTTGTGGTCGCCCCCCTCCAGCGTCACGAAGCGGTGATTCTTGCCGGCGGCCTTGAGCGCCTTGTCCATCTGCACGGTCTGGTCGTAGGGCACCTGGGCATCCACCGTCCCATGCACCAGCAGGACAGGGACCTTGATCTCGGCAGCACGGTAAGCGGGCGAGGTTTGCTTCAGCCGGTCCCGGTCGTTCCAGTAGTTGCCGAGTTGCTTGTCGGCCACCTTGCTGCCGCCAAAGCCCGCCCAGTTCCTTGAGATGTCGACCAGGTTGCTGACCCCGGCGAAGCTGACCGCACAGCGGTACAGGTCCGGCGTCTTCACCGCACCCATCAAGGCAGCGTAGCCACCATAGCTCGCACCGACGATGCACATGCGCTTGGGGTTCGCAATGTGAGCGCCCAAGGCCCATTGCACGCCATCGGTCAGGTCATCCTGCATCTCCATGCCCCAGCGCTGCAGGCCGGCATCCTGGAAGCTCCGTCCCAGATTGCTCGAACCTCGGAAATTGATCTGCAACACCGCATAGCCACGAGATGCCAGCAACTCCGTCCAAGGATCGAAGTCGATGTCGTCTTGCGAAATCGGCCCGCCGTGAGGCAGCACGACCATGGGCCAGCCTTCCTCGGGGGTATCGGACTTGGGCACCGTCAGGAAACCCTTGATCTCAAGGCCGTCACGGGCCTTGAAATTGATGCGGCGCTTGCCGGACAGGTCTTCGGGTTTCAGATCGGGATAGCGATCGCCAATCAGCTTGAGCGTGCCAGCCTTGCGGTCTCCCACCAACAACTGCCCGGGAACGCCGTTGCCTGAAGAGTTGACCAGGTATCTGTTCCGGTCCTGGCTGAATCCATAGATGAAGTTGAAGCGCTTGGGCAGGAGACGGTCAATGTCCGTGGCCAAATCCTTCAGAGACTCGTCAATGAATGCCCGAGCCGCATCACCCTCGCGCACGTAGCCAAATCCCACCAGTTCCCCATTTGACAACCGGCGAATATTCGCTACATGCTCATTTTCCCGCGCAGCAACCAGGTCCATGGTCGGTTGCCCCTGGGCATCCAGCTTGTCGAGGTGTGCAAGGTAGAGCGCTTGATAGTCCCCCTTCAAAGCCGTGACATACAGCGTTTGCGGATCACGACCGAAGGCAATTGGGTGGATGTCCTTGCGATCAAAGAAGCTGTAGCTCCAGAGCTTGCGCCAGTCGCCCTTGTCGGAATCCCGGCCGATCACCTCGACCAAGTCCTTTTCCTCGTCCGCACGAACACCGACGCGTATTTGATGCTGGGCGTCCGTCAGCCACGTCCAAACGTTCTCACGCGGACCCAGGACCTGAGTGCGCTTGCCCGTGTTCACGTCGACCAGATAGACCCCAGGGGCAAAGATGTAGAAGTCCTCAACGATGGACATCAGCACATGCTGCCCGTCCTGGGGCAGCCAATCGATCACGTTGTCCTGGTGCTGGGCCAGCCACTTGCTGTTGGACTGGCGAGGCGGCGGCACCAGATTGACAACGTTCTCGCCCTTGAGGTCCATGGCCAGTGCCCGGGTTTCCCAGGCCACGGCCCCTCGCGTGGTCGAAGGGAACCGAAGGCTGACCACCAAGCGCTCGTTGTTGACCCACTGCACCCAGTTGAACAGGAACTTGTTGTTGTCCGTGTCCAGTATCGGCCGAATGCCTGAACCGTCCCAGTTGCCGGTGACCAGCGACGACTTGCCGCCGATGTTCATGAAACCCACAAGGCGCAGACCATCTGGCGACAAACGGAAGTCGTCCAACAATGGCTGGGCAGCAAAGACCTCAACGGCTGGCGGTGCGGCAACTGCACTGCCAAACACAATGCCGAAAGCCATGCCCCACGCCAATGTCATCGGAGCACGCCACTGCGCACGCAAACTGGACCTCATGAATATCCCTCCACCTTGTTGTACAACGCCTACCGCCTGACCTCAATGGTTTCACTGCGTTCGACCGGCGGGGCTGCGGCCGAGGATGTTACCTAGCTCACCTGAACTCGTCGTCCCCCCAGCTCAGGGGGATCATCATGAGATTGGCGGATGACTCGTTCAGGGCAATCGCTTAGACCAGCCCTTCAAGCGGCCACACCTGAACCTCATCGCCCGCCTCGGGCGGTGCCCCGGACCTCGTCCAACGGCCCGGACCCCTGCCGGCCAGCGGCACCGCCCACCGTCTACCGCCGAGCCAGTCAAACGGCTGTGGCGCGGCTGCAATGCGGGCATGAGCTTCGTCCACAGACAGCCCGCTATCCCGGGGCATAGTGGCCCGGAAAGGGTTTCGGGCATGGTGCGGCGCCATGTGTTTTTCGGCTGAGACAGGCAACGGCATGCCAAGATCCTGGCCGCCCTCCACCGCCATCCGTTGAACCGCCCCGCCATGGCCTCCCGGCCCGCTTGCCCGCGTTGCCACCGACCCCTGCGCGGCTGCCTGTGCAGCTTTGCGCGACCGGTAACCAATGAGGTGCCTGTGCTGGTGCTGCAGCATCCGCTGGAAACCGGCCATCCGAAGGGCAGCGTGCCGTTGCTGCAGCTGAGCCTGGCCGACTGTCGCGTGGAAACAGGCGAGCGGTTCGACCCAGGCTTGCTGGCCGACTGGCTGGGGCCGCCGGGCCACAGCCTGCTGCTCTATCCCGAAGCAGTGCTGGGCTCGCAGCCAGCAGTGCCTGCGGCCGTCGCTGCCATGCCAGGCCAATTGGTAGTCATTGACGGCACCTGGCGCAAGAGCCTGAAGATGCTGCTGCTGAACCCCGGCCTGCAAGCCCTGCCTCGCCTGTCATTGCAAACGCCGCCGCCTTCGCGCTATGGCTCGCTGCGCCAGGCGCCACAGGCCGCCCAGCGCTCGACGCTGGAAGCCTGTTGCCTGGCGCTGGGTCAACTCGAACAAGCCCCCGCAAACTACCTGCCGCTGCTGGCCGCGTTCGACGACTTCGTGCGGCAGCGGGCTCTGGTCACTTGATGGCATGCGGGCCGCGCGAGATCCGACCAGACAGGCGCCGGCGCTCGCCGTGGAAGGCGAGCTGGCCGGCTGAGCCGATCAGGCCTTGTTGGCCAATGCCGCGACGCGGCGGTCGATCAGGCGACGCATGTTGCCCATCGAGATCTGGTGCGCGTGCATGAGCGATAGCAGGCCATTGCGGGCCAGTTCCAGCGTCTCGGCATCGGTCAGCTGCGCCAGGCGCTCTTCGTCCACGGCCAGGAAGCCATCGACCGTCAGCGTGCTGCCGTCTGGCAGCGTGGCGTCGAAGCGCTTGGGCTGCAGCAGCTTCAGCTCCATCATGCGTTGGCCGGCCAGGCGCGTGCGCTCGGTCTCGACTTCCAGCTGCTCGATGAACTTGCGCAGCTCGGTGATCATCGGCGTGGGCTGGCCGTCGGCACCGAAGATGGCTTCGCCTTCCTCGGTCGAGAAGCCTTCCCAGCTTTCGTCCAGCACCACGGCGAACTGGTCCGGGCCGACGCGCGCCATCGTGAACGGATAGGCGCGCAGGGCCGCCGGCACGTAGAACGCGTCCCAGCGGCCATCGGCCTGCAGGAACAGGTTTTCGCCCTGGGTGACGCCGAAAACGGCGACCGGTGCGACCTGCTCCTTGCCCTGCTCGTCCTTGCCAGCGGCCAGGAACAGGATGGGGTATTCCTTGCACGCATCGCCGAATTCGGCGGTGGTCAGGAACAGCGAGTTCAGGCCGGTGGAAGCCTTCAGGTTGCTGAGGGCCGTGCGCAGCTTCAGGTTGCGATGCTTGTCGCGATCCAGCGCGGTGGGTTTCTTGTGCAGTTCAGGGTTGATCAATCGGGTTCTCCAGATTCATGCAGGCGACTGGCAAGCACCTTGTCGACGCGCTTGCCATCGAGGTCCACCACCTCGAAGCGCCAACCGCCCCACTCCACCGTGTCGGTGGTGTGCGGCAGCCGGCCCAGCAACAGCATGATCATGCCTGCCAGGGTGTTGTAGCGCCCGCGGTCTTCCTCGGGCAATTCTTTCAATTCAAGCCGGTCCTTCAGCTCGGGCGTCGGCATCAGGCCGTCGACCAGCCAGCTGCCGTCGGCACGCTGCACCGCCCAGGCGTCTTCTTCGCCCGGGTTGCTGAATTCGCCGGTGATGGCTTCCATCACCTCGCGCATCGTGATCACGCCCTGCACCGCGCCATATTCGTCGACCACGAACACCAGGTCCGCGCCGGTGGTGCGGAAATGCTCCAGCAGCTCCATGCCCGACAGCGTCTCCGGCACGAACACCGGCGGCTGCAAGTGGTCGGCCAGCGAGGCCAGCCGGCTCTCGGCCACCGGGCGGATCAGGCTGTGCGCGGCGACCACGCCAATCACATCGTCCAGCCCGCCGCGGCAGACCGGGTAGCGCGAGTGCTCCTCTTCGGCCACCACGCGCAGCACTTCCTCGATGCTCGCGTTGACATCCAGCCAGGTGATTTCCGCGCGCGGAATCATCATCGAGCCGATCTGCCGGTCGTCCAGGCGGAACACATTGCGCACCATCTGGTGCTCCTGCGCCTCGATCACGCCCGCATCCAGCCCCTCTTCCAGGCTGGCAGCGATCTCTTCTTCCGTCACGCTGCGTGACGGACCGCCCTTGATGCCGAACAGCCGCAGCGTGGTTTCGGTGCAGGCCGCCAGCAGCCAGACCAGCGGCCGCGCTCCCACGGAGAGCCACTGCATCGGCTGGGCCACCAGCCGCGCCACCGTCTCCGGGTACATCTGGCCCAGGCGCTTGGGCACCAGTTCGCCAAAGATGATGCTGAGGATGGTGATGATCATCACCACCAGCGCGGTGGCCGTCAGGTCCGCTGCGCGCTCGCCCAGCAGCGGGAAGATCGACCTCAGCCACAACGCCACCGGCGCAGAGAAGGCCGCCTCGCCGACGATGCCATTCAGCACACCAATCGAAGTGATGCCGATCTGCACCGTGGACAGGAAGCGCGTGGGGTTCTCGTGCAGCGCAATCGCTGCGCTCGCGCCGCGCTCGCCGGCCTCCACCATCACCTGCAGCCGCGCCTTGCGGCTGGCGGCAAGCGCCATTTCCGACATGGCGAACAGCCCGTTGATGAAGATCAGGAACGCAAGTAGGGCAAAGTCCATGGAACGCGGCCTGCAAATTCCGGGCCGCAACGCGAAGTGAATGGGGTTGCGAGCGTAGCAGAATCGCCCCATGCACTACCTCATCGGCGACCTCCAGGGCTGTTGCGACGCCTTGGCGCGCCTGCTCGCCCAGATCGACTTCTCGCCTTCTCGCGACCACGTGCACCTGCTCGGCGACCTGGTCAATCGCGGCCCTGATTCACTCGGCACGTTGCGCAGCCTGCGCGCGCTCGGCGCCAGCGCCACCTGCCTGCTCGGCAACCACGACCTGCACCTGCTGGCCGTGGCCGCTGGCGTGCGCAAGCCCAACCGCAAGGACACGCTGGCACCCATCCTAGAAGACACCGAGCGCGAAGCCTGGCTGGACTGGATGCGCCAGCGCAAGCTGGCCGACCTCAGCGACGGCTGGCTGATGGTGCATGCCGGCGTGGTGCCGCAATGGACCCCCGGGCAGACGCTCTCGCTGGCGCGCGAGGTCGAGGCCATGATCCATGGCCCCGGCCTGAACGACTTCCTGCAGGTCATGTACGGCGACCGCCCCGCCCGCTGGGACGACACGCTGCAAGGCAACGACAGGCTGCGCGCAGTCGTCAACGTGCTGACCCGCATCCGCTTCTGCGCGGCCGACGGCACGCTGGACTTCGCGACCAAGGACGGCGCCGACGCCGCCCCACCCGGCATGCGCCCCTGGTTCGCGCACGAAACCCGCCTCACGGCAGGCCAACCGATGGCCTTCGGCCACTGGTCCACGCTGGGCCTGATCGACAGCCCCGAACTGCTGGCGCTGGACACCGGCTGCATCTGGGGTGGCCAGTTGACCGCCGTGCGCGTGGACGGCGGCCGCCGCGAGGTCATCCAGGTCCAGTGCCAGCAAGCGCAGGCACCGGGCTGAGTTACCATCTCTGCCCCAGCAAGGGAAGCGTGGCCGAGCGGTTTAAGGCACCGGTCTTGAAAACCGGCGAGGGTTCATCCCCTCCGTGAGTTCGAATCTCACCGCTTCCGCCAGTCCTGCCAGCCGCGCCGCGGCCCGTTCAGCAGCTCTGGCGAAAGCACTCACAACCCTCACAGCCGCGGTTCGCCGTCCTCGCTGATCGTCAGCGACGGGCCGGGCGGATTCGAGGTCTGCACGTGGTGTTCCACGCCGCGGTAGTAGTAGGTCACGTCCCAGTAGTCCGGGCGGCCTTGCGGCGGGCTGCTGGCGCAGCGCTGCACACCCTGGGTCGACACCACCGTCCCACCGCCAGCATTGGCGCCGACCACCGCGCCCGCAAAAGCCCCAACCGCGCCACTGCCGTGGCCGCCACCGATCTGGTGACCCAGGATGCCGCCAATCACGCCGCCCACCAGCGCACCGGCCGGATTGGGTTCGCGCTGCACCACCTGTTCACGCTCGATCCAGCAGCGCTGCTGCTGCGGTCCGGTGTAGACCGCATGCACCGCGCTCACCGGCACTTCGACCAGGCGTTCCTGGGGACGGCGGTGCCAGTCGTAAACCGGGACCGGAGCAGGCAGCGGCACCGGTGACGGGGCGTAGCGCCACTCTTCGTAGTGCGCCGCCGGACGCAGCCAGCGCATCGACGACACGCGGTCGTTCATGCCCATCGAGCCGAGATCCGGGTAACGGCCGGGTCGCAGGATCATGCAGCGGCCACTGTATTCAGGATGCTCGCAGACCTCCCAGGCTCCGCCGGCCACCGTCACAGACGAGGCACGGTCATTGAAACCGAAGCGGCGGAAGTCAGGGATGTCCTGCTCGGCGCTGAACGAGCGGCCGCGGAAGCCGTCATGCTCGAACAGCGTGACCTGGCCTTGCGCCTGAATGGGTGGCGGCGGGGGTGGGTCGTAACGCCCCTCATCGCGGCCAGCCTCGCGGGCCGAAGAGAGCTTGTTGCTCAGGTGGAATTCATGCAGCGACGGGTACTCGCCCGGCCGCAGCACCACGCAGCGCCCACCGAAGTCGGCGTGTTCGCAAACCTCCCAAGGCTCACCGCGCACGATGACCGAGGAGGCCTGGTCGTTGAACCCGCGTCGCTCGAAGTTGTCGACCGGGTGGTGCAGCGTGACGGCGCGACCCTGGAAGTCGGGGTGCTCGAAGAAGGTGATCTCGGCCGAGGCGTGGCAGGCGGCCGCGGTGGCCAACACGGCCAGCGCCAGTTTGAAGAGGGGTTTCATCGGGCGAATGTCGTTGTGGAAAGCCGGACCAGCGTCAGCCGGCCCGGTCAGCACAACGCACCGCCCGCCCTCCCTGATGACAAGGCCCTGTTGGCGTGTTGGTAAGCGGGTGTAGTGCGATGGATCAGGCCGGCATCGGCACGGCCGCTGCGCCTTCCAGCCGGAACGCGCGCACCAGGCCGGCCAGCCTGGCCGACTGCTCGCGCAGGCTCTCGGCCGCTGCGCTGCTCTGCTCGACCAGCGCGGCGTTCTGCTGGGTCACGTCGTCCAGCTGGCTGACGGCGTCGCCGATCTGGCCAATGCCGGTGCTCTGCTCGGCGCTGGCAGTGGATATCTCGCCGATCAGCCCACTGACCCGCCGCACCTCGGCGACGATCGCGTCCATCTCGCCACCCGCCAGCGCGACCTGCCGCGTGCCGGCCTCGACCCGCTCCACGCTGTGCTGGATCAGCGTCTTGATCTGCCTGGCCGCTTCGGCCGAGCGCTGCGCCAGCGTGCGCACTTCGCTGGCCACGACCGCAAAACCCTTGCCCTGCTCGCCGGCCCGCGCGGCTTCGACCGCGGCATTCAGCGCCAGGATGTTGGTCTGGAAGGCAATGCCGTCGATCACCGACAGGATGTCGGCCACCTGGCGCGAGGCCTGCGAGATGTCTGCCATCGTGCTGACCATCTGGCCAACCGCCTGACCGCCACGCAGCGCCGCGTCCACGCCACGCGCGGCCAGCTCGCTGGCCTGGCGGGCCGAATCGCTGCTGTTGCGCACCGAGCCGGTCAGCTGCTCCATCGATGCCGCCGTCTGCTGCAGGTTGCTGGCCTGCTCCTCGGTGCGCTGGCTCAGGTCGGCCGCGCCGGTGGCGATCTCGGCCGAGCCGGTGGCAATGCTCTCACTGCTGTCGCGCACCTGCGAGACCAGGCGCACCAGGCCTTCGTTCATGTCCTTCATGGCCTGCAGCAGCTCACCGGTTTCGTCGCGTGAGGTCACCTCGATCTTCGAGCTCAGGTCACCCGAGGCCACCGTGCGCGCCACGCCCACGGCCTGGCGCAGCGGCGTCACCACCGATCGGCGGATCAGGAAGGCCAGCAGGCCACCGCAGACCGCCGCCACCGTGGCCAGCACCAGCATCAGCACGCTGCTGGAGGCGGCGTCGCCCTGGATCTGCGTGACCGCGTCGCGCATCTCCTGCTGCTGCATCGCCACCAGCTCGTCCACTGCCTTGAAATACGTCTGCTGCAGGGGCCGCACGTCCTTCAGCAGCATGCGCGTGGCCTCTTCGTCGTCGTTGGCCATGCCCAGCGCAATGGCCTTGTCCATCGCCACCTCATACGGCTTGAGCGCTGCCTGCACCGCGGCCAGCAGCGCGTGGCCACGCTCGCTGTGCACCGAGGCATCCAGCAGCCGGGCCAGCTCGGCATTCTTGGCCCGCATCTCGTCGATGCGCTGCTTTTCCTTGGCCCGACCTTCGGGCTCGGACATCAGCACGATGTTGCGCACACCACGCGCCACCACGTTCATGTTGTCCTTGGTCTGCGAGAGCTGGTCGACCTTGACCAGGCGGTCGCTGGTCAGCTGCTCGACCGAGCGCTGGATCTCGGACAGCTTCGCAAAGCCGACGCCGGCCATGCCCAGTGCAATGGCGATGACGACGCCAAACCCCAGGGACAGACGGGTCCCGATCTTCATGTTGCTGGTCATGCCCATGACACGCTCCCTTGCCGATGCCGATTGATCTTGCGCTGTATCGGCACCGAAACGCCAAGCTCAAGGGACGCCATGGGCGCAGCGTGATTTGCCGCACTCTTCGGTGCGCGCAGGCGGCGCAGCCTGCCCGGCGGGTGCACCTGCTCACTCCGAAGAGGGATTGCCGCGCCCCGGGGCGGCGCGCAGGCTGGCGCCAACGCCCGCAGGCGGCCAGGCCTGCCCTGGAGCCTTCGATGACGCCACCCGTCCCTTCGCCCGTCGAGCCGCCTGAAACAGCGACGCAAGCAGCGCCGCCGGCCGATGCCGCCACCGACGGCATGGCCGCGCTGGTGGCCGCACGCCGGGCCAAACTCTCAGCCGAGCTGCGGGCCGGGCTGGACAGCGGCCGCTGGGGCCTGGCGCTGTCGGGCGGCGGCGTGCGCAGTGCCACTTTCTGCTTCGGGCTGCTGAAGGCGCTGGCCGGCAACGGCATCTTCCACCGCTTCGACCTGATGTCCACCGTCTCGGGCGGCGGCTACATCGGCGCGATGATCGGCAAGCTGTTCCAGGAGGCGCGCAGCAGCGGCCAGGGGGCGGACAAGATCGAGCAGGCGCTGGCCGATGCCGACCGGCGCTGGTTTGCCTTCTGGCTGCGCGCCAACGGCCGCTACCTGATCCCGCGCGGCGGCCAGGACACCTTGTTCGCGGCGGCCAATTTCGGTCGCAACCTCGTCGGCGTGCACGTCGAGCTGGCCGTCATGAGCCTGCTGCTGGGCAGCCTGCTGGTGGGCTTCGACCTGGCCATCTGGGCCTGGGCCGACTGCATCTACGGCAGCCCTGGCTGCTGGCGGCCGCCGGGCGTCTCGGTGGACACGCTGGCCGTGCTGTCCAACTGGCCCACCCCCTGGCTGCTGCTGCCGCCGCTGGTCTGGTGGGGCGCGGTGCTCTCCACCACCTACTGGATCCTGCCGGCCACCGCCGGCCGCTGCCTGCCCGGCTCGCGCTGGCTCACGGCGGCCGTCAGCCTCGCGCTGTGCCTGTGGCTGGTCTACCAGTGGCAAGGCGCTCAAGGCGCCGATGGCGCTGCGGCGGAAGGCGACCTGCAGGTGCCGGCGCTGCTGATGCTGTGCGCTGGCGGCATGCTGCTGGCCTGGCCCGCCGGCACGCTGATGGCCTGGCGCCTGACCCGCGCCGCCACCAGCGAGCCCGACCGCTCGCGCAACCAGCTGACCAGCCGGCTCGCCGCCACGCTGCAGCTCGGCCTGGTGATCGCCGGGCTGGGCCTGGTGGACTCCCTGGCCTGGACCCTGGCCAAGGTGACCGACTGGAACCAGGGCGCGGCCGGCACCGCCATCGCGCTGACGGTGGTGGTGCTGCGCGCGGTGCTGCCCAAGATCTCGGACCTGCCGCGCAGCCTCACGCCCGCGATGCGCGGCCGGCTGATGGACTTGGCCAATGTGCTGGGCGCGCTGGCCGTGCTGGTGCTGCTGGTGTTCTGGATCAGCCTGCTGCACCGCAGCGCCACGCTCTCGCTGTTCCCGCTGAACCGCAGCTCGCAGCTGCTGCAGTACCGGCTGAGCTGGGAGTGGCTGGCCATCGGCGTGCTGCCGCCGCTGGGCATGCTGCTGGTCTCGGCGCACAACCGCGAGTTCCTGAACCGCTCCTCGCTGTTCGCCTTCTACCGCGCGCGGCTGGTGCGCAGCTACCTCGGTGCTGCCAACGTGCAGCGCTTCACGCCCGGCACCCCCGCCGCCACCGCGCCCTATCCGCGCCAGCTCTCGGCGCAAGACCTGCAGGTCGCCATCGCCGAGGTGCACCCGGCCGACGACGTGCCCATGGCCGACTACCAGCCCCACCTGGCCGGCGGGCCTGTGCACCTGATCAACGTCTGCCTGAACCAGACCCGCGTGCCGCGTGGCGGCCTGTTCAACCAGGACCGCAAGGGCCTGCCGATGAGCGTCGGCCCGCAAGGCCAGGTGCGCGTGGGCCCGGGCGACTGGCGCAGCGTGGCCGCGCCCGGCTGCCTCAGCCTGGGCGGCTGGACCGCCATTTCCGGCGCCGCGGTGGCGCCCGGCCTGGGCGCCAGCACCCGCTCGGGCCTGGCCGCGCTGCTCACGCTGGCCGGCGTGCGCCTGGGCCACTGGTGGGACAGCAGCCCGGTGCAGCGCGGCGCTGGCGAGCCGCTGCCGCCCATCACCGGCAAGTACGGCCAGTTGCTGGCCGAGCTGCGCGGCCGCTTTGATGGCGACCTGCGCCGCGACTGGTTCCTCAGCGACGGCGGCCACTTCGAGAACACCGGCGCCTACGCCCTGCTGCGCGAGGAATGCCAGCTCATCGTGCTGGCGGACTGCGCAGCCGACCCGCGCTACGCCTTCGGTGACCTGGAAAACCTGGTGCGCAAGGCCCGCATCGACCTGCAGGCCGACATCGTCTTCCTGAAGCCGCGCCTGCAGCAATCCGCCGCACCGCCCCCGCCGGCCGAAGCCGCCGATTGCCCACCCTGCGAACCGCCGATGACCCAGGTCCCAACCGCCTTCGGCTCGCTCAACGACCTGGCCTCCGCGGACAGCCAGGCCTGCCTGGCGCTGGCCCAGGTGCACTACCGGCGCAGCGGCAAGACCGGCCACCTGGTCATCGTCAAGCCCAACATGTGCGACGGCCTGCCGGTCGACCTGGTCAACTTCAAGGCCGACAACCCGCTGTTCCCGCAGGAGCCCACGACCGACCAGTTCTTCAGCGAAGCCCAGTGGGAAAGCTATTTTCAGCTCGGCGATGCACTGGGCGGCCAGCTGAGCCACAGCTTCATCTGCCACCTCTGCCACCATGCCGGCGACTGGTTCGAGCCGGACGACGGCAGCATCGCCGTGGCCGACACCTCGGGCGAGAAGCACAGCCAGACCGCCCCCAAGCGCCTGCCCTCGCGCATTGCCGCCACCGGCGCCGTCACCGCGTCCATCAGCCTGGGCGCGATGGCCACGCTGGGTGCCACCGGCTGGCAGGCCATCAACGAGCAGCTGGACAAGGTGCACAAGGCCCGCAACGTCGATCCGGTGGTGCTGAAGGAACTGACCGACCTCTACGGCCACCTGGCCCCCGGCCCCGGCCTGCACCCGGCGGACACCGGGCTGGGCGAGATCGCCACCGCGCTGCTGCGCATCAGCGATGCCTCGTGCAACGACAGCAACAGCCAAGCCTTCCACCAATCGCGGCTGTTGCAGACCATCCTGACCAGCACCCGGGACAGCTGCAAGGCCTCGTCCCCTCGCCACCCATCCTGCGAGCTGCTGCTGAACCGCGACCAGAACCTCTCGTGCCTGCTCGACGACGCCACGCCGGTCTGCCTGCCGCAGTACTGGATCCGCGACTACGGCGCCTCGGCCGGAGACCGTGTCAACTGCCCGCCGGTTGCCCCGAAGCTGGTCACCGCGGCCCTGCCGCCGCCCCCGCCGCCGGAGCCCGCCCCCACGGCGCCACCACCGCCACCAGACCTGCCAGTGATCGTTGGCTCAAGCCCCGACGGCCCTGCCAGCGAAACCCTGCCGCCTCCACCTCCGCCGCCGCCCCCACCGCAGCCGGGCAAGAAGGTCGAGCGACCGCCGTCGCAGCTGTGCGCCGGCAAGACGGTCTACGTGCAGATCTTCGGGCCCGAGCAGCGCGACAGCGTGGCGGCACTGCGCGAGCAGTGGCAGCTGCTGGGCGCCAAGGTGCCGGCGGTGGAAGACGTGTGGGACAGCGCGCGGCGCAACGGCCGACACGCGCCCAAGGCCGCGGCCGTCAACCGCCTGGTGGTGCATGACCACCAGGCACCGGACTGGGACGCCTGCGCCAAGCTGCTGACCAGCCGCGTGAAGGTCGAAGGCAGCTGGACCATCCAGCCGCTGCCCTCGCGCCTCACGCCCACGCCGGGCGTGATCGAGGTCTGGCTGGCGCCACCCGCCGCCACGGCGCAGGCGCCCGCGGGCTACTGAACGCGCCGGAAGCAGGCGTGGTCATGGTCGTTCACCATGCCCATTGCCTGCATCCACGCATAGACGATGACCGGGCCGACGAACTTGAAGCCGCGCTGCTTCAGGGCCTTGGAGATCTGCTGCGACAGCGCCGTTTCGGTGGGCCGCTGGTGGCCGTCGCCCATCAGCACACGGCCATCGGTGAAGCCCCAGCAGAACTCGCTGAAGGACTCGCCGCGTTCGGCCATCTCGCAGTAGATCTGCGCGCCCTTGATGGTCGCCGCGATCTTGGCGCGCGAGCGGATGATGCCGGCGTCGCCCAGCAGCCGCGCCACGTCGGCCTCGCCGAAGCGGGCCACCTTCTCAGGCTGGAAGCCGGCGAAACCGGCCCGCAGCGCCTCGCGCTTGCGCAGCACGGTAATCCAGGCCAGGCCCGCCTGGAAGCCATCCAGCATCAGCTTTTCCCACAGCGCGCGGCTGTCATGCTCGGGCACGCCCCATTCGGTGTCGTGGTAGGCCCGCATCAGCGGGTCGCTGCCGGCCCAGGCGCAGCGGGTGGGCGGGGTGGAAACACTCATGGGCTGGAGTGTCGCGCAGCCGGCCGGCGGCGAGTGCGCGGCGCGGGGAGTGGCGGCAGCTCGTCCAGCGCGGCGCCGGCCAGTGCGAACTGCAAGGCCTGGCGGGCCACGGCGTCGCTGGCGGCGTGTGGTTCCCAGGTCAGCTCGCCATCGGCCTCCGCTGGCAGCGGCAGGTCCGGCGCCGGCACGATGGCATTGACGCGGATGCCGCGCCCGGCCAGCTCATGCGCCAGGCCACGCGTGAGCTGCGCCAGTGCGCCCTGCGTGGCGGCGTGGGCACTGGCCGGCACGCCGCCAGGGGCAGGCTCGGGCGCGGCGATGTTCATGATGCAGCCGCCCTCCGGGCCGAAGTGCTTCAGTGCCTCCTGCACCACCCGCAGCGCGCCAAACACATTGACCTCGAACAGCTGGCGGATCTCGGCCTCGCTGATCTGCTCGATCGGCACGCTGCGCCGGATCGCCGCATGGTTAACCACCAGGTCCGGCCGGCCAAAAGCTGCGCGGGTTTCGATCAACAGGCGCCGCACGTCCTCCGGCCTGGCCAGGTCGGCCGGCACCGCGAAGGCACGGCCACCCTGGGCGGCGATGTCGGCCACCACGCGCTGCGCGGCGGCGCGGTCGGTCGCGTAGTGCACCACCACCGCCGCACCCTCGGCGCCAAAGGCGCGGGCAATGGCAGCGCCGCCGCCACGGGTGGCACCGGTCACCAGCGCCACGCGCCCGCGCAGCCGCTGGCCGGGCGGGCGCGGCAGCGCCAGGGCGGGGCGGCGGGCAGGTGAAGGCGGCGGGGCGAGCGTGGCAAGCGGCATCGTGGGCAAGGGCGTGGGGGGCGTCTGAAGGGGGCTGGCCAAGGCGAGTTCGGCCGCAAGCGTGAAGGCCTGCATGATCCGGCGCCTCGCCCACCCGGCGGTAGCTTGTTCCTGCGAGTGTCTTGCCCGATCCTGCAAACCGGCCTCAGCGCCGCTGCTTTGGCCGGGCTGCTGCGGCAAGATGAGAACCTGCCCATACCTCTGTCCCGCCAAGCCTTTTGCATGCCCTCGATTGACGCCCAATGTGCCGAGCTGACTGAACGCCTTGCCCGTTTTACCGAGCAGGCGGGCGAGGAAGGCCCTTGCGAGACCCAGATCGAAGGCTTCAGCTGCCACCGCCGCACCGCAGGCGCGGCCACCTCCTTCGGTGCCCAGTGGCCGTGTTTCGGCATGGTGTTGCAGGGCCGCAAGAGCCTGACCGTGGGCAACGAGGTCTACCACTACGGCGTGGGCGACTACCTGCTGATGTCGGTCGACCTGCCGGTCGTCTCGCGCATCCTCGAAGCCAGCCCCGAGCGACCGCACCTGGGGCTGGGCATGGCCATTCCGGCGGACCGCCTGCAAGCCCTGCTGCGCCGCCTGCCGCCCGCCACGCTCACGCCTGCGCAGGGGGCGCCGCGCGGCGTGGCCGTGCACAAGGCCTGCCCGGCGCTGCTGGAGGCCACGCTGCGGCTGATGCGGCTGCTGGACACGCCGCGCGACATCCCGGCGCTGGCGCCGCTGCTGCAGGAAGAGATCCTCTACCGCCTGCTGGTCGGCCCGGCGGGCGGCCGGCTGCTGCACATGGCACTGGCCGAAACCCCCGGCAACAAGGTGGCCCGCGCGGCCGCCTGGCTGCGCGAGCACCACGCCGAAACGCTGAGCGTGGAAGCGCTGGCCGCCCGCGTGGGCATGAGCGTGTCTTCGCTGCACCACCAGTTCAAGGCGGTGACCAACCTGTCGCCGCTGCAGTACCAGAAACAGCTGCGGCTGCACGAGGCGCGCCGGCTGATGCTGCTGGAGCAGGTCACCGCCGCCAACGCCGGCCACCGCGTGGGCTACCAGAGCCCGTCGCAGTTCAGCCGCGAATACAGCCGTCTCTATGGCCGGTCGCCGCAGCGCGACGTGGATGCGCTGCGCGAAGACGTGCCCTCACCCGTGGAGGCGTGAGGGACTCACTCGGCCGTGGCCGGGTCGATCACCGTGCGCACTTCCGAAACCTTGTTGGCCGGGAAGCCGCCGAGTTCGGCGTGCTGGCGGACCGTGGCCGCGTCGGGCGCCTGGTAGATGCAGTAGACGCGGTCATCGGTCACGTAGCTGTGGATCCACTGGATGCCGGGGCCCATGCTGTTCAGCACGCCGCATGACTTTTGGGAGATGGCTTTGAGGTCCTGCGGTGTAAGCTGGCCGGCACCGGGGATGTCTCTTTCGATCACGAACTTGGGCATGTTGGCCTCCTGTTGAACAAGGCCTCCATGCTGCGGCGCCGGCCGCGCCCGGTCCTGAAGCGCCGATGAAATCGCGATGAATTCAAGGTCAGACCCCGAAGTTTCAGCCCCACCCACCTGCCTGCGCTTCGACGACTTCGAGCTGTGGCCGGCCGAGCGCCAGTTGCTGCGCCAGGGCGAGCCGGTGGCGCTCACGGCGCGCGCCTTTGGCGTGCTGGTGGCACTGGTCGAACGCGCCGGCCAGCTGGTCTCGAAGGACGAGCTGATGCAGCGCGTCTGGGCCGGCCTGATCGTCGAGGACAACAACATTGCCGTGCATGTGGCGCAGCTGCGCAAGGCGCTGGGGCCACGCGCCATCGCCACCATCGCTGGTTGCGGCTACCGCTTTGCGCTGCCGGTGCAGGCCGGCGCGCTGGCAGCGCCGAAACTGCCCGCCACCCGCCCACCGTCGGACGAATTGCCCGGCAACCTGCCAGCCCGGCCCGCGCCGCTGATCGGCCGCGAGGCGGAGCTGCTGGACCTGTTGGCGCTTCTGGCCACGCAACCGTTGGTCACGGTGTGCGGCGAAGCCGGCGTGGGCAAGACGCATCTGGCGATGACGGCTGCGGTGCAGCGCCAGCCCCAGCAGCGCGACGGCGCCTGGTGGGTGGACCTGGCGCCGCTGTCCGACCCGGCCCAGCTCGCGCCCACCATCGCGCGCACGCTGGGCTTCAAGCCGGCCGAAGGCGAGGACCCGCTGGCCGCCTTGGCGCGCCGACTGCGCCCGGTGCAGATGCTGCTGGTGCTGGACAACGCCGAGCACCTGGCCGAGGCCGTCAGCGCGCTGGCGGCGGCGCTGGTGGCGGCCACGCGCGCGCTGTCGCTGCTGGTCACCAGCCAGGTGCCGCTTCGCGCGCCCAGCGAACAGCTGTTCCGCCTGGCGCCGCTGGCGCTGCCGCCCGAAGGCTGCAGCGCCGCGCAGGCCCGCAGCAGCGGTGCGATGCAGCTGCTGGCCGCACGCGCCGGCAGCGCGGGTCGCCCATTGGCCTGGACCCACAGTCACGACAGCGCGGCCAGCGACGCCGAGGTGCAGCTCGCCGCGCAGGTCTGCCGCGAATTGGACGGCAACGCGCTGGCCATCGAACTCGCCGCGGCCCGCCTGCCGGCGCTGGGCCTGGCCGGGCTGGCCGGGCGGCTGCACCAGCGCCTGGGCCTGCTCGGGCCAGGCACCGCCACACCCCGCTCGCGCCGCAATGCGCTGGACGCCGCGCTGGACTGGAGCCACGGCCTGCTGAGCGAAACCGAACAGCAGGTCTTCCGCCGCCTCGCGGTCTTCCCCGGCGCCTTCGAGCTGGACACCGCCGCGCTGTGCCTGGCCGATGCGCAGCTGCCGCCTGAGCGCGTGGTCGAAGCCATCCTGGATCTGGTGGACCGCTCGCTGGTGGGCCTGGACCGCGCGCACGCGGCGCGCTACCGGCTGCTCGAAACCACCCGGCTCTACGCCCAGGCGCGCCTGGCCGCCGACCCGCAGGCCGACGAGGCTCGGCGCGGCTTCGCCCGCGGCCTGAGCCAGGTGCTGGCCGTTGCCTACGACGCGCACTGGGGCGACCCGCCCAAGGCCTGGCGCGAGCGCTGGCTGCCGGAGATCGACAACCTGCGCGCCGCGCTGGACGAGGCCACGGCCCACGACGCCGAGACGGCCGCCGCGCTGTTCGCCAACGCCTGGCCGCTGTGGGAGGCGCTGTCGCTGCTGTCCGAGGGCCGGCAGCGCAGCGAACAGCTGCTGCCACTGCTGGACGGCACCTGGCCCGCGGCGCTGCGCGCCCGCTTCTGGGAAAGCGTGGTGCACTGCCACACGGTCGAATACCCGCAGCGCACGCGCGAGGCCGCCACGAAAGCCGCGGCGCTCTACCGGCAACTGGGCGACACGCGCGGCGAGTACCTGGCCTGCGTGGACCTGGCCTTCAACTGGCGGGTGGACCACCCCGAAGCCCGCGCCGCGCTGGCACGCGCCAAGGCGCTGGAGCAGCCCGCCTGGCCGGCGCGGCTGCAAGCCCGCCGTCGCATCACCGAAGCCACGCTGGCCACCGACAGCGGCGACTTCGCGCTGGCCCGTGAGCTGTTCGCCTCGGTGGTGGCGCTGCGCGAGCGCGACGGCGATGTGGGGGACGCACTGACCCGCGCGGTGGCCAACCTGGCCGACCTCGAACGCGCCGCCGGCCGGCTTGATGAAGCCGTGCGCCTGGCCAACCAGTTCCTGCCGCGCCTGCGCGCCCGCCAGCCCTCGCTGGACGACTTCAACCTGCTGGGCAACCTGCTGGGCGTGCTGCTGGCACAAGGCAATGTGGCACGCGCCCGCGAGGTCGTCGCCGAATGCCAACAGCGCATGCGCCACTTCGCCGAGGACAGCTGCATGTGGTGCACGCTGGACGCATTTGCACTGCTGCACGCGCTGGACGGCCGGACCCGCATCGCCGCCCAACTGGCCGGCGCCGCTGACCGGGCGTACCACGACCACGGCCAAGACAAACGCCAGCCCAACGAGGCCGCGGACCGCGCCCGGCTGGACCGCGTGCTCGCCACCCAGGCAGGCGAGACTCAGCTTTCAGCCTGGCGCGCCGAAGGCTGGGCCATGGCGACGGGCGACGCGCTGCAGCTGGCGTTCACGGGCGCCGATTGAGGGGCGCCAAGCTCGGGGACGATTGAGCCCTCAGCCGATGCAGGTCCGGTTCTTCCCGGTGCGCTTGGCTTCGTACAAGGCTTCGTCGGCGCGCTCCAGCGTCTCTTCCAGCGTGTCGGCACCGCGGTAGATCGTCACACCGGCCGAGAAGGTCACGAAGACTTCCTTGCCTTCGTGCATGAACAGGCTGGCGCTGAGCAGGCGCTGCAGGCGGGTCAGCACCTGCTGGGCTTCGTCCACCGGCGTGGCCGGCAGCAGCACGACGAACTCTTCGCCGCCGAAGCGGGCCACCACGTCGCCCGGGCGCAGCGAATCGCGCACCCGCTGTGCCAGTGCCACCAGGGCCTGGTCGCCGGCGGCGTGGCCGAGCTGGTCGTTCAGGCGCTTGAAGTTGTCGATGTCCAGCAGGCCGACGGAGAGTGGCTTGTCTTCGCGCTGCAAGCGGGCCTGTTCGACGCTGAACAGCTGGGCCAGGCCGCGGCGGTTGGCGACCTGGGTCAGCGCGTCGGTCGAGGCTTCGTCGGACATGCGGCGCAGCTCGCCTTCCAGCGTGCGCACCTGGGCTTCGAGTTCGCTGGCGCGGCTGTGGCCGTCCTGCAGGCGTTCGCGAGTGGCATGCACCAGCGCATGCACGCTGCGGCTCTCGGAGACCATTTCGTGCACGACGCCGGCCAGGCTTTCGAGGGAGTCTGCCTGGTCGATGGTGTCGGCGTAGCGCTGCATGCTGTCGCTGAAGCGGCCGGTGTGCTGGTCGAGTTCGCCCAGCTCGCTGAGCATCTGGTGGATCAGGGACTTCAGCGCATCGCGGGCCTGGTCACGGTCGCCACGCAAGGCCCCCTGGCGCTGGCGGGTGCTGGCCAGCAGTTCGCTCGCGGCATGCACCGCGCGTGAGCTGGGGCTTTCGCCCAGGCGCTCGCGCAGGCTTTCGAGCTGTCCCTGGACCCAGGAATCGTCCTCGGCCAGCTCGGCCAGGCTGCCGGCGAGTTCGCGGCTGAGCTGGTAGGTCTCATTCAGCAAATGGTGACGGTGCGACAGCAGCCTGCGCGCCCGCTCGCACACGTCCGCCACCTGGCGCGCCAGCTCGGCGCTGGCGCCTTCGGTGGCCAGGCGCTGCGCGAGTGCGGCCAGCTCGTCGGCCAACGCGGCGGCGCGCGGCGCGTCCGGCGGCAGGGCAGCGCCCACGGTGCCGGCCAGCGGCGTCACAACGGCGGGCCAATGCAGCAGGCGTGCGGCCTCAGCCGGTGCCGCCGGCGCGGCAGCAGCCGTCGCGTTCAGCTCGGCGTCCAGCGACTTGTCGCCGGTGGTCGCCGCTTCGCCGTCGCTGTCCCAGTTGCTCATCAGTTGCTTGAGACGGTGCTGCAGGCGCTGCATGTCGCTGCGGCTGCTGTCGAGCACGCGCTGCAGGCTGTCCTTCTTGCGCGCCAGCGTCCATTGCTTGCCGCCGCGCTCCAGCCCGCGGGCCAGGCGCTCGATCATCTGGGCCCAGGCTTGCGACTGGGCACTGAGGCTGCCGCCGGAGCGCTCGACCAGGTGCATCGCCTGGTCCCACTGGCCCTGCAGCACGGCCTGCTGCAGCTCGGTGCGTTGGGCTGGGTCGTCCGTCAGGCGCTGCACCAGCTTGTCGATCACCGGTTTGGCGCGCGCTGGCAGCGCAGCCGACGCGACCTTCCCGCCCGATTCCTCCGCCCAGGCCTGGGCATAGTTCTCGGGTGTGGGCTCCTGCTTGGCCAGGGCCAGGCGCCGCAAGGCCGCCTTGGCAATCTGGGCCGGGGTCAGTTCGGTCACGCTGCTCATCGTCTTCTTGTCGGCATGGCGGGCAGCGACTTGAGGACCGCACGGCCACCCGCGCGCAAAGCGGCAGCCGGCGTGAAGTGCGGACGCTTGGGATGCCGCGCCCGCCACCCCGCTTCAGGGGCCGCGACGCGAGGCGGCCGTGGCTTCGCCGCTGGCCGCCTCGATCTCCACCGGGGCCGTCACCGGTCCGGTGTCCGCTTCCAGGTCCATCTCCGCCTGGGCGACCGGCAAGGCATCCAGTGTCGGGCCGGGCATCACGGTGGCATGCGCGCGCAGCCAGGCAGGCAGGTCCGGCCCCGGCATCGGCCGGCCGATCAGGTAACCCTGCATCAAGCGGCACTGCAGGCTGCGCAGCAGGTTCATCTGCGCGCTGGTTTCCACGCCTTCGGCCACCACGCGCAGGTTCAGCGCCTGCGCCAGCGAGATGATCAGGTGGATGACTTCGCTGGCCTTGGGCTCCCGGCCCAGCTTGTTGACGAAGGAACGGTCGATCTTCAGCTCGGAGATCGGCAATTCGGTCAGGTACTGCAGCGACGAATAGCCGGTGCCGAAATCGTCCACCGAGATCTGCACGCCCACTTCATTGAGCCGGCGCAGCGTGGGCAGGATGCTTTGCAGGTCCTTCATCAGGCTGCTCTCGGTGATTTCGAGCAGCAGCATGCGGTGCGGAATGCCGTAAGGGCTGACCGAGGCATGGATCAGCTCGACCAGGTCGTGGCGCAGGAACATGCGGCTGGGCATGTTGACCGCGATGGACTCCGAAAAGCCAAAACCCAGCTGCCATTCGCGCGCCTGGCGCGCCGCCTCGCGCAGTGCCCATTCGGACAGCGGCACGATCAGGCCGGTTTCCTCGGCCATCGGGATGAATTCGTTGGGTGGCACCAGCGTCTCGCCACGGCGCCAGCGCATCAAGGCTTCCACGCCGACCAGCCTGCCGGTCTGCGCCTCGACCTTGGGCTGGTAATACAGCACCAGCTCGTTGCGCTCGATGGCCTTGTGCAGCGCGGTTTCCAGCTCCAGCTTCTCGCGGTCACGCACCGCAAGGTTGGGCGAATAGGTCATCGCGTCGTTGCGGCCGCGGTCCTTGGCGGCATACATCGCCACGTCGGCATTGCGCATCAGGTCGGCCACCGTCTGGCCGTCGCGCGGGTACAGCGCAATGCCGATGCTGGCGGTGGCGAAGAACTCCTGGTCGGCCACGTAGACCGGCTCGCGCAGCGCTTCGAGGATGCGTTGCGCCACGGCCTGGGCGTCGGCCTCGCCGGCCACCTCGGGCAGCAGCGCGACGAATTCATCGCCGCCCAGCCGGCCCACCGCTTCCAGCGCCCTGTGGAAACGCGCGCCGACCGCTTCGACGGTGCCGTCGAAGATCTGGTCGCTGTGGCGCACGCAGCTGCGCAGCCGCATCGAAACCGACAGCAGCAGCTCGTCGCCAGCCGAATGGCCCAGCGTGTCGTTGATCTTCTTGAAGCGGTCCAGGTCGATCATCAGCACCGCCATCTGGTGGCCCATGCGGCGCGCCTGTTCCAGCGCCCGCTCGGCGCGCCAGTGCAGCTGGCGGCGGTTCGGCAGCTGGGTCAGCGGATCCTTGTTGGCCAGCTTGCGGATCGAGTCTTCGGCCTGGTGGCGCTCGGTCACGTCCTGCACGATGCCGGTGTAGCCGATGCACTGGCCGTATTCGCCGAACTCAGGTTCGCCTTCGACGTGGATGATGCGGTTGCGCTTGACGCCGCGCGACAGCGGCACGTCCATCGCAATGCCGAACACCTGGCGCACGATCTGCCGCACGCCGCGCACCAGCGAATGCCGCTCGTCGCGCGTCATCATGCGCAGCAGGTCGCGGAAGCTGAGGCGGTCGTCCGGCCCGCTGCCAAACACGCGTAGCGCCTCTTCCGAAAGCTCCAGCCCGGCCGGCAGGCCGTGGCCCGGCTGCTGCCACCATTCGAAGCTGCCCATGCGGGCCAGGTCCTGCGCGCGCGCCAGCTTGGCCCGGCTGCGGATCAGCTCCTGCTGGGTGCGGGCCGAGCGCAGCATGTAGCGCAGCCGTCCGGCGAGCAGGCTCCACTGGTTGGACTTGACGAAGAAGTCGGTCGCACCGGCGTCGTAGGCGCGCTGGATGGAGGCTTCGTCGGCCAGGCCGGTCAGCATCAGCACCGGCACGTTTTCCAGGCCGTACATGTTGCGCAGCTCTTCGCAGGTCTCGAAGCCGTCGAGCCCAGGCATGCGCGCGTCCAGCACCACCAGGTCGGGTATCCAGCCGCCGAGGATGCGCAGCGCCTCGTCGCCGTTGTTGGCCTGGGTGACGTCGAAGCCGTGCTGGGTCAGCGCGGCGGCCACCAGCATCAGGTTGACGTCGTCGTCGTCAACCAGCAGCACCTTGGGTCGCTCCTCGGTCAAGGGCAACGCCGAAGCATTGCTCCCCATCATGCGGCCCCGCCTTCGAGCAAGGCCCTCACCGCGGCATCGGCGGCCACTGCGGCCGCATCGAACTTCAGCGCCAGCGCCGGCACCCGCTCGGGCTGGTCCAGCCGCACCGCCTCTTCCAGCGCAGCGCACAGGCGCGACAGCGGCAGCGCACCCACGCTGGCCGAAGCCGACTTCAGCGCATGGGCGGCATGCGACAAGGCCCTCAGGTCACCCGCCGCATGCGCAGCCGCGACCGCGTCGCGCTGGTTCTGCAGCGAGCGAAGAAAAGTGTCCAGCACCCGCTTGACGAAGCCCGAACTGCCCTGGGGATCGAGCGCCCGCAGTTGGTCGAGGCTGGCAGAGTCCAGCACAGGTGCGTTGTCGCCGGCATCTAGCATCTTGCAATCTTGTCCGGTCGGGGTGCCGACCGGCAGTTGGTTGTGTCGCCATTCTGCCTTCGCCACACGCGATTTTGGCACTCCCAAGGAAACGGCCTTGCGCAAGCATCATGCGGCATCCCATGCACGTCAAGGCGGAATTGCCGCCATCGTGAATACGAGCAGCGGGAATATGTCGCGCGACTGTGCGGTTTGCCCCTTGCAAGCGGATCGTCTCCTTACAATCCGCGCCATGCGCCGATCCCTGTCTGCCTGCGCGTTCGCCCCGGCGTCTGCTCGCGCATCGCGCGGGCGCAGCCTCACGGCCACGGTGCTGTGGGCCGGCCTGCTGGCGCTGGCCATCCTGCTGGTATGGTCGCTCGCCGCCGCGCCGGGCAATCCGGAAGGCCTGAGCGGGCCCTGGTCCTGGCTGCCCATGCTGGCCTTTGGCGGCGTGTGCGCACTCGCCGGCCTGCTGTGGGGCCGCCAAAGCCTGGCACATCAGCTGCGCAGCGCCACCCAGAACGAACAAAGCCTGACCGAGCTGGCCGACAGCTTTGTCTGGCGCAGCGACGCCCAGCACCGCGTGCAGGGCTGGCGCCCACCGCATGGCGCTGCGCCTGCAGCCTGGGTGGCCGAGCAGGCGCTGGGCCTGAAGCTGTTCGACCGTTTCGAGGTGCTGGACCCCGACACCCGCCCCGGCGCGCTGCAGGCCAGGCTGGACGCGCACGCGCTGATCCCCGAGCTGCGCGTGGTGCGGCTGGGCATGCCGGGCCAGCCGGTGTGGCGGCTGCGCGCACTGCCGCAGTTCGATGCCCATGGTGACTTCCTCGGTTACCTCGGTACCGCAACTCCGCTGGGCGAGAGCGAACAACGTGTGTTCGACCAGGCCGTGCTGCAGCGCCTGTGGCCCGAGCTGGACGTGGCCGCAGTGGCGCTGGTGCCAGACGGCCGCGGCTGGCGCATTGCCGCGATCAGCCCCGACGCGGCGCGCCTGCTCCAGCTCGACCCGCATGCCCCCGAGGGCATGCGCGACTGGGCCGGCGCACTGGCCAAGGCACCGCGCGAGCTGATCGGCGTGATCGAAGGCCTGGCCCCGGGCCAAAGTGCCACCACCGACCAGTGGCAGCTCGAAATGCTGCCACTCGACAGCGAAACCGGCCAGCAACCCGGCCGCCTGCTGCTGCTGCGCCCGCTGCCCGGCGCAGCGCCTGAAGAAGCCGCCATCAGCGCGGCCGATCACGAGTCCTTCATCTATTCGGTTTCGCACGACCTGCGCGCGCCGCTGCGCGTGGTCGAAGGTTTTGCGCGCATCCTCAAGGAAGACTACGGCCGCTTCCTGGACCGCATCGGAAATGACCACGTCGACCGCGTGCTCTCGGCCGGCGCGCGCATGAACAGCATGATCGACGCACTGCTGGCGCTGTCGCGCCTGCAGTCGCAGCCGCTGGCGCGCAAGCCGGTGGACCTGTCGCAGCTGGCCGGCTTCATCATCGAAGACCTGCGCCGCGAAGCACCGGACCGCCAGGCCAGCATCCACATCGAAGCCGGCCTGGTGGTGCAGGGCGACCCCACACTGCTGCGCATTGCACTGGAAAACCTGCTGGGCAACGCCTGGAAGTACAGCGGCCAGAACCCGCAGACGGTGATCGAATTCCGCTGCGAACGCCAGGCCGATGGCCGCCGCGTCTATGTCGTGGCCGACCAGGGCGCCGGCTTCGACATGCGCTTTGCCGACCGCCTCTTCGGCGTCTTCCAGCGCCTGCACAGCCCCACAGACTTCCAGGGCACCGGCGTCGGCCTGGCCTCGGTACGCCGCATCCTGCGCCGCCACGGCGGCGACATCTGGGCCGAGTCGGAAGTCGGCAAAGGCGCTCGCTTCTACTTCACGGTCTAGTGTTTCTTTCTCGTCGGTCGGCGCGAGCAGAGGGCGTCGGGTAGCCGATTCCGTTCATGTCCCCCGCCTGCGGCTCCTCCTTTACTTCACTGCATCGGCCACCCAACGCCCTCTGCGGCAGCGCTGGTGTTTGCCCCCTGAACAGCCAACACCGTGCCGATCAGGACGGTGGGGCGTGTTGCGCAGCGAAGTAAAGGAGGAGAACGGACGCAGTCCGGGCGGGGGACATGAGCGGAGCAATGCGCCCCGGCGGCCTGATCCTGCACCCACCTCAGCAGGAAAAGTTCAAGCGTTCCCAGGCCGAGCCAGCAGTTCGACCGCATCGACCAGCGCCGCAGCCTGAGCAGCCAAACTCCGCCCATCGGCTTCGGCCAGGCGCACCAGCCGGGCCAGCGCTTCGGTGCGGGGCAGCGAGTATCGGTGCATCAGCACGCCCACCGCCAGTGGGATCGGGTCGGCCAGCGCGCCGGCAGGTTCTGCAGCCTGCTGGGCGGCAACGGATGGCGTGGGTGCCGCCACTGGCGTGACCGAAAACGCGGGGGCGACGACAGCAGGCGCGGGTGCGGGCGCCGGTGCGCGGCCACGGCGGGCCCGCACGGCCGCGACTGCGGCTTCGACGGTTGGCACGATCTGTGCGATGTCCAGCGGCTTGACCAGGTAGGCCACGGCACCGAGTTCCTTGACCTTGGCCACCGTGGCCGCATCGGCGAAGGCCGAGAGGAACATGAAGGGCATGGACAGCGACTCGCGCAGGTAGTCGGCCACGTCGAAGCCCGACTTGCCTTCCATGCGGATGTCCAGCAGCGCCAGGTCCGGCCGGTGCTCACGCGCCAGCAGGATCGCATCGTCGCCGTTGTCGGCGTCGATCACGTCGAACCCCGCGCGCGACAGCCCGTGGGTGACGGTGGCCAGGACCAGGCGGTCGTCATCGACCACCAGGACCTTGCCTTTGCTGTTCATCGAGAGGGGATCGACCATGCGTGGGATTTTCGCTGAACTGCTGCGAACCAGGTCACCAAATATGGTGGGGGAAAATCGGGACGCTCACAGCGGCTCCAGCAGGGCGACTGCCGGCGGCACCAGGCGCAACCGTGCCACCACGGCCTCGCCTTCCTGGGTCAGCGAAATCGTTGCGCCCTTGCGCGGCAACAAGGCCCGCACCAGGCCCAGGCCGGAAATGCCCGAAGGGATCTGCGCCAGGCTGAAGTCCGGCGCCAGCCGGCCTGGATTCAACACGCACAGGCTCACCTCCGCCTCGCCGCAAATCATGCGGCAGACGATCACGCCGCCCTCGCTGTGCTTGATGGCGTTGGTCAGCAACTCATTGACGGTGAGCGCCACCGGGATCGAATCGGCCTCGGTCAGCGCGAAGCGATGCGGTGCCGGGCCCTGCACTTCCACTTCGATCTGCCGCCCGAACATGCGCTGCACCGACTGGGCGATGGCCTCCATCACGCCGCGCACCCGCAGCGGCCCGGTCATGCCGACCTGCAGCCCGTGCACCTGGGCAATCGCATGCACCTGGCTGACGGCTTCGGCAATCGCCGGGCCGGCGGCCGGCGTGCGCTGTGCGCTCTGCTGCAACAGGCCGGCGACACCCTGCAGGTTGTTCTTGATGCGGTGGTGCACTTCCTTGACCAGCATCTCGCGCTGGGCAATGGCGGCTTCCAGCCGCGCCTCGTCTGCGGCGCGCTGCTCGGTCACGTCGCTGGCCACCAGCAGCAACTGCGCGCCGGCCTCGCCGGGGTCGACCAGCGAGACGATGCGCATGTCCCAGACCTGGCCCGGCTCGCCGCTCTCCGGGTCGGCCGCGCGGTGCAGCTCACGGCGCAGCGTGTCGCTGGCTTCAGGTGCGCCCCCAGGGCCGGGCTGCGCCCAGCCCGCCCCCCGGGGGGGAGAAGGCGTCTTGAGGCGGCCCAGCGATTCCTCCTGAGCGCGATGCAGGTCAGCCGACAGCGAAGCCGCTTCCGGCCCCGGCAGCCACAGCGCCGGCTGGCGGCCGAGGATCTCCGCCGCAGGGCGGCGCGCAAACGCCGCCATCATCTGGTTGAGCTGCAGCACCTGCTGGTTGTTCGCATCGAACAGCGCAATCGCCAGCGGCGCGGTCTCGATGATGCGTTGCAGGCTGGTGCGGGCCTGGGTGATCTGGTTCTCGGCCTCGCGGCGGCGCTCGATGTCCAGCAGCGCAAAGGTCAGCTGCTGCCCGCCCCCCTGGTCAAGCCCGGTGACCACCGCGTTGCCGACAACCCAGAAAGTGCGGCCATCCCGGCCCACCAGCCGACATTCAAAGGTCTCGGCCTGGCCCTCCTGCAGCGTGGCCAGCCAGTCGGTGCGGCGCAGCGGGTGATCGGCCTCGGGCGAGGCGACCACGCTGATCGGCTGGCCCAGGAAATCCGACAGCTCGCCGCCGAACATGCGCCGCGCCGAGCGGTTCATCCACTCGATGCCCTTCTCGCCCAGCGTGACGATGCCCACCAGCACCGAATCCAGGATCGCGCGCGTGCGGTCCGCCTGCGCCAGCAGCGACTCGCGCGCCCGCCGCCGCTCGTCCACGCTGACGAAGGAACTGATCGCGCCTGCCGTCGGATCGTTCGCGTCCACCGGCCTCTGGCTGACCTGCACCCACAGCTCGGTGCCGTCACGCCGGCGGATGCGGCGCTCGCCGCGGGCCCGGCCATGCAAGGCCAGGTCGCGCTTCTCCTGCGCCAGGTGATGCTGGTAGACCCGCTCGTCTTCGTACAGCTCGGCCAGCGGCAGGCCTTGCAGCTCCGCCTGGCTGTGGCCGGTCAACTCGGCCATGGCCTGGTTGGCCCGCTCGATGCGCCCTTCGCGCTGGTGCACGATGCCCACATCCGACAGGCTGAACATCAGCTCGCGTTCACGCTCCAGGCCCTCCAGCTCGGCCTGCTGGGTGCGCAGCCGCGTCACGTCGGTCAGCACCGCGACCGCCTCGTCCTGCCCCGGGCCGGACACCCCGGCGCGGCGCAGCGCCAGCGAGTACCAGACCGGCTTGCCCGAGGCCTGCGCGCTCGCCGGCTGGAACTGGGTCTCGAAACTGCCTTGCTGGGCCAGCGTGGCCAGCGCCTGGCGCGCGGCCGTGCCGGTCACGCCACAGCGCGCCAGCAGCGCGTCCATGCTCAGCCCCGTGCCATCGCCAGGCGCCAGGTCCAGCAGGGCTTCGAAGCGCGCATTGCAGCGCGCCAGCCGCGGGCCGCGCAGGTAGGCAATGCCGGCCGGCGAGGTGTCGAGGATGGTGCCCAGCTCCTGCAGCAACTGCTCGTTGCGGCGGCGGGCGTTCTCTTCTTCGGTCACGTCCAGCGTGACGACGCTGAAGCCATGGCGGCCATCGTCGCCCAGCGCCGTCGGCTCGACCCGGGTCAGCAGCCAGCGCCGGCCCATGTCGCGGTGGCGCACGGCGTAGCGCACCTCCACCCGCTGGCGCTGGCGCAGCGCGCTTTGCAGCCGCTCGTATTCGGGCAGCGATTCAGGCTCGACCAGGTCACGGCCAATCGACATCAGCCCCGCGCCCTGCCCGGCTGGCGCGGCCTCGGCCATGCCTTCCCCGGCATCCGGGCGGCCGGGCGCGGCGGTGATCCAGCCGCGCGCCGGGTCAAAGGTCGCCACCCCCAGGCCGGCCGTGCCCATCAAGGCCGCGATCTCGATGCGCGACAGCTCCTGCGCGTCTTCCAGCTTGCAGTCTTCCAGCTGCACCAGCCAGCGCCGCGGCACGCCATCCAGCGCGCGCGTGGTGGCGCGCAGATGACGCTGGCCGCCAGCCGCGCTCGGCAGCCAGCCTTCCATGCGGTGGCTCTGGCCAGGCCCGGGCATCGCGCCCGGCCAGCCGATCAGCTCACAGAGCGCCGGCGACAAGGCCCCCAGCTGATTCGCATCCGCCACGCCCATCAGCGCCTGCATCGGCGCGTTGGCGCAGGCAATCCGCCCAGTGCTGTCGCATGCCAGCAAAGCCAGCGGGTTGATCTCCAGCAGCGCCAGCAGCTCGGGCGGCAATGGCGCACCCGTCCAACTCGAGGTCACCAGCCCCGCCGATTCCGGCGCGGCCCGCAACGAAGGCAGCAGCTTGGATTTGAACGACATGGGCGCCAGCTTGAGGGGGAAAAGCCAGTTTAGCCCCCGTAGCATCGGGTGGAAGGGTTCCTTCCGTTCGCCCTGAGCCTGTCGAAGGGTTTGCAAGCCCCTCACACGGGTGCACCGCCAATGAACGCCCAGTCAGCGTCGCGCCGTGTGAAAGGTGATCGCGTAGCCATCGGGATCACCGGCAACGAAGAAGCGGCCGAAGGGGCCGTCGGCCAGCGGGCTGAGGATCGCACCGCCCCGCTCGACGATGCGGTCGTGCAGCGCATCGGCGTCGGCGCATGCGATCCAGAGCACCATGCCCACGCCGAGTGGCCCTGCTTCGGGAAGCGCACGCAGCGGCACGCGCAGCGCCAGCGGGATGGGCTCGGTCTTGAAAACGACCGCCCCGGGGGGACTCTGGGGCGCGGCTTCGAAACCGAAGGTCTCGACGTAGAACTTGCGGGATGCGGCGAGATCGCGCACTTGCAAGGCGATGAAATCCGGGCCGACTGGCGTTGTCATGATGGCTCCTGTCCATTAATATCAGTGGACTGATATTAATGTAAGGGCCCTGATATGTCAACGGCGAAGCCGACGCCTCGCAGCGGAGTCGACTGGATTGGCTACAACCTGAAGATCACGCAACATCGATTGAGGCAACGCCTGGATGCCGAGCTCGCGCAGATCGGCATCACGGCACCTCAGAACGCAGTGCTGCTTGCCGTCGCCGGCAATCCGCGAATCTCGAATGCCGAACTGGCTCGCGCGGCGTTCGTGACGCCACAGACCATGCAGGCGATCCTCGTCAATCTCGAACGCGCAGGCCTGATCGTGCGGAGCCCGCACCCTGAGCATGGCCGGGTCATCATGACCGAGCTGACGAAGGCCGGTCAAAAAGCCGTCGCCGATGGCGCAAAAGCCGCCGACGCCGTCGAAAGGAAGATGCTCTCCCTGCTGTCGCCCGAAGAGGCCCAGCTGCTCTGCGCGTTGCTCAAGCGCTGCGCCGCCGGACTGGGCGACGAGCCGTCCCACGGCTAGCGGCTTGTCTTCCCGATGGCACGGAACCAGAAAAGGTGGGGACGGGAAAGCGAATGTCCACCCTGTCCGCCCTGCGCTTGCCGAAGGCATTTCCGCCGTTCTCCCTGTCGAAGGGTTTGCAAGCCCCTCACAAATGCCCCTCACAAATGCCCCTCACAAATGCCCATCACAAATGCCCATCGCCAATGAACTCCGAGACGGCGAACCCAGGAAGCGTGTCGACGGAGGGCTCGCAGCGAGAGTCTGGGACATCACCGCCAGCGGAACCGCGGGGCGCACGGCTCGGCTTCAATGTCCTGGGCATGGAAGCGGATGGCGCAATGTGCGCTCCAGGCTGATAGGAGCCGTTCGAATCGGAGAGGCCGCCACATGGCTGCAATCTCCAAGAATCGGCATCTAAGGATATCCGCAGCTCTTGTCGGCGACCACCCGGACCCGGGCTCTTGACGACGACTCGCCGGGCCTCCAGGCAAAATCCAGATGATCGGGGCGAGCCTGGCGTCGGGCCTGCCGGGAAGCCCACCTTGAATGGAGCAGCATCAATGGCACTGACGAAGAAGGGCGAGTTCTGGTACGGGACGACGTCCGGCGACACCCAAGCCGAGCTGCGCAGCTACAGCGTTGCAAATTGCCATGAGGCCGTCCGGTTTGCCGCGTCCAAATGCGATTGCGGGTGCCGGACCTTCGCGCTGCAGACCGATGAAGAAGCCGGCGTGGCGATCCGCACCTGCACAGACTGCGGGCAGGAACACCTGATGGGCGACAGCGCGGACTACGTTGAAGAAGCCGCGCCCGAGACGCACGAGTGCGTCTGCGAGAACGAGGTGTTCGAGCTGATGTCCGGCGTCTCTGTGTACGAGGGCACACATGACGTGCGCTGGTACTACATCGCTTGCCGCTGCGTGGAATGCAATCTGGTCGGGGTCTTCGCAGACTGGAAGTGTGAAGCGGGTGATGCGGCGGCCTTCCTCGCCAAGGTATGAGCGGCCGACCCCCGCAGAGATCGGGCCTCGCAGGCTCGGGGTCACGCGCGAACGTTGAACGACTACTTCAGGGCCTCGAGTTCAGTACATCGAAGGACCGCACCCGCTGCAATGCCGTGCTTCCTCGCGCTCCAACGTTCCTGACTTTGTTGCCGTGTCTCGGACTTTGATGGCAAGGAATACAAGGCAAGCTTCGACAGGCCCGAACGGATAATTACTCAGCCCGAACGGAGCACTACTCCGGCTGCATTTGCCGCGACGCGAGCAATGCCTTCCAGGCGGCGCGGTTGACCTCGCCGGCCGACAGCAGCATCTCGCCGGCCGCATCGGTGATGTCGTGCGGCGATTCGGCTTCGATGGCGATGGCCAGGTTCAGGGACTGGCGGTAGGGGCCGTTTTCGCCGACCAGGGTCTGGGCGACGCCTTCGGCGACCGGCAGGCTGGACAGCAGGCGGTCAAAGGGCTGGCCCAGCATGCGGTCCAGCAGCGAGAACACGCCGCAGATGAAGGCTTCGCTGCGGGCGGATTCGTCGCCCAGGCTGCGCGCCAGGTCTTCCATCAGCAGGCCGCGGCGCACGGCCAGGAACATCAGTGGCTTCAGGTCCGGGCTGTCGACCGCGCTGGTCATCAACAGGGCCAGCCAGCGCTTCAGGCGCTGGTAGCCGAGGATCATGATGGCGTGCTGGAAGGAACTGACCTCGACCGACAGGCCGAAGGCCGGCGAGTTGATCAGCCGCATCAGCTTGAAGGCCAGCGCGGGGTCGCCGCGCAGCACGGCATCGAGCTTGTTGGCCGGCTCCTCGCGGTCCACGCGCTGGATCAGGTTCATTACCACCTGGGCGCTGGCCGGCACGTCCTTGCGGGCGACGTTGGCACCCGGCGCCTCGCCCAGCGGCCAGCCCTGCACTGCCAGCGCGCCGCGCTTGAGCGCGTCAGCGGCCACGGCTGCGGTCGGCGCGGCCGCAATCACCCAAGGCGTGCTGCGCGCGGGGGCGTTGGCAGGCGCGGGTTGCTGACGCCGGTCTTCGGCGGCATCCACGATCACGTGCTTGAAGCAGCCCGCCAGGTCCGGCGGCAGCGGAGCCAGCGGCCGGCCCTTGAGCACCAGCACCGAGCCGGACTTCGCATGCTCGCGCAGCAGTTCGGCGCCGGCCGGGTCGGCGGCCATGAAGGCCGGCACTTCCAGCTGGATGTGGGCCGGTGCAGGCCGGGCCAGCAGCGCGTGCAGCAGCGGCTCGCTGGTCGGGTTCAGCGCCAGCGGGCCGTTGGCCTCGGACCAGTCGGCCGCCAGCATGGCCAGCACGCCATCGGCCAGTTCGGCCGGCGAGCCAACAAGCGGGTGCAGCGTGAGCCGCGAGATCGCCGGCTGGCGCTTGGCATTGAACAGGGCGCCGTAGGCCAGCACCAGCTGGTCGAGCACAGGATGATCCATGACAGTTTTCTTGTTGTCAGCCGTTGATGTAGTTGAACAAGGACAGCTTCTGCATCGACGCGTAGGTCTGCAGCGCGGCAGAGTAGCCGGTCTGCTTGTTCGAGAAGTCCGAGATGGCCTGGGCCATGTCGAGGTCTTCGGCATTTGACTCGGTGGTTTTACCGTAGAGCTTCAAATCGTCGACCCGGCCCTGCACGCTGTCGATGCGCTTGAGCAGCTCGCCGGTCATGCTGCGGGTGCTTTGCAGGTGGTTAGCGACCGAATCGATGTCGCGCAGGCCGGACTGCACCGTCTGCGTGGTCTGCGCCGCGCTGCGCGAAGGTGTCTTCAACTCGGCCACGACCTTGTCGAGCACGCTGAAGATCGAGGCACTCGGCGTGGACGGCTGGATGTCGAAGCTGTCGCCCTGGCCGGGTGTGCCGCTGACGCTCAGCGCCATGCCGTCGACCTGGATGGCCTGGCCCGAGGTGTAGGGCTGGTCGGACAGCACGGCGGTGCTGCCGTCCTTGATGACCGAGTAGGTCGTGGCGCCGTTGGCCACGGTGAACTGGATCTGGTAGGCCGAGCCGGTGATGGCCGCCGGCGAGGTCACGCGGCCGGCGTCGATCCAGGCGCTGGCGCTGTTGCTGCTGGTGGTGAACACGCCGTTGCCGGTGGGCGCGGCCAGCCAGGTCTCGTTGCCGTCCAGCGTCAGCGGCAGTTGTTCGTCGGACGCGACCTGGGTGGCGCCGCCGCTGCCGGTGTAGCCCACGCCGCCGGGCTGGTCGATGAACGGGGCCTGGCTGCTGCCCTGGCCGGAAAACACATAGCCGCCGGTGCCGTCGCCGCGGTTGGCCACGGCCAGCAGCTGCTTGCGGATCGCGGCGATCTGGTTGGCGGTGTCGGCACGCTCGGCATCGCTGTACGAGGCATTGCCGGCCGCGACGATGAGTTCTCGCGCCTGCTGCACGAGTTCGCCAGCGTCGGACAGCGCCGATTCGGTCAGCGTCATCGAATTGCGGCTGGCGTCGATCGCGCGGGTCGTTGCGTCGGCGCGCTGCTCCATCGCACGGGCGCGCTCGGCGCGGGCGGCGGCGGTCGGGTCGTCGCTGGCTTTCAGCACCCGCTTGCCGCTGGTCATCTGCTCCTGCGCACGGACCAGTTCGGCCTGGCGCTGCTGGAGGTTTTCCACCGAAGAGGAGAACGCGTAGGCGGTGGTGATGCGGGTCATCGCGGGGCTCCTGCGGCTCTCGCCGCGCGGTCAAGGCAGTCAATCATCAGGCAACCATGCCGCAGGGCTCAATGGCCCAGCTGCAGCATGGTGTCGAACACGGTCTGGGCAATCTGCAGCACCTTGGCGGCGGCCTGGTAGGCCTGCTGGAACTGGATCAGCCGCGAGGCCTCTTCGTCCAGGTTGACGCCGGTCTTGGAGGCCAGGGTCTGCGCGGTCTGGTCGGCAGCGGAGGCGGAGATGTTGGCCGCCGCCATCGCACCCTGCACGCGCACGCCGATGTCGGCCATGGCCGCGGCGTAGGCGTCGGTGGCGGTGGCGCCGTCGGCAATCGTGCCGTCGGTGCGCTGGAAGCGGCCGACCATGCGCTCGTCGCGCAGCGCGGCAAAGGCCAGTGCGTTGCCGTTGTTGGTGTCGGTGTAGGTGGTGGGCGCCACGCTCATCGAGTCGCCGCTCTTGGGCACGCCGTTGAGCTGGACCTCGAAGCCGTTGAGCGAGATCGGTTGGCCCGAGACCCAGGTGCCGGTGCCGCTGGTGGTGACGTTGCCGCTGCTGTCGCGCAGCTCCCAGTTGAAGTCACCGGTGTCGGACGTGAAGCTGACGTTGGCGGTGAGCGTGGGGTCGATCGACTTGTCGGTCACGGTCAACGATCTGACGGTGGCGGTGCCGGTGTTGGCCACGCCCATCGTCGCGGTGACCGGCGACGCAGCGGCAATGCCGTTGACGTCGTCCATGATGCGGCTCATGCCGCTGGCCGCTTCGCCCACCGGCTGCAGCAGGAAGCGGTCGCCGGTCTGCAGGTCGGGGTTGACGTCGATCTTGAAACCGTCCACGGTGTCGCCGTTGGCCACCGTGCGGGTCACGCCGTCGGACAGGCGCTTGAGCGTGTAGTTGCCCGTGCCGTCGGCGCGCATCTCGTAGTCGCTGGCCTGCAGCTGGGTGGCGTCCGTCACCGTCAGCTGGACCTGGGCGATGAAGATGCCGCTGCCGTCCTTGGCATTGTTGGCATTCGGCTTGGCACTGGGTGCGCCCAGGCTGAACAGCGGCGCGCCAGCACCGGCCGGGTTGCCCATGTCGATGCCCAGCGACTGCACCTCGTTGACCCGCGAGCCAAACGCGGCGGCCATCTGGCCGAGCTCGTTGCGTGCATCGACCAGGTCGTCGTTCTGGAACTTCAGCAGGCCGGCCAGCGAGCCACCGGTGATCATGTCCTCGCGCAGTGCCAGCGTGTCGCCCGAGCTTTGCAGCGACAGCGCGCTGCGCGACGGATCGGCCGGGTCGGCCTGCACCGTCATCGTCGAGGCTTCGCTGCCCAGCACCAGGCGCTGGCCGCCGGCAATGAACACGCCCATCGAGCCGTCGGACGCCTTCAGCGTGCTGACCTCGACGATGTCGCTGATCTGCGAGATCAGCTGGTCGCGCTGGTCCAGCAAGTCGTTGGGCTGCTGGGTCGCACCGGCATAACCGGCAATCTGGTTGTTCAGGTCGGCAACCTTGGCGGCCAAGGTGTTCAGCGTGGACACCGAGTTGCGCATGTCGGACTGCACGCCCTCCTGCAGCACCCGGATGCGCTCGGCACCGGCCTTGAAACGGTCGGCCACGTCGGCGGCGCGGGCCAGCACCACCTGGCGGGCCGAAGCATCGTTGGGCGTGTTGGCCAGGTCGACCATCGAGTTCAGGAAGTCGCCCATGGCATAGCCAATGCCCTGGTTGCCCGAAGGAAACACGTCCTGCAGTTGCTGCAGTTGGCCCGAGCGGGTGGCGTCCATGGACTTCAGCGACTGCGCGGCAGCGGCCTGCATGGTCAGGAAGTCGTCGTGCGCCCGCTTGACGTTGGCCACATTCACGCCCTTGCCGAAGAAACCCCGGCCGGTGTATTGGCCCTTGGAGGTCTCGATCAGCGCTTCCTGGCGCGAATACCCGGTGACGTTGGCGTTGGCGATGTTGTGGCTGGTGACATCCAGCGCAGCCTGGGCGGCGAACATGCCGCGCAGGCCGATGGTCATCAAACCGGACATGGCGGGCGCCTCAGGTCTGCACGCTGCGCTGCAGGCGCAGGGTGGTGTTGATCACGCGGCTGAGCTTTTGCGCATAGGCCGGGTCGGTGGCGTAGCCGGCCTTCTGCAGGCCATGGGCAAAGCTGTGGGCGTCGCTGCCGGAGGCGACCACGCGCTCGTAGCGCGGGTTGTCCTTCATCAGCTTGGCGTAGTCGGCAAAGGACTCGGCATAGCTGCCGTAGGCGCGGAATTTCTGCACCACCTTGCGCGGCTGGCCGTTGCTGTATTCGGTGGTGGTCACGTCCACCGTGTCGCCGGTCCAGTTGCTGCCGGCCTTGATGCCGAACAGGTTGTGCGCGGTGGTGCCATCCTGGTGGCGGATCTCGTGCTTGCCCCAGCCGGTCTCGTGCGCCGCCTGGGCGATCATGAAGGAGGCGGGGATGCCGGTGGTGGCTTCGGCCTGCGTCGCGGCTTCGGTGTGCTGCGTCACGAAGTCGGAGGCCGACTGCTGCGGCATGCCGACGGCCGCCTGCGGCCGGGCCAGGCTGGCAGTGGAACGGGTGGCGGCAAGGTTGGCGCTGTCGGGCCTGGCAATCGAAGTCGCGCTGCCGCTGACCTGGCGGTCCAGCTGGCGGGCGATCACGTCGGCCAGGCCGCCGGGTCGGCCGGAGAGCTTGGTGGACCACTGCGTGTCCAGCATTTCGGCGCCGAGCTTGGAAGCGTCGTTGTCCATGCTGCTGTCGGACTTGGTGGCCTCGCGCATGCTCTTGAGCAGCTGTTGCATGAACAGCGTCTCGAACTGCTTGGCGGCTTCCTTGACGGCGGCCTTGGGATCCTTGGCCGCGCGGCTCTTCAGCGACTCGACACCGCGCGCGTCGCCAAAGCCGGTGCTGCTGGCCACATTGGCCGCCCCTGCGTTGGCGCCCAGGCCGGTGGTGGCGAGCTTGGTCATGTCAGATGACCTCCAAGTCCGCCTGCAGCGCGCCGGCCGCCTTCATGGCCTGCAGGATGGCCAGCAGGTCTTGCGGCGTCGCGCCCAGTGCGTTCAGGGCTTTCACCACGTCGGCCAGCTGGGCGCTCGCCGGCAGCTGAATCACGTTGCCACCTTGCTGGGCAATCGAGATGTCGGTCTTTTCGGTCACGGTGGTGGTGCCGCCGGACAGCGCATTGGGCTGGCTGACCGTGGGCGTGGAATTGATGGTCACCGACAGGCTGCCATGGGCCACCGCGCAAGGCGCCAGCGAGACGGCCTGGTTCAGCACGATGGAGCCTGTGCGCGGGTTCATCACCACCTTGGCAGCCGGCTTGGCCAGCTCCAGCGGCAGGTTCTCGATGTCGGCCAGGAAGCTCACGCGCTCGTTCATGTCCTGCGGCGCACGCACGCGCACCACGCGCCCGTCGACCGCCTGCGCGGTGCCGGGGCCCTTGGCGGCATTGATGGCCTGGGCCACCGCGCGGGCGGTGTTGAAGTCGGCCGAATTCACGTCGAGCTGGATCGAGTCGCCCTGCGACAGCGGCGTGGGCACGGTGCGCTCCACCGTCGCGCCTTCGGGCACGCGGCCACCGCTCAAATGGTTGATCTGCACCTTGGAGCCGCCTTGCGAAGCGCCAGCACCGCCGACGATCAGGCCGCCCTGGGCCACGGCATAGACCTCGCCGTCGGCGCCCTTGAGCGGCGTGGCGACCAGCGAGCCGCCGCGCAGGCTCTTGGCATTGCCGATGGACGAGACGCTGACGTCGATCTGCTGGCCGGGCTGGGCAAAGGCCGGAAGCGTCGCGGTGACCAGCACCGCGGCAATGTTCTTCAGCTGCATCGAGGTGCCGGGCGGCACCGAGATGCCCATCTGCTGCAGCATCGAGCTGACGCCCTGCGCGGTGAACGGCACCTGCGCCGTCTGGTCGCCAGTGCCGTCCAGGCCCACGACCAGGCCGTAGCCGATCAGCTGGTTGCTGCGCACGCCCTGCACCGAGGCGACCTCCTTGATGCGCTGCGCGGCCTGCGCCGGCAGCACCGCACCCACCGCCAGGGCCAGGCCGGTGAGCACGACTGCACAGCGGGAAAGGCGGGTGATCAGGGTCATGGTGGCGGGCGTTTGCAAAGCTGACACAAAGCGGGAGGGGTTCGGCCGATTCTGGGCAAACTCAAACCGGCAGAAGGTTCAAGAAGAAGCGCGAGAGCCAGTTAATTCCCTGCGTATCGGCCATCGCGCCGTCGCCCTTGTGCTGCACGCGCACGTTGGCGATCTGGGTGCTGGCGATCGAATTGCCCGGCAGGATGCTGCGCGGGTCGACCTGGCCGGTGAAGCGCAGCGTGTCCACGTTGTGGTTCACGCCGACCTGCTTTTCGCCGGCGATCAGCAGGTGGCCGTTGGGCAGCACGCCGGTGACAATGGCGGTGATGGTGCCGGAGAAGTCGTTGGCGGTGTCGGTCGAGCCCTTGCCGGCGAAGGTGTTGCTGCTGCTGCCGGCGGCGTTCACGCCCACCTTGGCCAGCAGGCTGGGGCTGATCAGCGGCAGGCCGCTGAGCGCGCCGGTCACCGCGCCGGTCTTGTCGATGGTGCTGGTGGCCTTCTGGCTGGCGGTCACGCGCTCGCTGATCTGCACCGTCAGCGTGTCGCCCACCATGCGCGCGCGGTGGTCCTCGAACATCGGCCGGTAGGCCGCGGCCTGGTAGATCGAGCCGTTGACCATGCCGGCCTGGCGGGTGGCCACGGGCACCGGCATCTGGGCTTCCCAGGGCGTCGGCCCGCTGGCTGGCATGGCCGGCGCGGTGGCGGTGGGGAACTGCACCTCGGGTGTGGTGTAGACGGTGCTGCAGGCGGCCAGCGCGCCGCAGGACAGCAGGGCAAGCAGCGCGACAGAACGCAGGGAAGAACGGGCGAGGGTCACGACGGGTCTCCAGGGAAGGATCAAAGCTGCGACAGGCGCTGCAGCATCTGGTCGGAGGTCGACACGGCCTTGGAATTGAGTTCGTAGGCGCGCTGGGTCTGGATCATCGAGACCAGCTCCTCGACCACGTTCACGTTGCTGGCCTCGGTGAAGCCTTGCTGCACCGTGCCCAGGCTGTTGGTGCCACCGGCGCCGGTCGTCGGCGTGCCGGACGAGGCGGTCTCGGTGAACAGGTTCTGCCCGCGCGGCTCCAGGCCGGACGGATTGATGAAGTTGGCGATCTGCAGCTGGCCGACGTTCTGCGGCGCGACCTGGCCCGGCGTGGTCACCGAGACCGTGCCGTCGGCGGCAATGCTCACCGAAGTGGCATTGGTCGGGATGGTGATGCCGGGCTGCACCAGGTAGCCGTTGTTGGTCACCATCTGGCCCTGCGCGTCGAGCTGGAAGGCACCGTCGCGGGTATAGCCGGTGGTGCCGTCGGGCATCGCCACCTGGAAGAAACCGTTGCCCTTGATGCCCAGGTCCAGCATGTTGCTGGTCTGCTGCAGCGTGCCCTGGCTGAAGTTGCGCGTGGTGGCCACCGCGCGCGTGCCCAGGCCAACCTGCAGGCCGGTCGGCAGCTGCGTCTGCTCCGAGCTGTTCGAACCCGTCTGGCGCAGGTTCTGGTACATCAGGTCCTCGAAGCTGGCGTGCGACTGCTTGTAGCCATTGGTGGCCACGTTGGAGAGGTTGTGGGAGATGTGGTCCAGCTGCATCTGCTGGGCCTCCATCCCGGATTTGGAAATCCAGAGCGATCGAAGCATTGGGGCACCCCCGTCAAGCGGTAAATCCAATGATGCGGGGAACTTGAGGGCGCCTAGCGCCGGAAAAGCCAGCCTAAGCGCCGACATTCCTCGCCAGCCAGCGGCCAGCCTTGCCGGGCCGCATCCTCAGCCTGAAGGATGTAACGCAGCCGACCCAGGCCGTCGCCCTCCTCAGAACTGATCAGAATCGGGCAATCAACAGGAGGAGCGGCTTGCCCATCCCCGAAGACGAACTGCTCAGGCTGATGCTGGGCCATGCGCCGGACGCACTGATCCTGATCCGGCCAGACGGCGAAGTGCTGCGCTGGGCCCAGGGGGCCGAGGCCATTTATGGCCACACTTCGGCCGAGGTCTGCGGCCAGCGCTTCGAAGCCCTGATGGTGCCGCCAGACCTTCATGCAGACCATGCGGGTCACCTGGCCAGTGTGCTGGCGACGGGCACAGGCGCCTGGGAATCGGTGCGCCAGCGTCGCAACGGCTCGCTGCTGTATGTGGACGTGTCGGCACGCAGGCTGTTGGACGGCGAGGGCCAGCCGCTGATCGTCGCGGCGGAGAAGGATGTCACGGCCCTGCGGGTCCAGCGCGATGCGCAGCTGATGGAAGAGCGCTATCGCGAACTGCTTGACTCGACCCCCGACGGCATCGTGATGGCCAACCCCACCGGCCACATTGTCATTGCCAACACCCAGGCCGAGCAGCTGTTCGGCTACGCGCCCGGCGAGCTGCGGGGCCGGGTGGTGGACGAACTGCTGCCACCGCGTTACCGGCAGGCACATGTGGGCCATCGATCCAACTATTTCCTCCAGCCGCGCAAACGCTCGATGGGCTCGGGCCTGGACCTGGCCGGCCTGCGCAAGGACGGCAGCGAGTTCCCGGTCGAGATCAGCCTGAGCCCACTTCGCGCGGAGGGCCACACCTACGTGATGAGCGCGATCCGCAACATCAGCGAACGCAAGCGCTTCGAGCAGGCGCTGCAGGAAAAGAACCAGGAACTCGCGCTGGCCAACCAGGCCAAGGACCGTTTCCTGGCCGGCATGAGCCATGAGCTGCGCACGCCGCTGAACGCCATCATCGGCTTCACCGGCACGCTGCTGATGAAGCTGCCCGGCCCATTGAACGAAGAGCAGGAGCAGCAGTTGCGCACCGTGCAGGCCGGCGGCCGGCACCTGCTGGCCTTGATCAACGACTTGCTGGACGTGGCCAAGATCGAGGCCGGCAAGGTGCAGCTTCACTTTGAACCGGTGGACTGCGGCGCCTTGCTGCGGGAGATCGATGCGACGCTGGCACCCCAGGCCCGTGCCAAGGGCCTGGACTTCTCGCTGCACCTGCCCGGCAAAGCCGTGGTGCTGGAAAGTGACAGCCGCGCCCTGAAGCAGATCGTGCTGAACCTGGTGGGCAATGCCATCAAGTTCACCGAACACGGCAGCGTGCAGCTGACGCTGGCGCCCGGACGCAACCTGTCTGCGGGCGATGGCGGCGCCTGGGTGGAGATCCGGGTCGACGACAGCGGCATCGGCATCGCACCAGCAGACCAGGCCAAGCTGTTTGGCGCTTTCGCCCGCGTCAACCAGAGCCGGCCGGGCGCGCCCGAAGGTACCGGCCTGGGTTTACACCTGAGCCAACGGCTTGCCGAAGTGCTGGGAGGGCGTATCGTGGTGCAAAGCGAAAGTGATCGCGGCAGCAGTTTTTCCTTGCTGTTGCCGGAAGCGTGAAGATGCCTGCAACCCTCCTGGTCATCGAAGACAACCCCGCCAACATGGAGTTGGTGCGCTACCTGCTCACGCACCGCGGCCACACGGTGCTGATGGCAGTCAACGGCCAGGAAGGTCTGGCGGTTGCTCGGTCAACCCTGCCGGCGCTGATCGTCTGCGACCTGCAGATGCCGGTGCTCGACGGCTACCAGACGCTGGCGGCCTTGCGTGCCGATCCGCACACCGCGGCCATTCCGGTGGTGGCTGTCACGGCTTTCTCGATGCCCAATGACCGCGAACGCGTCCTCACCGCCGGCTTCGATGGCTACCTGTCCAAGCCCATCGAACCGGAGCTGTTTGTCGGCCAGATCGAGGCCTACCTGCCCGCCGCGCTGCGCGGCCCCGCAGCGGGCTGACCGACGCACACGCTCATGGCCCTCGTGCTCGTTGTCGATGACCAGGCGCCCAACCGGGCGCTGGTCGTGACCCTGCTGCGCTACGCCGGTCACCGCTCGCTGGAGGCGGCCGACGGCCAGCTCGCGCTGGCACTGGTGCGCGAACACGCGCCCGAGCTGGTGATCTGTGACCTGCTGATGCCGACGATGGACGGCTACGAGTTCGTGCGCCAGTTGCGGCTGGAACCCGCCATTGCTGCCACGCACATCATCTTCTACACCGCCACCTTCATGGAAAGGGAGGCGCGCGCCCTGGCCGATGCCTGTGGTGTGAACCACGTCCTGGTGAAGCCTTGCGAGCCGGAAGAGATCCTGCGTGTGGTGGCCGAAGCCCTGTCCTCTCATCAGACGCCGGCGATCGCCCTGGACGCGGAAAGCTTCGACCGCGAGCACCTGCGTGTGCTCACCAACAAGCTCGCGTTGAAGGTCGAGGAGCTGGAGCACACCAACCACCGGATGTCGGCACTGACCGACCTGAGCCTGCAGCTGGCCTCGGAGCGAGATCCCTACGAGCTGCTCAACAAGGTCTGCCGTGGCGCACGCGGGCTCACCGGTGCCCGGCGCTCCGTGCTGGCGGCCAGGTACAAGAACGGGACCACCACGACCCACCTGGCCACATGGGGCCTGACACAGGACGAAACGACGCAGCTCAGGGCACAGCTGGACCTTGGCGCAGGGCTGCCAGGTCAGGTGATGGAAGACGGCCGGTCCCGGCGCTTCTCCTTCGAGGACGGCCAGACCCAGCTGCCACCCGGTTTTCCGCCCTGGCAGCACGGTTTGCTGGCACCCATTGTCTCGCTGCACCACAGCTATGGCTGGATCCTGCTGCTCGACAAGCTCGGCGATGGCGAGTTCAGCGCGCAGGACCTGGACCTGTTGGCGATTCACGCGGCCCAGGCCGGCCGCATCTACGAAAACGGCAGCCTCTACAAGCGGGTGCAGCACACGGCCGAACAGCTGGAGCTGGAAGTCGTCGAGCGCAAGGCCGCCGCCGCAAAACTGCGCATTGCCAACGAGACGCTGGAACTGCGCGTGCAGGAGCGCACCGCGCAATTGCACGAGATCATCGATGGTCTCGAAAGCTTCACCCGCAGCGTGTCGCACGACCTGCGCGGGCCCTTGGGCGGCATTGCCGGCGCGGCCAGGCTGGCACGCGGCTTTGTCGCGCAGCAGCGCCACGACAAGGTCGACCAATTCCTGGAGGTGATTGCGGACCAGGCCGAGCAGACCGGCAGGATGGTGGAGTCGCTGCTGGTCCTGGCGCGCTCCAGCGATGTGCAACTGCGTCGCCAGACCGTGGATGCCGGGCCCGTGGTGCAGACGGCGCTGGGCTTGCTGCAACTGCCGGATGCGCTGCCGCTGCCGGTCTGCATCGAAGCCTTGCCGCAGATCGACGCCGACCCCGATCTGGCGCAGCAGGTGTTCTTCAACCTGATCGGCAACGCCCTGAAGTTCGCCAGCGCTTCGGCACAGCCTGCATCGGTGGTGATCGGCGTGGTCGGCGACCAGCAGCCGCCCGTGCTCTTCGTGCGGGACAACGGGGTGGGATTCGATCCCAGCCAGGCAGACCGGCTGTTCAAGCCCTTCCACCGGCTTCACGGCGCGCAGTTCGCGGGCTCGGGTGTCGGCCTGTCCATCGTCAAGCGCATCGTCGACCGGCACGGCGGCCGGGTGTGGGCCGAGAGCCTGCCCGGACAGGGCGCGACCTTCTACGTCAGCTTCGGCCCGCAGGCTGTTGACGCCAATGCCGGCGAGCTGCCGGCAGGCGACTGAGCACGGCCTGCCATCAGCTGCTGCTCAGCAGCCGCGAAGCGGCCTGGTCCTGCTTCTCGGAGGTCTGCAGCAGCTTCATCTGGTGTTCGAACTGGCGCGCGGCCGAGATCATCGCCACCATGGTCTCGACAGGGCTGACGTTCGAGCCTTCGAGCGAGCCGCTTTGCACCCTGGCATTCGGATCGGCCTCCAGGTCGCCGGTGGCGGCGCGGAACAGGCCGTCTTCGCCGCGCGTGAGCAGGTTGCCGGCCTCGGGCGTCACCAGCTTGAGCTTGCCCACCGCCTGCGGCTTGCCGCCGGGCACGGTGGCCGAAATCGTGCCGTCGTCGCCGATCTGCACCTCGGCATTCGTCGGCACCGTGACAGGCCCGCCGTCGCCCATGACCTGCAGGCCATTGCGCGTGACCAGCAGGCCCTCGCTGTTGACTTCCAGCGCACCGGCTCGCGTGTAGGCCTCGGTGCCGTCCAGCCCCTGCACGGCCATCCAGGACTGGCCTTTCATCGCCACGTCCAGGTTGCGGCCGGTGACTTCCAGTGGCCCCGCGTCGCCCTTGTAGCCGATGGTGGTTTCGAGCGCATAGGCGCGCGTGGACGCGCCATCGCCGCGCACCGGCACCGAGCGGAACGCCGCCATCTGCTCGCGAAAGCCGGTGGTGTTGACGTTCGCCAGGTTGTGGCTGATCACTTCCTGGCGCTGCATCGCCGCCTTCGCGCCGGACATCGACAGGTAGATCATGCGGTCCATGGCGGATTCCTAAGTCGGGTTAGCGGAGGTTGACCAGCGTCTGCAGCACCTGGTCCATCGTCTTGATGGTCTGTGCGTTGGCCTGGTAGTTGCGCTGCGCGGTGATCATGCCGACCAGCTCACCGGTCAGGTCCACGTTGGACTCTTCCAGCGCACCGGCCTGCAGCGAGCCGATGTTGCCCACGCCAGGCGTGCCGACCACCGGGTCACCCGAGGCATAGGTGCGCTGCCAGCCGTTGCCGCCCATGGGCTGCAGGCCCTGCATGTTGCGGAAGGTCGCCAGCTCGACCTGGCCCGCCGGCTTGGACTGGCCGTTCGAGTAGCGCGCCATGATGATGCCGCTGTCGTCGATCGCGATGGACGACAGGGAACCCGGGGCGTAGCCGTCCTGCGCCAGGTTGGTCACCGCGAAGTCGGAGCCGTACTGGGTCGAGCCCTTGAAGCTCAGGTCGATGCCCGTGATCGGCAGCGTCTGCGAGCCAGCCGAATTCTGCGAGGCGGGAATGTCGAAGGTGACGCCGGTGGGCGTGGCCGAGGAGCCGTCGGACTGGAAGTCCAGCTCGGTCAGTGGTTGCGGGTCGGTGCTGCTGCCTCCGACCGAGGTGCCGTTGGCGGTCACGTAGACGTTCCACTTGTCGGTGTCGGTCTTCTGGTAGTAGTAGGTCAGCGCCACGGGCTGGCCCTTGGCGTCGTAGGTCGTCAGCGAGGTGGCCTTGTTGTAGGTCGTGGCATCGGTGAAGTTGATGCGGGGCGACACGCCGCTGCCCGGATCGGTGGTGGCCAGGCGCGAGTCCAGGTTGAACTCCATGTCGATCGACGTGGTGGCCTGGGGGCTGATGCCGGCGGTGGGCAGCTGCAGCGGCACCGCCAGGCCAGGCTGGATGGTGCCGGTGTTGTCGGCCTGGTAGCCCATCAGCTTCAGGCCCTGGTTGTTGACGATGTTGCCGGTGGAGTCGACCTTGAACTGGCCGTTGCGCGAGTAGGTGACGGGGCTGTGGCCGTCGGTCAGCTGGAAGAAGCCGCCGCCGTTGATCGCCACGTCCATCGGGTTTTCGGTGGCCGTGATGTTGCCCTGGGTGAACTGCTGCGACACCGAAGCCAGCTGCACGCCAATGCCGACATTGTTGGTGCCGGCGCCGTTGAGCGCGCTGGCATACATGTCGGCAAACTCGGCGCGCGAGGACTTGGCGCCGTAGGTGTTCGCGTTGGCAATGTTGTTGCCGATCACGTCCAGGCTCTTGGACATGACGTTCAGGCCGGAGAGGCCTTGCTGGAAGCTCATGGATTGCTCCTGGGGCTGGAAGAGGAAAGCGGAAAGACGGGGCGGAGACGGGGGAAGGCGACCTGTGCCGGCCGGCGATCAGAGGAAGGCCCAGACGGCGTCATAGGCCACCCGGTCGCCATTGGAGAGTTCCAGCGCCATCGTGTTGTTGAAGGTGCTGACGGCGGTGATCTTGTCGGTTTGCAGCGGCATCGAATCGACCGCGGCGCCCTTGGCGGTGGCGGTGACCTTGAAGGTCAGCGCATTGCCCTGGCGTTCGGTCGGAATGTCCCAGTTGAAGTCGTGGCGGCCGGCTTCGAGGTTCTTCATCGTGACCGTGTCCAGCGTGGTGCCGTCGGCCGTCTGGATCTCGACCTTGACTTCGTCCGAGGCGCTGCTGATCTCGAAGCCGCCGCTGCCCTTGCCCGCGGCCTGGGTCAGCGTGTTGCCTTCGTAAGCCACCTCGTGGCCGACCAGCGCCGCGCCCTGCATGGTCTGCATCTGCAGGAACTGCGTGTTCAGGCCGCCGACCGTGGTGTTGAGCGTTTCCAGGCCGGTGACGGTGCTGATCTGCGCCATCTGGCTGGTGACCTGCGCGTTGTCCAAAGGGTTCAGCGGATCCTGGTTCTGCATCTGCGTGACCAGCAGCTTCAGGAAGCGGTCCGAGGCCTCGCTGCTGGAGGTGCTGTTCAGCCCGGCGGTGGTGCCGGTCTTGTTCGTGCTGTTGGTGCCAGTGGCGGAATCGACGGCCATGAGGGCCTCCTATGAAATCAGGTGGGCGGGGACGGCGCGGGACTCAGCCCTGGCCCATTTGCAGCGTCTTGAGCAGCAGGCTCTTGGCCGTGTTCATGACTTCGATGTTGTTCTGGTACGAACGCGAGGACGAGATCATGTTGACCATCTCTTCGACCGGGTTCACGTTGCTGTAGGTGACATAGCCTTGCGCATCGGCCTGCGGGTGCGAAGGGTCGTGGATCTTGCGGCCGGCGGTCTGGTCTTCCTGGATGTTGGAGACCCGCACGCCGGCGCTGGCGGTCAGGCCGTCATCGCTCTGGCGGCCGGCCGAGACATTGCCGGCAGCGTCCATCAGCACCGTCTGGAACACGACCTGGCGCGCCTTGTAGGGCTGGCCATCCGGGCCGGCGACGGTGTCGACGTTGGCCAGGTTGGAGGCCACCACGTTCAGCCGCTGGCTTTGCGCGCTGACCGCACTGCCCGAGATGTCGAACACCTTGAACATGCTCATTTGGCAGCTCCTTGCGGCTTGGTGGGAACAGGAGAGACCGGGCTGCGCGGCGCAGGTGCCATCGGCCAGTCGCCGGACACGGGACGCTGCGGCGGCGAGGCGGGTTGCAAAGTCCAGTGGCTCATCTCGGGGCTCCTTCAGTCAGGCCGGGCATCAGCCCTGGCTCGGGCTCTTCATCGCGTCGGACAAGGCCTTGATCTGGCCATTCAGAAACCTCAATGTGGCCTCGTACTTGACCGAGTTCTCGGCGAAGCTGGCGCGCTCGCGGTCCATGTCGACCGAGTTGCCGTCCAGGTTGGTCTGCGAGGCGAGTGCGTATTTCAGGCCGGTCTCGCTGGTGGCGCCGGCCGCGGGCTGGATGTGGCCGGCCTGGGTCGCCGCCATGCGGCCATTCACCGCGGCGCTGCCGGTGGCTTCGCGCAGGGCTTGCGAGAAGTCCATTTCGCGGGCCGTGTAGCCAGGGGTGTCGGCATTGGCGATGTTGCTGGCAATCAGGCGCTGGCGTTCGGCCCGCAGGGACAGGGCCTGGGACTGGAAGTCCATGCTGTCGGTCAAGCGGTTGATCATGCGAACGTCCTTCAGAAGTTGCCGAGGTGAGCCGATAAGCAGGCATGGCTTGCGGCGTGGAGCGATTGTGAAAGTGCGCGCCGCCCTCTGAAGGCGCGAAATGGCGGCCACCGGCCCCGCATTTCGGACCGTCCGACAGCGCCTGGCTGCCTACAGTGCAAAACCTGACGCTCCAGGAAACTGCCATGCCAGCCCGAACCCCCGCCCTGCCCCGTACCGCCCGCCGCGCGCTGATGCAGCCGCTGCTGTGCGCTGCGCTGGCCGCGGCCTGGGCCGGCGTGTCGGCTGAAGAGATCGTCATCAACCCCGGCCTGGTGCAGACCTTGCCGCCGAACACCCGCATCATCAAACCGGCCGCCGCGCCCGCGTCCGCCCCCACAACCGCCGCTGCTGCTTCGGCAGCGACTGCGCCATCTAGCGCCATGGTGGCACCGCCGCCGCAGGACGGCGCCCTGGCGGCCCTTGGCGGCGAGCTGAGCGGCCGCATCCAGCAGCTGGCGCACGACAGCGCGGTGCTGGGCAGCGGCAACAAGAACACCCGCGTGGAGATCGAGGTCGGCGCGCTGGACCCTCGGCTGCGCCTGGCGCCTTGCCAGAAGATCGAACCCTATCTGCCGCCTGGCCTGCCGACCTGGGGCCGCACCCGCATCGGCCTGAAATGCGTGCAGGGCAGCAAGGCCTGGAACGTCAGCCTGCCGCTGACGGTGCACGTCTGGCGGACCGCGATGGTGCTGCGCGACGCCCTGCCCGCCGGCACCGTGCTGCTGGCCAGCCACCTGATGGAAGCCGAGGTCGACCTGGCCGCCGGCACCGGCATGCCGGTTGCCGAAGCCAATGGCCTGGTGGGCCGCTCGCTGCAGCGCGGCATGGCCGCCGGCAGCGCGCTGCGCCCGCCAGACCTCAAGGCACGCCAGTGGTTTGCCGCTGGCGAGACGGTGAAGGTGGTGGCCGGCGGTGCCGGCTGGGCCATCGCCACCGAAGCCCAGGCCATGAACCCGGGCATAGAGGGCCAGACCATTCGCGTGCGCACCGAGGCCGGCAAGGTCTTGATGGGCCGCGCGGTGGCCGACCGATTGGTCGAAGTGGCCTTGTGAAAACCCGCTTTTCTCGATTCGAAATGGCTAAAGTCCCGCCAAAGTGTTCCGATACAGCACCCAAGTGCACCGGATCCCTGGAGTTTCCCCGGGCCAGCAGGAGAGCAACATCATGAAGATCGGTTCCCCCGACAGCCAGCCTGGCATCAGCCAGCTGGTCAACGACCGCAAGGCCGCTGGCACCGACAAAAAATCGGGCAGCGCCGCAGCGGAACCTGTGAGTGCCGAAGTGGCCATCTCGTCCACCGCCAGCGAGCTGCGCAACGCCCCGACCGACGCGACCTTCGACACCGAGAAGGTCCAGCGCATGGCGCAAGCCATCCGCGACGGCAAGTTCGAGGTCAACGCCGGCAAGATCGCCGACAAGCTGATCAGCAACGCGCAGGAACTGCTGGGTCGCCAGCCTTCCTGAGGCCGCGCCAGCGCTGAACTTGCCCGGCCTGGTGCGCGGCTCCGCCGCACCCCAGGGCCTGAACTCGCCCAGCTCCTGCCTGTTTCCGCCGTAAGCCCGCATCGGCCCAGCGCACCCGCGCAGGCCGAGGCTCACCTGCACCCCCGATGCGCCCCAATCTCGTCCCCACCTCCGCGCCCCGCGACCTGGAAGCCACCCTGGCCGAAGTCGAAGCCCAGCTGTCGGCCCTGGGCAATGCCCTGAAGCTGCAGAATGCCCCAGCCGCCGAAGAGGCCGCTGCAGCGCTGCACCGGGCGCTGGCCCAGGCCGTCTCCCGCTTTGGCAATGCCGAGCGCAGCGGCGGCGTGCCGCCCGCGCTGCGCCGCCGCCTGGTGCGCACCAGTGGCCAGGTGGCCGCCCAGCGCGACGCCGTGGCCCGCGCCACCACCGCGCTGGACCGCGCGATCGACGTGCTGCTGCCTTCCGAAGCACCAGCCTCGTCCGTCTACGGCCAAAGCAGCGCAGGACGCACCAGCGGGCTGGCCCAGGCCTGACGCACCGCCTGCCACTGCCTCTCCAAAAGCCCGCCTTGGCGGGCTTTGTCGTTTGCGGCGCCGAAGTCCGCACCTTGAGTAAGCTCCAGCCTTCGTCAAGAACGCCAGGAACCTCTCGCATGCGCCAGCCGGCCCCGCCCTTCTGTCCCTCCCTCAAGTTCATCGCCGCTTCGTTGCTGGTGCTCGCCAGCCAGCTCGGCCAAGCGCAGACCGCCGCCCCGGCGCCCGAAGTTGACCTGGCCACGCTGGCGCGCATTCGCGACGCCGCACTGCAAAGCGACTTTGCCTGGCAGCGGCTGGCCAATCTGGCCGACAAGATCGGCCCACGGCTGGCCGGCTCGCCCGGTGCCGAGGCCGCAGCAGCCCAGGTCGGCGCCGCGATGGCGGCCGCCGGCCTCGCGGTGACGCAGCAACCCGTCAAGGTGCCGCACTGGGAGCGCGGCGAAGAGCGCGCCGAGCTGGTGGACTACGCCGGCCGCCCGGCCGGCATCACCCAGCGCCTGGTGCTGACCACGCTGGGCGGCTCGGCCGCGACGCCAGCCGCAGGCCTCACCGCGCCGGTGCTGCTGGTGCACGGCATAGACGAACTGGCCGCCCGCGCAGCCGAGGTGCCGGGCAAGATCGTGCTGATCAGCGTGCCGTTCGACCAGCACCTGGCCGACAACGGCCTGGCGGGCGCCGCCTACGGCCAAGCCGGCGAACCGCGCTTCCGCGGGCCTTCCGTGGCAGCCAAACTGGGCGCTGCCGCGGTGCTGGTGCGCTCGGTCGGCGCCGCCAACTACCGCCTGCCGCACACCGGCGCCACCGGCTTTGCGCCCGGCGTGCAGCCCTTGCCTGCCGCCGCGCTGAGCGCCGAAGACGCGATGCTGATCGAGCGCCTGGCCGCCGAAGGCCCGGTGACGATGAAGCTGGTGCTTACGCCGCGCACGCTGCCCGATGCCGACGGCCACAACGTGCTGGCCGACCTGCCCGGCCGCGAGCACCCGGACGAGGTCGTCATCGTCTCCGGCCACCTGGACAGCTGGGACCTGGGCACCGGCGCGATGGACGACGGCATGGGCGTGGCCGCGGCCATGGGCGCAGTGCAGGTGCTGAAGTCGCTGGGCCTCTCGCCGCGCCGCACGGTGCGCATGGTCGCCTGGGCCAACGAGGAAAACGGCGCCCGCGGCGGCAAGGCCTATTTCGAGTCGGTCAAGGGCAAGCTGCCCACGCAGGTCGCGGCCATCGAAAGCGACTTCGGCCTGGGCGACCCGCTGGGCTTCTTCGGCGCCATCAGCGAAGCCGAGTTGAAGCGCCTGGCGCCGGTGGCCCAGGTGCTGCGCAGCATCGGCGCCGGCGTGATGACGACCCGCGCCGGCGAAGCCGGCACCGACATCGAACCGCTGCAGCAGGCCGGCGTGCCCGGCTTCGCGCCACTGGTCGACACCCGCCACTACTTCGACTACCACCACACCGCCGCCGACACGCTGGACAAGGTCGACCCGCAAGCGCTGCGCAAGCAGGTCGCGCTGCTGGCGGTGCTGAGCTATGCCCTGGCGGAGATGAAAACGCCGCTGGCGCGCGTGCCGGCAGGGCATTGAGCCAAACCTTACCGTCCAACCGGCGGCAATGCGCGCCCCTTGCATGCCATGGGTTTACGCTCAGGCGAACGAATGTCATAACATACCGACATTCCGCAAACCTCCTGCAGGAGTCAACCCATGCCAAAACCGATCACGACGATCCCGGCGCGCCAGTTCGCACGCGATCTGGCCGGCGCCAAGCGGGCGGCCGACATGGGCCCGGTGCTGATCACCGACCGCGGCCATCCTGCGTACGCGTTGCTGCGCATCGATGACTTCTACGCGCTCGGCGGCGAGCGTCAGCCCAGTCGCAGCCTGCTGGCGCTCATGGACGGGCTGCCAGAGACGGGCGGGATTGACTTCGAGCCACCGCGCCTGATCGACCAGCCTGTGGCGGCCGATCTGGACTGAACATGTTCCTGCTCGATACGAACGTCGTCTCCGAGCTGCGAACGGGCAAGAAGCAACCCTCGGCCACGGTGCGCAGTTGGGCGGCGCAATTGCCGGCAGAGCAGTTCTATCTGTCGGCCGTCGTGCTGCTGGAGTTGTGGCTGGGTTACGAGCTCAAGGCGCGCACCGACGCAGCCCAGGCAGCCGGTCTCAAGGCATGGATCGAGGGGCTGGAAGCTGCCTATGACGGTCGAACGCTGCCCTTCACAGCGCGCGGCGCGCGACTGTGCGCGCCTCTGCACGTCCCCAATCCGCGCGCTTGGCGCGACTCCGTGATCGCAGCCACTGCGCTGGAGCACGGCATGACGCTCGTCACCCGCAACGTGCGGGACTTTGCCGGAACCGGCGTGCGACTCATCGATCCATTCGTTTGATGCATGGAACAGCCGCTGACGCGAACGCTCGCCAGCGGGCGGCGCAGCATCGGTTTCAGCCCGAATCAGGACTTTTCAGGGCGGTTTCAGGACGACTTCGGGCCCCGCTGGCTACAAAGCGGGCCGTTGTCATCCACCGAACCGAGGAGTCCATGTCCGCTTTCAAAACCGCCCGCCGGGCCGCCCTGGCGGCTGCGCTGGTCCTGTCGGCCGCTGCGGCGCCCTGCGCGCCCGTCACCTACACCATCGTCAGCAAGCTCTCCCGCGTCAGCTTTTCGCTGGAGCACCAGGGCTTCATCCAGCTCTTCGGCACGCTGCGCATGGCGCCAGGCAGCTTCAGCTTCGATGACGAGGACTGGAAGAACTCGGCGATTGCCGTGAGCATGCCGACACGCTCGCTGGACATGGGCGACGCGACCTGGAACCAGCAGATCCGTGGCGACGATGCCTGGGCCAAGCTGTTCAAGAGCCCCACCGTGGGTTTCCGCAGCACCAGACTCGAACGCATTGACGCCACGCATGGCACGCTGGCCGGCGAGTTGACGCTGGCCGGCGTGACCAAGCCGGTCCTGCTGCAGCTGCGCTTCAACAAGCTGGGCGTCAACCAGATCACCAAGTTCGCCTCGGTCGGCTTCTCCGCCACCACCTCCATCAAGCGCTCCGATTACGGCCTGAACGCCTATTCGGACCTGGTGGGCGACGAACTCGCGGTGCAGATCCAGATCGAGGCCGCCGCCGGGGCAGACGGGGATGCTCGCAACAAGAACGCGGCCAACGGCGTGAAACGCTGAAGGGCCGCGCCATGCGCGCAGCCGCCGCACGCCGCAGGCGGCTGCGGCGCGGCTGGGCCAGTGGCGGCGGCGCTCCGCTGCGCGCCAGCATGCGTAAGATCCCGGCCACGCCGCGAGCCACAACGCGGCGACCCAGGGAGCACATGGACACACAAGGGCACGCAGCCTCGCCCACCACATTCCGCCTCGGCGACTGGCAGGTCGACCCCGCCACCGACCGCCTCTGGCGCGGCGGCGAGGCCACGCCGCTGGACAGTCGGGCAATGGCCATGCTGGCGCACCTGGCCAGCCGCCCTGGCGAAGTCGTCAGCATCGACGAACTGCTCTCGGCCGCCTGGGCCGACGTCGTCGTCTCGCAGGATTCCGTCTACCAGGCCATCACCACGCTGCGCCGCGCCTTGGGCGACAGCACCCGCGAGCCCAGCTACATCGCCACCGTGCCGCGCCGCGGCTACCGGCTGATCGCGGCGGTGGGCCCCGTCGAGCCAGCACCGCGGGCCGTCGCCGCAGCCGAGGCTGCACCGGCCGTGGCATCCGGCCCGCCGCCCAGCCCAGCGCCTGCCGCGCATCAAGGCCGCAAGGCGGCGCGCCTCGTCAGCGCCCTGGCCATCCTGCTGCTCGCACTCACGCTGGGCCTGGCCTGGTGGGCGCCATGGCACAGCGCGCCCGGCACCTCGGTCGCCGTGATGCCCTTCCTGGACCTCACCAACGCGATGGATGAAGAGCCCTTCGCCGACGGCATGACCGAGCAGTTGATCGAAAGCCTGGCCCACCTGCCCGGCGTGCGCGTGCCCTCCCGCACCTCGACCTTCTTCTACAAGGACAAGCAAGCCACCATCCCCGAGATCGCCCACGCACTGGACGTGGCCTACGTGCTCGAAGGCAGCGTGCGCAAATCCGGCCAGACCCTGCGCGTCACCGCCCGCCTCGTCCGCGCCAGCGACGCCACCCAACTCTGGTCCGAAACCTACGACCGCCAGGCGACCGACGTGCTGGCGATTCAGGATGACATTGCGGCAAAAGTGGGTCGGGCGCTGGCAGCGGCCTGGGGCGGACAGAAATGAGCCACCACGCGATCCGCCCGGCCGCCCACTCGGACATCGATGCCCTGCGGGTGCTTCGCAACCACTACGTCGCAAATTCCTTCGCCACCTTCGACGAAGTACTGCTGTCCGAGCAGGACATGCGGTCATGGCTCGCCGTCTTCGATCCGGGCTCGCCGCACCAGCTCTGGCTGGCCATGGACGGCGACCAACTGCTCGGCTGCGCCTGCAGCCAGCCCTATCGCGCCCATCCGGCCTTCCGCTTCACCATCGAGACCAGCATCTACGTCGCCCCCGGCCAGACGGGCCGCCGGCACGGCGAACAGCTCTACCAAACCCTGTTCGCCTTCCTCGCGCCGCACGAACTGCGCAAGGCCGTGGTCGGCATCGCCCTGCCCAACGAAGCCTCGCTGGCCCTTCACCGCAAACTCGGCTTCACCGAAGTCGGCACCTTCCACGACTACGCCGTGAAGCACGGGCGCAGCATCCGCTCGATGTGGATGGAGCGAGATTTGGCCTGAGTGCGGGACTCAGCAACGCAGCGAGATGCCGCGCTCTCGCAGTGCCGCCCGCTGCCCATCGTTCAGCACAATGCCGTCGAGCCAGGCGCGCTGCAAACGCTGCAGCCGCAGCAGCAAGCGTGTCACGCGCTCCGGGTCCAGCGACGCCTGGTGTTCGTAGCCACCCAGTGAGACGTAGCGCAGCTCGGGCAGTTCGGTCAGCAGTTCCAGGTGCGCTTCGGTGAGTGGCGTGGCCCACAAGTCGAGCTCTTGGAGAGACTGCATCGCGACCAGATGGCGCAGGCCTGCGGCGGTCATGCGCGTGCCGCCGAGGTCCAGTGAGGCCAAGTGTGCCTCGCGGCCGAGCCAGCGGGCCATGCGGTCGTCGAACGCCGTGGCTTCCAGGTCCAGCGAGCGCAACGCCGGCAGCGAGGCGACCGCGGCAAACGAGGCGAGGGTCAGCTCCGCGCCCTGGATGCCCAGCACCCGCAGCGACTGGCATTCACACACCGCCAGCAGGTCCTGCGCAGTCAAGGACAGATTGGCATTCAGCACCTGCAGGTCAGCTGCCTTGCCAAAGCCTCGAAGCCGCTGGCCTTGCGCCACGACGCGCAGCACGTCCAACTGCCTGAGCCCCGGCAGCTGAACAATCTGATTCAGCGCCAGACGGGTCACATCGCACCAAAGCCAGATTTGCTCGACCGAGGTCACGACCTGCAGGCGGCGGGCCTGCCGCACGGTCACCAGCGGAATGTGGGTCAGCGAGATCTGCCGGACCGGCCCCAACGTCGCCAAGCGCCGCGCGGACAGCTCGTCCACCTCGCCGACGAAGCTGACCGCCGAGGCGCCCTGCACATCACTGCTCACGTGCCGGCTCGGCGCGCTGCTGGCTGCAGCACGGGTTCGATGCCGCCGGGCAGCTCGCCTTCGCTTGCAGCGGCCTCTTCCATCGCCATCAACCAGCGCGCGTCCATTTCGCTGTCAATGTGGTTGCGCATCTGGCGCAGCAACACCGTCGCGTGGGGCCAGGAGATTTCAACCTCGTGCACTGAATGCCACCCTCGCCGGGTGCCTTCCCAATACTCCACGCGCTGGAACACCACTGGCTTTGCGTAGCCCAAGCGCAGGAACTCATTGTTGGGCCCACGTGCCGAAAGCAGAGGAAAGTGGAGGCAGTGGCGACTGCCGTCGATGCCCTGGAAGCGCGCCTCCAGCGAGCCGCCCTCCCGGAGCATCTCGACACTCAGCACAGCGGCAATGGCAGGCAGCATGGGCGTGGCGACAGATGGGAGGAAACACGATTCTGGCGCCTGCCAGGCGTTTGCATGGGCGCCCTCCCGGCGCACCGCTGCCTCATTCCCCCACAGTCGAAGGCGTCGCGAGGAAGCTGTTCACCAGGCCCTGGTCGTTCGCGTACCAGCCGACAATGCGGCCGTTGGCCGCGATGCGCCACGGGTACGCGCCCTGCGTGGCTTCGGCCGGGCCGACCGGGATGAACTTGCCGGCGCGGTACAGGAAGCCTCTGATGATGTAATCGACCGGGTCCTGGTAGAAGCCGACGATGTCGCCGCTGTCGTTGATGTCCATCAGCTGCGTGTAGGGCGACCCGGGGTAGTCCAGCGTGGTCACGGTGCCGCCGGCGCCGCGCACGAAGCCGTGATAGACGGAGTCCGCGTCGATGTACACGCCCACGGCGGTGCCCGCCTTGTTCAGGCCCCAGGGGATGGTCAGGCCCACCGCACCGGGCGCGTCGAACGGCACGACGCCGCCAGCCTCGGTCCAGAGAAAGCCGCTGGTGGTGAGGATGCCGTACTGATCGGGGTCGTGGTCGTAGGAGCCAACCACGGTGTCGAGGTTGTTGAGCGCATCGACACGCGTCATCACGGCGCCGGGGACTTCGATCGCGGTCTTCTGCTTGCCCCGGATGAGCAGGGCCTGCGAGGACCGGTCCCGGTGGGTCAGGTTGGCCACCAGGTGGCGCTTGTCGTTGACATCGTCAAAGCTGTAGACAGCAGGCTCGACCGCTGGAAGCTTGCGGTACATGCCGTCTCGGTAGCTGAAGGGCCGGATCACCACGCTCTGGCCTTGCGGCTGCTGGTAACTGCCGACGATGGTGCCGTCGGCGGTGATGCCCGACGCCTGGGTGGCCAGGCCGCCGTCCACATGGAGCAGCGTGTAGCCGAAGTCGGCGGCGTGAGCCGCCGTGGTCAGCAGTGCGGACAGGGCCAGCAAGGTGGCGGCGCGGGCGCATCGGCGTTCGATGCGGAGAGTCTTGAACAGCATGGCGTCGTACCGGTAGGAGTTGACTGGACGCTGCGGACGCCTACGCACGAGGGTAATCGTGGCCGGCGTGGCCGAGCGGCGCATCATAGACCGGCCCCGGCAGGCCCCCGGCACCGCGCACGATGCGCCTGCAGCTCAATGCCCCATGTCGTGGCCCATGTGCCCTTCATGCCCGCCATGTTCCATGGGCTTGCGTGCTTCGGGCAGGTTGGCCTCCGCCTGCGGCGCCGCACCGCGCACCGGCACTGGCAGCTCACCGGTGTATTCCCTGGCCTGTGTGCCGGCTGCATGTTTGAACCAGCCAGGGTCGCGGTAGTCGCCGGGCTTCTGGTCGTCGCGGACCTTGAGGACGCTGAACATGCCGCCCATGCCGATGGCGCCGAAGGGGCCTTGGCCGGTCATCATGGGCAGGGTGTTGTCGGGCAGCGGCATTTCCATTTCGCTCATCTCGTGCATGCCTTTGTCGCCCATCTGCATGTAGTCGGGCAGCAGGCGGATGATCTTTTCGGTGGCGGCGCGCTGGTCCACGCCGATCATCGTGGGCACGTCGTGGCCCATCGCGTTCATCGTGTGGTGGGACTTGTGGCAGTGCAGCGACCAGTCGCCGGCCACGGCGTTGAACTCCAGCGCGCGCATCTGGCCGACGGCCACGTCGGTCGTCACTTCCGGCCAGCGGGCCGAGGGTGGCACCCAGCCGCCGTCGGTGCCGGTGACCTCGAAGCGGTGGCCGTGCAGGTGCATCGGGTGGTTGGTCATTGTCAGGTTGCCGACGCGGATGCGCACGCGGTCGCCGGTGCGGGCGACCAGCGGGTCGATGCCCGGGAAGACGCGGCTGTTCCAGGTCCAGAGGTTGAAGTCCAGCATGGTGTTGACGCTGGGCGTGGCGGCGCCGGGCTGGATGTCGTAGGCAGCCAGCAGGAAGGCGAAGTCGCGGTCCACGCGGTGCTGGCGCGGGTCTTTCGGGTGCACGATGATGAGGCCCATCATGCCCATGGCCATCTGCAGCATTTCGTCTGCATGCGGGTGGTACATGTAGGTACCTGAATGGTTCATCACGAACTCGTAGACATAGGTCTTGCCGGGGGCGATGGCAGGCTGTGTGAGGCCGGTCACGCCGTCCATGCCCGAAGGGATGATCAGGCCGTGCCAGTGCGTGCTGGTGGGTTCGGGCAGGCGGTTGGTGACGAAGATACGCACGCGGTCGCCTTCGACGGCCTCAATGGTCGGACCAGGGCTGGTGCCGTTGTAGCCCCACAGCCTGGCCTTCATGCCAGGCGCGAGTTCTCGCACCACCGGCTCGGCCACCAGGTGGAATTCCTTGACGTTGTTCTTCATGCGCCAGGGCAAGGACCAGCCGTTGAGCGTGACGACCGGGTTGAACGGCCGGCCGCTCGGCGGCAGCGGTGGCGGCTGGGTGGCAGCAGACGGTGCTTCGGTGGCTTCGGGGACCGCAGCCACGGCGGCGCGGCTGACGGCTGCGGCGCCCACGGCGGTGGCGCCGGCGGCGCGCAGGAAATGTCGGCGGGAAGAAGTCATGGGGATTGCTTTCACTGGCCAGGCTGCGGCAGCGGGCCGGCCAGGGCTTGTTGCAGGTCGGCGTCGGCGAGCCAGAAGTCGCGCAGCGCTTCGGTGTAGCCGGTGACGCTGGTGATCTGTTCGCGCGCGTCGGCCAGCAGCTCGAAGACGCTGAGCAGCATGCCGTTGTAGCGAAGCTGGTTCTCGTCGGCGATGCGCTGCTGCAGCGGCAGCACTTCATCGCGGTAGTGGCGCGCCAGCGCGTGAGCCGTGAGGTAAGCCGAGCTGGACTCGCGCACTTCGGAGCGGGCATTCACCGCCACCTCGGCCGCGTGGTGCACGGCCTGGCCGTACTGCAGCTCGGCCTGCACCGCAGCCGGGCTGCCACCGGCGCCGAAGTCGAACAGCGGCAGCGTGAGTTCCAGCTCGAAGCCGCGCCGCGTGGCCTCGCCGGTCTGGCCGTGGCGGGCCAGCGTGAGGTTCGGGTCCAGCAGGTTGACGAAGCCGGTGCGCTGGGTGAGGCCCAGCTGGCGCGCCGTGGCTTCGGCGCTGCGGCGAGCCTGCAGCACGTCCAGGCGCCGGTCCATCGCGGCCTGCTCGGCTTGCACCAGCGCAGCCGGCTGGGCTGGCAAGTCGGGCAGGCGCTCGGGCAGTTGCAGCTTGCCAAGTTCTTCGCTGGACAGGCCCAGTGCCTTCACCAGCTGTTCACGCTCGGCGACCGCGCGGTGCTGGGCGCGCAGCAGCTGCGCGGTGGCATCCGCATCGAAGGACTGCTGGCGCATCTGCGCGAGCTTGTTGAAGTTGCCGGCCTGCTGCATGCGGGTGGCCAGCTCGCGCGAGGCTTCGGCAGCCAACTTGACCTGCTGGGCGTAGGCGACCAAGGCCTGCGCGGCCACCGCGTTGAAGAACGCGCGCCGGGCCTGGGTGGCCACGGCCACGGCGTCGCTCGCCGCTTGCAGCTTGGCCTGCTTGAAGTGCTGCTGGCCGAGTTCGCTCGCCAGCGGCAGCGTCAACAGGCCCAGCAGGTTGAACAGCACCGCGCTGTCGATCTCGGTCACGCCGCCGCCGCTCATGCGGCCGTAGCGCAGCGCGGGGTTGGCCAGGCGGCCGGCCTGCACGCGCTCAGCCTCGGCGAGGCCCAGCTCGGCAAAGCGGGCCTGCAGGCCGCGGTTGTGCAGCAGCGCCAGCTCGACTGCGGCCTCAGCGCTGAGCGGCTGTTGCAACAGTTCGGTGACGCGGGTTTGCGCGGCGGCTTCGTCGGCCGGCGTGCGCTGCCAGCGCGGCACCTGGCCGCTGCGGGCCTGGGTCAGCCGGGCAACGTCGCCGAAGCCGCCGTCTGGTGAAAACGAGGCACAGCCACCGAGCACGGCCAGCGCGGCCAGCGCCGCGGTGCTGCGAACGGGGAAAAAAGATATGAACATGGATGCAGTGCGCAAGGCGCCGGCAAGCCCGCAGGCCGCCAGCCAGCACCCGCGACCAGCGCGGGCGAGCTTCACCCGTCAAAACGAAACGGGTGCCATCGGCCCGAAAGGCCGCTTCAGCCGGTCGCTCTGGGCGGCCGCTCTTGCCCGCCCGAGACAAAGCTCGGCGCGGGCGCCAACAGGTGCGGGTAGCGCACGGTGGCCAGCGCCTGCGCCACTGGCAGCAGCGGCTCGGTGGCCGGCAGCGGCGTCATCGCGCAGAAGTCGCAGCAGGTGTTGCACTTGGCGAGCTCGCCAGAGGCCTGTGCGTGATGCGCCTGCCCGGTCTGTGCCTCATGCGCCTGCATGTGCGCATGGTCATGCATGGTCATGCCCGCAGGCACGGCCGACAGCTGCAGCTGCGCTGCCTGGCCGCCCGGGCACAGCATGGCCGCAGCCACCGCGCCGCGCAGGGGCAGCAGCACAGCCAGCAGCATCAGCAGGCAAAGTCGGCACAGTCGGTAGAAGCGAAGCGTCTTCACGCCCGCAGTATCAGGCCTTTCCGGGTGGGGAGGTCAAGCCCCTGGCCACGGGAATCGGGGCATTCATGCAGATGCCTTGCCCGGCCTCAAACCGCTGCGCGGACCGTGCGCCACGGCCACCGGCTCGCCCTGGGCCAGGTTGTCGAGGATGGGGCAGTCTGGCCGGTCGTCGCCGTGGCAGCAGTGCACCAGGTGCTGCAGCGTGGACTTCATGGCCTGCAGTTCCTGCAGCTTCTGATCGAGCTCCTGCAAATGTGCCTCGGCCAGGGCCTTGACCTGGCGGCTGGGCCGGCGGCGGTTTTGCCACAGGCCCAGCAGCTCGCGGATCTGCTCGATGGAGAAGCCCAGGTCGCGGGACTGGCGCACGAAGCGCAGCGTGGCGATGTCCTTCTCGCTGTACTGCCGGTAGCCGGCCTCGGTGCGGCTGGCCTCGGGGAACAGGCCCACGCTTTCGTAGTGGCGGATCATCTTGGCCGAGACGCCGGAGGCCTTGGCGGCCTCGCCGATGTTCATGGGTGGGGACATGCGCGCTCCTGGGTTCGCGGGTTCATTCGGGAAGCTCATCGGCCGCGCCGCGCCAGCGCCGCAGCAGCAGCGCATTGCTGACCACGCTGACACTGCTGAAGGCCATCGCTGCGCCGGCAATCACCGGGCTGAGCAGGCCGGCCGCGGCCAGCGGAATGCCCAGCACGTTGTAGGCAAAGGCCCAGAACAGGCCCTGGCGGATCTTGGCGTAGGTGCGGCGCGAAACGTCGATGGCGTCTGCCACCAGCCGGGTGTCGCCACGCATCAGCGTGATGCCGGCGGCTTCCATCGCCACGTCGGTGCCGGTGCCCATGGCCATGCCCACGTCGGCCGCGGCCAGCGCGGGGGCGTCGTTGATGCCGTCGCCCACCATCGCCACATGCTCGCCAGCCGCACGCAGGGCTTCGATGACGGCGGCCTTGTCGCCAGGCAGCACCTCGGCGCGCACTTCGCGAATGCCCAGCACCTGCGCCACGGCCTGCGCGCTGCCAGCGTTGTCGCCCGTCAGCAGCAAGGTCTTCAGGCCCAGCGCATGCAGGCGCTGCACGGCCTGCCTGGCCTCGGGCTTGAGCGTGTCGCCAAAGGCCAGCAGCCCAAGCAGGCGCGCGCCGCCTGCCGGTTCCTGGGCCATCAGCCAGGACAACGTGCGGCCGTCCTTCGCGAATTGCGCCGCCTCGGCGGAAAGCGCGCCAGGCACCAGGCCACGCTCCTGCAACAGCCGGCTGCTGCCCAGCGCCAGCAACTGGCCTTCGACGGTGGCCTCCAGCCCGCGGCCAGGCAGCGCGCGGGCGGCTTGCGCGGCGGGCAATGATTTCGGCGCAGCGTCCAGCACGGCGCGAGCCAGCGGGTGGTCGCTGGTCAGCTGCAGCGCGGCGGCCAGGCGCAGCAGTTCGTCGCGCGAGCCGCCCGGCACAGGCACGGCGGCCACCAGCGTGGGCTTGCCGGCCGTCAAGGTGCCGGTCTTGTCGAAGACCACGGTGGTGACGCCATGCGCCACTTCGAGCGCCTCGGCGTCCTTGATCAGGATGCCCTGGCGCGCGGCCACACCGGTGCCGGCCATGATGGCGGTGGGCGTGGCCAGGCCCAGCGCGCAGGGGCAGGCAATGACCAGCACCGCCACTGCGTTGATCAGCGCACGCTCCCAGTCACCGGTGGCGCCGGCCCAGCCCAGCAGCGTGAGCAAGGCAATGCCCAGCACCACCGGCACGAAGACGGCGCTGACCTGGTCGACGATGCGCTGGATCGGGGCCTTGGCGGCCTGGGCGGACTCGACCATGCGGATGATGCGGGCCAATGTGGTCTCGGCGCCCACGGCTTGCGTGAGCACCAGCAGCAGGCCTTCGCCGTTGATCGCGCCGCCAGTCACATGCTCGCCCACGCCCTTGGCCACCGGCAGGCTTTCGCCGGTCAGCAGCGATTCGTCCAGGTGGCTGTGGCCTTCGGTGACCTTGCCGTCCACCGGCACCCGCTCGCCGGGCTTCACGACCACCAGGTCACCCACGAGCACCTGCGCCACCGGCAGCGACAGCTCCTGCCCGCCGCGCCGCACGCGGGCCGTGCTGGGCCGCAGCGCGTTCAGCGCGCGGATCGCGTCGGCCGTCTGCCGCTTGGCGCGGGCTTCCAGCCACTTGCCCAGCAGCACCAGCGTGATGACGGCCGCCGAAGACTCGAAGTACAGGTGCGCCATGCCGTGGCCGCCGTGGCGAGCCAGTTCATAGACCGACAGCCCGTAGGCCGCCGAGGTGCCCAGCGCCACCAGCAGGTCCATGTTGCCGGCCCCCGCCCGCAGCGCCTTCCAGCCGGCACGGTAGAAGCGCGCGCCCAGCCCAAACTGCACGGGCGTGGCCAGCGCCAGCTGCCAGGCGCCGCCCAGCATCCAGTGCAGGCCGAACAGTTCCAGCAGCATGGGCGTGACCAGCGGCAGCGTCAGCAGCGCGCCGACCGCCACCGGCCACCAACTGGGCCAGGCAGACGCAGCCGGCAAAGGCGCGGGCGTCTCCGGCACCACGCTGGCACCGTAGCCCGCCTTCTCCACCGCAGCCGCCAGCGCCGCCACCGGCACGCTGGGCAAGGCCTGCACCGAGGCCCGCTCGGTCGCCAGGTTCACCGAAGCCGACGCCACGCCCGGCACCTTCAGCAAGGCCTTCTCGACCCGCGCCACGCAGGAGGCGCAGCTCATGCCCGTCACGTCGAGCTGGACCAGCCCCTGGGGCGGGGCCTTGGCGGACGAGACGGTGGCGGTGGTCATTCAGTGGCTCCGGGGAGAAAATGGATCATGCACAGGTCAGGCAGTTGGTGTCGATTCTCAGGATTCCAACCGTGGCAAGGTCAAGCGGCCCTCTATTGACCCAGAAGGGTTTTGAGAATCTCAGGCTTGACCTTGCCACTGCCGGAAGCTTCAAAGTTGGCGCAGCATAGGCGGATGATCCCGCCACTTTCTTCATCCACATCAAAGGAGCCCACCATGGTGGCATTCGAAGTCAAGGACATGACCTGCGGCCACTGCGTGGCCAGCGTGACCCGCGCCGTGCAGGCGGTGGATGCGCAGGCCAAGGTGCAGGTGGACCTGGCGCAGCACCGCGTGGAGATCGAAACCGGCAGCGCACCGCTGCAGGCCCTGCAGGCCGCGATCGAAGATGCCGGCTTCACGCCGGTGCCGGTCTGACATGAACCGCCGCGAGGCCCTGGCCCGGGTGCCGCTTGGCACGCTCGCGGCCTTCACCGCAGCCGCCACGCTGCGCGCCGGCCCGGCCGCCGCGCAGCAACTCAGTCACCTGCAGGAAGACGACCCCACCGCGGTCGAGATCCACTACAAGCGCGACGCGAGCAAGGTCGACCGCGCCAAGGTGCCCAAATACGTCCCCGGCCAGACCTGCGCCAACTGCAGCCTCTACGCCGGCGCGCCGGGCGATACCGATGGCGGCTGCGGACTGTTCATCGACAAGGACGTGGCGGCTGCCGGCTGGTGCGACGCCTGGGACAAGAAGGCGGGCTGAGCTGCGCTCGCGGGGACGAGCGCCTGCCGCCCCCGCAAAGACGCGTCAGAAGACCTGCAGCAGCCGCAGGTTGACGCGGGCGTTTTCCTTGAAGCCGTTCTCCACCTTGAGGTCCCGCCCGAGGGAAACGAGCAGTTGCGTGGTCGGGCGGATGAAATAGCTGCCGCCCAGGCTGAGCTTGCGCTGTTGCGCCTGGTCATCGCTGTCCACGCCGTTCACCCGATCCTCCCCGCCCCAGGTCTGCGACAGGCCGACGAAGCCGTTGAGTCCCGGCGCGAACTGGTAGCGCAGATAGGCCTGCCCCTGGTAGAGCGGCTTCTGTTCGAGCGTGGCGCTGGTGGCGCCGAAATCGTTGTTCTTGCCGTGGAACATCACATCCCCGGTCAAGTCGACGGACCACTTGTCCGTGAGCCCTTTGACGAAGCCCACCTGCAGGTCGAACTTCCAGCGGTTCTCGCCCAGGTTGAGCGAGCGGCCGCTGTCGTAGCTGCCCGTGGGCAGGAACAGATAGGGCGCGATGGCGAGGTAAGTGGGAGACGCGGCATCGTTGACCAGCCACACGGGCGCGGCCAGGATGACGTCGCCCAGGCCGCTGGTCTTGCCCAGTGCCTCGGTGGCGCGGCCGGCGTCGAGCCGGCCGAAGGGCAGCAGGATCTGGGGGGCGACGGTCAGCCCGCCGATGCTTGTGTAATGCACCAGCCTGGCGATGCCGACGTCCGAGACCAGCAGCGGGTCGCTCACCGCCTGGCTTCCATGCGCGTAGAGGCTGTTGCGCTCGGCATGCTGCAGGTACAGCAGCCCGGTCGTGGTGCCTTCCGGCGCCGGGACGAAATCGCCGGCGTCCACGTCGACGGCCTGCGCGGTCATCGGCGCCAGGGCCGACATCAGCAGGCCCAACATCAGCAGGCCCATCAGGGACTGCACCTTCTTGCTGCGGGGCAACGGCAGACCGGGCCTGGCTTGCGACGGCTGGCCGCTCCTGCGGCCGCCGCGGGGGAATGCGGGGGTCATCATGCAACTCCTGTGGGGGGCCGAACTTGCCGAAGCAGGTTCGGCCAAGCGGGGAACTTCAGAGCGCCTCGGCGTGGTGAAGCCGGTGCTCGAACATCGGCGTGCCTTGCAGGCGTGCAGCGCGCTTGGCGATGGCCAGCACGGCCAGGTCAACCAAGGGTTCGACCAGGATCACCGTCATGTAGGCACTGCCGAAAGTGGCAATCGTCGCCAGGTTCTCCAGCGTAAGGCCTCGGCCATAGACGGCCCAGAAGGCCACCCAGCCGACGATGCCCGCCTGGTAGACGGTGGACAGCGCGAGCGCCCGCCGGTAGCGCAGGTCGACGTACGGCGTGTCGGGCTTGACGATGCGACGGGCCAGGGCCGAGATGGCGAACAGCGGAACGAGCAGGGTCGTGACGTTCATGCCGTATTGCGGCAAGTCGAACGGCGCGAAGAACAGGCCCTGCAGCAGCAGGCCAAGCGCAAGGCCGATGGCTGCCGGTGCGGCACCGAACAGCAGCAGCAGCGTCGAGCCGAGGATGAGATGGACCTCGGAGACACCGACGGACTGGTGCGGCAGCACTTCGAAGAAGCAGAACACCAGGGCCGTCGTGACGGCAGTGCGTCCCAGCAGCGAGAGGGCACCACGCTGGCGCAGCGCGGCTGCGGCCAGATGCAGGGCGTAGGCGCCCGCCCCTGCCGCAGTGACATAGCTCAGGCCGATTTTTCCGGCATCTACCAGGCCAGGTTCGATGTGCATGATGTTTCCTTTGCCACCGCGTCGGCGGCTTCAGTGATGAACGAAGGTGAGAAAGCGAAAGGGGCTTGGACCGCGGTTTTCAGCCCGCGCAGGCCAGGCTGACGGCCACCGGCACTCGTCGAGGTGTGTGCTCATGCGCATGGGCCGGAGGGCAACTCGCGTTGACCAATGACACCGGCTGTCCGTGGGGCGTATGGAGGTAGGCCAGCCGCCACTCCGAGGCACGGCGAGCGATATCGTCTTCCGCAGCCAGGCCCAGGGAGGCGACCAGCCGCTCCATCGCCGGAACCCACTGGCGGTAATAGGCGTCGTTGACGCTCTCACCAGGCAGGGCCGGCGCGGCCTTGATCTCTTCGCTGAAGATCCGCACCCAATCAGCCCATGGGAAGAGCCCGGCCTGGTGCAGCTTGACGACGAGGCCGAATGCCTCGGCCTGCCAGGGCTTGTCGAACGCTGGGCCCTCCCCGTCCAGCCGCGAGGCCGTGACATCGAGGCCGCTGTCAATGCCGGTGTTCATGCGGCCTCCAGGTAGCTGTCCCACAGGTCGATGCACACGCTGTCGGGCCGGTTCACGCCCCACAGTTCCTTCGCGGTGAAGCGCACGGCGTACACCTGCTGGGGTTGCTCGCCCTGTCCATGTGCCATGGTGTCCGGTGTCGCGAAAGCGCCGTGGACGATCTCGACGGTGCCGACCTTCCCGCGCGCATAGCGTGGCAGCCGCGTGTGCGTGAGCGGGTTCAGGTTCTGGGTCCGGACCCGGTCTCCTGCGTGGAAGCGGCCCGGCACGTCCTCCTTGGCCCGCGCAGAGGCGCCGCCCAGCACCACCGGCTGAACCATGTCGACGGTCAGCACCGGCGGCGGCACGGATGGCTTGGCAGGACGGGCCTCGCCGCGCAACTCGGCGGCGGTGATCATGCCCTTCTCCATCAGCAGCGTTTCGAAGGCGTGCAGCCAATGCTCGTAGTAGCTGCCGTCCAGGTAATGCACCGGCGCCATGCGCTCGATGGCGTGGCGAAACTCGTCCACGTTGAAATGCCCGCCCACGTACAACGAGGCAAAGAGGGGGAAGGTCCGTCGCTCCCATTCGTGATGGAACCGGGGGTCGTCCTGCGGCGGATCGATGGGACCCATGCCGTGCATGCCGCCCAGGTCGTGAATGCCATTCATGCTGTGCTCCTTGTCGTGGAAGGGTTCAAACAGCGGCAGGCTGCCTGGCCAGGCCAGTGCCGATCATCGAGTCGCGCGTGACCAGTTCGGCCAGTTGCGCCTCGCTCCAGCCCTCGGTGTCGGCCGGGCGTTCCGGCAGCACGAGGTAGCGCAACTCGGCGCTGCTGTCCCAGACGCGAACCTCCCTGTCGTCAGCGATGCTCAGACCGAACTCAGCCAGGACGCCGCGCGGATCGATCACGATGCGTGACCGGTAGGGCGCGGCCTTGTACCAGACCGGCGGCAGGCCCAGGGTGGGCCAGGGGTAGCAGGAGCACAGCGTGCACACGGTCACGTTGTGGACCTGCGGGGTGTTCTCGACCACCACCATGTCCTCGCCCTGCACGCCCGAGAAGCCCAGTTCGGCAATGGCCTCGGTGGCGCCGCTCAGCAGGCGCGCCTTGTACGCGGGGTCGCTCCAGGCCTTGGCGACCACCTGCGCCCCGTTACGGGGGCCGATCTTGTGCTCATAGGTGTCGATCAGCGCGTCCAGCGCGGCCGGATCGATCAGGCCCTTCTCCGTCAGCAGGGACTCGAGTGCCTTGACGCGCAAGGCCATCGCATCCGGCGGCTGCGTGTGGTCATGGTCATGGTCGGGGGGAGAGCTCATGGTTGGGCCTTTCTGTGCGCGATGAATCCGGGAAGGAAGGGAAACGAAACAGCGTCAGAGCGTCTGCCAGTCGACGCTGACTTCGAAGGCTGCGGCGGCCTGGTAGATCGTGCTTTCTGCGTGGTGGCGGCCCACCAGCATCAAACCGATCGGCAACCCGTCGACCAGGCCGCAAGGCAGGGTCATGGCGGGATGGCCGGTGATGTCCTGCGGCGCGGTGTTGCCTATCATTTCCAGCGCCCTCGCCGCGTACTCGGTGATCGAGCAGCCGGGCTCGGGATGCGGCTGGGCGGCGAACGGCACCGTCGGCATGACCAGCAGGTCGTACTGCGCCAGCGCCTGGTCGTAACCGGCCCGGGCGCGGCGCGCGATGTTCTGCGCCTTGGCGTAGTAGCGCCCGTTGTAGCGCTCCAGGCCGTACTGGCCGACGAACATGCAGACCTTGAGCGAGGCCGACAAGGCATCGGCCTGCTCGCGCCAGCCGGTGTGCCGGTCCAGCAGCGCCACGTCGTACTGGCCCTTCCAGTTGAAGCCCATGCCGTTGCCGTGCATCATCTGCATGGTCAGCCCCTCGCAACCGATGGGGCTCCACAGCGCGCCGGCCAGGCCGTGGGCCGGCACCGAGACCTCTTCGACGCGCGCGCCCAGGCCCTCGAACCTGGCGATGGCATTGCGCACCTTGTCGGCCACCCGCGGGTCCAGGTTGGCGAGCTGGAAGCCTTCGCTGAGGATGCCGATGCGCAGGCCATCGGCGCCGCGCCCCAGCGCCTCGGTATAGGCATCGACCTTGGGCGCCGCCTGGCGCGGATCGAGCCCGTCGGCCCCCGCCATGACCTCCAGCATCAGCGCGTTGTCGCGCACGTTGGCGGTCATCGGACCGGTGTGGTCCAGGGTGGACTCGATGGGCATGATCCCGGTGTAGGGCACCAGCCCGTGCGTTGGCTTGAGGCCGTAGATGCCACACCACGCCGCGGGAATGCGGACCGAGCCGCCCTGGTCGCCGCCCACCGCCAGGTCCACCTCGCCAGCGGCCACCAGCACGGCGCTGCCGGAAGATGAACCGCCCGACGAATGGCCATGGCGGCGCGGGTTGTGCACCGGCGCGGGATCCGAAGTGTGGCTGCCACCCGAAAGGCAGAAATGCTCGCAGGTCGCCTTGCCGACGATGGTGGCGCCCGCGTCCAGCAGCCGGGTGGCCACGGTGGCGTCATAGGCCGGGACGAAGCCTTCGAGCGTCGAAGACCCGTTCATCATCGGCACGCCTGCCAGCGCAATGTTGTCCTTGAGCACCACCGTGCGGCCGGCCAGCTTGCCCGCGGGTGCACCCTTCACCTCGGTCTTGCAGGCCCAGGCGTTGTAGCGGTTCATGTCACCGCTGGGGCGATGGCCGGCGGCGCGCGGATAGCGCAGCTCGGGCACTTCGTCGGGCAGTTCGTCGATCAGGTCGTAGGCGTCGAAGCTGGGCTGCATCAGCGCCAGGTACTCGCTGGCCTCCTCGGGCGTGAGCCGCATGTGAAGACGGCTTGCAAGCGCCGCAAGCTGCTCGGTCGTGGGACGGTCGATGGCCATGTATGCCTGCTCCTGGTTCCGGTCGGCCAGCCGATCCGGAAACTGAAAACGAAAGATGAAGGACGCACACATCGAAGGCGGGAGGGGCCACAGGCCCCGCTCGCTTTCGTGCAGCGGGTGGATGCCATGGTTGGCCAAACCGGGTGCCGGCGCTTGCTTCAGAAGGACATGCGCTTGACGAGGAATGACAAGCTGCGGGGCTGTCGGTTTCACGGCACCGGGCGCGTGCCTGATGCGCAACGCGACCTGTCGAAGCACGCAGCGGCGGTCGCCGCCAAGCTCAATGCGACAGCAGGCTCTGCGGGGTGTAGCCGTAAGCCACACGGAACACGCGGCTGAAGTGGGACAGGTCGGTGAAGCCGCAGCTCAAGGCTGCCGTCGTCACGCTGTCGGCCTGTCTTTCAGCCAGCGCGCGATGGCTGGCCTGCAGGCGCGCCCGGCGCAGGACTTCCATGGGGGTCTGGCCGTGGCGCGCAAAGGCGCGCGCGACGGTGCGCTCGCACACGTGGTGCGTTTGCGCCAGCGATTGCAGCGTCAAGCCGGTGTCCGCGAAGTTCTCGCGGATATGGGCCACCAGGCGCGCGTAGAGATCCCGTTCCCTGACCACGGTCCTCGCGTCCGACGGCATGTCCAGGTGCAGCGAAAGCACATCCAGCAGCGCACTTCCGTAGCGGGCAGCAGCATCCGCATCGGAGAATTCGGTGCGCGCGGCTTCCTCGATCATCGAACGCACAGCGGCACCCCCCGGCCGCCGGGGGTCGATCAGTTGGGCCGTCATGCGGTCTGCGCAGGGCACGCGGCTGAGCATGGACTTGCGCGGCAGGCGCACCACGCACACCTTCTCCGGCGCCATGTCGAACTCGAAAGGCCGCGTCGCGTCGTACAGGGCCATGTCGCCGCTGCGCAGATGCGCCTGGCGTCCGTCCTGGCTGATGCGGGCTTCGCCACTGACCATGTACGCCAACCACAGGTCGTCGTCCGGCCGGATGCGGATGTGGTGCGCGTCCCGCCGCCAGTGATGCCAAGGGGCGGACATGATGCTGACACCCACGGTGCCCGCCGCTCCGACATGCAATTTGCCGTCGAACGGCCTCTCCTTGAGCGACTTGCTGTCCGCCAGCAGGCAATGGCGGCAGACGACCTCGTTCCAGTAGTCGAAGCGCCTGGGCGCGTCAACGATCTCGGTAGAGTATTGGAGCTTCATCGGCGTGACCCTCGGCGATGTCAAACGGTCAAACGGTCAGACGGTCGAACAATCAAGCGGCGGCAGGCCTCATCCAAGCGCCTCGGCCGAGGCCATGGGGTTGTAGTCCGGCGAGCGCAGCAGCGCATGCAGCTGGCGGCGGCGCACGCCCATGTTGCCGCCGTCGTAAAGCGGGAAGCACAGCGCGTCCTGCATCAGGCCGGCCAGCGGGTGCATGTCGGTGTAGGCGTCCACGCCGACCACGCGCATGGTGTCGTACACCGCCTGCACGCACAGCTCCGAGCAGTGCACCTTGGTGATGATGGCCAGCTCCCGGCTGCGGCCCTCGGTGAGGTCGAGCTGGTGGCAGGCTTTCCAGGTCAGGTAGCGCGCGGCCTCGATGCGCATCTTGATGTCGGCCAGCATGAAGCCGACGTTCTGGTGCTCGATCACCGGCACCGTGCCGGAACGCTTGTCGCTGCGGGCGAATTTCAACGCCACGTCGAAGGCCGCGCGCATCACGCCCACGCAGGCCGCGCCGATCAGCGCCGCTGTCCATGCGAAGGCGCCCTCCACCATGGCGATGCCGTCGCCGGGCTTGCCCACGATGTTGGCGGCCGGCACGCGCACGTTGTTGAAGTGGATGCGCGGCGAGATCGTCGCGCGGTGGCCCACGGTGTCGAGAATGCCCACGATCTCGATGCCCGGCGTGCCGCCCGGCACCATGATGACCGCCAGTGAATCCTGCGGCGAAAGGGCCGGGTCGGTGCGGCAGATGACGCTGTACAAGTGCGCGCCCTTGCCATCCCAGCCGGTGCCGTTGGTGGTGTAGTGCTTGGCGCCATTGATGACCCATTCGTCGCCTTCGCGCCGGGCAAAGGTCTGCACGCCAACGGACGGGTCGGGGTTGTCGTAGTTGGCCCCGCCGGTGACTTCGGTGAATGCCAGTGCGGCCAGGCGCGAGCCGTCCTCGGCGAAGTCCGGCAGGAAGCGCTGCTTCTGCGCCTCGGTGCCGTGATGCAGCACCGCATGCAGTCCCAGGCCGGTGCCCAGCAGGGTGGTCGGCACATTGACATCGACGGCGGCGAGCTCTTCGGCTGCCAAAGCGAAGTCCAGCGTGCTGAGCGCCGTGCCGCCGATCGAGGCCGGCAGCAGCGCCTTGACGAAACCAGCGTCGGCCATGGCCTTGTAGAACGGGCGCGTGGCGTAAAACCGGTCCTCGGGCCGGGGGATCGGGGCGATGGTGGCCGCGACCTTGCGCAGGACCTCGGCACCGAACGCACGCGCGCCCATTTGCAGGCCCTGCTGCGCCTCGGAGAGCTGGAAATCGATAGCCATGCGAAACGACCTTTCTTGCGGGGGTTGGGGAAAGCGACGATGGATCGTAGGCAGGGGGTCTGCTGTCATCTCGCCAGTCCATGCAGGCCCAATTGATGATTCGCGCAAGCACGGCAGCGCCGCCCTCCACCGCTCTCGCCAAGGCGCGGGCACGCCCGTTCGCGCCACCGCCGGCACGCGATGGCCTCCGTGCTCTGGCCCGGACCTTGCATCTTTTCGGTCCGCAGGCGCCTGGATCCGGGCCTGCGCCACCTGCCACCGCACCGGCGTGCGAAAAGGCTGCACCGAGATGACGCAGCCTGCGCGCGCCTCGTGCACAGCATGGGCACACGCTGCAAGCCCGTCACGCCATGAGTTGTCTTTTCGTGCAAGGCCAGTTGACGATCTGTGCAAAGCGAGCACCCACATGACGCGCTTGAACGGCATGCCATGCCGCGCCACCGCCGAGCGGCGCCCGCGCCTGACATGGGCCGCGCGTGTGCCCGCGGAGTAGCCAGAAATGCAGCGGGTCTGGACCACCGAAGCCTGTGCGCAGCACGAGCGATTCAGCTACTGGCGCGAGGTCCTCTGCCAGGCCTTTGTTTCGCTCAATCCCGTCCTCAAGCAAAGCGACCCAGGGCCCGATTTCACCGGCGAGGCCAGTTCCAGCCCGCTCTCGCTGAGCATGCAGACCCACGTGTTCTCACGCAGCCAGTTCGTCCAGCGCCGCTGGGACGAGATCCGCCGCAATCCGGTCGAGTTCTGCTTCGCGAACTTCCAGTTGGAAGGCTCGTGCGTGGTTCGCCAGGATGGCCAGGAAACGCTGGTATCGCCTGGCGACTTCTCCATCGTGGACAGCACGCGGCCGTATTTCCTCGACTTCCGTGAGGACTGGCGCGTGCTGTCGTTCCGCATCCCCAGGAACCAGCTTGTGTCCCGGCTCGCGGCACCGCGCCAGGCGACTGCACGCTGCGTCAGCGGACAGACCGGGCTGGGCCTGGTCGCAGCCCGCTTCGCCCGTTCGCTGGAACAGGTGGGCGCCGCCACCAGCATCAGCGCGCAGGACGGGCTCAGCGCCGCGCTCAACGGCATCATCACCACCGCGCTGGGCGCGACGCTGGAGGCCCAGGAACAGGACCGGCTGCCGGTGCGCGCAGCCTTCCGCCAGGCGGTCGAGACCTACATTGCCGACCACCTGATGGAGCCACAGCTCGGGCCGGACCAGCTTGCCGCGCGCTTCCGGGTTTCCCGCCGCACGCTCTACGGCCTGTTCGAGGAGGCGCCGCTGTCCGTCAGCAGCCTGATCCGGGAGCTGCGCCTGCAGCGCAGCGCCAGCGACCTGCGCAGACCCGGCCATCCGGGCGTCCTGGCGGTGGCCTTGCGCTGGGGCTTCAACGACGCCTCGCACTTCTCCCGGCTGTTCAAGCAGCGCTTCGGCGTCTCTCCGCGCGGGTTCGCTGCCGGCCAGGCTGCCGCTCGGGAAGACGACCGCTGAGAGCCTGAGGCGGGCGCTGGCCACTTCTTGCGCAAATCCACCGCAGTGGGGAGGGCTGCATCGGCCATTTGGCCGAAGCCAGGCCGGGCCTTTTGCGCCCACAGTGCGGCATGGACAGCGCTCGCATTCCCCCGGCACATGCCACCGATGAAAGACGCCCGGAACTGCGCTCTGCAGACCTGCTTCAGATCGTGGCCAGCGAACTGCCTCAGGCCGAAATGATCACCGCGGTGATCCGCCAGCGTGTGGACCCCGCGCGGCGCGGCGACTATGAGGCCTGGCTGCACCGCATCATCCTGGTCGCCGCCCGCTTTCCCGGCCACAGAGGCGCCCACGTCATTCCGCCGTCGCCCGGCGAGACGCTCTACACCATCACCATCCAGTTCGACACCATCGCCCATGCCGACGACTGGTTTCGCTCAGAGGCGCGCCAGGCGCTGCTCCGAGAAGCCGAGCCCATGCTGACCGGCCCGGAGGAAGTGAAGACCGTCACCGGGCTGGAATTCTGGTTCGAGCCGCGCGCCGCCATGCCTGCGCCACGCCGCGCGAAGCAGGCGCTGGCCACGCTCTCGGTGATCTATCCGCTGACCACCGTGCTCGGCCTGCTGATCGGTCCCCTGGTCCACGGCTGGCCCACACCCTGGGGCCGCCTGGCCGGCAACCTGGCCGTCTCCAGCGCCACCGTGTTCCTGATGACCTACCTGGTCATGCCGCGCTATACCCGACTGCTGTCGCGCTGGCTGTCGCGGTAGGCACGCGACACGGGCCGCCCAAAAAGAAAGCCCCGGGCCGGACATCAGCGCGGGGCTCTAACGACTTTTCGCAAGTCGGAGGAGGAGTCAACACGAAAACAATGCGATCAACCCGGGGTGGGTTGAGACTGCCAACATCAGAGTGCCGAGGCACTGCCTGGTGGTTGTGCCACTGGTTCCCAACAACGGCTCTTTCGACGGGGATGGCCGTGCGCAAGGCACGGCCGGAAAAACGGGGGCTTACCAGGCGCGCAGCTTGACCCGCAGGCGGGCGATGGACTGGCTGTGCAGCTGGCAGACGCGGGACTCGGTGACGCCGAGCACGGCGGCGATTTCCTTCAGGTTCATGTCGTGCTCGTAGTACATGCTCATCACGTACTGTTCGCGCTCGGGCAGGTTCTTGATGGCTTCGACCAGGGCCTCGCGCATGCGGTGGTCCTGCAGCATGGCCAGCGGGTTGGCTTCCGCGTCGGCCACGTGGCGGTCGAGGTATTCGTCGCCGCCTTCGTCGCCCGACATGTCTTCCAGGTAGACCAGCTGGGTGCCGCGCACCTTGGTCAGCGTGTCCTGGTAGGCGTCCAGCGAGACGCCCATTTCCTTGGCGATTTCGCTTTCCTGCGGCGGGCGGCCCAGCTGCTGTTCGAGGCGATGCACGGCAGCTTCGATCTCGCGCTGCTGGCGGCGGTTGCCACGACTCATCCAGTCGGTGCCGCGCAGCTCGTCGAGCATGGCGCCGCGGATGCGCTGGGTGGCGAAGGTCTCGAACTGCACGCCCTGGCCCACGTCGAAGCGGCCCAGCGCATCGTTCAGTCCGATCATGCCGACCTGTATCAGGTCGTCGATCTCGACGTTGGCAGGCAGCTTGGCAATCATCTGGTGCGCGAGGCGGCGCACCAGAGGGCTGTACTGCTTGAGCAACGCATTGGCGTCGAGACGGCCGGTGGCGGTGTACATGAATGCAGTCTCCGTCTATCAATCCAGGGAAAGTGAGGCGCCCTGGCCGGCAAGTGCCGGGCTGGGGGCGAAGGAGGAAGGCGCGGCCAGGCCAGTCAACTGGTCTTCCGCCAGCTGGGACAACTCGGGCGAGGCGGGCTTGTTCAGGGCAATGTCACGGTCGACCGCAGCCCAGTTGCGCATTGCGGCGGCCAGGAAGTTGTCGGCGCAGCTGGACAGGCGGTCGGCCACGCGCTCGGCGCGGCGCGGCCGCGAGGCCATGCCGACCAGCAGGTCAAAAGCCATCAGCCCCAGGCGCTGCGACAGCAGCTTCATCGCGGCATAGGCCTCGGTGAGGCTGACCGATTCGAGGCCGGCCATCAGGATGGGGCAGACCTCGCGCGCACCCAGCAGGCGGCACAGGTCGCGCGCCTCGGCGTGCACGATGATGACGTGGGCAAACGGTGCGGCCTGTTCCACCGCCGCCAGCCAAGCTTCGCTGGAGCCGCGGCTGTTGACATGGCGGCGCGGAAGGCCGCGGGCGGCCAGGTAGGAAACGCTGTCGCCCAGGCGTTCAATGCAGGACGGCAGGTCCATGTCGACCAGCTCGTTGGGCAGCGGCGAGCTGTCTGCGGCGTCCAGCACCAGGGCATGGGCACCCAGCTCGGCAAAGGCCAGGCTGAGGCGCTCCAGCATCACGGCGGCCATGTCGACATGCGGGTTGGCGACGACCGGCACGATCTGCACCTGCTGGCCGGCAAAGAGGCGGCGCAGGCCATCGGCCTGGTCGGCGGTGGTGGAAGCGTTGGAGGTGAAGGCGTTCATACGGCTACTGGCATTCACTGGGGTTACAGGCGCTGCATCGGCGCGGCACCGGGCGCGGCGGCCGGGCGGTGCAGGGCCGAGAAGACCAGCTGCACGTCGTTGGCATCGATCCGGTAGGCCGCGCTGCCGCCGCCGCGCATCGCGCGGTGCATCAGCGCGTTGGCCGACAGGCGGTGCCAGTCTTCGGGCACACGCTGGCCGTTGGCCACGCCCAGCACCTTCATGCGGTGGCGGATCACGGCGTCCAGCGCGGGGGCCAGCTTCACGGCCTCGTCGAGCTTGGAGAGGATCACGCCCTTGCACTGCGCGGCGCGCCAGGCGGTCATCACGTCGTCGATGGTTTCGCCTTGCGACGAAGCGTCCACCACCAGCAGGCGCTGGATGGAACGGTGCTGCAGCATTTCCAGCAGTTCGCGGCAGCGCGCGTCGCGCTGGGCCATGCCGGCGGTGTCGATCAGGACCATCTTCTTGCCCGACAGCAGGTCCAGCAGGTCTTCCAGCGAAGCGCGGTCATGGGCGGTGTGGACGGGCACGCCGAGGATGCGGCCATAGGCGCGCAGCTGCTCGTGGGCGCCAACACGGTAAGCGTCCAGCGTGATCAGGCCGAGGTGGTTGGCGCCATGCGCGGTGGCAAAGGCGGCGGCCAGCTTGGCGGTGGTGGTAGTCTTGCCCACGCCGGTGGAGCCGATCATCGCGAACACGCCGCCCTGCTCTTCCAGGGCCGGCTCTTGCTCACCAGTCAGCAGGTTGCGCTCCAGCACGGTGGTGGCCCAGGTCAGTTCGTCGCTGGTGCCGGCAGGCAGGGACTCAACCAGCTTGCGCGTCAGGCCGGGCGTGAAGCCGCAGTCCATCAGCTTTTGCGACAGCACGGCCTGGCGTGGCTCGCGCTGCAGCTTTTCCATGAAGGCCAGCGTGCCGAAGCGTTCTTCGATCAGGCCCTTCATCGAGCGCAGCTCGTTAACCATGTCGATCTGGTCGCGTTGCTGGCCGACCGGCTCGCCCAGCGTGGGAATGTCCATGCCCAGGTGATCGGGCTGGCGGCGCACCGGGCCGCGGCGCACCGGTGCCGTGGGTGCCGGCACCGACATGCGGGCCGACAGCGTGGGGGCCTGGGCCAGCATGGCTGCGGTGGGCGCCGGGGCGCGCTGCGGCTGCTGGATGGGTGCCTGGGCGCGGGCCATGGCTTGCGGTTGCGGCGCGGGCGCCGGCGGTTCGTGTTGCGGCTCGGCGCTGCTGTCGATCGCGGCCTGGCGGCGGCGCAGCATGCGGTCGCGCACATAGTCCTGGAAGGACAGCGTGCTCATCGCCAGCTGTTCGACGTCGTCGTTCACGCCAGCGCTCAGGTCGTGTTCCATCGGCGAAGGTTCGGCAGCCGGCGGCGGCAGGCGGTCGGCCAGGCGGCGGCCGGGCGCGGCACGCTCGGCCTGCAGGCGCTCGGCGCGCGCAGCCAGCGATTCACGGGCGGCCGGGCGGCCAGCAGCCGGCGCGGCGGCCTGGCTGGAGACACGCTCCAGCTGCTCGACCGAGTCCGGCGCCATGGCCAGCACTTCCATGCCTTCGGCGCAGGGTTTGGTGGACAGCACAACCGCGTCTTCGCCAAAGGCCTGGCGCACCAGGGCGAAGGCCTCGCGCGACGTGCGCGCGGTGAATCTCTTGACGTTCATGCTGCTTGCTCCTGCGAAGCCACCGAGGGGGCGGCGCGCCAACTACCTTGAGCTCGGAAGAAGGAGGTCATGCGGCACCTCCGATGATCGAGCCGATGCGGATCGAATGCGTTTCCGGAATCTCGCTGTGGGCCAGCACCTTCAGGCGCGGTGCCGCCCGCTTGAGCAGGCGCGCCAGCGGTGCGCGCAGTGCGTCAGGCACCAGCAGGCAGGCCGGGTGGCCCAGGTTCTCCTGCTTCTTCGCGCTCTCCGCCGCCTGGCGGGTCAGCGTGTCGGCCACGCCCGGGTCCAGCGCAGCGCCGTGCGGCGAGTTCAGGGCCTGGGTCACCAGGCGTTCGAGTTCGGGTTCCAGCGCGATCACGTCGAGCTCCTTGGCCGGGCCGTAGATCTGCTGCACGATGGCCGGGGCCAGGTGAATGCGGATGCGGCGGGCCAGTTCGGCCGGGTCGGTCACCATGCTGGCGTGTTCGGCCAGGCATTCGACGATGGAGCGGAAATCGCGGATGTGCACGCCCTCTTCCAGCAGCAGCTGGAGGACTTTTTGCAGGGTAGCGATGCCGACCATCTTGGGGACCACGTCTTCGATGAGTTTGGGAGCGAGCTTGGTGACATGTTCGACCAGGGCCTGGGCTTCGGTTCTGCCCAGCAACTTGGCCGCATTCATTTGCATCAAGTGTGAAAGATGGGTGGCCACCACGGTCGAGCAATCAACAACCGTAAATCCAGCCATTTGGGCCTGCTCCTTCTGGCGCTCCTCTATCCACACCGCGGGCAAACCGAATGCCGGGTCCACGGTCTTGGTGCCGGGCAGCTGCGGCGCGTTGCCGCCGGGGTTGATCGCCAGGTACATGCCCGGATAGGCCTCGCCCTCGCCGATGGTGGCGCCGCGCAGCGTGACGCGGTACATGCTGGGCTTGAGGTCCAGGTTGTCGCGGATGTGCACCGAGGGCGGCAGGAAACCCACTTCCTGGGCGAACTTCTTGCGCACGCCCTTGATGCGGCCCAGCAGGTCGCCCTGGCGCGCCTTGTCGACCAGCGCGATCAGCCGGTAGCCGACTTCCAGGCCAAGGGTGTCCACCGGCTGCAGGTCGTCCCAGGTGGCCTCGGCGTTCGAGGCCGGCGCGTTGTCCACCACCGGCCGGGTCGCCTCGGTGGCTTCTTCCTTCTGGCGCTTGGTCAGCCACCAAGCGTAGTAGCCGATCAGGCTGGCCATGGCCAGGAAGACGATGTTGGGCATGCCGGGGATCAGGCCCAGCGCGCCGATGATGGCCGCCGTCAGCCCCAGCGAGCGCGGCGAGGTGAACATCTGGTTGCGGATCTGGCTGCCGGTGTCTTCACCGGAACCGACACGCGACACCACCATGGCTGCGGCGACCGAGATCAGCAGGCCCGGAATCTGCGCCACCAGCGCGTCACCCACCGCCAGCAGGATGTACGAGCTTGCCGCTTCGGAGACCGACAGGCCGTGCTGTGCGACGCCGATGATGAAGCCGCCCACGATGTTGATCACCAGGATCAGCATGCCGGCCATCGCATCGCCGCGCACGAACTTCAGCGCACCGTCCATGGAGCCGAAGAAGTCCGCTTCTTCGCTCACTTCCGAGCGCCGCTTCTTGGCTTCCTTCTCGTCGATCAGGCCGGCATTCAGGTCGGCGTCGATCGCCATCTGCTTGCCTGGCATCGCATCCAGGGTGAAGCGCGCGCCGACTTCAGCGATGCGCTCCGCGCCCTTGGTCACCACCACGAAGTTGATCACCACCAGGATCGCAAACACGATCAGGCCGACCGCGAAGTTGCCCCCGATCAGGAAGTGCCCAAACGCCTCGATCACCTTGCCCGCCGCGCCCGCGCCTGTGTGGCCCTGCACCAGCACCACCCGGGTGGACGCCACGTTCAGCGAGAGCCGCAGCAGCGTCGTGACCAGCAGCACGGTCGGGAACGCCGCAAAGTCCAGCGGCTTGATCATGTTGGCCGCCACCAGCATGACCATCAGCGACATCGCGATGTTGAAGGTGAACAGCACGTCCAGCGCAAACGGCGGCAACGGCAGCACCATCATGGACAACACCATGACGATGAACAACGGCGCCATCAGCGCCTTGATCATGGCCGTGTTCTCGCCGAAGAGGTTCTTCAGCTGAAGGGTGAGAGCGTTCATGTGGGCGTGGCTTGGGCAGCAATCAGGTGCCCCGCCATGGTGCCGCGGGAGGGCCGCGGACTTGAGCCGGATAAGAGGGGGGAAAGCGCCTGTCTTCCGCGCCGTGCCGCCATCGACCCGCATCCTTCATCCGACGCTTGGCAAGTCCAGGGCTTGCCAGCAGAATCTGTAACAGGTGCCGGTTTTGGCAGCGGATTTATGGAGTGGAGGGAGCCAACGAATGGGGAGGGGAATTCAGATGGATCAAGAACTTGCGCCTGGAGGGGTGGGGCTGTTACGCAGGCGGGCGTGGTTGAATACGGCAGTGTGGTGATGAACACAATGCGTAGGCATCGTAAATAGTCACCCATATGTCGCTTACCTTATCAAACCGACTCACGCAGGCAATGGGCTTCCGCGAATTAGCGGAAGCCGAATCAATATCGGCGTCATTTTCGAGCATCACCGTCTATGAGGCTCGAGGAATTGCTTTGGCAGAAGGCACTACGGAAGTATCTCAAGGAAGGGTCGCAGGAGTGGACTATCGGCTTGCAGTCGGGTCAAGTGTGAATTCCGCTTGCACTGCCCTTGTGGCTGACGTCTTCGTCGACAATGAAGAAGAATGGAAGAAAGAGACCAAAAGCCAGGGACCGTTCATCTTGGTGCAGATCGGCCCGACACGAGAACACAAGTGCGATACTGGCCGAATCAAGAGGGAGGATGACGGCAGTGTCACTACCTACGACTGTTTTCCGAACGTTCGAATAGAGCTTTCGCAGTTTGAGTCGAGAGCTCTTCCTCCAATAGTCTCCGGCTTGACCTGCGTACTGAATGAAGAGAATCGCTACGTAGAATTGCGCAAGCTTGAGCGTGCATCTGTCGGCCGAACGGCGAGCGGGGTTGTAGTCAATGACATCCGCATGCAGCTTCACGCTGAGCTGTACACAGCGTACAACTTACAAGGGCCGCAACTGGCTGGAAAGCTGGAGGCCGCGCGAGAAGTGACCACATCGCTAAACGCCAAGGCCGCTCGGTTCTTTGCACTGGGACTCGGCGAAAAAGATCAACTGAAACGGTTCCTCTACTTCTTCCTCGCACTTGAAGTTGAAACACACGCTGTGTATGGGCGCATTGACCACGCATCTGAGCTTTGCAAGCTCCTAAGTGACAAGGGCTCGCATGGTCAGGCCGCGACGAAGTTGCTTCAAACGCAAGTCGATAACCTAAAGAATCTTTATGACCGGTTTGTGTGGTGCGCAACATGTGTTTGGTCCAAACTGAATGACACCGACATTTCCCAGTTCAAGTTGCTCAAAGGTGCACGGGATGACATTGCGCACGGCTCAACCTCAGAACCACCGGTTGGATTTGCACGGCAAGCGGAACTCCTGGCGCGCAAGGTTCTGTGGAGCGCGAATACCTAAACGCGTTCAACGACGACAAAAATGCTTCGCTTTTCTTCGATTAACCTTGACGGAAAGCATCGATACTCACCTCTGGCTTCAGCAGATCGGAAACTAATTGAGCACGTACGGCGGCTATATAGAACGACTGTCACGCAAGGTCGAGGCTCGGTTGACCGACATAGAGGCGATCTTCAACTTCGACCTAGGTGCGGAGTTCGAAGTCGCCATGTGTGCACTACTTGAAGACATCCTCCCTGCTAGATTTGGTGTCTGCCGCGGCTTCGTGATCACCGAGGATGGGCGTGCAGCTGGAGATGATTTGATCATCTACGACAAAATGTCGTGCCCAACGTTGCGCGCCAATATTGGTCTTCAGTACTCAGTCAAGGAGCAGATTCCTGTAGATGCCGTCTACGCATATATCGAGTGCAAGCACTCGATTACGGATAGCTCAGTAGTCGAGACGGCAATTCTCCAGACTCGAAAAGTCAAAGAGCTCATGCTCACCCGTCCGAACCGGACGAATCCGGAACATGAAGAGGAAGGTCCAATCGAAGGCGGCAAAGTACGGGACTGGCCGCGCAACTATCCTCCGTTCAAGAACCAGCCCTTCTGCGCAATCTTCACAAGGACTTTTGATCCTCGGATATGCATCTCAAATCAACCCCACGCGCTCGATCCTGACCTTCTTGTCCTTGGGTCGAATCACATCGCTACGCAGTCCGTCCTACTAGGCCCCGACGGAATTAAAGGCGCACTTTTCTACGATAGCAAGTACTGGGCTGGCCTCAGAGTCGAGCCTGCAGCAGGAAATGCATTCGGCCTAGGCTTGGTCACCCTGTTGCAGGCGCTTAGCTGGATCGAACTTGTGCCAATAGACTGGGCAGAAACGTTGAACGTCACATTCGCTTCGAATTTATTTAGCAAGTCAAAATATCGAAAATAACCGAGTTTTGCATTCCAAAATTCTTACGTTGAATTATTCAAAAAACAAGAATCGCCGGGCCAAGTCTTGCACTGCGACATTGATTCCACCCGGCGCCGCAATCGTCGTACAGATCGGCCCCGCTGGAATGTTGCAATGAAAGACTTGAGACCGCCCCCTGAATTTCCATGAGCATAGTCACCGACATCCTCGACGCTTTGCGTCGCTTCGGTAAGCCAACGCAACGGTCTGCTTTGGCACGCCAGAACGCCCAACTGGAGGGGAAGACGCTATTGGCACAGAAGCGCCAATCGATTCCTTCACCCGACGGACCTGTTGAAGCATTCATCGCGACAATTGAACCTTCGCCCGAAACGATGGTGGCTTTGAGCGACGCAGAAACGGCTCCGATTTTGGAGAATGCATCATTTGCCGGCGCATTCATCAATGTCTTTCTTGGAACTTCGTCCCCTGGTTGGACCCTTCAGAACCTTGACCAGGCATTCGAGGCTTGGCTTTCTGGCAAGGACAAGCACGGCTACTCTAGCGATGCAGTCGTTGAAATTCTCGGCGCGGCATTCGGCCAATACTGCATCGAGCATTTGCACATGCAATGGATTAAACTGACCGACCAATACGGAACCACACTGGCCGTCAATGGTATAGACAGGCAATTCCGAGGTTTTCCGTATCACACCATTTCCAAACGCATCGAAAGCGGAGAGTTCGGTTTCTTTTCCCCAGTTTATGCAGCGCTGGCACATCAAGCGAGCAGCGCTACCTTGCGTACCTACACATGAACAAAATCGTCTACGTTGACATTGACGACACAATGGTTCGCTCCGTTGGCACCAAACGCATCCCCATGCCTGCCGTCATCGATCAGGTTCGTAGATTGAAGCAGGAAGGTACGACCTTGTATCTTTGGAGTTCGGGCGGCGCCGAATACTGCAGGAACACCGCCGCAGAACTGGGAATTTCGCATTGCTTTGAAGCATTCCTCGCCAAGCCGACGGTATACATTGACGACCAGCCGTTGAATGAGTGGAAGTTCTGCAAGCATCTCTATCCGGCGCAATCAACGCAGGCGTGAGTCCACTGATGAGGCGAAGGCGTTCCGCGGTGCAACGGTTGAAACTCGCATCCTGATTTTTTTGCGAAATCTTTGTCTTCGGCTGCTTGACGGGTGAAATCAGGATGGCAGTACGGCCACGGTTCAAAAATAAATGGGGTCAGAGTCAATTTATCTTGCGGAAACAGGTGAGCACGGCACGGCCGGATCCAGATAAATTGACTCTGACCCCATTTATTTTTTGTGCGCTGCGCCTGCCTTGTTTTCCTTTCCTGGTTTTGAAGCCGGCGCCGAAAGCCAAGAGTTGAGCCTGATAGTCCCGGCTTACTGATGAGTGCCGCGCGGCCGAACCAGATAGCGTGTCGGGTGCTGGCGAGCGGGTTGGCGGGCGCTTCTACGTTCTTGCCGCCGCGCGCCCCCGACTGGAACTGGACGACATGGCTGATCAGCAATCACTGGACAAAGCTCCCCACCCTTCGCCTCTCGCATACGACGACGTCGCCGCAGCCGCTCAGGGGCTGGCGGACGACGGATTGCCGGTGGATCTGCGCGCACTGCGCGAAGCCTTGGCCGGCAAGCAAAAGGAAGCCGGCCCGACGCAGGTGCTGCACCAGCACCTGAGCGCCTGGCGCGCGGCACAGGCAGAGCCGGCTGAGCCGATCAACGTGGCGCCGCCAGCGGCACTGATCACCGCGCTGGGCGACTGGGCACAGCAGCTGATGGACCAGGCCGCCGCCGGCCAACGTGACGCGCAAGCCAAGACCGAAAGTGACTTGGCCTTCCTGCTGGCATTGAGCGGCGAGGCCGAGGCCGAGCTGGCCCGGACCCGGGCCACGCTGGCCGAGCGCGAGGCCCGCATTGCGCGGCTGACCGTGGAGCTGCGCCAGGCGCGCGACATCGCGGCCGACGCGCTGGTCGGCAAGGCCAAGGACCAGCTGGCGATCCAGGGCAAGGACGCCCAGCTGGCCGACCTGCGGGCGCAGCTGGAACGTCAGGTGGCGAACACCGCGGCCGAGTCGGATGCGCGGCTGGCGGCAGAGATGGAACTGGTGGGCGCGGTCACCGCGCGCGACCACCACGCGGCCGAGCTCGCGGCGATGCGCGCCCAGCTGGACACGTTCAGCCCCGCCTGAACCTCGGACTCGGCGTGGACCGAATGGCCGCGCCATCATCCAGGCCAGCTTGCCAATGCGGCCTGCCCGCCATGTGGCCGGCCGGAGTGGCGTGGTGCAAGAATCGACCGGAGAATTCCCAGCGCCACACTTCCGGAGGCCCATGTTCGACCACGTCAAATTCGGCGCCAGCGACTACGCGGCGAGCAAGCTGTTCTACCTCAAGGCACTCGCACCATTGGGCGTGGTAGCGGGTTCAGAGGCTGAGCCTGCCTACGGCATCGAGCTTTGCCACCCGGACGGCGAGATTTCGCTGTGCCTGTTCCAGACCGACGAGAAGCCGGCGCATCTTCACCTTGCGTTCGTGGCGGAGAGTCGCCAGCAGGTGGACGCCTTCTACCGCGCAGCGCTGGAAGCCGGCGGCAAGGACAACGGCCCGCCCGGCCTGCGCCCGAAATACCACGCGAACTACTACGCGGCCTTTGTGATCGATCCAGACGGGCACAACATCGAAGCGGTTTGCCACAAGCCGGAGGCTTGATGCGTACACAACCGCTGGGCGGTCGTCGTTGAGGCGTTAAGGCAGGTATGAAGCTATCGCGAATCGCGGTCATTGCGATTGCGGTTGTATGCTGCGCCATCGGCATGCCGCTTCTCCTCTGCGGCGTTCTCATACTGTTGTTCACGGCGAGCGTTGGTGAGTTGTCAGTTGGCGCGCTGTCCGCCGCAGGCCTCTACATCGCCATTGGAAGCCTTGCGCTGACGGCAGGCATTGGCCTGTTCCAAGAACGCGCTTGGTCTCGCTGGCTTCTTCTGGCGATGACGTGCCTCGCGGGCGCCCTGCTGTTGTGGCAACTGGCGGGAACAATGGGGCTCTACCAAGAATTCAGCCGCCGCTCCAACGATGGGGGCGTCGCACCCGATCTGAATTTTTTTGTGGCTTTCTTCAGGCCTGCCTATGGTCCGCCCATCGGCGCGCTGATGTTTACCGCTTTGGCCACAGCCTTCGCATTTCGCCGGTTCCGTTGATGAGTAACACCAGACCATGACCCTCCGAACCGCATCCTGCAGCTGTGGCCAACTTCAAGCCGAGGTCACGTCAGACCCCATCGGCGTTTCGGTTTGCCATTGCCTGGCCTGCCAGCGGCGAACCGGCAGTGTCTTCGCGGCGCAGGCGCGTTTTGACGCCAGTGCCGTCACGGTGACGGGTGCCAGCAAGGAATACGTGCGGGTGGGCGACGAGGGCTCACGTGCGACGTTCAGGTTCTGCCCGGAGTGCGGCGCCACGGTGTTCTACACCGTCGAAGGCATGGAAGGCTTCGTCATCATTCCGGTCGGTGCGTTCGCCGACCCGAAGTTCCCTGGCCCGACGTTCTCGGTCTACGAGGAGCGCATGCACAGCTGGGTGAGCATGCCGCCAGACATCAGGCACATGGACTAGGGCATCTTGTTGTCCGGCGCATTGTGCGGATCCAGTTCCGGCGGCACATGCACTTCCGGCGGGGCGATGTAGCCGGGCTTGCCGCGCAGCTGGTAGACCCAGGCCAGCACCTGGGCGACGGCGGCGAACAGCGCGGCGGGCACCTCGTGGTCCAGCTCACAGTGGGCGTACAGCGCTCGCGCCAGCGGCGGGGCTTGCAGCACTGGGACCTTGGATTCGCGGGCGATGTCGCGGATCTTCAGGGCCAGCAGGTCTGCGCCCTTGGCGACCACGCGGGGTGCGCCCATCTGGGATTCGTCGTACTTCAGCGCGACGGCGTAGTGGGTCGGGTTCATGACGATCAGGTCGGCCGTTGGCACGGCGGCCAACATGCGTTTCTTGACCATCTCGCGCATGCGCGCCCGGATCTTGGCCTTGATCTCGACGTTGCCTTCCGCGTCCTTGTGTTCCTGCTTGACTTCCTCGCGGCTCATCTTGAGCTTCTCCAGCCACAGGTGGTGCTGCAAGGGCACGTCGATCAGGGCCCACACGCCCAGCACCAGCAGCAGCAGCCCGAAGCCGCCGGCAATGGTGCTGGCGAGCTGGCCTACGGCGCTGGGCAGCGGCACGGCCATCAGGCTGACCATGCCCATGAACTGGGCCTTCAGGTAGTAGTAGCCGACGCTGCCGAGCAGCAAGGCCATCACCAGCATCTTGCCGACGTCGATCAGGTGCTGCTTGGCAAACATGCGGCCCAGCCCGGAGATGGGGTTGAGCTTGCCGAAGCTGGGCTCCAGCACCTTGAAGCTCATGTTCCAGCCGCCGGACAGCACAGCCGTGAGGATGCCGACGCCGGCCATCACCAGGCCCATGGGCACGATGACCAGCAAGGCCTTCATCATCATGGCGGCAAGCTGCGCGCTCATCTGGCCGGGATCTGCCACGGTGCTGCGGTCAAAGCGCAGCGCGCTCGCCAGCATCTGCTGCAGCCAGCCCGACAGCGGCACGGCGATCGCGGCCAGCCCGGCGCCGCCTGCGGCCAGCGCGGTGAAATGACCCAGGTCCCGCGATCGGGGGACCTGGCCTTCTTCGCGGGCCTTGCTCTTCTTCTTGGAAGAAGCCGGTAAGTTGCGGTCTTGGGCGGAATCAGCCATGGTTGACCGAGATGGTGCCTCGGGCGGCGCCAGGACCTGAGCTGGAAAACAGGCTGAAAAACCACGGTGATCCGCACGGCGGGCCGTGTCAACACGCTGTCAAAACCCAGAACTACCGTGAGGCGCTCAGTTCGAGCCGGCCGTCGCCGGCCACCTCAAGGAAGTCATCATGGGACGCCCCAGCTCCGTCAAGCCCGCGCCGCAAGGCACCAGCCGCCGCGACTTTTTCAAGCGCTCCAGTTCCGCTGCCGTGGCCATCGCGGCCCTGCCCGCGCTGTCGCTGGACGCCCAGGCCGGCAGCTACAAAGGCGCCTTCCAGCACGGCGTGGCCAGCGGCGACCCACTGACCGACCGCGTCATCCTCTGGACCCGCGTGACGCCCACGCAGCCCAAGGACAAGGTCTACGCCAGCTACGTGGTCGCCCGCGACCCGGCCCTGAGCGACGTGGTCACCACCGGCCAGGTGATGACCACGCCAAGCCGTGACTTCACCGTCAAGGTCGACGTGACGGGCCTGCAGCCCGGCACCACCTACTACTACCAGTTCAGCCACCTGGACAAGCTTTCGCCCATCGGCCGCACCCGCACGCTGCCCGCCGGCAACGTGGACCAGCTGCGCCTGGCGGTGGTGAGCTGCTCGAACTACGCCTACGGCTACTTCAATGCCTACGGCCGCATTGCCGAGCGTGCCGACCTGGACGCGGTGCTGCACCTGGGCGACTACCTCTACGAATACGGCGACGGCCAGTACGGCAACCTGCGCAAGCTGCAGCCCTCGACCGAGATCCTGAGCCTGGCCGACTACCGCATGCGCCACGCCCAGTACAAGACCGACGCCGATGCGCAGGCCATGCACCGCCAGCACCCGATGATCGCCATCTGGGACGACCACGAAACCGCGAACAACGCGTGGAAGGACGGCGCCGAGAACCAGAACGCCGGCGAAGGCAGCTGGTCCGACCGCGTGGCCGCCGCGCTGCAGGCCTACTACGAGTGGATGCCGGTGCGCATGGTCGACAAGGACAACCCGCGCCGCAACAACCGCAATGTGCGCTTCGGCAACCTGGTCGACCTGTACATGCTGGAAGAGCGCGTCAACGCCCGCAGCGAACAACTGCCCGCCACCGTGCCCACCCCGCTGGGCCTGGGCTTCACGCAGACCGGCGACTTTCTCGACCCGAGCCGCACGCTGCTGGGCGACACCGAAGAACAGTGGCTGACCAAGGGCCTGCGCAAGTCCACCACCAGTTGGCGCCTGCTGGGCCAGGGCGTGATGTTCGCCCAGCTGAAGGCGCAGGGCGCGCCGAACTCCGCCGGCGGCGGCGCCTTCCTGAACCCGGACCAGTGGGACGGCTACCAGCCCCAGCGCGACCGCATCTACAAGGTGCTCAAGGGCACGACGCAACACGCCGCGGTGGGCAACGTGGTGGTGCTGACCGGCGACATCCACAGCGCCTGGGCGGCCGACCTGAGCCAGGACCCGAACAACAGCGACGTGAGCAGCGGCGGCTACAACGCCAGCACCGGCGCCGGCTCGGCAGCGGTCGAATTCGTCGGCACCTCGGTGACCTCGCCGGGCATTGACGATCCGAGCAACCAGATCGCCGGCTACCTGAAGTCGCAGAACCCGCACTTCAAGCACATCGACCTGAACCGGCGCGGCTACATGCTGCTGGACATCGATGCGAGCCGCGTGGTCTGCGAGTTCTGGAACGTGGACACCATCACGGCACCCAGCACGGTGGAAAGCCTGTCGACGACCTGGCAGGTTACCAGTGGCAGCAAGCACCTGAGCGCAGGCACGCCCACGCTGAGCCGCAGCGGCGCGCCGGTCCTGGCGCCCTGAACGGCGGCCTGGCGTCAGGCAGTCAGGCTACCAGCTTGGGTTCGGCGGCCGGGGCAGCGGCCCCGGCGCGGATGCGCAGGCCGCCGGCATCGGCATCTTCCATGCCGACGCTGGCCATGGGCGCCGGCCTAGCGCCCAGCAGGCGCGCCAGTTCTTCCAGCGCCGCGAGGTGGCGCGGCGCATCTTCCAGCTTGTCGGCATAGCGCTTGAGCACACCGCGCGCGGTGTCGACGAACTTCTGGTTCAAGGTGCTGCGGGCATGGCCCAGCAGCGCGTCCAGCGCAGCGTCGGGCCGGCCGGACACGCAATGCATCATCGAGCGCTCGACCGACTCGGCGACCTGCGCATGGCACTGCTTGATCAGCTCGCCATACGGCGCATGGGCACTGGCCGCGCCGGCCATCAGCTCGCTGACGCCCTTGGTGCCGGTGAAGCGCTGGCCAATGGCCTGGACCCAGGTTTCGGCATCGGGCAGGTTCAGCTCGGCGGCGGTCAGCTGGGCAATCGCGGTCAGCAGGTTGCAGGCGGCTTCCATGTCGAAATCCTTGGCGCGCACCTCGCTCGCCAGCCGCTTCAGCGTCTCAACCACCTGGCCGACCTGGTGCCTCAGCATCAGGTCAAACGCGCCGACGATGCCGCTCATGCGCTGCAGCCGCTTGCTTTGAGGCGCCTTTTCCAGCGCCCTGGCCAGATCCACCGAGCAGCGGCCCAGGCCTTTGCTGTCGCGCTGGCGAAAGCGCACGATGGCCAGCAGCACCACGCTCTGGAAGTCGAACAGCTTGGAGCCCTGGCCGAGGATCTGGGCCTTGTCCAGCGCCTTGGCGGCTGCCACCTGGTCACCGGCATAAAACGCCAGCATGCCCAGCTTCTGCTGGCGGCGCAGCGAGCCGGGGGTCAGGTCGCAGGCCTTCTGGTAGGTCACCATCGCTTCCTGCAGGTGGCCCTGCGCCACCTGGGTACGGCCCATCACGTCGTAGGCGTCGGCAAAGGATGGCTCATCTGCGATCAGGCTTTCGAGCGAGCGCAGCGCGGGCGTGGTCTGCTGCGCACCGAGCTGGGCGCGGGCGATGCCAAGCCGGGCCCAGGGCAGCGCCTGGTGGGCGACGACAGCGTCCAGCAGCTCGCGCGCCGCGGTGTGCATCTCCAGCCTTAGCAGCAACTCGGCGCCGAGCCTGGCGGCGTAAAGCCAGTAGGTGTCGCGATGGCGGAAGCGTTCGGTGCACAGGCGCGCGGCGGTCTCGAACTGGCCATCCTCGATCGCAACGTAGATGTCCTTCAAGACCTTCTTGCGCTGGCGCGCCTGCATCATGCGGTCGTGCAGGGCCTGGGTCGTGAAGGGCTTGAGCAGGTAGCTGTCCAGCGCCGATTCGGCCGCCTCGGCCACCTTGGCGTAGCTGCGCTCGCCGGTGACCATGATGAACACCGTGGCCCATGGCAGCAGGTTGGCCGCGCGCAACTCGTCCAGCAGCTCCTGGCCCGTCTGGGTGCGAACGCCCGCGCTGGGGGCGTTGCCGTGGAAGTCCATCTCACACAGCACCACGTCGAACTCGCGGGTCTCCAGCTGGCGCCGTGCATCGACGACGCGGCCGCTCTGCATCACCATCACCATGCCAGCGTCTCTCAGCTGGGCCGAGAGCACGCTGCGCGAGGTCGGGTTGGGGTCAATGATCAGCGCGGTGCAGTCAGCGAGCAAGGCAGCCATGGCGAAATCCTGTGCCTTGTGTGGGGTGCGTGGCGCTCAGTGGCCAAAAACCGCGAGCATTCGCTCAAGCGCGGCGACAAAAGGTGTCTGCATCATCGGCAGCATCGCCATCATCGACACAAGTCCCACGCCCATGGTGATGGGAAACCCGAGTGCGAATATGTTGGACTGCGGCGCCACGCGCGAAATCACGCCCAGCACCAGGTTCACGAACATCAGCACCGCGATCATCGGCATGGCCACCCACAGGCCCATGCTGAAGACCTGCGCGCCCCATTGCTGCGGCGCCACCTTGTGCAGGAAGGCAAACGGCTGGTCGCTGACCGGGAAGGCCTGCAGGCTCTCGACCACCGTCTCGATCACCGTCAGGTGGCCGTTGATGACGATGAACATGAAGGCCACCAGCGTGGCAAAGAAGCGGCTCGCGGCAGTGGACTGGCTGGCCATCACCGGGTCGAAGAAGCCGGCGAAGTTCATGCCCATCTGCAGCCCCGCCAATTCACCGGCGAACTCGACTGCGGCGAACACGATGCGCACCGCAAAACCCAGCGTCACGCCGATCACCAGCTGCTGGATCACCAGCATCACCGCCAGGGCCGAATCCAGCGCCACCACGGGCACGGGAGGGCCCACGCCCGAAGCACACACCGCCACCATGAAGGCCAGCGCCACGCGCACCCGCGCCGGCACCGTGCGCTGCCCGAACACCGGCAGGACCTGGAACAGTGCCAGCACCCGCAGGAACGGCCACAGCACCGGCGTGAGCCAGGCCATGACCTGGGCTTCGTTGAAGGAGATCATCCGACGGTGACGACCATGAACAAGGCTTGCCCAGCCGGCGCCGGGCCGCCCCAAGGCGGCTGGGCGCCCCCTCGGGGGGCTGGCGCGAAGCGACTGGGGGCGGACATCTAGCCACCCGCTGCGGAAGGAATCGACAACAACATCGCGCGGATGTAATCGACCAGCTGGGTCATCATCCAGGGGCCGGCCACCGCCATCACCGCGACCGCGGCGACCAGCTTGGGCACGAAGCTCAGCGTGGCTTCGTTGATCTGCGTGGCCGCCTGGAAGATGCTGACCAGCACGCCGACCACCAGCACCACCAGCAGCATCGGTGCCGATACGGTGAGCAGCATGTAGAGGCCTTGCTGGCCGATCGTGAAGACCTGGGACGGTTCCATGGTGCGGACTTTCCTTATTGGGCGAAGCTGGCGGCGAGCGAGCCCAGCAACAGGTTCCAGCCATCGGCCAGCACGAACAGCATCAGCTTGAAGGGCAGCGAGACCAGCACCGGCGACAACATCATCATCCCCAGCGACATCAGCACGCTGGCCACGATCATGTCGATGATCAGGAACGGGATGAAGATGAGAAAGCCGATCTGGAAGGCGGTTTTCAGCTCACTGGTCACGAAGGCGGGCAGCAGGACTTTCAGCGGCACGTCCTCGCCCTTGATGCCGGCGTCCAGCTTGGCCAGCTTGGCGAACAGCTCCACGTCCGACTGGCGGGTCTGCTTGAGCATGAACTCGCGCATCGGCGATTCGCCGCGCTTCAAGGCTTCGGTGAAGTCGATCTGGTTGGCCTGGTACGGTGCCCAGGCCTGCTCGTAGACCTTGTCGATGGTGGGCGACATCACGAAGAAGGTCAGGAACAGCGACAGGCCGACCACCACCTGGTTGGGCGGCGCCGACTGCGTGCCCATGGCCTGGCGCACCAGCGACAGCACGATGACGATGCGGGTGAAGCCCGTCATCAGCAGCAGCACCGCGGGCAGGAAGGACAGCGCGGTGAAGAACAGCAGCGTCTGGATGGGCACCGAGTAGCTGGTGCCACCGGCGCTCTGGCCGACCAGCAGCGGCAGGCCGGGTGCGGTCGGTGCGGCCTGGGCCATTGCGGCCCCCGGCAGCGACAGGGCGAGCGCCGCCAGCGCTGCGGTCATCGCGCAGCGTTGCAGGGTGCGGCGGGTCATGGCTGGTTCCCGTCCGGGCTGCCGGTATTGCGGCGCCAGCGGCTGATGAGCTGGCTCACCGAGTGGGCTTGCGGGTTCAGGATCTCGGCCGGCACTTCGTCCGGCGCGTCCAGCGTGGTCAGCGTGGTGATGCGGTCCGGGCTCACGCCCACGACCAGCCAGCGGGCATTCGCGCCCTGCATCAGCTCGACCACCACCACGCGCTGAGACGGCGACAGCGACAGGCTGCCAACGTTGCGCAACAGCCCGGGCGTGCCGGCGCCGCCGATGCCGGAACGGCGCATCAGCCACAAAGCCAGCGGGATCATGGCCACGACCGCACCAAAGGCGATCAGCGGCATCAGCGAAGAAGTCATTCCGGCGTTCCTTGGGGACAGCGACTGGGTGGGTGAAATTCAGAGGCGGCTCAGGCGGCGCATGCGCTCGCTGGGCGTGACGATGTCGGTCAGGCGAATGCCGAACTTGTCGTTGACGACCACCACCTCGCCCTGGGCGATCAGGAAGCCGTTGACCAGCACGTCCATCGGTTCGCCGGCCAGCGCTTCGAGCTCGACCACCGAGCCCTGCGCCAGCTGCAGGATGTTCTTGATCGGGATGCGGGTGCGGCCAAGTTCAACCGTGAGCTGGACGGGGATGTCCAGGATCATGTTGATGTCGTTGCCGGCGCCGGAGGTGGCGGCGGTCGGCGAGAAGTTGGCGAACGAGGCGGGTGCGACCTGTTCGGCCGCGACCTGCTCGGCCACCTCGCCACCGGAGGATCCCTTGGACTCGGCCAGGGCCGCAGCCCAGGCGTCGGCCATGTCGTCCTGGGCGTCGTCGGGTGCTTGATCAGCTGACATTCGTATCTCCCAACCAGCCGAAGTTCGGGCTGGTCAACATGCGATCGATCTTGATGGCGTAGTGGCCATCGGAGGTGCCGTAGTGGCAGTCGAACACCGGGACGCCGTCGATCTTGGCCTGGATCAGCGGCTCAAGATCGAGCTCGATGAAGTCGCCAGGCTTGAGCGACAGCAGTTGTTCGACGGTGGCCGGCGCGGTACCCAGCTCGGCCACCAGGTCCACGTTGGCCGACTGGATCTGTTCCTTCAGCAGGTTGACCCAGCGGTGGTCCGGCTCCACCGAGTCGCCCTGCATCGACGAATACAGCACGTCGCGAATGGGCTCCAGCGTGGAGTACGGAATGCAGAAGTGCACCGAGCCGGAGGTCTCGCCAAGCTCCAGCGAAAACGAGGTGCAGACGACGATCTCGCTGGGCGTGGCCACGTTGGCGAACTGCGGCTGCATTTCCGAGCGCTGGTAGTCCAGCTCCAGCGGATAGATGCCGCGCCAGGCACGCTTGTATTCCTCGGTGATGCAGCCGACCAGGCGTTCGATCACGCGCTGCTCGGTGGCCGAAAAGTCGCGGCCTTCGATGCGGGTGTGGAACTTGCCCACGCCGCCAAACAGCGCGTCGATCACCGCGAACACGATGCTGGGGTCGCAGACGATCAGGCCCGAGCCGCGCAGCGGGCGCACCTGCACGATGTTGAAGTTGGTGGGCACCACGATCTCGCGCAGGAAGGCGCTGTACTTCTGCACCTTGATGCCGCCGATCGAGACTTCCGGGCTCTTGCGGATCATGTTGAACAGCCCCACGCGGATGTTGCGCGCAAAGCGTTCGTTGATGATCTCCATGGTCGGCATGCGACCACGGACGATGCGTTCCTGGCTGGCCAGGTCGTAGTTGCGAATGCCGCCAGTGGGCGCTTCTTCCTGCTCGAGCTTCTGGCTCTCGCCGGTGATGCCCTGCAGCAGCGCGTCGACTTCGTCCTGCGAGAGGATTTGCTGGTTCACGGATGAGATCCTGCGACCGGGCGTGTCGGGCTTATTGAATGATGAACGAGGAAAACTGGACCGACTTCACCGGCGAGTCGTCGAGGCTGTCGAAGCGCTTGCGCTTTTTCTTCTTGCCCGGCGTGGGCGGGGCTTCTTCTTCCACCGCGTCCTCGTCTTCCAGCTCGATGCCCATGGGCTGCACCGCGACGCGGCGCAGCTGGCGGGCCAGCACTTCCTTGCCGTCGGGCGTCATCAGCTCGGCCGAGGTCTTGTGGCCCAGCAGCAGCAGCACGTTGTTGCGGATCGCCGGCAGGTAGGCCTTGATCTCGTCGGCCACGTGCGCGTCCTGGACTTCCAGCGTCAGGCCGATCTGGGCGAAACGGTCGGTCTCGCGGTCGGCCAGGTTGACGACAAACGGGTCCAGCGGCACGAAGACCGGCAGCGCGTGCTTGTCGTCCTTCTTCTTGTCCTTCTTGGCACTCTTCTTTTCTTGGTGCCCGCTGCTCTCTTCGCCATCTTCGGCGGCAGCGGCCGCTTCGGCGTCGTGGTTCTTCTTCATCACCAGCGCGACACCGCCCCCAACCGCGGCCAGCAACACCACCACGGCAAGGATCAGGATCAGTTTTTTCTTGCCCTTCTTGGGGGCGTCGCCGGCGGGGGCAGCTGCGGCAGCAGACATGGACGGGGCTCCTTGATTCCTCTGGAGGACCCAGACACCGCAAGCATGGGGCGTCGGGACCGAATAGGAGGAATTATTGAGAGCCAAGCCCCGTGCAGAAGCCACGAAAAGCGGCGGTTTTACCGGTGGTCCTCAGGCTGGACAGCACCAAGCCCGACGGCGAAAGCGCCGTGCCGAAGCGCAGCGCAGCCGGCGCCGGGCCGCCCCAGGCGGCTGCGCCAACCCGCTCGGCGGGTGGTCTCAGGTAACCCTGAGACCGGGTGCCCCATGACTAGGCGTACATGTCCAGCAGGCCACGGCGGTTCACGGCGGTGCGCGCGGGGCTCATCGTGGCGTTGTCCAGCGCTTCGTCGCCGCTGTTGCCACGCCCGCCCATGCCAAACGCGCGGCCACCGCCGGCTTGCTGGGCACCGGAGTCGCCCTGGCGCTGGCCCTGGCTGGTCTGGTCGGACACGCTGCCGCCCGCGAGGCTCAGGCCCACGTCGCCGAGTTGTTCGGCCAGCTGGGGCAGTGCTTCGCTGAGCGCGGAGCGGGTCGAGGCCACGTCGGCATTCAACTCAATGCGGGTGCTGCCTTCGTGCACGGCAATGCGGACCTCGATCGGCCCCAGGTCGGCCGGGTTCAGTTCCAGCTTGGCATGCGACACGCCTTCGTCCATCCAGGTGCTGAGCTGCACGCCCAGGGCCTGCGGGAACAGCGGGCTGTCAGGCGGCGTGGGCAGCTGGGCCTGGGCCGGCGCGGCCTGCAGCTCGGCGCTGGCATCGGTGGCCGGGCGGCTGGCCGCAAGGTCGGCCATGCCGGCCAGGCTGGGCAGGCTGCCGTCCGACTCTCTTTCGCTGGCACGCTCGGCCACCGGGGCAGCGGCCAGGCTCATGCTGGCGGCATCGGCCGGGCTGTCGCCACTGGCCTGGCGGGCGGCCAGCAGGCTGCTGCGGAAGCCGTCTGCCGTGGCGGCATCGCCGGTGGCTGCAATGCCGCCCGCGTCCTTCAGTTCACCAGCGCGTCGGGCCCCTGCACCGCCGGCATGGCCGCGGCCTTTCAGTGCGTCCAGGCCGCGCGAGGCACCGCCCAGGTCTTCGCGCTTGGCCACCAGCTGCAAGGTGCTGGGCTGGGCTGGCAGGTCCTCGGCGCTGAGCGCGGTTTTCTTCGGCGCGTCGGCGGTTTCGTCCTTGGCATCGCCCTTGTCGGCGGCCTCGGTGTCGCCGCTGGCCTCGGCCTGGTCCGCGTCGGACTTGCGATCGGCTTTCGGCGCGCTGTCGGTGGTCGGCGCCTGGTCGGTGTCAGGTGCGGCCTTCAGGCTCTTGGCGCCCTGGCCACGCAGCATGTCGGCGAAGCTGCCGTGGCTGCCGGCATCCTGGCGCTGCGGCGCGCGCTGCGCCACGCGCGACGACACCGGCTTGACCGGTGCCACGGGCTCCAGAGGGGTGTCCAAAGGCATGCGTGTACTCCTGCGGGAAATTCAAGAAGACGGATTCGGGTTCGGGACGTTCAGGCTGCCGCACCGGCCATGGACTGGCGCGAGGCCCAGGCACGGCGCTGGTTGGCCTCGTCGGCCTGCTTCTGCTCGCGCTTGCGCTCGTCCTGCAGCAGGCTGTGCTGGCGGCGCTCGATCAGCCGGCGCACGGTGGCGACCTTCAGCTCGCGCTGCTGCACGCGCTGGTGTGCGGCGCGCACCCGCTGGTCGGCCTGCATGACCACGCCTTGCTGCGAGGCAATCGCCTGGTCCAGCCGGCCGACAAAGCCGTGGTAGCAGCGCACCAGCTCAATGGCGCCGCCCTTGGCGAACTGCGCAGCCCAGCGCTTGCGGTATTCGCCGCGGTAGGTCACCAGCGAATCGGCCTGTTCACGCGCGGCTTCGGCCATGCGCTCGGTTTCGCGCCATTCGGCGATCGCGTCGTCACGGCGGCGCTGTTCGCGTTCCAGCAGCGTGCGAAGAAGTTCCATGCGGTTCATTGGGCGATTCCTGAAGAAGGACTGCGACGAGGGCTACGGACACTGCAACAACAGCCGGGACGAAGCAGCAGCTTGCGCCGAAAGGCCGGCCTGCACTGCGAGGAACAACACCTTCAACAATGCCTTCTTGTGGGATTCAGCCAGGCAGCACTCAGCCGCCCGCCTGGTTCTGGGGCTGGCCAGCAGGGTTCAGGCGCAGCAGCGCGCGGCGGCTGGCTTCCAGCGGGGCGCGCTCCTGCATGCCTTGCTGCAGCAGCGCCACCAGCTGCGGGTGCACCTTGACGGCAGCGTCCAGCTCGGGATCGGCGCCGGGCACGTAAGCGCCGAGCTGGATCAGGTCGCGCGCCTTGTTGAACTTGGCCATCCACTGGCGGGCACGGCGGGCGCCCTCCAGGTGATCGCGCGGCGCCACCGCGGTCATCACGCGGGAGATGGATTTCTCCACGTCGATGGCCGGGAAATGGCCGCTTTCGGCGAGCTCGCGCGACAGCACGATGTGCCCGTCCAGGATGCCTCGGGCCGCGTCGGCAATCGGGTCCTGCGGGTCGTCGCCTTCGGTCAGCACGGTGTAGAAGGCGGTGATGGAGCCCACGCCGTTGAGGCCATTGCCAGAGCGTTCAACCAGCTGCGGCAGCTTGGCGAAACAGCTTGGCGGATAGCCCTTGGTGGCCGGCGGCTCGCCGATGGCCAGGCCGATCTCGCGCTGCGCCATCGCGTAGCGGGTCAGCGAGTCCATCAGCAGCAGCACGTGCTGGCCCTTGTCGCGGAAATGCTCGGCCACCGCGGTGGCATAGCTGGCGCCCTGCATGCGCACCAGCGGCGGGGCGTCGGCCGGCGCGGCGACGACGACCGCGCGCTGGAGGCCTTCGTCACCCAGGATGTCTTCGATGAATTCCTTGACTTCACGACCCCGCTCGCCGATCAGCCCGACAACGATCACGTCGGCCGCGGTGTAGCGGGCCATCATGCCCAGCAGCACCGATTTGCCCACGCCGGTGCCAGCAAACAGGCCGATGCGCTGGCCGCGGCCCACGGTGAGCAGCGAGTTGATCGCGCGCACACCGGTGTCCAGCGGCTGGCGCACCGGGTCGCGGTCCATCGCATTGATCGGGCGGCGCACCATCGGTTCGTTGAGCACGTCCTGCAACGGGCCGCCGCGGTCCATCGGGTGGCCATGGGCATCGACCACGCGGCCCAGCAGGCCTTCGCCCATCGGCAGGTGCAGGCCACGGTCTTCGCTGCGCCGCCAGGGATGGTTTTCCACGCCCAGGCGAGGGGGAATCTGCGGCACCGGCAGCGGCACCACCTGGGCGCCACTGGCCAGGCCATGCAGCTCGCCGGTGGGCATCAGGTAGGCGCGGTCGCCATGGAAGCCGACCACTTCGGCAGTGACCGGCGACTCGCCGGGCACGCCCACCGAGCAGACGGCGCCGACCGGCGCACGCACGCCGGCGGCTTCCAGCACCAGGCCGGTCACGCGCACCAGCGAGCCCTGCATTTCCAGCGGCTGCGGCAAGGAGGCGTAGTTCTGGATGTCCTGCAGGAAGCGCTGCCAGCGCTCGGGGCGGGTGGTGAGCATCAGGCGTCTGTTTCGGGTTCGGGTTCAAGCGGCTCGGCCTCGGCGGCTGCGCCGCCTTGCCAGGCCAGCGGCACGGCAAACACCGCAGCGGCCTGCGCCCAGCGGCTTTCGATGCGCGCGTCCACGCGGCCCAGGTCGGACTCGACGATGCAGCCGCCACGGGCAACCTGCGGGTCGGCGATCACCATCACGTCGCGCGTGCGCAGCGTGTCGGCAGCGCCCATTTCGACCAGCACCACGTCTTCGGGGTGCAGCCGCAGCACCAGGTGCTTGGCGGTGACCATGACCGCGGCCACGGCTTGCTGCGCGACCTGGACCACGCAGTCCGGCCGCTGTTCCAGTTCGCTGCGCACGACCTGGCGGGCCAGCTTCAGGGCGGTCTGCACGAGAGAGTCGGCCATGCGGGTTTCGAGGCCGCCGAGCTGGTCCTGGAATTCGGCCACGACCTGCGCCATCTGCGCGCTGATCTGCTGGGCGAACTGGCGCTTGGCAGCTTCCAGCGCCTCCAGCCCGTCGCGGTAGCCTTCCTGGTAGCCGCTCTGCCGTGCATCGACCGCCTGCTTGCGGCTGGCCTGCATCAGCTCTTCCAGCGTGGGCGCGGGGGGTGGCGGCGGTGCGGGCGGCGGCGGCGCCACCGGCGCCTGCGCGGCCGGCGGCGGATTGACGACGACGCCGGGCGGCAACCCGCCCAGGCCGCCACCAAAGGTGTCGGGCGTCCAGGCGGCGAAGTTGTCCAGCTCCTCGCGGGGAATGAAGCGGGTGTAGGCGTTGGCCGGGCGGTTGCCGCCTTGCGGCGGCGGCACCGGGCGCGGGGTGTTCGGTTTAGAGGAAGTCATCGGCGCCTCCCGATGCCAGCACGATCTGGCCTTCGTCGACCAGGCGGCGGACGATCTTCAGCAGTTCCTTCTGCTCGGCTTCGACTTCGGAAACACGCATCGGGCCGCGCGATTCCAGATCCTCGCGCAGCGTTTCGGCGGCGCGGCTGGACATGTTGCGGAAGACCTTCTCGCGCATCTCGGCGGTGGCGCCCTTCAGCGCCACGACCAGCGAGTCGCTCTGGACTTCCTTCAGCACGGCCTGGAAGCCCTTGTCGTCGAGCTTGTTCATGTCCTCGAAGGTGAACATGTTGTCCATGATCTTCTGGGCCAGGTCGCCGTCGGCTTCGCGGATGTAGTCCAGCACCGAGGTCTCGACCGAGGAGCCCATCATGTTGATGATCTCGGCCGCGGCCTTGGCGCCGCCCAGCGAGGCCTTGCGCAGGCGGTCGCCGCCGGCCAGCACCTTGTTCAGCACTTCGTTCAAGTCCTTCAGCGCAGAAGGCTGGATGCCGTCCAGCGTGGCAATGCGGATCAGCACTTCGTTGCGCTGGCGCTCGGTGAATGACTTCAGCACGGTGGAGGACTGGTCGAAGTCCAGGTGCACCAGGATGGCCGCGATGATCTGCGGGTGTTCGTTGCGCAGCAGCTCGGCCACCGAGCCGCCGTCCATCCACTTCAGGCTCTCGATGCCGCTCACATCGCTGCCCTGCAGGATGCGGTCGATCAGCAGGTTGGCCTTGTCGTCGCCCAGGGCCTTGCGCAGCACGGCCTTGACGTATTCGTCGGTGTCGGCCACCAGCATGTGCTGGGCTTCGGCCTGCTTGCTGAATTTCTCCAGCACCCGCTCGACCCGCTCGCGCGGGATGACCTTCAGCCGGGCAATGGTTTCGCCCAGCTTCTGGACCTCCTTGGGCCCGAGGTGCTTGAACACGCCAGCCGCCTCTTCCTCCCCGAGGGACATCAGGAGGATGGCGGCGTTTTCGGCGCCTTCGTCGTCTTTCGAATTTCCAGCCATGGGGTCGTTCGTTGCCTGTTCAGGTGGCGATTTCGCCGGTCACCCATTCGCGCATGATGTTGGCCACGGCGCCTGGGTTGTCACGGGCCAGCCGTCTTGCGGCTTCCAGCTGGGTGTTCTCAAGAGGTGCCTCAAGCGCAGGCAGTCCACTGCCGCCGGCCAGGGCCGGCAGGATGTTGTCGTCATCCACCACCGCATCGAGCTGCTGGCCCTTGTCGTCCTTCTCGACCTCGATCGGCGTCAGCACCTGGCGGATGCCAGGCCGGATCACGCCAAAGATCAAGGCCAGGGCCACCAGGGTCAATGCTGCAGGCACGCCGGAGGCACGCGCCAGGTCCAGCAGCCACGGCTGCTTCCACAGTGGCAGATCGTCGGCCGCAGGTTCGGTGACAGGCTTGAACGGCGCGTTGATGACCTTGACCGAGTCGCCGCGCTCCTTGCTGAAGCCCACGGCTTCCTGCACCAGCGCGGTCAGCTTCTCGATTTCCTCGGGCGGCAATGGCAAGGTGGTGGTCTTGCCCTTGGCATCGGTCGAGGTGCGGTGGTTGACCACCACGGCAGCGTTCAGCCGGCGCACCGCGCCAGTGGCATTGCGCGTCACGCGCACGGTCTTGTCGACCTCGTAGTTGGTGGTGGCTTCGCGGCGCGAGCTGCCGCCGCTGCCGCCCATCTGGGTGGCCTGCAGCGGGGCCGAGGCGCCGTTGATCGGCGCCGTGGCCGGCACCGGGGGCTGGTTGGTCGCGGCACCCGGCACGCCGGTGGGCATGGGGTTGCCGGCGCCATTGGATTCGGCGCTCTGGGTGCTGCGCACCGCGGCCGGCTCGTTGCCCTGGTTGGGGCGGTATTGCTCGGAAGTGGCTTCGGTCTGGTTGAAGTCGATGTCGGCGGTCACCGAGGCGCGCAGGTTGTCGCGGCCGACCACCGGCTCCAGCAGGTCCTGCACCCGCTTGAGGTAGCTGGCCTCGATCTGATGCACGTACTGCAGCTGCTGTTCGTCCAGGCTGCGGGCACTGTCTTCGCCAGGGCCAGAGAGCAGGGTGCCGCGCTGGTCCAGCACGCTGACGGCCTTGGCATTCAGGTCCGGCACGCTGGACGAGACCAGGTGCACGATGGCCGCGGACTGCCCACGGTCCAGCGTGCGACCGGGCATCAGCGTCAGCATCACGCTGGCGCTGGGTTTTTGCTGCTCGCGGAAGAAGCCGTTCTGGTTCGGCAGGGCCAGGTGGACGCGGGCATCTTCCACGCCGTCCAGCTTGGTGATGGTGCGCACCAGTTCGCCTTCCAGCGCGCGCTGCATGTTCAGGCGTTCCTGGCGATCGGTCTGGCCGAAGCGGGCGTTGTCCAGCAGCTCGTTGCCGGTGACGCTGGCCTTGGGCAGGCCGGCAGCGGCGAGCTTCATCTTCAGGTCGTAGACCTTGTCGGCCGGCACCATGATGGAGGCGCCGCCGTCGCTGTGCTTGTAGGGCACGCCCATCTGCTGGAGCTGGGCCAGGATGGCGCCGGCTTCCTTGTCCGGCAGGCCGCTGTAGAGGATGCGCCAGTCGCCCTGGCTGGCCCACAGCATCATCGCCACCATGGCCGCCAGCACGGCGGCCACCGCACCGCCAAGCTTGAGCTTGGTGGCGGGCGGCATGGCCATCAGCTTGGCCACGGCGCCTTGGGGGGCGACCGGGGTCAGCTCGGCGGGTACGGGGGCGACAAGGGCTTGGTCCATGGGATCGGGCACTCAGCAGCGAAAAGGTCAACGGCCCCACAAGAGGGCACGGACCGAATTGTTCGCCAGCGCCGCGGTTCACCAAGACGCGAGAAACCCGCCAATCGCCTCGCAGTTCCATCCATAGAGAAGCCCGGCGATCTCTACCATTTCGGTCATGCCCTCCACTTCTTTAGGGCCCCTAGAGAAGGAAATGCCATGGACCTGAAGCTCAAACCTTTCGACTTCGCGCAAGCAGTTGCCAAAGCAGGCCTGTCCCAGGACGGCATGCCGCTTTCGCGCGCCAAAGCGACGAACAGCGTCGAAAAAGGCAGCTTCCAGACGGCCATGAGCAGCGCGCTGAAGTCGGTCAGCGACTCGCAGCTCGAAACCCAGCGCATGCAGAAGGAACTGCAGCTGGACAACCCGTCCGTCAGCCTGGAAGACACCATGATCGCGATGCAGAAATCGCAGCTCGGCTTCCAGGCCACGCTGTCGGTGCGCAACCGGCTGGTGCAGGCCTACACCGACATCATGAACATGCAGGTGTGACGCACCGGTGCCGCGGCACCATCTCCGTTTTGGGGGACGCTCAAAAAGGGGACGACGTGCACGACACCCCCTGCAAGAGGGGTGTCGCTCTCCTGCCAGAAGCACAGACTGCGGTCGCGCTCCAAGCCTTCACAAGGCTGACTCACAGGCCGGAATGCACCGGCCGCCGGGGCGCTGATGACTGCATCCATTCCTTCTGGAGAACAACATGAGAGACGCCTCTACTCACTTCAAGCGCTGCCTGCTCGCAGCCGCCGTTGCCACCCTGCCCGGCCTGAGCATGGCCGCAGCCACCGACAGCGCGATGACCCCCGGTGCAGACGCGCTGGCCGCACCCGAACCTGACGCGGTGGGCCGCTATGTCCTGCCGCCCAACGTGTTCCGCCCGGACAGCAGCGTGCGCCGCGCCGAAGATCGCGGCCAGCGTGTCCACACCAACTACGTGATGCACAACCGCAACGGGGTCAAGGTCAACCGCCTGGAAGACCTTGCCCTGCCAGCCCCCGAGGCCAATCCCGCCCCCAACGCCACGTTCGCCGAGTACCCGGCTTCGCTGGCCTGCATTGCCAAGGTCGGTCCCGCCTACAGCGGCTGCGTGCCGACCAACAACTCGGCCTACAACGCCACCGGCGGCGGCCGTGCGATCGTCATCGTCGATGCCTACGACTACCCCACCGCGGCGGCCGACCTGGCCACCTTCAGCTCCTTCTTCGGCCTGCCGGCGGCCAACTTCACCAAGGTGATCGCCAACGGCAACGGCGCCTGCGTCACCCCACCCTACAACTCGGGCTGGGCGCTGGAAGCTGCGCTGGACGTGCAGTGGGCCCACGCCATGGCGCCCAAGGCCAAGATCATCCTGGTCGAGGCCTGCTCCAACAGCTGGGCCGACATGATGTACGCCGAGCAGATCGCCATCCAGCAGGCGAATGCCGCCGGTGGCGGGGAAATCTCGAACAGTTGGGGCGGTGCCGAATGGAGCACTGAATCCACCGACTGGGACTGGGTCTTCCGTTCCAACTGGGTCGCGAACAAGCCGGTCAACTTCTTCTTCTCGGCGGGCGACTCTGGCCTGGGCGCCCAATACCCCAGCGCCTCGCCGTGGGTGACCTCGGTGGGCGGCACCACCATCAACCGTGACCCGACCACCCAGGCCTTCCTGAGCGAAAGCTGCTGGGCGGGTTCGGGCGGCGGCACCAGCGCCTACGAAACCTACAGCACCACGTTCGGCAGCGGCACCGGCCCCTGGACCAACTACCAGTACCCGCTGTTCGGCCAGGCCGCACGCCATTCGCCGGACATCTCGTTTGACGCCGACCCGGCCAGCGGCGCCTGGGTCTACAACGCCGGCAACTGGTACGTGGTCGGCGGCACCAGCCTGGCCGCACCGCTGGTGGCCGGCATTACCAACACGTCCAACAACCGCCTGGGCATGGCGCCCAAGGCTGGCGGCTACTACACGAACGCGCAGAACAACCTGCTGTACGCCGAGCTGCTGACGAACAAGGACTACGGCGTCAATTTCTATGACGTGACCACCGGCAACAACGGCGCCGCAGCCGCCGTGGGCTGGGACCAGTGCACCGGCGTGGGCAGCCCGCGCGGCCGCGTCGGCAAGTAAGCCAGCGTCCATCTCCCTCCTCCTGACGGCCTGGCACCAGGCCTTCCAGCGGACCTGCAAGGCAAAGGCCACGGCCTTCCCGCCTGCAGGTCCGCTTTTTCGTGGGCGGCACTCCGCGGTTCCGAAGCGGCAACTGCCGGTGGACGAGGCGTGGTCACCTACGCGCCTTGAACGTGAAATCCGGCCCGGAAGTGCCACCGCCTCACCCTTCCGGAAGCAGATTGCCCAGGAGTGTGGGACACGGTTCACGCAGCCCGAAAAAGAGGATGCGGAGCCGCTTGCAAACGCACAGACTGCGCTCGCGTTCGCCCGGCACCAGGTCTGACACGCCGGCCGGCCGGCAGGCATGCATCCGCCTGCCCGTGCGCACTGCCTTTGCATTCATTCCATTCGGAGAGATACATGAGAGACACCTCTGTCCACCTGACACGTTGCCTGCTGGCGGCCGCCGTTGCGGTCCTGCCCGGCCTCGCCATGGCCGCCGCCGCTTCCGACAGCCCGATGACCCCGGGCGCCGAAGCCCTGGCCGCCCCCCAGCCCGAGGCCGTGGGCCGCTACGTGCTGCCGGCCACCGTGTTCCGCCCGGAAAGCAGCGTGCGCCGCGCCGCGGACCGCGGCCTGCGGGTGCACACCAACTTCGTGGTGCACAACCGCCACGGCGTCCAGGTCAACCGGCTGGAAGACCTGGCCGTGCCGGAACCCGAAGCCAACCCGGGCCCGAATGCCTCGGGCACCGAATACCCGGCATCGCTGGCCTGCATCGCCAAGGCCGGCCCCGCCTACAGCGGCTGCAAGCCGGTCAACAACGCGGCCTACAACGCCACCGGCGGCAGCCGCGTGATCGTCATCGTCGACGCGTACGACACCCCCACGGCGGCAGCCGACCTGGCCTACTTCAGCACCTACTTCGGCCTGCCCGCGGCAAAGTTCAAGAAGGTGATCGCCAACGGCAACGGCGCCTGCGTCACCCCGCCCACCAACTCCGGCTGGGCGCTCGAAACCGCGCTGGACCTGCAATATGCCCACGCGATGGCGCCTGGCGCCCACATCGTGCTGGTCGAAGCCTGCTCCAACAGCTGGGCCGACATGATGTACGCCGAGCAGATCGCCATCCAGCAGGCCAATTCCTACGGCGGCGGCCAGATCTCCAACAGCTGGGGCGGCGCCGAGTGGAGCACCGAGTCCTCGGACTGGGATTGGGTCTTCCGCTCGAACTGGCTCGAAGGCAAGACCGTGAGCTTCTTCTTCTCGGCCGGTGACGCCGGCCTGGGCGCCCAGTGGCCCAGCTCCTCGCCGTGGGTGACCTCGGTGGGCGGCACCACCATCAACCGCGACGCCACCACCAACGCCTTCCTGAGCGAAAGCTGCTGGGCTGGCTCGGGCGGTGGCACCAGCGCCTACGAGACCTGGAGCACCACCTTCGGCACCGGCACCGGCCCATGGACCGGCTTCCAGTACGCGCAGTTCGGCCCCTCGGCCCGCCACACGCCCGACATCTCGTACGCAGCCGACCCGGCCAGCGGCGCATACGTCTACAGCGCTGGCGCCTGGTACGTCGTCGGCGGTACCAGCCTGTCTGCACCGTTGGTGGCTGGCCTGGTCAACGGCGCAGGCAACCGCCTGGGCGTGGCGCCCTCGGCCGGCGGCTACTACGGCAACATGGAGAACAACCTGTTGTACGCGCAGCTGCACACCGCCAAGGAATACGGCACCAACTTCTATGACGTGACCACCGGCAACAACGGTGCTGCAGCCACCGTGGGCTGGGACCAATGCACCGGCGTGGGCAGCCCGCGCGGCCGCCTCGGCAAGTAAGCCAGGCCAGGCACCCGATGACCCGGCAACCGGGTCATCACGGCGATGCCCGCGAAGCTGCATTGCCACGGCCTGCTGCCATCACGCTGTCAGCAGGCCCCCCCGACACTGGCTGCCAGATTGACCCACTCAACAGGCAGACAACACCATGTGGCAAAGCGAATTCAGCATCCTGGCAGCCGCCTCTCCCGCCGCCGTCTGGCGGCTGTTCTCAGACGTGGCCGGCTGGCCGCGCTGGAACGTCGGCATTGAACACATCACGCTCGAAGGGCCGTTTGCCAGCGGCACCCAGTTCGTCATGAAGACACCCGGCCAGCCGGCTTTCACCAGCCGCTTGCTGGCGGTGCAGGAGAACCTCGGCTTCACCGACGAAACCGTCATCGACGACGTGCGCGTGCTGGTGGACCACCGCATCGAGCGGACCGACAACGGCTGCGTGCGCATCACCTACGCTGCAACCGTGCATGGGCCCGAAGCCGAGATGATCGGCAAGGCCGTGACCGAGGACTTCCCGCAGGTGCTGCATGCGCTGGCCACGCGGCTGCGCGCTGACGCGCCGGTGAGCCGGGTGCTGAGCCGCGCCTGAACGCGCGCTGCAGGGGCTTGGGGAGAGCGTTGCGGCGGCGGCCGCTTTTGCGCGATGCTACGGACCCGCGAGCAACCGCCGCTTCTCCCAGGGCCTGGCAAGCGGCGGCGATGCCAATCTCGGGACCCCTGGGGTGACAGGCTGGACCTGGCGGCGCTGGGCTTCGAGCTGCTCGCTGATTGCAGCGACCTTGAACTGGTCGCCCGCTATGACCCGCAAGGCCTGAACCGGCTGCAGCCCTCCGCCCTCAGCCGCCTGGCCCACGCGCGGGTGGCGCAGCAGGCTGCCGCCAGCCTCGTCCAGCATCCCCAATTTGAATGACGCCGCCTGACCCTTCGGGCCAGCAGCTTGTGGCAAGCTGCGCCGGCTTTTGAAACCTTGGCTCGATCAATTCAAACGGGAAAACAACATGCGGCAATACGGCGCAGAGTTTTTGGGAACATTCTGGCTGGTGCTGGGAGGCTGCGGCAGCGCGGTGCTGGCGGCCGCCTTTCCGAATGTGGGCATCGGCCTGCATGGCGTGTCACTGGCTTTCGGCCTGACAGTGCTGACGATGGCGTTTGCCATCGGCCACATCTCTGGCTGCCACCTGAATCCGGCCGTGTCAGTCGGCCTGTGGGCCGGCGGCCGCTTTCCGGCCAACCAGTTGCTGCCCTACATCGTGGCCCAGGTGCTGGGCGGCCTGGCGGCCGGCGCGGTGCTGTACGTGATTGCCAGCGGCGCGCCCGGCTTTGACGTCAGCAAGGGCTTTGCCTCCAACGGCTACGGCGCTCACTCGCCAGGCGGCTACTCCTTGCTGGCCGCGCTGGTCACCGAGGTCGTGATGACGATGTTCTTCCTGCTGGTGATCCTGGGCGCGACCGACAAGCGTGCGCCGGCCGGCTTCGCCCCGATCGCCATCGGCCTGGCGCTGACGCTGATCCACCTGATCAGCATCCCGGTGACCAACACCTCGGTCAACCCGGCGCGCAGCACCGGCGTGGCGGTGTTCGTCGGCGACTGGGCGCTCGGCCAGCTGTGGCTGTTCTGGGTGGCACCGATTGCCGGTGCCCTGCTCGGCGCCTTCGCCTACCGCACGATTGCCGGCGAAGAACGCTGATCTGCCAGGCCGCCTCGGCGGCAACGCAACGCAAAACGCGGCCGAGGCCGCGTTTTTTCATGGGCGAATCCCGAGCGGCTTCATCCGCCGATGCGGAAATCCACGTCCGAGATGTCGAAGAACACGTTGCCGTGGCACTTCACCTTGATGCGGGCCTGCGAGGTGCTCACCGCCGGCAGCGTGACCTTCGCCGAGCCGGTGTTGGCAGCCTTGGCCTTCAGTTGGTAGCCCATGGTCTGGCCGCCGTCAGTGGACAGCCAGATCTCCACGGCCGCGCAGGACACAGGCGCCACGTCGGTCTTGGCCACGTCCCACTTGACCTTCAGCGTGCCGCCAGCCGTGGCCTGCACGTTGGTGTTCGGCGCGGTGACCTTGAACGGGCCGGCGTCTGCCGTCACGTTGAAGCTCAGGTCGGCGCTGGCCAGGCCACCGGCAGACGGCGCCGCCTGGTTGTCACGCACGATGAAGCGGAAGTTCAGCGGGCGGGTTTCGGTGGGCAGCAGCTCGCCCAGCGTGTGGGTGTTGCCCAGCAGGTCGCTCAGCTGCGGGAAGGTGCGCGTGGTCGAGGCCACCGGCGGGAAGGCGCGGAACAGCGGCGCGGTGCCGGTGGGCGCGTCAGGCGAGCCGCCGGGACCCAGGTCGCGCTCTTCCCACTGGTAGCTCAGCGTCTTCTTGCCATCCGCGTCCTTGCCCTTGCCGGTGAGCTCGAAAGGCGTGTTGGCCGGGATGGTGAAGCCACCGGCTGGCGCCGTGGCGGTAGGCGGCGTGTTGCCCGAAGCGGTCACCGCGGCGCAGCTCGCGCCGCCGCCGCTGCGGGTGTAGGCCACGATCTCGTCGTAGCTGGCGCTGTGGAACTGGGCGTCGCTGTGCGGCTGGATGTCGTCCGCGCCGCAGATGCCGGCATAGCCCATGATGGTGGTGCCGCTGCCCGGCTCGTAGGCCGCGCTGGCAGCGCGGTTGCCGCCGCCGCAAGAGCCGGTCACGCTGTTGAAGGTGTGGTTGGCACCGAACTGGTGGCCCATCTCGTGCGCCACGTAGTCGATGTAGAAACCGTCGCCCACCGGCGAGCCGAGGCCGGTCACGCCGCCGGCTTTGTTGCTGCTGCAGATCACGCCCAGGTAGGCCACGCCGCCGCCGCCGGTGCTCACCACATGGCCGATGTCGAAGGCGTCGTTGCCCAGCACCGTGCGCAGCGTGCGGATGTTCTGGCCCAGCATCGAGCTGCCATTGTTGTTGGCATACGGATCGGTGCCGGCATCGGTGTAGATGATGGCGTCTTCGCCTTCGATCAGTTGCAGGCGAATGCCCACCTCGCGCTCGTAGACGCCAGTGACGCGGTTGGTCAGGCTGACCAGTTCGGCCAGCACGCCGGCTTTGTTGGTCGGCGAGGCGTCCGGATCCTGGAACTTGGCGTATTCGCCGGTGGTGGCCAGCGCCAGCCGGTAGGTCAGCAGCTCGGTGCCGGTGGTGGCGCCCGCCAGGCCTGCAGTCGCGCGGGCAGACGAGGCCTTGCCACCCGGCGGCGTGAGCACCTGGTCTGCGTCGCGGTGGCGCAGCGGCAGGTCCTGGCGCAGGTAGACCTGGTGCAGGCCGGCATTCGCATCGCGGCCCGGGTCGATGAAGACCCGGCCCTGCGGCGTGAACACCATGGCCTTGAAGCCGTGCGGGCTGAAGTCGATGCGGGCCGTCACGCCAGGCTGGTCGACCGCTGTGCCAACCAGGCTGTGGATCTGCGGGTAGCGCGCGGCAAGGCCGGGTGCCATCACGTCCACCGGCGAGAGGCGGAAGGTGAGCATGCTGCCATCGGGCATCGGCAGGTCCAGCAGCGGGCGCAAGGCCTCGGCACTGCTGGCGGCCGGCACACGCTCGACCAGCGCCTGCAGCAAAGCGCTGTCCCACTGCACCCAGCGGGCCTTGGGCGCAGCCAGTGCAGCCTGCACCGAAAAGGCCTGGGCCGCCTGCGCGGGCGGCACGTCACGCCACAAGGGCGCGGCGATGGCAGCCGACGCACCCAGCGCCGAAGAAGAAATTCCCAGCACCAGCACGGCGCGCCAGACAGCAGCAAACAACATCAAATACTCCGCAGGACAAAGAGGCACCCGCGGCCGGCTTCGCAATGCGCGAAGCCAGCCCCAAGCCCTCATGAGGCTGCGGGTGGTGGTGCAGAGCAGTGTCAGGAGATTGCGCGAAGACGCAAATCCCTATCACGCAGGGTGTTGGTGCCTGCGAACTGGCCGCTGTAGCTGCTCAGGCTGTCCAGGGGGTAGGACTCGAACAGGGTGTGGCCGTCCACGTCGTAGGATTTGACGACGAAGCGCTCCTTGCCGGTGGTGTTGTCCTTGCGACGGGAGATCACCGGGCGCCACAGCGCGTCGAAGTAGTTTTCTTCCAACAGGCTGCCAGGGGTTCTTGGGACAGCAAACGCCACCAAGGGCCAAGCGCTACAGAGCGCCCAGGCCTTGATCCTGATGGGTGACGCTTGCGCAGCGACGCAACCAATCTTCGAGAACCAAGTGTGCAGTGACCTCAACGGCTGGGAATGCAGGCTTTGAATTGAAAAATGCGGGGACGGCCGCAGAAATCTGCTCGTCCCTATTGACGGAGGCGGCTAATGGGTGACCCGGGATCGCAAAGCCGAGCGCCGCTGCAACCGCAGCCACGCCGCCATCTGCCTGCAACGCACGTCCTGATTAGTCATGACCCTCAGCCTGGCGCACCCTGTGAGCCAGTGGCCGCGTAGCCTGAACGGATTCGCAGGCCAGGAGATCGTGATGGCGATGAACCGAGTCCAGTTTCAGCAAGGCATGTCGCTGCACGAGTTCATGCAGGACTTTGGCACTGAGGTGCAATGTGCGTTGGCGCTGGAGAAGGCGCGCTGGCCCACCGGGTTCCATTGCCCAGCCTATGGCTGGACGGGGCACTACCGCGTTCACCATGGCAGCCGCACGTTGCTGCAGTGCGGCGCTTGCCGGCATCAGACTTCGCTGACCGCGGGCACGGTGCTGGAAGGCACCAAGCTGCCGCTGAGGACTTGGTTTCTGGCGATGTACCTCATCAGCCAGGCCAAGACAGGCTTGTCGGCCCTGGCCTTGAAGCGTCACCTGGGAGTGAGCTACCGCACCGCCTGGTTGGTGCAACACAAGCTGATGGACACGATGTCCCAGGCCGATGCCCAGGTGCCGCTGCAAGGCCAGGTGCTGCTTGATGATGCCTATCTCGGCGGAGAACGCCCCGGCCCTGGCGGGCGGGGTTCGCCCAACAAGGTGCCCATCGTGGCGGCGGTCTCGCTCAATCAGCAAGGCCACCCGATGCAGGCCAGGATCTCGGCCTTGAGCGGCTTCACCCGTCAGGCCATTGCGCAGTGGGCAGGCTTGAACCTTCAGCCCGGCACAGACGTGCTGAGCGACGGGCTCAACTGCTTTGCCGGGGTGATCGATGCGGGCTGCGCGCACTCTTTCATCGTCGTGGGCCAGCGCAAGCCACGAGAGATGGAAATCCTCAAGTGGGTCAACACGGTGCTGGGCAACCTCAAGACGGCCATCAGCGGCGCTCACAAGGCCTTCCGGTTCGCCAAGTACGCGTCTCACTACCTTGGCGCCTTCAACTACCGCTTCAACCATCGGTTTGACCTGCACGGCTTGCTCCGGGATCTGCTCGGTAATGTGGCCCGAGGGCGTCCACTGACTGAGCGGGATATTCGTCAACAAGCTGAGACTCGTGACTAATCAGGACGCACGTTGCCCGCGGTGTTGCTGCTGGTGGGCGATGTGCTGGGCCTCATCAAAGAGATCCTGGCTGCCTTGGCCGCCAACACCCAGCAGTTCATCACCGGCCGATCCACTCCCCGCCCAACTGATCGTGTCAAGCCTCATCCCCGTTTTGCTTACAAGGGATGACATGGCTTAAGTTCGGTGGATTGGTCATGACTCACTCTCGTACAGCGCCTCTTTGCAGAGCACCAGTATTTCGCCCCCGTACGAGGGAGAGAATCGAAGAAGCATCAATTGCTTCTGTTGAAGCCGTTGCAGTACTAGATCGCGGTATGCCTGCTGGGATACCCCTGCGCCCGGGAGAACGCGACTGAGGACTTGAACACAGACATCTGAATCATCCTCTACGCAGACGTCTAGCAGGACGTTTTGCTCGGCAAGCCCGTTCGAAAGCATGTGCTCCACTCCGCGAAGCTCTAGTCGAGTGCTCTGCCCGTCTGGGGCACGGCAAAAAAAAGTTACTTGCTTGTCCCCGAAGTCGATCCGATAGATGCACGCATCGTGCAGCGCCGGGTCCCCCAGCGAGCCTGTTTCTTCAAATACAAGCGGGTTCATCTCAACTTCCTTCACCGGGCAGGAGTGGTCGCGCAGGCCCACGATCAGCCTGAGTTGGGCGGCCACCACCTGCAGGCCTTCCCCAATCATGAGCGTGCGGACTTCCCACGTTATTCCTTCCCTTTCCATGACTATGGTCGTAGTCAACGTCCTTCTCCGGCCAGCCGTCCGTACCATAGGTTCGGACTTGATTTTTGTTGCCCTTGCTGTTGTTGCTGGTGCTCGTAGAACCAGGCTCGCCTTCCATCGGATTCGAGGTACCGGGACTTACCGTATTCTTCGGCTTATTTTCGCTGTTTGTCCCCTCGTTGAGAAGCACATCTTCAAGCCAGGACGCGGCATTGTTGATGAGCCCTCCCACAAGGGCACCGCCCGTGATGCTGGCCACCACAATGGTCGGTGCACCCAACCCGCAAATACCTCCAGTGAGGGTAGTGCAAGCGGTCGCACCGACCGCTCCCACGGTGCCACCCAATACTGCGCCTGCTGTGACGAGCGTGGTCTGCCTTGAGGGCAAGCTGCCAAAGCTTTGGCAATTCCCTCCCATGTCGGCACAACTGAGTCGCCCATCCGGATCCGTGAAGCGATACGGATTATTATTCGCATACCAATACCGATTGAAGTTCGAACCATCCTTGGTATTGACCGGCTCCGGATCCGCCGTCAAAAACCTCCCCAGCAACGGATCGTAATACCGCTGCTGCATCTGCACCAGCCCGGTGGCCGTGTCGTTGACGTGGCCGGTGTAGCCGAAGGTGCTGGGTTCGTTGCCGGTCCAGGTGTCGCCCCAGGGGTCGTAGGCGGTGTCTGCGGTGCCGGCGCGGCTGCTGTCGGTGCGCAGCACGGGGCTGCCCAGCGCGTCGGTGTGCAGGTAGCTGGCCGTGCTGCCGTTGATCTCGACGATGGGTTTGCCGTCGAGGAAGAAGGTCTTGGTGTTCTGGGTGACGGCGCCGCTGGCGTTGAGCTTCTGGCCGAACAGCAGCAGGCCCTTGCTGCTGTAGACCTGCACCAGGCTGCTGCCGTCTGCGTTGTGCACCAGCGCCCGGCGGCCGTTGCCGTCGTATTCGTAGCTCTGGCTGGTGGGGCCGGTGACGGAGGTGAGGCGGTTCTCGGCGTCCCAGTTCATCACCAGGTTGCCGCGCTGGGTGATGTTGCCCCTGGCGTCCTGTGTGAGGGTGTGGCCCACGCCGTTGACGGTGAAGCCGTTGATGCGGTTGTCGCTGCCGTAGCCGGTCCAGACTTCCTGCCCGGTGCGGGTTCGGGTGCGCAGGTTGTCCAGCGGGTCATACCAATAGACGGCGTCTCCCCATTCGTTGGGTGAACTGGCGGTCTTCAGGCGGTCCAGGTCGTCATACCCCATCGTGCGGTTGTGCGAGCCGGCGGTGGTGTCGGTCGTGGCCAGGTAGTCGTTCAGCGTGGCGACGTTGGCATTGGCATCGTAGGTGAGGCCGACCTGGTAGACCGTGCCCGCGCCGGGGTTGGTGTCGGTGATGCTGCTGGGCAGGAAGCGGTCGTTCAACGAAATCTGGCGCACGATGCCATTGCCGAATGTGTAGCCAGTCAGCGCGCCATTGGCTTTTCGGGTGACAGCTGTGGCATGGGTGCCGGCGCTGCCTTGTTCGCCGAAGGCGGTGGGGCTCTGGGCAGGGCGGGCACTGTCCGGATAGGTCAAGTAACTTTCATCGCCGTTGGCGTTGTACTCGTGCTTGATGGCGTAGCTGCTGCCACCGGTGAAGGCGAGCACTTCGTCGGTGAGCAGGCGGCGGTTGTTGTAGGTGTAGGTCCAGCTGGTGTTGCCCTTGGCCACGGTGGCGGGCAAGCCGTCGCCGGTCAGCGTGCGGGTGGTGCCCAGGGTCGTGCCGTCGCCGTAGGACGTGGTGAGCAGGCGGTTGCGGGCGTCGTAGCCGAAGTTGGCCTTGGCCGTTGCGCCGACGGAGCCCTGGTTGCAGGCCGCCGTGTCCGGCAGCGCCAGTCCTTCGGCCTGCCAGGCGATGTTGCCCGCAGCGTCGTAGCCCATCACGGTGGCGCCGCTTTCCGGGTCGATGCGCTTGCACAGGCGGTGGTAGCCGTCGTAGACGTAGCTGCGCGTGGCCGAGACGGTGGCGCCGTTGAGGGCACCCGAGCGCGTGATGGCCTTGGTTTCGCCAAAGACGTTGCGGTCGATGGCGGTGGTGGCGATCGGTGCTGCGATCTTCACCGGCGCGCCGTCGCCCGGCTCGTCAAACGCCTGGTACGAGACGGTGGTGGCCTTGCCGCGCGGGTTGGTGGTCTTGGTCTGCAGGCCGCTGAGGTAGTCGATGTACGTGGTCAGGGGCAGCGTGCCCAGCTCGCTCGACTGCTGGATCTGGTACGGCCGGCTCAGCGCGTCGCGCAAGGTGTTGGTGCCGGCGAACTCGCCGCTGTAGCTGCTCAGGCTGTCCAGCGGGTAGGACTCGAACAGCGTGTGGCCGTCCACGTCATAGGACTTGACGACGAAGCGTTCCTTGCCGCTGCCGGTGTCCTTGCGGTGGGAGATCACCGGGCGCCACAGGGCGTCGAAGTAGTTTTCTTCGAGCAGATTGCCGGTGGTCAGCGTCTGTTTCCAGGTTCCTGCGGCCAGACCGTAGGGCGCGCTGCCGGTGATGGGCGCGAAGGTGACGTTGGTGGCGTTGTAGGTGAATCCGGTTTCAGCGGGATAGGTGATGGTCTTGAGCCGGCCCAGTGCGTCGTAGTCATAGCCGGTGGTGGCGCCCGCCTCGTCTGTCAGCGATGTGATGCGGCCGTAGTCGTTGACGACGGCGCTCTTGCTGTGGCCGGTGGGGTAACTGATGGTTTGCGGCACGCCGCGTTTCCAGTTGCTCAGTCCAATGACGTGCGCGGCCTGTGCCCCGTCCGTTACCGTGGCCAACGTGCCGTCAGTGTTGTAGGTGCGAATGTGCTGCCAGAAACCGAATCTGTAGTCGGTGGTCAGGCGACCGAGCGTGTCATAGGAGTTCCAATAGAGCTGCGTCGCGGGGGTAGGTTGAACAATCGTCGAACTCTGGGGCAACCCGATGACCCACAAAGGAGAATTGTCCGGATAGGAGAAAAGGTCTTTGTAGGTAAGGGACTCTTCCTTTGAATAGCCTAGGCTGCTCGACCTGGTCACATCAATAGGGCGAGCAAATTTATCGTAGGCATTGGCATACCACTGGAATGTCGAACCTTGCTGACTGATGATCTTGCTGCGTTGCGGCGTGAGTTGCTCCACCCGGAAGTGGTCGCCTTCGGCGTCGCTGTAGCCGATCTGCTGCGGGAAGGGCTGGCCGCCGCCGTCGGACCACGCGCCATAGCTGTAGTTGGTGGTCTTCAAGACCGTGGTCGCCGTGCCTTCCGCGACGGTCAGCAACTGGCCGTCGTTGGCGCCCCAGACGGTGCCAAAGGTGTGCTTGACGACCTTGCCTTCGCTGTCAGTGACAGCGACAGTCTTGGTCCCCCCGCAACCCGAAGTGCAGCTGCTCCACGAGCCGACGGCCGTTGGATAGCCATAGTTCCAGCTCAAATTACCCAAGCCCGGCCCGGTGATGCTCTTGGACATGAGCGACATCACCGGGTAGTAACGGGGATACAGCGGGTAGCTTAAAGCAGGGTTGCCTGCAGCTGATGCGCAATTGCTCGATACAAGCGCACGGCCATGCTTCACAGGTGCCAACTGAAACGTCCCCATGGCTCCCGAGGGATGTGCGAATGTCACTGTTTGATTCGCACCATACAGATCGCCCTCGACATTGCAATTGCCACCCCCCACAAATGAGGCAGTTGCTTGAGCAGGCGAAATCGAAAAACCCCAAGCAGAATTGTCTGGCAACGTGACGGAACTTAGATAGCCATTGGTATATCCATATTTCCAAATCTGGGAGCCAACAGATATTTGTGTGATATTTGGTATGGCATCGTAAGCGAAATCTATTCTTCGCCCATCACTTGCAACAATCGAATTCAGCTTCTTCGGCTGCGTCGCATCCCAGTTGTAGGTGACGGTATTGCCAAAACGGTCGGTTACGCTACTCGGTACGATCCAGTACTCCGCTGTGCTAACGCCAATCGCCCCGGCATCCCCTGACGGTGCGATACCCGCCTTCAACCGGTCTGCCTTTCTCCGATTTGCCAGTGCAGTGCCACTGACCGGGTATGCCGGTGCATACCAAGACATGATCCGATCAAAACGATACGTCACCCCTTGAGGTGAAAGAACCAAAAATCCCTCACCGGATCCATTGACCAAATCAATGCCGCATCTGACTTGATAGCCGTCGTGCGTGACGATGGGATAATTTGTCGCACTGCCGCCAGGCGCGGCCGTATTGACGGAGGACCTGATAACCATTTCTTGGTCACCCTTGCCCGGGATATACAGAAATGAGCCATGCCAAAAACCACGCGAATCGGTATAGAGTGTTCCGTCGGAACTGACGGCGCCGATCGGGATGCCAAACCTGGTGCATCGCTTGTAGCTGCCGCCATCATCCGGAGACCAACCCTTGTTACGAACTCCGAAAGAGAATCTTCCGTGCAAATGCGGGATCTCCAGCTCCCAGTCTCCGAAGGACCCAGTCATCCCCGAAGGCTGAGATGTCGACACGTTGATAGGGGTCCCCGTGCCGCGCCGTCGACCCACCGCCACTTCCAAACCATTATTTCCTGGCAGAGAAACGTCCTGCTGGATAAATTCAAGAGAACCGTCGTACAGATTGACTTTGTCACCGAATAGATCGGGACCGTAAGCCGTGATCGTTTTGAGTGCACCTACCCGCTTATAAGCTTCGTCATACTCGTCCGCATGCACCCCATGCAGCAGCAATGCGCCTGCCAATGCCATCAGGCATTTGATCGTTCTGGACATTCCACCCTCCGTGTTTTTTGCGCGTTGGAGATTAGGTGAGGAAGGGGTGGTCGCCCATCCCCAAAACGGGGTATCTGGTGAGGCATTTGACGGATACAGGCAGCAGTTCTCATCACGGGTCTCCCGGATCGCCGGACGGCTGTGGCCAATGCAGACCCACGCTGGCGGCGTTTTCGTTGCTCATGCTGATGAGTCGCGCCACGACCAGCGCGAGGTCATCGGCATCGGTGGTGCCCACGATGAGCTGGGCGGCCGCCATCACATTCGGCAGCGAGCTTTCCGGGCCCACAGCCTGGCGCAGCGCGCTGCGGGCATGAGGGCCCAGGCGCTCATAGGCATGGCAGATGGACAGGTACAGCCGGCGGGGCCGCATGTCGCCGGCGGTCCAGGGGGTGGGCGCCGCGGTCATTTGAGCCCCAGCGCCTTGGCAATGCGATGGCCATCTCCGAAAGTGGCACGGTTCACGCCACGGAGCACCTGGCTCACGGCCTGATAGCGAAAGTCGTTGAGTTCTGCCCACTGCTTGAGTGTCATGCCCTCCTGCTTCAACCGGGTCTTGACCTCTTCCGGCGTCAGAAGCGGAGGACATTGCTCTTTTCGAGACCTCATTGATCAATTCCCCTGAGTTTGATGCTCGTTTTGGATCAATGATAAAGCTCCATAAAGGACATCCACAAGAGCATCCTGTCCTCTGGCATGGGGATGAAAAGCGCAAGGGCACAGGTTCGTCACGGCGAAGCTCACCCGGGCACAGGGGTGAACTGGGGGAGAATTCGTAGCGAATCGCTATCAATTCCGCCACCCCTCATGCCTTCCAAGTCTTTCGTGCCCAGCGCGGATGCCGCGTCTTCCCGTCAGGCGCCGGCACTTGACGTCGCTGCGGTCACGGCGCGGCTGCGCTCGGCGATGGCCGAGGCGGGCGTGGATCAGGCGCGGTTCGCCAGCCGGGCCGGTGTTCCGTTCAGCACGGTGCGGGCATATCTCTCAGGCAGGCGCCTGCCCAGCGCCGAGTTCCTGGCCGGGCTGCACGCGGCGTATGGCATCAATCCCGTCTGGCTGTTGACGGGTGAATCGCCGATGCAGCGCGCGGACCAAGCCCCGGCCATCGGCTGGCACAGGGTGGATGGCGTGAACGAGCCGACGGCCCGCTACGGGCCAGGCCATGCGCTGCGGCTGCCAGAGGACTGGCTGGCGGCACGGGAGCTGAAGCCGGAGGCCCTTTGCGTGGTCACGGTGGATGGCAATGCCATGGAGCCGGCCCTGCGAAGCGGCGACCTGGTGGTGATCCATCTGAAGGACACCGTGCCGCGCAGCGGCTTCATGTACGCGCTGCTGCAAGGCCCGGAAACGCTGGTGAGGTTGTGCCAGCGGCTGCCGGACGGCTTGATCCGGGTGAGCAGCGCCAACCCGGCGTATCCCGCCTTCGACCTGGACCTGGAGGCCACGCCCGCCGTGACGGTGCTCGGGCGCGTGGTGGCGTCGCTGCGCGACTGGTGCTGAGGCCGGGCCGAAGGGCCTCAGTCCAGCGACAGCATGCGTCGGCGCTTCTGGGTGTTGTCGATATACCGCTGAAGCGCGCGGGTCGCGTTGGCGTCCAGGCGGGTCAGTTCGCAGCCCAGGCGCACGCCCTTGGCTTGCGGCTGGATGGAGGTGACGTGGTGGACCATCAGGCTGGTCTGGAATTCGGTGTCGCCGTCCAGCGAGAGCCGGGTGCCGTGGATGACCACGCCAGGCTCGACCGGGGGCACGTTTTCCGGCAGGAACAGCGCGCAACCGCCAGCACTGACGTCCAGCACACGCAGCTCGAGCCGCATGTCGGGGATCTGCGGGTGGCGAAAGCTCGCCGTCGGCGAGGTGCGTTCCAGCGTGCGCACGCGGTAGGCTGAGCGGCGCTGGAAGCGGAAGAGTTCGCGCGGCATGCTGGTCTGCAGCACGCAGGCGTTCTTGCCATGCACCAGCAACCGGTCGGTCACGTCGAACTGCAGCTTGATCTGGTCCAGATAGCCGACGGCCGAGGCCTCTTCGGCCTCGACCAGGCGCTGCGCGGCGGGCGACATCAGGTCCACGCTGAAGGCCAGCTTGCCCTGTGTCGCGTCGATGCTCCACAGCGTGGTCTGGTAGGCCGTGCCGTCGGACCCGCTGAGGTTGATCACCACGCTGCGGTCCATCAGCGCCTTGAGCAGTGCGCGGATCTCGTGCGGCTCGTCAATGCGGAACTCCTGCATCGATGAACCCGCATGCGGGTTGATCGGGGCCGGGCGGGTGTCGGAAAACATCGGTGAATCCAGTCCGGAGGCGATGAGCGCGTGGGGCTGCGGACAGCCGCTCAGTGCAGCGTCTTGCTGCGGCCGGTCATCATCTGGTCGAGGTCGTCCAGCCAGGGCTCGGCCAGATGGCGGATCTCGGCATCGTTCAGCAAGATGCGCTGCATGATGCGCGACTTGACCTTGCTTTCCTCGGCCTGCAGCGATTCGGAGTGGGCAGCGTTCTTCAACTGGGCAATCAGGACGGCGCAAGCGCCTTCGAGCTTGACGACTTCATCCCAGTTGCCAACGCGGGCGGCTTCGACCATGTCGGCGCTGGCGCGTTCGATCGCCTCGTAAAAGTTCAGCAAGTTGGTGCTCATTTCAGTGTTCCGGCATGTCGTGTCGGGTCTCGGCGTGTCAAAACGCACGGCTCAGTTCAGGCCTTGGTGGACCTGAGGGCCAATGGCCTTCCAGGCTTGGCGCAGGGGATCGACGAGCGAGGCGCACTCATCGAGGATCTTTTCGTCGTTGCGGATGTTGGCCAGCGTCAGGCGCATGGTCAGGTAGGCGTAGAGCGACTGCAGGTCCAGCGCCAGGCGGCCGCCATCCTTCAGGTTCAGGCCGGCCTTCAGCCCTTCTTCGACGATGCGGGCGGCACGGCTGATGGCCTTGCCCTTGGACTCGATCTCGCCAGAGCGCATGTAGCCGCGGGCCTGGCTGACGGATTCCATGAAGCCGTCGAACAACATCTCCACCAGTTTGTGCGGCGAAGCATCGACGATGCTGGTCTCGACACTCACGCGGCGGTAGGCGTGGGCCATGGCACCGGCTTGGCCGAGCGCGTAGGAGAAGCTGGGGGTGAACATTTTGTGAAGTCCGTTTGTTGTTCCGCTTGTGTTGTTTATCGGTGCCCCGTGCGGGCACTTGAGGCGGACCGATCTCCCGTATCACCCCGGGTTTCCGGACAGTTTCAAGACAGATCCAGGGGCTTTTCCCTCTGTGGAACGGCCCTGGAAAGCCCATGAAAAAAGGCGCCCGCAGGCGCCTTCGATGACATGAACCTAGGGAAAGTACCTATCTTTCCGGCGCTCAGGACGACGACGACAAGGCCGCCATCTGCTGGGTGACATAGGACGACAAGGCGTTGAGCGACGCCATCTGCGTGTCCAGCGCCTGGTACTGGGCCTCGTAGCGGGCCTGGACGCCGACCAAACGGGCCTCCATCGAGTCCTGCTGCGACTGGTTGCGTTTGATCGCGGCGTTCAGCGCATCCTGCCGGGTCTGCAGGCTGCCGTCCGAAGCGGTGGCGGCGTCGGCAAGGTCGCGGAAGCGATCCATGAAGCCGGAGCTCTCGGCATCGGCGCCGTCGGTGGCCAGCGCCTTGCGCACCTCGGCCGGATTCTTCATCGCAGTTTCAAGCTTGGCGCTGTCCAGCTTCAGGGTGCCGTCCGCGGCCATGGAGATGCCGATGTCGGACAGGTGCGACAGCGAAGACGAGGCCTTGGTGCCGTCGTTGATGATGCCGCGCATCTGCCACTGGAAGCCGATGGCGGTGCGGTCACCCTGCAGCGGCGCGCCCTTCTTGGCCGTTTCGTCGTACTTGGTCTGGTCCTTGATGTAGCTGGCCAAGTCATTGAAGGCCTTGACGAAATCCTTGATGCCGGTGGTCACCGCGTCGGTGTTGTCGGTGATGGTGATCTCGGTGGTCGCGTCACCAGTCACTTTGCCCACGGTGAAGGTCACGCCTTCGGCCACGGTGCTGAAGGTGTTGGTGCTGGACTCGACCTGGATGCCGTTGACCGTGGCTTTGGCATTGCCGGCCGCCAGGTTACGTGTCATCGTGTTGCTGGACGCGGTGGCGTCATAAGCCAGTGCCGACAGACCGGTGCCGGCATCGCCATCGTCACTGGTTTCGCTCGCCGTGATGCGGAAGCCGTTCTCGGCGCCGGTGGCGGTGGAGCGCAGCGACAGGCGCGAGCCGTTGGCGTCAGTGACGATGCTGGCCGTGACGCCGGCACCCGCCGCGTTGATCTTGTCCCGAACGGACGTCAGGCTGGTGTCGTCCGGGCCGATGGTGATGTTCAGCGCGCTGCTGCCATCCTTGGCAGTGAAGCCACTCGCAGGACTGCCGCTGCCCCAGGTGCCCAGTTCGATCGTCAACGTGCCTTCGCTCAGCGTTGCGCTGGAAGACGAAAACGCGCCCGAGGTGAGCGTCTGGGACGAGGCCAGGGCCTGCACGGAGACGGAATAGCTGCCAGCGGCTGTGCCATCTTCGGCCGAGCCGGCAACGGCCGTGCTGTCGCTGGAAGTGAAACTCTTCTTCGACCACAGGCTGAGGTCGGCCAGCGCCTGGGCCTTGTCGCCCATGGTCGAGGCATAGCTCTGCATCTTGCCCATTGAGGACAGCGTGGTGCTGAGCGTCGTCTGCTCGGTGGCCAGCAGGTCAACCGGCCTGTGCTCGACCGCCATCAGCGACTTGATGATGGAAGTGACGTCCAGCCCGGAGCCAACGCCCATCGAGGAAAGAGTGCTGCTGGTCATGGTCGGCCCGTCCTTCTGTCCGGCGAGGAATCACCGGTTCTGTGACAACAATGTCGGCGCGAGCACCACGAACTTGAGGGGCTGCGCACCGGAAAGAAAGCCGGCGTCGCGCCGCGTTTGCGCGGCCCCCGGCCGGAGATCAGCCCAGCAGCTTCAGCACCGACTGCGGCAGCTGGTTGGCCTGGGCCACCATCGCCGTGCCGGCCTGCTGCAGGATCTGCGCGCGGCTCATGTTGGCGGTTTCCTGCGCGTAGTCGGCGTCCATGATCCGGCTGCGCGCGGCGGCCTGGTTCTCGACCGATTGCTGCAGGTTGGAGATGATCGCGTCGAAGCGGCTCTGGGTCGCACCGAAGGTCGCACGGGTGTTGTTGACGGTGTCGATGGCCGCGTCGATGTTGTTGATCACATCGGCAATCGCGCCCGAGGTCGCCGCAGCATCGATCACCGCGCTGGTCGAGGTGACCGTGGTGATGTCGCTGGACGTCGCCATGTTGGTCGTCGCCACGTCGATCACGTCGTCGGTCGTCGTGTTGGCGCCGATCTGGAAGGTCAGCGTCGTCGCATCGGCGCCCAGGATGTGCTTGCCGTTGAAGGTCGTGCCACCCAGCACTCGGTTGATTTCCGACTGCAGCTGGGTGAATTCCTTGTTCAGCGAGTCCTTGTCGGAACTCGAGTTCGTCGAGTTTCGTGCCTGGACAGCCAGTTCCCGCATGCGCTGCAACGCGTCGCCCACCTTGGACAAAGCGCCTTCCGCGGTCTGCGAGAGCGAGATGCCGTCATTCGCGTTGCGGATCGCAACGTTCATGCCGCGCACCTGCGAATTCATGCGTTCTGCAATCGCCAGGCCTGCAGCGTCATCCTTGGCGGAATTGACACGCATGCCGGACGACAGTCGCTGCATCGACGTCTGCAACGACGACTGCGACATGTTCAGGTTTCGCTGCGCGTTGAGCGAAGCGATGTTCGTGTTAATGGTCTGCGGCATGTGAGCACTCCTCAAGAATCAACCACACCCGGCGAACGTGCCGGCTTGCATGAACCGCTGCGGGTTTGAAACCGCCGCGGGCCCTACAGCCCGGCACTCGATCACCGTCGAAAAGCGCCGCGTCGGATTGACACGGCACCGGACTCGTCAGTGCTTCCGGACCACGCCGCCCGAGCAAGGGCGATGCGTTAGGTGTGATTCTCAAAGCAGTGCCCGATCTGCAAAGCCGCGAAATGCAAGCCGAATCGGGTCTTCTTCCATCCTGGCTTTCGCCGGGACGCCGAACCCGGCCAAAAGCCGGGTGCGGATGGGGGGCCAACGTTCAGAAGGAGGCCAGCGAGGCCGGGGTCGCCCCCGTGTCGCCGGCTTCCTCAGCCCTTTGTTTACTGCAGCAGACGCAGGACCTGCTGCGGCAGCTGGTTGGCCTGGGCGACCATCGCGGTGCCGGCCTGCTGCAGGATCTGGGCGCGGCTCATGTTCGCGGTTTCCGTCGCGAAGTCAGCGTCCATGATGCGGCCGCGGGCTGCGCTTTGCGATTCCACGCCTTGCTGCAGGTTGGCGATCACCGCGTCGAAGCGGCTTTGCGTGGCACCGAAGGTGGCGCGCTGGTCGTTCACCGTGTTGATGGCGGTGTCGATGTTGTCGATCACCGTCGCCAGGGCACCCGAGGTGGCGCTTGCATCGATGGCAGCCGACGAGCCGGTGACAGCGATCATGTCCGTGTTCGTCACCATGTTGGTGGTGTTCACGGTGATGGTGTCGTCCGCGCTGGTGTTCGCGCCGATCTGGAAGGTCATGGCGGTCGCATCGGCGCCCAGCATGTGCTTGCCGTTGAAGGAGGTACCCCCCATCACACGGGTGATTTCTTCCTGCAGCTGGCCGAATTCCTTGTTCAGCGAATCCTTGTCGGAGCTGGTGTTGGTGGCGTTGCGTGCCTGCACTGCCAGTTCACGCATGCGTTGCAGCGAGTCGCCCACCTTGGCCAGTGCACCTTCAGCGGTCTGCGCCAGCGAAATGCCGTCGTTGGCATTGCGGATCGCGACGTTCATGCCGCGAACCTGCGAATTCATCCGTTCGGCGATCGACAGGCCAGCGGCGTCGTCCTTGGCCGAGTTGATGCGCATGCCCGAAGACAGGCGCTGCATCGAGGTGGACAGCGACGATTGCGAAGAAGCCAGGTTGCGTTGAGCGTTCAGCGAGGCAACGTTGGTATTGATGGTTTGAGCCATGATAGTTACTCCAGAATGGGTTCCAAAAGTCTTCCGGTTAAAGCACCGGCGGTTCGTCTTTCGCCTAAGCGCCGGGTGCTCCTCCGGTCGGGCAACTACTCATTTGCCTGACCCTTGGCCATCTCACCGGACCTACAGGACACCGTTGTTTGCGTCCTGTGAGTGGGATATCGGATGCGACTTTTGGAACCTTTAGGACTATCTGCGCCTGCACCCCGAAGCAGCGTCCTGGCAACGCCGGTTCGGGGATTCAGTGGGTTCAGGCCGGTTCGGACAGAACCGGTTCAACCTGCGACCCTTGCTGGGCCGCCTTGGCGTCATCGAAGCAGCGACAGCACTTGCTGGGGCAGCTGGTTCGCCTGGGCGACCATCGCAGTGCCTGCCTGCTGCAGGATCTGGGCGCGGCTCATGTTGGCGGTTTCGGTCGCGAAGTCGGCGTCCATGATGCGGCCGCGGGCGGCGCTCTGCGCCTCTACGCCCTGCTGCAGCTGGGAGATCACGGCGTCGAAGCGGCTTTGCGTCGCACCGAAGGTCGCGCGCTGGTTGTTGACCGTGTCCAGGGCGGTGTCGATGTCGTCGATCACCGAGGCGATGGCGCCCGAGGTGGCCGAGGCGTCGATGCTCGCCGAGGAGCCGGTCACCGCCTGCATGTCGCTGTTAGTCACCATGTTGGTGGTGCTGACATTGATCACGTCGTCGTTGGTGGTGTTGGCACCGATCTGGAAGGTCATGGCGGTCGCATCGGCGCCCAGCATGTGCTTGCCGTTGAAGCTGGTGCCGCCCATCACTCGGTTGATTTCGCTCTGCAGCTGGCCAAACTCCTTGTTCAGCGAGTCCTTGTCGGAGCTGGTGTTGGTCGAGTTGCGGGCCTGGACCGCCAGTTCACGCATGCGCTGCAGCGAGTCGCCCACCTTGGCCAGCGCGCCTTCAGCGGTCTGCGCCATCGAGATGCCGTCGTTGGCATTGCGGATGGCCACGTTCATGCCCCTGACCTGCGCATTCATGCGTTCGGCGATCGACAGGCCGGCAGCGTCGTCCTTGGCTGAATTGATGCGCAAGCCGGAAGACAGGCGTTGCATCGAAGTGGACAACGACGATTGCGAGGCCGACAGGTTGCGCTGTGCGTTCAGCGAAGCAACGTTGGTGTTGATGGTGGAAGACATTGGGATAACTCCTGCACGGGGCTTGATAACAAGGACCGGAATGGCCCTGGGGTTGCGCCCCCGCTTCAGTTTGTTGGGGCCGTACCCTGGATTTCGGAACCTTGATCGCCGGACTTGAGGGTTTTTTTTCCCGCTTTTCCTTCGATCAACCGGACGCGCTTTGCGGCCTGGGTGGCAGCCGGTCGTCTTGCCGACCAAATGGCCACCGCCCACCCTGCTTATCGACCGATTGAAGACACCCTGCAGTCCTAAAGTTTCCAAAATGACGGCCAAGCCCCCGCCTCCCCGCCCGCAAGACCCACCGCCCGGCACCCAGCGCTTCCGGGTGGCGCTGGTGATGATCGTGCGCAACGAGTCGCAGCAGCTCGGCAGGGCGCTGGCCAGTGCCCTGCCCTGGGTGGACGAAGCGCTGGTGCTGGACACCGGCTCCACCGACAACACCGTGGCCCTCGCACGCGCCGCAGGCGCGCGCGTGGCCCATTTCCAGTGGACCCATGACTTTGCTGCGGCGCGCAATGCCGCGCTCGCCCTCGCCGGTGCGGACTGGCACCTGGTGCTGGACGCCGACGAATGGATTGCCGAGGGCGGCCCTGCGCTTGCTTCTCTGAGTGAGTTTGCACCCACTTTTGTTGGCGCCGTGCGGGTGGACAGTCGCCAGGGCGAAGGCCCGCAGGCCAGCACCGCGCCCAGTTGGCTCAGCCGCGTGCTGCCAGGCCATGTGCGCTACGCCGGCCGGATCCATGAACAGCCGCAGCACCAACTGGATGTGCAGCGCCTGCCGGTGGCCGTGGGCCACAGCGGCTACGCGCCGGCCGCACTGGCCGCCAAGGCCGGCCGCAATGCCAGGCTGCTGCTGGCAGATTTGCGCGAACAGCCAGCCGATGCCTACCTCTGGTACCAGCTGGGCAAGGACCACGACGTGTACGAGCGTTACGCAGACGCCGTGGCCGCCTTCGACCGCGCCGAGGCACTGACCCTCAGCGCCGGCCGCGGCCGTCCGGCCTGGCTGCACGACCTGGTGATCCGCCGCCTGCACGCCTGGAAGCGCTGTGGCCGCCACGCCCAGGCCTTGCAATGGGCCGAGGAAGCGCTGGTGGCCTGGGCCGAATCACCCGACTTCTTCTTTGCCTTGGGCGACCTGCTGCTGGACTGGGCCGCCGACGAACCCCACCGCGCCGAACACCTGCTGCCGATCATCGAACAGGCCTGGCAGCGCTGCCTGCACCTGGGCGAGCGGCCGGAGCTGGAAGGCGCGGTGGCCGGCCGCGGCAGCGTGCTGGCGGCCAACAACCTGGCACTGCTGTACGACTTGATGGACCGCCCGGCCGAAGCCGCCTCCTGCCGCGCCCTGGCTGACGCAGGCTGAAGCCGGGGTCGACCAGCTTCCGCCTGTCATCATGGCGGCATGCCTGCCCGCCAACCCCCCCTGAAACAGCTGCTGGCCAACCACCAGTTCGCCAAGCCCAACCGCGAATTCAAGCTTGCGGCCATCGACACCGCCGCCAAGCCCTTCTCCGGCGGCGACAAGGCCGATGACAAGGCCGCGGTCGACGCGCTGGCGCTGGAGCTCGACACGCTGCAGAACCTCTTCTTCGCCGACCGCCGCTTCAAGCTGCTGGTCGTGCTGCAAGGCCTGGACACCAGCGGCAAGGACGGCACGCTGCGCGGCGTGTTCGGCCGCATGAGCCCGCTGGGCGTGCGCACCGTGGGCTGGAAGGCGCCGACCGAACCGGAGCGCGCGCATGACTTCCTCTGGCGCATCCACCAGCAGTTGCCCGCTGCCGGCGAGATCGCCGTCTTCAACCGCAGCCACTATGAAGACGTGCTGGTGCCGGTCGTCAATGGCCAGCTGAGCCCCAGGCAGACCTCGCAGCGCTACGCCCAGATCAACGACTTCGAGCGCCTGCTGAGCGAAACCGGCACGGTCATCGTCAAGTTCATGCTGCACATCTCCAACAAGGAGCAGCGCCAGCGCCTGCAGGACCGGCTGGACGACCCGACCAAGCGCTGGAAATTCCAGTCCGGCGACCTCACCGTGCGCAAGCAGTGGGACGCCTACCAGCAGGCCTACCAGCGGGCCATCGCCGCCACCGCGACCGCCTGGGCGCCATGGACCATCGTGCCGGCAGACTCCAAGACCCACCGCAACCTGATGATTGCCACCGTGCTGAAGGACCAGCTGCAGCGGCTCAAGCTGCGCTACCCGCCGTCCGACCCGGCGCTGGACCGGCTGCGGGTCGAATAGCAGGGAACTGGCCGGCTGCGGGCCTGCTTATCCGCGCCTGCCGCCGCGCCAGCGCTGCCACAGTGGCAAGGATGAGCCGCCATGCCACCGCCGTCCCCAATGCCCTCGAACGCCATTGGCAAGCGGGGCTGCAAGCCTTGAAAAACCGCGCCTGGGACCGCGCCATCGCCGAGTTCGGCCAGGGCGCGCGTCTTGCGCCCTCTGACCGGCTGATGTGGCTGAACCTGGCCCGCGCGCAACTGGCCGGCGGCGCGCTGGACGCCGCCATCGACGCCAGCCGCCAGGCGCAGGCGCTGATGCCCGAGGACCCGCTGGCCTGCCGCCTGCTCGCCGAGTGCCTGGTGCGCCAGCACCGCTTTGCCGAAGCCGCGCAGGTGTTCGATGCCTATCCGCCCCAGGCCGCGCGCGACTTCGAGTGGCACCAGGCCCAGGGCAATGCGCTGTTCCAGAGCCAGCGGCTGCAGGACGCCGTCAGCGCGTTCTTCCAGGCCCTGGCGCTGAAGATCGACGATGCGCTGACCCACTACCGCCTGGGCCTGTGCTTCAAGGACCTGGGCCTGACACGCGAGGCCACCGAATGCTTCCGCACCGCCGTCTCGCTGGACAGCGACAGCACCCGCGCGCTCGCCCTGTCACTGCTGGTGCACGAAGGCCGGCAGACCTGCGACTGGCGCCTGGTCGACCAGGACACCGCCGAGCTGCTGCAGGCGATTGACCAGGCCGACGCCAAGACCGGCCAGCTGCTCTCGCCGTTTGCACTGCTGGCGGTGGACGCCACGCCTGCCCAGCAGCGCCGCATTGGCGAGATCCGCGCCAAGGGCCTGGCGCGCGAGCTCAAGCCACTGCCGGCGCCGGTGGGCCCGCGCCGCCCGGGCCGCATCCGCGTCGGCTACCTGTCTTCCGACTTCCACCAGCATGCCACCTCGGTGCTGATGGCCGAGCTGCTGGAGCGGCGCGACAGCAGCCGCTTCGAAGTCACGCTCTACTCGCACAGCATCAACGACGGCAGCGCCGTGATGCGCCGGGTGCGCGCGGCCTGCGAGCATTTCGTGGACGTGACGCACCTGACCCACACGGCCATCGCGCAGCGCATGCGCGACGACGCGATCGACATTGCCGTCGACCTCAAGGGCCACACCCGCGGCAGCCGCTTCGAGCTGCTGGCCCAGCGGCCGGCGCCGGTGCAGGTGGCTTACCTCGGCTATCCGGCCACGACGGGGGCCGACTACATCGACTACATGATTGGCGACCCGGTGGTGACGCCGCTCTCGCACGCCGCGAACTACAGCGAACACATCGCCCAGTTGCCCAACAGCTACCAGCCCAACGACCGCCAGCGCCCGCTGCCGCCAGCCCCCAGCCGCGCCAGCCTGGGCCTGCCGGAAGACGCGGTCGTGCTGTGCTGCTTCAACCAGGTCTACAAAATGTCGCCGCACATGCTGGACCTGTGGGCCGCGATCCTCGCGCAGGCCCCCCGGGCGGTGCTGTGGATGCTGGCCTGGAACCCGCACGGCCAGGCCAACCTGCAGCGCGAGCTGGAAGCCCGCGGCGTGCCGGCCAGCCGCATTTTCTGGGCGCCCAAGCTGCATCTGGGCGAACACATTGCCCGCCTGCGCCAGGCCGACCTGTTCCTCGACACCTGGCCCTGCAACGCCCACACCACCGCCAGCGAGGCCTTGTGGGCCGGCGTGCCGGTGCTGACGGTGCCGGGCCCGACCTACGCCTCGCGCGTGGCCGCCAGCCTGGTGCACGCCTGCGGCCTGCCCGACCTGGCCTGCGCCAGCGAGGCCGACTACGTGGGCCTGGCCGCCGCGCTGGCCAACGAGCCGCAGGTGCTGCAAGGCCTGAAAGCCCAGCTGGACGAACATCGCCTGGCCCTGCCGCTGTTCGACACCGACCGCTACGCCCGCGACTACGAAGCCCTGCTGCAGCGCATGTTCGACCGCCAGCAGGCAGGCTTGCCGCCCACGGCACTCGCCGCAGCCTGAAGACGATAAGGCGCCGCTTGGCCCGTCTCATCGCGCTTTAGTTCACGGCGAGCGCAGGCACCATCGCCTCAGCGCTGGCAGTTGCCGCCGGCGGCCGAGGAACCCTGCGTATGCAACTGCCCCCCGTACACCTGGCCATCATCCAGCCGGCCGGCTATGTCCATTCGCTGGGCTTCCTGGACCAGGCGCGCTATTTCCGCCACCAGTTCACGCGCATGGGCGCGGAGGTGACGATTGCCAAGAACCGGTTGCGCGAGGACGCGGTGAACCTGGTCTTCGGCGCCCACCTGGGCTTTCCCGCCGACTGGCAGCGCCGCCACGCCTGCGTGTTCGTCAACCTGGAACAGCTGGGTGACGGTGGCGCACGCGTCAGCAACGATTACCTGAATCTCTTGCGCGGCGCCGCGGTGGTGGACTACGACGCCGCCAACGTCGCCAGCTACTGCAGCGAGCCGCAGGACGTGCCCATCGTGCCCTTCGGCCACGCGCCCTACCTGGCCGACGGCACCGCACTGCCGCTGCAAGAGCGCCCCATCGACCTGCTGTTCTTCGGCAGCATGAACCCGCGCCGCCAGGCCTTCATCCAGCGGGTGGAAGCCTGCGGCTGGAACGTCGCCAACTTCGACCACCCGCTGTACGGCCCCGAGCGCGACCATTTCGTGCGCCAGGCCAAGGCGGTGCTGAACTGCCATTTCTACGAAAGCAGCCGCTTCGAGCAGGCGCGTGCCTTCCATGCGATGTCGCTGGGCACGCCCGTCATCTCCGAACGCGGCCCGCAGACCCGGCCGAGTGCCGCCTTCGACGAGTCGGTCTTCTGGCTGCGTGAGGGCGAACTCGAAAACTTCTTCCAGCACCAGTTCGCCAGGCCCGTCTTCTTCGCGCAGGCAGAAGCCAGGCTGGCCGCCTTCGCACGCCACGACACCATCGACGCCTATGCCGACCTGCTGGCCTTTGCCGCCGGCTTCTTCCAGGCCTGGGGCAAGACCCGCGCGGCCGAACCATGGAAGCCCACGCGTGTGAACCTGGGTTCCGGCAAGGACTACAAGCCCGGCTGGCTGAACATCGACATCCTGGCCCGCGCCCAGCCCGACCTGGTGCTGGACCTGGGCCAGGCGCAAAGCTTCCCGCTGACGCTGCAAGGCGAGCGCGGCGCCGAGATCCTGCTGGCCCCCGACAGCCTGGACCTGCTCTACGCCAACAACGTGCTGGAGCATGTGCCCGACCTGCCGATGCTGATGGGCAACGCGCTGACGCTGCTCAAGGAAGGCGGCGAATTCCAGATCGAGGTGCCTTACGAAAAGGCGCTCACGGCCTGGCAGGACCCCACGCACCTGCGCGCATTGAACGAGAACTCCTGGCTCTACTACACCGACTGGTTCTGGTACCTGGGCTGGTTCGAGCACCGCTTCGAGGTCGCCCAGTCGCAGTGGCTGGACATGCAGACCAAGCCTTGCAACAAGGAACAGGCGGCGTTCATGAAGATGACGCTGCGCAAGATCGCCACCACGCCGCGCGAGCGCACCGTGGCCCGCGCGATGCAGGCCGATTTCGGCGGCATTGCCGATGACAGCTGGGTGTTCACCGAAGCTGCCGCCCACCCGATTCCGACCGAGGAGGTGCTGTGATGCAGCCCCATGCAGAAGTGATGGCCGTGCTGGCCTTCGAACACCCGAACAATGCCGTGACCAGTGTGGCCGAGCGCATGGCGGCCGGACTGGTCTGCCAGGGCCTGAACGCACGTGTCTTCACGCTGCCGGGCGACGCGCAGGCGCTGGCCGCCGTGCCGCCGCAGCAGATGCTGGGTGTGCTGTCGCTGGGCCCGATGCCGCTGGCCACAGAGATCGACGGCCGCCCGCTGTGGGAACACTTCGGCCGCTCGCCCGTCTCGGTCTACCTGCTGGACGCGCTGCTCTACGACCTGGCCCGCGTGCCGGTGATGAAGGAATTCCTGGCCGACGCCGCCAGCCAGCCCCGCCTCTCGCTGATCTCGCCCGAAGCCGGCTACCGCGACTGGCTGGGCGGCACGCTGCCGGTGGCCTGGCGCTACCTGCCGTTTGCCGCCTTCCCGCAGCTGGCCCTGCCCGGCACTGCAGAAGCCACGCCGGCCGAGCCGCAAGGCCGCTTCTGCGTGGTCGGCACGATTGGCGGCGAGCTCGGCAACGCACCGGCCGGCGAAACCCTGCCAGCCTTGCTGCAGCGACTGCTCGGCCGCCGGGTGGACAGCCGCCGCCTGCAGCAAGCCGCCGAAGCACTGAACGCGCCCGACGCGCACCCGATGCCCGCACGCACGCTGGCCGCCAGCCTGGGCTGGACGCCGGCCGAGGTGATGACAGGCAACGAGCAGCTGGCCGCGACGATTGCGGTGGACTCCTGGTTCAAGCGCGAGCGCCGCCTGGCCGCAGTGCGCAGCATGACCGGCCTGCAGGTGGACTTCTTCGGCAGCGGCTGGGACCAGCTGCTGGGCGAGGTGCCGGGCTTCCGCCACGTGGGCCAGATCCGCCATGGTGACATTGCCAAGCTGGTGCCTCACTACCTCGGCCTGGTGAACTTCGACCCGAACTGGCAGCACGGCCTGCACGACCGGGTCTACACCACCACCGCGATGGGCTGCCGCATCATCACCAACGACAACAGCGCACTGGCCGAAGCCGCGCTGCCGGCCGAACAGGTGCTCTGCTACGACGCCAACCGCCCGGCCATCGCAGAAAGCGTGGCCGCCGCCGGCTGGCTGGACAGCCTGCCGCCACCCGCCCGGCCGAACAGCGAACTGCTGGCCCGCCACCAATGGGGTACCCGAATGGCCCAGTGGCTGACCGACGCGCCGATGGCCGTGCCGGCACTGCCCGCACCGGCCATGGCCGATCCGGCCCCGGCCGCCGTCCAGCCGATGCCCGGCCCGGCCTTTGCCGCCAGCGTGAACGCCAGCCTCGGCGCCCAGACCCACTTCTCGCCAGCCCTGCACCCCCTCATGCACACGCTGGCCGGCACCCGCCGCTGAGCCGAGGCGAACCCGCATGCCAGCCAACGACCTGCGCGTGGTGCAACTGGGCTCGATGGCCCGGTCCGGCGAAACCCTGTTCCTGCGCACCTTCTCGGTCCACCCGCAAGTGCAGGTGGTGCACGACCTGCGCGTGGGCAACACCGCGGCCGAAACCGCGCTGTTCAAGCTGCTGCGCATCTGGCCGGCCAACCGCATGCCGCGCGTGGAGGTCGAGCGCCTTCTCGGCCCGGCGCTGAAAGCCAGCGCCACCCACCTGCTGCTCAAGCAAGGCGTCTTCCATCCACGCCATGCCTGGCGCGGCGTGAGCCTGGTGCGCAACCCGTACGCGATGTTCGTGTCCCTGTGGACCTACGACGCCGGCAAGCATGCGAACGACCAGCAGCACCTGCGCAACTGGCGCACATTGCGCCTGCCGCGGCTGCTCGCCTGGTGCGACGCGATGGACCCGGTGCTCTCGCGCCAGCTCGCCGCGATGAGCGACCCACTTGAGCAGTTCCTGCTGTTCTATGCCATGCGCGCCCAGCAGCTGAAGGCCAGCGGCCGGCCGCTGCTGCACTACGAAGACCTTGTCAACCAGACCTTGCCGACGCTGCGCAGCGCCTGTCAGGGCCTGGGTTTGACCCCGCACGACGACCTGCTGCGCGCCCACCAGTTCTATGCCAGGGGCGAGGCCGGCCACGGCGGCATGGACCTGGGCTCGCCGATCCGGCCCGGTTCCGACTGGCAACCGTATCCTGGCCTGCCGACTGCCCCGTTCGACGCACTGGTGCGGCAACTGGGCCTGCAGCGCTACATCGGCCTGTACGAGGCTGCGGCACAAGCAGCCTGAGCGGCGCGCTACTCGACCTTGTGGTCTTCTTCCTTGGCAGCGGCCATCGCCTCCGGTTCCAGCTCTTCGGCCGACCGGTTGAAGCGGATGAACACGCCCCAGGCGGCCAGCAAGACGCCAACCGAGACGATGAGCGCCGCCGCGTGCGGCAGCAGCGCCAGGTCTTCATGGATGGCTTTGAAACTCGCCACCAGGCCTTCGATGCCCAGCGCGACCACGACCACCACGAAGAAACGCGAAAGATAACGCCGCACGCGCGTCGGTGCGCTGATGTCCGCGTCGCGGATCACCTCTTCCTCGGCAATGGTCTCGGCGATCTGCAGCGCCACCACCGCCGCGGCCAGCAGGCCGACGGCCTCGATGATGGCCTGCGCGGCAGTGCCATCGAGTCCGCCCATGAAGGCCTGCCAGCCCATGCGGGCGGCTATGACCATCAGCATGAGCGCGGCAAAAGCGAAGAGTGCGGCCATCAGGCCATGAACAATGCTGAAAAGACGCTGTACGAGCTTCATCTGGCCTGCCTGGAAGTGCTGGCGAATTTTTTCCAGCGCCCAGCTGCCTGTCTGTCAGACCACCGGCCGGCGAGGTGCCGGCCAAGGCCTCACCAACACAGCTTCACCCGTTCAGTCGCTGCAGGCTGCCGTCGAACGGAGCGTTCGGGCCGTTGCCGGCAAATGGCAGGGTAGGCGGCGCTGTGTCTGAACACGGTCCCTCTTGGCCGGGACGAAATCACGCTTGGCCCGAAACCGCGCTCATGTGTCTCCACTCATTCGTCGAAGGACACGTCAGCCCGCTGGCCGCGGCACAACCAGAACCATTCGAGGCATCCAATTGCGCGACAACCAACCCATCACCCAACGGGAATACGAATTCCCTGACAACGCGACCCTGATGTCCACCACGGACACGCAGAGCCACATCACCTATGCCAATGCGGCGTTCGTGGAGGTCAGCGGGTTCACACGCGAAGAGGTGCATGGCAAGCCCCACAACCTCGTGCGCCACCCCGACATGCCGGCCGAAGCCTTCGCCGACATGTGGGCCACGCTCAAGGGCGGTGAGCCCTGGACAGCCCTGGTCAAGAACCGGCGCAAGAACGGCGACCACTACTGGGTGCGCGCAAATGCCACCCCGGTGATGCGCGATGGCAAGGTCGCAGGCTTCATGTCGGTGCGCACCAAGGCCTCGCGTGAGGAAATCGCAGGGGCTGAGCAGTTTTACCGTGAGGTCCGCGAGGGCAAGGCCGGCAGCCGGCGCTTCCACAAGGGGCTGGTGGTCCGCACCGGCCTGGCCGCATGGCGGTCCATGTTCAAGACCCTGTCGGTTCGCTGGCGGATTCGCTTGCCGTTGATGATGCTGGCCCCCACCCTGACCGCTGCGGCAGCGCTGCTGGATGTGAGCGGCGTGGCGCTGGCAGAGTTTGCCGGCGCCAATGCGGCGCTGACACTGCTTGCCTGCCTGTGGCTGGAAGCCCAGATCGCCAAGCCGCTGGAACAACTGCGCGCGCAGGCGCTGCGCGTGGCCAGCGGCGAGAGCCAGAAGTCGGTGCACATGGACCGGGTCGACGAGATCGGCATGACCTTGCGCACCGTCAGCCAGCTGGGCCTGATGTTCCGCTGGCTGATTGATGACGTCAGCGAGCAGGTGCTCAATCTGCAGACCGCGATCCATGAGATCGCGCAGGGCAACCAGGATCTCAGCGTGCGCACCGAGCAGGCGGCTTCCAGCGTGCAGCAGACGGCCTCTTCGATGACGCAGATGACCACCACGGTGCGCAACAGCGCCGAAACCGCGACCACGGCCAACCAGTTGTCTGGATCGGCTTGCGAAGCCGCCACGCGCGGCGGCAAGGCGGTGTCGCAGGTGGTGAACACCATGCACGACATCACGCAAAGCTCCAAGAAGATTGCCGACATCATCGGCGTGATCGATGGCATTGCCTTCCAGACCAACATCCTGGCACTGAACGCCGCCGTGGAAGCCGCCCGCGCGGGCGAACAAGGCCGCGGCTTTGCCGTTGTGGCCGGCGAGGTGCGAAGCCTGGCCCAGCGCAGCGCGGACGCCGCCCGCGAGATCAAGTCCTTGATCGGCAGCAGCGTGGAAAAGGTCGAATCGGGCGCCAAGCTGGTGGACGACGCCGGTCGCACCATGGAAGACATCGTGAAACAGGTTCAGCGCGTCTCGGACCTGATCGCCGAGATCGGCTCCGCCACCCACGAGCAGACCACCGGCATCGGTCAGGTGGGTCAGGCAGTGGGCCACCTGGACGAGATCACCCAGCAGAACGCGGCACTGGTGGAGCAAAGCACCGCCGCCTCGGAAAGCCTGCGCCAGCAGGCCACCCGGCTGGTCGAAGCGGTCAGCGTATTCCGCTGAACACGCTGCACGCTGCCCCTGCCTTCACCAGTTCAGCCGCTGCAGGTTCCCGTCGAACGGGTCGTCCAGGTCGTTGCTGGCGAACGGCAGGTTGGCCGGCAGGAAGGCCTTGAGGCGGCGGATGTCGCCGCAGTCGAAGGCGAGCTCGGGCACCTCGATGCTGCGCTTTTCGAGCAGCACCGAGATGTTGTAGCCGTACTGGCGCACGCGGGCCTGGCGGCAGTCGAAGCCGGCCAGCACCAGGCGGTACAGCAGCAGGCCGGCATTCCACAGGCTGACGTGGCCGCCCACGATCTGGTGTTTCATCGGCGGCACGCTGAGCGCCAGCACGCCGCTTTCGCGCAGCGCACCGTGCAGCCGGCCGAGGAAGCGCTGGGCGTCGAGCTGGTGTTCCAGCACGTGGCTGCACCAGACGCAGTCGTAGCGCTCGGGCAGCTCCAGCGTGTTGAAGTCGCCGATCACGCATTGCAGCTGCGGGCTGCGGCGCTCGAAGTAGACGGACTTGCCGTAGTCCACCGTGGTGACCTGCTTGCCGAACGCGAGGAAGACCTCGCTGTGCTCGCCGGCACCGCCGCCCACGTCCAGCACGCTATCGAAGTCGTAGTCGGACAGCAGCGTCCACAGCGCCAGGTCGGCAAACTGCGGGCGCTTCAGGCCCAGCACTTCGAAGCCGGGCAGGCGTTCGTCGGCGCGCGGGTCGTTGGCGGCGCGGGGGGAAAGCTCAGCCATTGACACGCAGCCCGGCGGGGCGTTCGGGGTGCTTGGGGCGTTCGGGCCGCTCGGGCCGGTTTACGCGGGCTGCAGTCTGGCGCATGACCACGCGCAGCGCATCCTTCAGGCCGTCCACTTCCTGGCGCAGGGTGTCGATCTGGTGGTGCGCCTGGGTCAGGGCCTGGCGCATGGTGTCGCTGCTGGCGCCATCGTCGCGGCGGCTGCCGTGCAAGGCGAAGACCTGGCGGTAGAAGTCGCTGTGGCGCGCGCTGTGGCTGGCATAGCCCCACCAGGTGTTGTGCAGTTCGCGCAAATGGTTGGGCCGCGGCGGGTGGCGCAGTGGATGCGCCCGCGACGCCTCGGGGTTCAATGCGGCAGCCCACATGGGCTCGCTGAGGAAATCGTGCGAGGCGATCTGCAGGTAGGCCTCGGGGCCATGCTCGGGCTGGAAGGCCGGCTGGCAGATCGGCGCCATCAGCGAGACGGCTTCCTTGCCGAACCACTGCGCTTCCTGCAGCACGCCAGAAGACAGGCCCACGAAACGCACCGGGCGCTCGCCGGCCATCAGCTCGTAGGTTTCGGCCGCGCAAAGCGGCACTGCGCGGCCGAGGATGCGTTCGAGCTGCTGGTGCTCGGCCGCGGCAAAACCGTGGGCCAGCGGGTGCGGTTTGTAGACCAGCCGCTCATTGCCGGCCAGTTGGCGCAGCGTGGTGGCATGGTCGGCCACGCGGGCAAAACGGCCCTGCGGGTTGATCAGCGAAGCGTCGGCCTCGGTCTGGCCGATGTAGATCCAGGCGCCGTCATACGGGCCAGCGGATTCGTCGTAGCGCTGGCGGTAGCGGACCTGTGCTGCCATCAGCGAGGCTTCGGAGAAGACCTCGTCCATGCGCTGGGCGTGCGGCAGCAGGCGGGCGTACAGGTCTGGCCGGTTGGTGCCCAGGGCCATGTACAGGTCGCTGGCAAAGCGCAGCGGCGACAGCCGCATGTCCAGCCAGGCGTGGCCACCCTGGTCCAGCGCCTGGCGCAGCCAGGCCGGCATTTCGTAGCCGACGATCAGCGCGCCTTCGGGCACGTGGGCGTTCAGGTAGTCGGCCGCAGGGGCCGGGATGCCCAGGTACAGCGCGGCCCAGTCGTGCGCACCGGAGCCGGCGCCGCACAGGCGCAGGAAGTGCGCGGTGTCGAAACCGGGCTTCAGGTTGTGGCGCTGGCCGCGGCGCGGCGACTTGCCCAGGTCCATGCCGGTGGCATGGAAAACGGGCACGCGGATCAGGTCGTACATGAACTCCTTGGCCGGCCAGAAGGCGTCGCGGCTGAGGTCGTCCAGGCAGGCGATGGTGGTGTAGTGCATGCGCGTGAGCAGTGAGGGTTTCAGCGGGCGTGCAGGCCGAAGGACTGCATCGGCGAGGCGACCGTGTGGATGGGCGCGGGTGTCGGCGCTGGCGGGGCGGCCGGCGCTGTCGCAGCCTGCTTGGCGGCCGGCTTCTTGAAGCGCATGCCGGTGGGCTTGACGGCGCGTTCCAGCAGCGAGCTGATCAGCGAGCGCGGGTAGCGCAGCCGGTTCTGCTGGCCGCCGCCCCAGTACTGGTAGTGTTGGCCGAGGTAGCGCGTGACCTGCAGCGCCGTCACCGGCACCTGGCTGCAGGACGACAGCAGCGCCTGCAGCATCAGCTCCATCTCTTCCTCGGACTCGCCGATGGCGATGGCGTCGCCGTTCTGCAGCAGGCCGCCGTAGTTGATCTGGAAGTCGCCGTTGGCGTCGATGAAATGGCTGGCGCAGGTGATCCAGTCTTCCTGCAGCGCGGTCAGGCCGGCCTGCTGGTTGAACTTGTAGTTCGGCCCGCCCAGCGGCCGGGTGTGCTTGACCGGCACGTCGTCGAGGATGGCCACGCGGCCGAGCTTGCTCATGCGCGGCCAGACGCTGTCCAGCCCGTAGCCGCTGATGTTGCCGGCCAGCGTGGGAAATACCCGCGCCAGCATGTCGATGGACAGCACCGGCGCCATGATCTCGACGAAGTTGGTGAAGCGCAGCTGGAATTCGGCGTGCTGCAGCGTGATGGGGTGCACGAAGTAGGAATCGGGCGTCAGCGCGGGCTGGGCCAGTTCGAGCTGCAGTTCGTCGCAGGTGGTGAACATGCGCGAAACCTGCTCGGGCACGCAGAGCAGGTCGTCGTCCGGCATCCAGACGTAGCGGTACTTCGAAATGAGTTCCCAGTTGGCCGCCAGCGTGCGTTCCAGGCCGGGGTACTTCGGGCCTTTTTGCATGTGGACAAAGACCGCACCGGGCGCCTGGGGGTGTTCATCGCCGAACCAGGACAGCGCATAGTCGAAGTTCTGCTGCTCCAGGCGTTCGATGGTGTGCGGATGCAGGGAGCCGGGACCCGCGCGGTAGAGGATCAGATAGGGTTTCACGGAGGCGCTCCTGGGTTGTCTCTGGCTGGCATGTGGCGCCATGCGGGCGGGCCGCGAGGCGTGAAGCCAGTCTAGGAGCGCACTTGAGCCGGCAAAGCGCTGATGTGAACGCGCTTTTCGGGGCATCTCGCGGCTGCACAAGTGGCCCGCGGTTTGCCCGGAGAGGGCGGGTTTTGGGCGCTTTGCAGGAGACCCTGCCGCCAGCGTGTAGGAATTTGCCTGACACGCGGATAGTGAAAACGGGGACTCAAGCCGCGGAAGTACCCCGATGTTTCTGCTTTGTATCCATCCCTACAGTTCACTCCATCGCATCTTGATCTTCACCCGGCAAGCCGCCAGCCACTCTTAGGAGCAGACACATGGACACCAACCAAATCCTCGCCGAGATCCGCGAAGCCAACCTGTCTTACCTGATGCTGGCCCAGAGCCTGATCCGCTCAGACCGCGAACAAGCCCTGTTCCGCCTGGGTGTTTCGGAAGAGACCGCCAACCTGATCAGCGCGCTGACCCCGGCGCAGATGATGAAGATCGCCACCGGCAACACGCTGCTGTGCCGCTTCCGCATGGACGACGACCTGGTCTGGGGCCTGCTGACCAGCCACGGCAAGTCGGCCTCGAACGACAGCGTGTCTCGCCTGCATGCCTCGATCCTGATGGCCGGCCGCCATCAAGAGGCGGCCTGACCTGATGTCCCTGGTCCGGCGGGTTGCCGGACAGCCTTGACACCGATACAGATCAAATCAACAGGACGGAGAGAAGACCATGGCCCGCAGCAAAAGCATCCTGACAGAAGCACGGCAGATCGAACGTGCCGTCATCCTGATCAACCTGGGCGCCCGCCTGCAGGTGCTGGAATCTGAAACCGACCTGTCCTACGAGCGCCTGCTGCGCCTGTACAAGGAAGTCTCTGGCAAGAGCCCGTCCAAGGGCCAGTTGCCCTTCTCCACCGACTGGTTCATGACCTGGCAGCCCAACATCCACGCCAGCCTGTTCCTGAACATCCACGAGTACCTGAACAAGACCTCGGAACTCGAAGAGATCGACACCGTCATCAAGGCCTACCAGCTCTACCTGGAGCAGACCGCTTCGCAAGGCCTGGAGCCCATGCTCTCCGTCACCCGCGCCTGGCGCCTGGTCAAGTTCGTCGACAACGGCATGCTGACCATGACCAAGTGCACCGGCTGCGGCGGCCATTACGTGACCCACCCGCACGAGATCGCCCGCCACTTCATCTGCGGCCTGTGCAACCCGCCGGCCCGCGCCGGCAAGGGCCGCCAGGCAGGCGCCCTGCAGCTGCCCAGCGCGGCCGAGCGCGTGCAGCAAAGCCAGCAGGAAGCCAGCGCCCTTGCCGCAGCGGCCGCCGCAGCAGACGAAGCGGACCTGGTGCTCAGCAACGGCAAGGTGATCGATTCGTCGGCCGAAGCCCACTGACGCCACCGCCACCCTGACCCCCACCGAATTCCCGACCCGGCAGCAATTTCCCTGGCATCAACCCGAGCCCGGCTCAAGTTCACGCCGCCGCTGCCGAAGAACCCCTTACGCAGTGCTTGCTTCCCGCAGGACCCCGCTGCAGCGTTTCATGCTTGTCTCCTCCTAGCACTCCCCTGTGCTTTCCTGGCGGACTCCCTGGCGGAGCCCGCCATTTTTCTTTGGGGAGGCGACTTCGCTGCCTGTCGCCGTGGCTTTGGGCTGCTTTTCCGCCTTTCCGCAAGTCTCAAGCCGGCGATGCTCAGCGCCGATATGTTCGCCAAGGGTCGCACTCCTGGCGACTCCACGAGATTCGGAACTCCACACCATGTTCGTCATCGTCGGTTGGCTGCTCGCCATCGGTTGCATCTTCGGCGTGTACATCGCGCACGGGGGCAACATCGGGGTGATCCTGCACGCCCTGCCCTTTGAAATGCTGACCATCTTTGGTGGCGCGATTGGCGCCATGGTGGCCAACAACCAGCCCAAAGTGCTGAAGGCCACGATGAAGGGGCTGGGTGCCTGCTTCAAGGGCTCGAAGTACTCCAAGGCCCGCGCGATGGAGCTGCTGGCGCTGCTGTTCGAGATCCTGCAGAAGGCCCGCAAGGAAGGCCTGATGTCGATCGAGAAGGATGTGGAAGATCCGCACAACTCGCCGCTGTTCCAGAAATTCCCGGTGGTGGGCCATGACCACCACGTGACCGAATTCATCACCGACTACCTGCGCATGATGGTCTCGGGCAACCTGAATGCCCACGAGATCGAGTCGCTGATGGACACCGAACTCGAAACCCACCACCACGAGGCGCACGGCGCTTCGGCGGCCATCGCCCGGCTGGCCGGCGCGCTGCCCGCCTTCGGCATCGTGGCTGCGGTGCTGGGTGTCGTGAACACCATGGGCTCGGTGGGCCAGCCGCCCGCGGTGCTGGGCGGCATGATCGGCTCGGCGCTGGTCGGTACCTTCCTGGGCATCTTGCTGGCCTACGGCTTTGCCGAACCGCTGGCGGGCCTGCTGGAACAGAAGATCGACGAAGACGGCAAGGAACTGCAATGCATCAAGACCACGCTGCTGGCCTCGATGCAGGGCTACGCACCGCAGGTCGCCATCGAATTCGGCCGCAAGGTCCTGTACTCCACCGAGCGCCCGACCTTCGGCGAGCTCGAAAGCCACGTCAAGAAGAAATGACAGCCCCCAAGACGCTGAGTACAGCGTCGCCCCCCCGAGGGGGAGCGGCTGCCTTGGGGCGGCCCGGCGGCAGCCAACTCTTCACCAACGGAGACCTGAGCCATGGCGGGTGATGCGAAAAAGCTCCAGCCCATCATCATCAAGCGCGTCAAGAAGGGCGGCCATGGCGCCCATGGCGGCGCCTGGAAGATCGCCTACGCCGACTTCGTGACGGCGATGATGGCCTTCTTCCTGCTGATGTGGCTGCTGGGCTCCACGACCGAGGGCGACAAGAAAGGCCTGCAGGACTTCTTCCAGTCGCCGCTGAAGGTGGCGATGGGCGGTGGCTCCGGTGCCGGCGATGCGTCGTCCGTCATCAAGGGCGGCGGCGAGGACCTCACCCGCAGCGGCGGCCAGGTCAAGCGCGGCGACATCGAAGCCGGCAAGCGCACCTTCAACCTGCAGGCGCTGAAAGCCGAGCAGCTGCGCGCCGAGGCCGGGCGGCTGCAGGAACTGAAGGCCAACATCGAGCAGCGCATGGGCGCCAGCGAGAAGCTCAAGGCCCTGTCCTCGCAGATCCGGCTGGACATGACACGCGACGGGCTGCGCATCCAGATCGTCGACGACCAGAACCGGCCGATGTTCGACTCCGGCAGCGCCATCGTCAAACCCTACATGCGAGAACTCCTGCGCGCGATCGGCGAGGTCTTGAGCGACGTGCCCAACCTGCTGACCGTGGAAGGCCACACCGATGCCACCCCCTTCCCCGGCGGGGAACGCGGCTACAGCAACTGGGAGCTCTCGGCCGACCGGGCGAACGCTTCGAGACGGGAGCTGATGGCCGGCGGCCTTGCCGAAAACCGCGTGCTGCGGGTGCAGGGCCTGGCCTTCAGCCAGCCCTTCAACCGGCAGGACCCCACTGACCCGAGCAACCGCCGCATCTCGATCATCGTGATGAACCGGGAAGCCGAAGACCGTGTGTTCAAGACCGCGCCGGAGCCTCTGCCGGAAGCCGCGCCGGCCACGGCGCCGGAGGCGGCCGAAGAAAAGCCTTCACATTGAACTCAAGTGTGCCCACCCCCCGCCGATAACGCTCTCAAGACCGCCGAGAGGAACCCGACATGAGCAACCCCACCGACCTGAAATTCCTTGTTGTTGACGATTTCTCCACCATGCGGCGCATCGTGCGCGGCCTGTTGAAGGAAATGGGCTGCAACAACGTCGAGGAGGCCGAAGACGGCCAAGTCGCGTTGAACATCCTGAAAGGCGCGAAGTTCGACTTCGTCGTCAGCGACATCAACATGCCCAACATGAACGGCTTCGACCTGTTGAAGGCCATCAAGGCCGACGACACCCTGAAGCACCTGCCGGTGCTGATGGTGACTGCCGAAGCGCGCAAGGAAGACATCGTGCTGGCCGCCCAAAGCGGCGCCGCCGGCTACATCGTCAAGCCTTTCACCAAGGCAACGCTGGAAGAAAAAGTCCAGAAGATCATGCAGAAGCTGGCCGCCACGGCCTGATGCGATCACCCCAAACAACAGGGACCCAGCCATGAAAATGGAAGATCTGACCGCCGTGGCACCCGTCGAGCCCTTGATGGTCTCGCCGGAAGTGTTTCAGCAACTCGGCAACATCACCCGCGTGCTGCACGACACCATGCAGCAACTGGGCGTGATGCCCAAGCTGCAAACCGCCACAGACGGCCTGCCCGACGCCCGCAGCCGGCTGACCTACATCGCCACCAAGACAGCAGAAGCCGCCAACAAGGTGCTGAACTCGGTCGACCAGGCCAAGACCGACCATGCCCGCATCACCGAACTGACGCGCGACATGGCAGCGGCCATCGTGGCCGACCCGGTTCGCGCCGTGGCCTCCGGCTCGGTGATGAATTTCGTCAAGGAAGTCGAAGGCGCCACTTCGCGCATCGACAACCACCTGACCGACATCATGATGGCGCAGGACTTCCATGACCTGACCGGCCAGGTGGTGGCCAAGGTGGTGACGCTGGCCAACGACCTGGAAGACAGCTTGGTCAAGCTGCTGGTGCAAGTCATTCCGCCGGAACAGCGCGAGAAGATCGAGCCGCAGATGCTGCAAGGCCCGGTGGTGAACGCCGAAGGTCGCACCGACGTCGTCACCAACCAGGGTGAAGTCGACGATTTGCTGGCCAGCCTGGGCTTCTGAGCCCCGCCTGCATCCACCTGACAAACGCGCCCCAGCCCGGGCGCGTTTTGCCATCCGCCGCCCTCCTTCCCGCCACGCCCATGAGCGACACAGCAGACCCCGCTGCCGCCGCAGCAACCGCCGAAGCAGAAGACCTTGACGCACCCGTGGCGCAGGCCCTGGCCTGGCTGCTGCCGCAGCACCGGGCCACGCCAGCCGACGCGCTGCAACGCATCCGCGTGATCTGCCAACGGGCCGGCAGCGAGCTCTACCCCGCGCTGCTGCTGGTGCTGGCCACGCATCAGTCGGTGCCGCGCGAGATCCTGGCCGCTGCCATCAAGCAGTTCCGCCGCGACTGCGACGCCTTCAGCCGCGAAGACGTCTGCGGCCTGCTCAACGGCATCGCCAACGGCGGCTTCCAGGGCTTTGACGTCATCCTGCGCACCCGCAAGACCGGGGAAAAGAAGTCCTCCGGCTTCTCCTGGATCCGCGAGGATGATCAATGATGGGGCACCCGGTCCCAGGTGATACCTGAGACCACCCGCCGAGCGGGTTGCGCGGCCGCCTTGAGGCGGCTCGGCGCCGGCCGCTTAATGGGGCACCCGGTCCCGCGGGTACGCGGGACCACCCGCCGAGCGGGTTGGCGCAGCCGCCTTGAGGCGGCTCGGCGCCGGCTGCTTCCCGCGCGCAAACCACGGTTTGTCGCCTTGAAACGACCCGGCAAACACCGGGTTCTCCAACGGCTGCACACGCAGCACCTCGCCACAATCATCGCCAGATGCTGATCTGGCCGCTTCCCGCCTTGCTGACCTGGCTTGCTGCCTGGGGTTTGTTCCTCGGGCTGCCGGCGCTGGGCGTGGCCGGGTTGGCGGCGTTTGTGATCGCGGCGGTGCTGGGCTGTGGCGCTGCACTGCTGGCCCGCCGGCAGACGCTGTGGCGCCAGGGTTTCATCGCGCTGGGCTTTCCGCTGTCGCTGCTGGCCCTCGGCGGCGCCGGCCTGCCGGGCTGGCTCTGGCTGCTGCCGCTGGGCGGTTTGCTGCTGCTCTACCCGCTGCGCAGCTGGCGTGACGCGCCGCTGTTCCCCACTCCCGAAGCCGCGCTGCAAGGCCTGGCACGCACCGCGCCCCTGCCCGCCGAAGCCTCGCTGCTGGAAGCCGGCTGCGGCCTGGGCGACGGCCTGCGCGCCTTGCGCGCCGAATACCCGCAAGCCCGCCTGTTGGGCCTGGAATGGAGCTGGCCGTTGCGCCTGTTGTGCGACTGGCGCTGCCGCCGCGCCGGCCTGCAGGCGCAAGTCAGGCGTGCCGACATCTGGGCCTGGGACTGGTCGGCCCACCAGCTCGTGTACCTGTTCCAGCGGCCCGAAAGCATGCCCCGTGCGGTGGCCAAGGCCGAGCGGGAACTGCAGCCTGGCGCGTGGCTGGTCAGCCTCGAATTCGAGGCCACGGAACTGGTGCCCAAGGCCAGGCTCGAAAGCGTGGCCGGCAAGCCGGTGTGGCTGTACCAGGCGCCGTTCAAGCGGCGCTGAAAGCGCCCCGTCCGCAGCCCGCGGCCATTCGTCCACTGCCGTGAGGACTGGCTGACCATTCTTCGACCATGGCCTTCCACCGCAAGCGCAAGCTCAACGACACTGCATCCAACCATTCGGCTACCGGCCCATGACACAAGACTTGATGGCACCGGAGACAGTTGTTTGCACACCCGTGCCCATGTGCTGAAGCATTTCGCCAAGCTGATGCTTCCCTTCGGTGCCCTGACCTGCGCGTTGGCAGGCGTGGCGCTGTGGCGCGGGCTGGACTATGAGGAAGACAGGGCGCTGTTCGCCGAGCAGTCGGCCGCGCTGCGCGGCGCCACTGCGCTGACCGAATCGCTCGCGCCTGTCTTCCGGCACGTGCGCTCGCTGACCCAGGAAGACCCGGTGCGCCAGACCCTCGCCCACCCGGACGACACGCAGCCCATGGCCAAGGCCTTCCACAGCCTGCTGCAACGCAACCCGAACTACCAGCAGGTGCGCTGGCTGGACACCTCCGGCCGCGAGCGGGTGCGCATGCAGCTGGTCGACGGCAAGCCGCAGCGGGTCCAGGTCGAGTCCGAGCTGCAGGACAAGTCCGAACGCTACTTCGTCAAGGAAGCCCGGGTGATGCCGCCAGGGGCGATCTACCTGTCGCAGGTGGACGCCTACCAGGAGCACGGCAAGGTGCAGCTGCCGCTGCGCCTGGTGCTGCGGGTGTGCATCGGCGTGGCCGACGACGCCGGCAAGCCGCTGGGCCTGCTGATCATCAACCTCGATGCCAACGCGATCTTCGCCACGCTGGACCGCACGTCCACCGTCGGCAACCGCCAGCTGCTGCTGGTGGACGACCAGGGCCGCTGGCAACGCGAGTTCCGCGCGCCAGCGACGGCCGACGCCCCGCGCATTGCCGACTTCGGCAACCAGCACCGCGGGCTGTGGTCACGCCTCCAGGCCGAGCGCGAAGGCACGGCCATCGACAGCGGGCTGTGGGCCTGGCGCAGCATGGACCCGATGGCGATGGACCAGGCGCCGCAACAGTCGCACAACATGCGCTGGGTGGTGCTGACCTACCGGCCAATGGGGGAGCTGCAGGCCACCCGCCTGCGGCTGACGCTGGGCGTGCTGGGCTTTGCCGCCTTGACCCTGTCCATGCTGGCCTTCCTCTGCTGGCGGCTGGCCAAGGAGCGCGGCCTGCTGGTGCAGGCCAGGCAGGATGCCGAGAGCGCTGCCCGCACCAAGGCCGCCTTCCTGGCCAACATGAGCCACGAGATCCGCACCCCGCTGCACGCGGTGGTCGGCATGACGCTGCTGCTCAAGCGCAGCCCCTGCACGCCGCAGCAATCCGAGCGGCTGGAACGCATCCACAGCGCCGCCGGCCATCTGCTGGCGCTGCTGAACAACATCCTTGATGCCTCCAAGCTCGAAGCCGGCGGCCTGCAGCTGGAGGCGGTGGATTTCTCGCTGCCGGCGCTGCTGGACTCGGTGGTCTCGCTGGTCACACCGGCCGCCGAGACCAAGGGCCTGTCGCTCAGCGTGGACCACCGCGACTGCCCGGACTGGCTGCGCGGCGACCCGCTGCGCCTGCGCCAGGCCTTGCTGAACTACGCCAACAACGCCGTCAAGTTCACCGAGCGCGGCGGCATCTCGCTGAATGCCCGGTGCCAGCCGCTGCCCGAGGATCCGCAGCGGCTGGAATTGCTGCTGGAGGTGGAGGACACCGGGCCGGGCATCGCGCCCCAGGTGCTGGCCCGACTGTTCGGCGAGTTCGAGCAGGCCGATGAAACCGTCGTGCGCCGCTTCGGCGGCACCGGGCTGGGCCTGGCCATCACCCGCAAGCTGGCGCGCTGGATGGGCGGCGAAGCCGGCGCCACCAGCGAGCCCGGTCGCGGCAGCGTGTTCTGGCTGCGGGTGCCGATGCAGCGCGGCCAGCCGGTGACCACGGCCACGCTCTCCAGCGGCGAAAACCACGGCGCCGACCAGTTGCTGCGCCAGCGCCATCCCGGCGCCCGCGTGCTGCTGGCCGAAGACAACCCGGTGAACCGCGAGATCGCCTGCGAATTCCTGGCCCATGCCGGCCTGCAGGTCACCGCGGTGGACGATGGCGCCAAGGCGCTGGACCTGGCCCTGGCCAAGGACTTCGACCTGCTGCTGCTGGACATGCAGATGCCCGAGCTCGACGGCCTGGAAGTGGCCCGCCGCCTGCGCGCCGGGCGCGCCGCCCCGCCGCATGTGCCCATCCTCGCCCTCACCGCCAACGCCTTCGACAGCGACCGCCAGGCCTGCCTGGCCGCCGGCATGGACGACTTCATCACCAAGCCGGTCAACCCCGAGCACCTGTACCTGATGCTGCTGCGCTGGCTGGACCATGGCAAGCAGGAGCGCGAGCACTACGCGCAAGTGGCGCAGTGAACCGAAGCGTAGCGCCAAACGCCCTACATCTGCCGGAACAGGTGCAGGAAGCTGCGACTGACTGGCAGCACCTCGCTGCGGTCCTTCAGATGGATGTCGGCGGTCTCGTGCAAGCCGCGGGTCACATGGCTGATCGCAGACAGATTCACCACCACCGAGCGGTGCACCTGAGCAAAGCAGGCCGTGTCGAGTTGCGGCAGCAGTTCCTTCAGCGGCGTGCGCAGCAAGGCCTCCGCAGGCTGGCCAGTTTCGCTGCGCCAGGCCACCAAGGTGTACTTCTCATCGGCCCGAAGAAAGTCGATCTGCTCGACCGGAATCAGTCTCAATGACTGACCCACCCCGGCGCGAAGCCAGCGCAACGGCGCCGCGCCGATACCGGCGGTTTGCTCCCGGCGCTGCAGCAAGCCCGCCAATTGCCGCAACATGACTTCGATGCCAGGCCCCGGCACCTCGACCATCCTCAGGCGCTCCTTCAGCCGGGCCACCGTCTCGGCCAGCCGGGCCGCTTCGACCGGCTTGACCAGGTAGTCCAGCACCCCATGCTCGAAGGCCTTCAGCGCGTAGTGATCGAAAGCAGTGACGAACACGAGATGGGCACGCCGGCCGATCTGCCGCGCCGCCTCCAGGCCTGAAATGCCCGGCATCTGCACGTCGAGAAAGCAAATGTCCGGCTGCAGGGCCTCGACTCCTGCCAGCGCCTCGCGGCCATTGCGGGCCTGCGCCACGACCAACAGCTCGGGCCAGACCTGGGCCAGCATCAGCGCCAGCTCATCACGCAACAGTGGCTCGTCATCGGCGATCAGCGCCGTCGGGCGTCGATCAGTCATGGCGCACCAAGCCCGGACTCGGACTCTTCAGCGGTTTCAGCTGGGAACTCCAGTTCAGCACAGACACCATGCGGCATCAATGCGGTCAAACTCAGCCGGGCATCGCCTGCAAAGGCCAGCAGCATCCTCTCGCGCAACATCGCCAATCCGGTGCCTGGCGGGTCACTGCCGCCGCACTGCAGGCCCACACCGGTGTCCAGGACACGGGCGGTGCAGCGTTGCCCGCGCCGCGATATGCAGACCTCGATCCGTCCCCCCTCCTCGCTGGGGTCGATGCCATGCCGTACTGCGTTTTCCACCAGCGACAGCAGCGCCATCGCCGGGCAGCGCAATGCCGTCGTGGTCTCGTCTGCATGTACCGCGTAGTGGAGGCGGTCGGGCATGCGCATGTGCATCAATGCCAGGTAGGCACGTACCAGCGCCAACTCCTGCGCCACGGTGGCGCTGGGCTCGTTCAGCCTCGGCACTGCGGCACGCAGATAGGCAATCAGGCTGTCGAGCAACGCTGGCGCCCGCGGCGAGCCCACATTCACAAGCGCCCGCACGTTGGCCAGCGTATTGAACAGGAAATGCGGCTGCACCTGCGCCTGCAGAAGCCGCAACCGGGCATCCAGCGCCTGGCGCTGCAGTTCACTGCGCTCCAGCTCGAAGCCCAGCGCCAGGTGGCGGGCCAGTCCTTCGCGCTGCCGCACCATGGCACCAAGCGCCAGCCAGGGCCCGAACAGCACGCCGCAAAAACACAGCGTGCGAAAACCGTTCAGCCGCGTCGGCTCCTGCAAGAGTTGCGGATCGCCGCCGGAAGTCAGCCACATGGCCGCATAGGCACCGATCGGCGCCGCCACCACGACACCCAGCAGTTGCAGCACCCAGCGCGCAAGCCATGCCGGCAGCCGCACCGGCCACTGCTCGACCCAGCCGTAGGCCAGCATCATCGCCAGCCCGGTGACCACCGCGCGCGCCACCCAGGCCAACAGCGGAGTGACGGTGGAACCCACCCCGAACACCAGGCCGAACGGCAACGTGGCGAACAGCACGAAGCGCACCCGCCGCCACGCCACCAGGCGCCGCAGGCAAGAAGCTGGCAGATCCGAAATGGCGTTCATGCCTTGAGCATAGGGGAGCGGCGGTGCGGGCGCGCGTCAGGCTGCCCGCAAGAAGCGGGCGGCGTCAGCGCAGTCTCGGCAGCCACATCAACATGGCGGCCGCGCCGATCCCCAGCGCGGTCAGCAAGGTGATCACGCCCAGGCCCGCAGCCATCGCCAGGCGGCCCCGCGACCCGGCCTGGGCACGCACCCGGAAATAGATCTCCAGCACCGACAACGGCAGCAGGTACTGCGCGAAGGCGAGAAACGTCAGGAAGGGCCCCTGGAAGCTGCGCGGATCAAAGCCCGCGGGCCCGCGGTTCAGCACCAGCCAGGCCATCAGCCCGATGCGGAAAAACCACACGCCCGCCACCGCCAAGTAGAGCCGCAGCGCCCAGCGCCGATGGCTGTCGAATCGACGGGCCACCGCGTCCCGTCCGGCCAGTGCGGCAAAGGTCAGGATCAACAAGGCATTGACGCAAATGGCCAGGTGCTGGGAGGTATCACCCACGCCCTGGCGGGTGCCCACGATGAACAGCCCGCCCAGGCTCATCACCACCGCCGAGAACAGGTAAACCCGCCCGTTCCAACGATGCAGCGCCGGCGCCCGCCGCCGCACTTGCGGCAGCAGCTGGATCGCGCCGCCCACGATGATCAGCACTGCAAACAGCAGATGCGAAGCGACCACCCCATTGCCCAGCGTGTCGCCCGGGACCAGGCCACTCGGCAGTGTCTGGTTCCAACGAGAAGTCTGGCCATCCGCCACGGCACGGCCGTAGAACACCGCCACGTAGCCCGCAAACATCAGCTGGCCGACCACCGCCACAACGCACCAGCCTGCCGCGGCTGCCTTCAGCACAGCCGTCGGCCAGCAAGCGGCAGGCGCAGAGAAGGCCTGGGATGGGTGGCGAATGGAAGGCGGCATGGCATCGACTCCTGCGGTTGGGCCGGCCACCCGGCGCGCAGTGCAACGGGCGATGGCGAACAACCCAGTGTGCCGAGCGAGCGGATGCGCCGAAAGCGCCATGGGACGGACCACTGCGCGGCGGCTTCGAGCCACGCCAGATGCGGATGAACTGCGCCCTGCCTGCAGCCGTTACACCTGAATCGCGCTTTGCGGGTCCGGTACCGGCGGTCTACTCGCCAACCAAGCCATTGCGAATCGCGTAGACCGTCAGCTCGGAGTTGTTGCCCAGCGCCAGCTTTTCCAGCACCCGGGCGCGGTAGACGCTGACCGTCTTGGGGGACAGCGTGAGTTCGGTGGCGATGTCGGACAGGCGTTTGCCGGAGGCGATCATCACCAGGGTTTGCAGCTCACGGTCGGAGAGCTTTTCGTGCGGGCTCTCGTGCTGGTCGTCCTTGCCGATGTTCTCGGCCAGCAGCTGGGCGATTTCCGGGGTGATGTACTTGCGGCCCTGGGCCACTGTGCGCACCGCCTGCACCAGCACCGCCGGGTCGCCACCCTTGTTGACGTAGCCGTGCGCGCCGGCCTTCAGCGCGCGGATGGCGTACTGGTCCTCGGGGTACATGCTGACCACCAGCACCTTGACCTGCGAGCCTTCGTCCTTCAGCACGTGCAGCACGTCCAGGCCGCTGCGGCCGGGCATGTTGATGTCCAGCACCAGCACGTCGCAGGTGTCCTTGCGCAGCAGGGCGCGCAGCTCACCATAGTCGCCGGCCTCGCCAATGACTTCGAGGTCAGGCGCATCGGCCAGGGTGTCGCGGATGCCGCGGCGGATCAGGGCGTGGTCGTCACAAACAATGACGCGGGTCATAGGCTTCCCCAGGCGGACGGGTCGTGCGGCCCATGGTCGTCGTCCTCGTCGCCGGGGAGGGTCGGGATGGCATCGGGCTGCAGTGGCACCGAGAGTATCAGCGTTGTGCCGGTCGGGCCGCTGGAAAGGTCGACCCAGCCACCCACCGTGGAGGCCCGCTCGTGCAGCCCGCGAATGCCGAAGCTGCGTGTCTTGGCCAGGTCCTCGCCGGACAGGCCCTTGCCGTTGTCGCTCACTTCCAGTGACAACACGTCCTGCGCCAGCGACAGGTCCAGCCGCACCTTGCTGGCCTGGGCATGCTTGCTGACGTTGGTCAGCGCTTCCTGCGCGGTGCGGTAGGCCACCAGCGGCACGCCGGCTGGCAGCACCGGGTTGTCCTGGCTGGTGCGGAACTCGGTGGTGATCCCGGTGCGCTTCTCGAAGCGGCTGGTCATCCACTGCAGCGCGGCCACCAGGCCCTGCTCCAGGATGGCCGGGCGCAGGTTATGCATGATGCGCTGGCTGGCTTCCAGCGCATGGGTCACGGTCTCGATCGAGGTTTCCAGCCTGGCCTTGAGTTCCGGCGGCGTGCTGGCCTGGCGCGCCATCCAGGCCAGCTCGAACTTCAGCGCGCTCAAGCCGCCGCCCACGTCGTCGTGGATCTCGCGGGCAATCGCCGCGCGTTCCATCTCCACGCTGGTCTGCAGGTGCTGGGCCAGTTCGGACAGGCGCTGGCGCGACGCGGCCAGCTCGCGGTCGGCCCGCTGGCGGGCGCGCAGCGTCTGGTGCGCGGCAATCGCGTGCTCGACCGCCGGCACCAGCCTGGCCAGCTTGGCCTTGAGCAGGTAGTCGCTGGCGCCATCGCGCATGGCCTGCACCGCCACGTCCTCACCGATTTCGCCGGAAACCAGGATGAAAGGCAGCTGCAGCCCCATGCCGCGCACGATCTCCAGCGCCTTCAGCCCGGAGAAGCCGGGCAGGTTGTAGTCGGAGATGAGGGCGTCCCAGGGCTGGCCCAGGGCGGCGCGAAAACCGGGCTCGGTGTCGACCCGCAAGGTTTCGACCTGCAGCCCGCCTCGTTGCAAATGGGCCATGACCAGCGCATGGTCAAGGTCGGAGTCTTCCAGGTGCAGCACCCGCAGCGGGCGGCTCGGATCAGGAACAGCCATTGCTGAAGTATGAACCAGCGCTCGGGGGCCTCGACCGGCGGCGCCCAAGTTTTCTCGCGACTCGGGTGGCGCTCGCTGGCCCTTAATCACGAAATACGCCCTCTTTCTACCTGTGATCGGGTCAACCTCAGGGGGTCTCGTGCCGAAAAATCACTGGCAACTCCTCCACTGACTGTGTCTGTGGGAGGCCGAGTGGCGTGTCGCCCGGCCGGTCCCGAAATAGGGGGAGAACGGAAAAAACTGCCCTGGAGCAACGATGCAGACAATTGAAGTCCAAGTGCCTGATGCGGGAGGAGGTCCCGGCATGCCATTGCTGGCGGCCGCCGACCTCCAGGATCACCTCATGGTGGCCAGCAACGACCTCGAACGCCTGCAGCGGCTGCTGGACGATGCGAGTGAAACGCTGTCCGGGCATTTTTACGGCGCCAGCAGCCAGCTGAACGACGTGATGAGCGCATTGAAAGCGCTGCCCGACCTCGACGGCAGCATGCATGTCGCCATGCAGAACCTGGCCGGCGCGATCACCGCGCTGCAGTTCCATGACATGGCCACCCAATTGATTTGCCACACCCAGAAGCGGCTGCGCAGTTGCGCTGACCGCATCGCCCGTGACGCCATGGGGGATGAAGACGAAGACGGGATGGCGATCGTGGAGGACGGCCCCGGCCGCCCCAACCCGGTGACCCAGGACGAAATGGACGCCGGTTCCATCGATCTGTTCTAGCCCCTCTTCCAACCCGTTCCGCACCTCAGCCTCAGCCCCCCTTAAAGAAATTCTCGGAGAAAAGCGATGCACTCGATTCTTGCCGTTGACGATTCCCCCTCGATGCGCCAAATGGTGGCGTTCACCCTGAAGAACGCCGGTTTCAACGTGGTTGAAGCCGTGGATGGCCAGGACGCCTGGGAGAAGGCCGGCCAGCGCGACTTCAACCTGGTGCTGACCGACCAGAACATGCCCCGCATGGACGGCATCAGCCTGACCAAGAAGCTGCGCGAGAACCCCAAGTTCAAGGCCACGCCCATCCTGATCCTGACCACCGAGTCCAGCGACCAGATGAAGCAGGCCGGCCGCGCCGCCGGTGCCACCGGCTGGCTGGTCAAGCCTTTCGACCCCGCCAAGCTGATCGAGGTGATCGGCAAGGTCATTCGCTGACCTCACCGGTCCACGTTCCGGTCTGACCGGAGCAGCAGAAGTATCAAGATCAGGAGCTTGCAAAAATGGGCGAGACCTCGCACGACAACGGCACCAACGATGGCATCGATCTGAGCCAGTTCTACCAAGTCTTCTTTGAGGAAGCTGGTGAGAACCTGGAAGCGATGGAGCAGAAGCTGCTCGAGCTGGACATCACCGCAGCCGACGACGAGGAGATGAACGCCATCTTCCGTTGCGCGCACTCGGTCAAGGGCGGCGCTGCCACCTTCGGTTTTTCCGACGTGGCCGAATTGACCCACCAGATGGAGACCCTGCTGGACAAGCTGCGCCGCCACGAGCTGCAGCCGACCTCACAGATGGTCGACGTGCTGCTGTCCGCAGGCGACGCCCTGAAGAGCCTGCTGGCCCGCCACCAGGGCTCAGGCGCCGCGGCGCTGGACACTTCCGAGCTGGTGGCCCACATCCGCGCGCTGGCCGAAGGCCGCGGCGCGTTCGCGCCGGCAGCTGCCGCCACCCCGGCGGCTGCGGCTGCGCCGGTTGCGGCCCCTGCGCCCGCGCCGCTGGTCAGCGGTGTGCGCATGCTGGAGCTGACGGTCGGCCCGCTGGACCACCCTGAAGAGGCCGACAGCATTGCCGACCTGTTCAAGGAAATCACCAACCTCGGCACGATCGAGCCGCTGGACGCCGGCCGCTCGGCCGACGGCATGCGCCGCTTCAAGATCATGACGACGTCCGCCGACGGCGATCTGCTGGACCTGTTCACCTTCCACGTGGCCCGCGAGCAGCTGAAGCTTTCGCCGCTGGGCGATGGCTTCGGCTTCCACGAGGGCGCACCGGGCGCACCCGAAGCGTCTGCCAACGCCAACCAGGACCTGGGCTACGGCTTCTTCGACGACGCCCCTGGCGCGCCGCAGGAAAGCACCGCCGCCGCACCGGCCGCAGCCCCCGCGCCCAGCGCCGAGGTGTCTGTCGTCGCCACGCCGGTGGCCCAGCGCCCGACCGCTCGCGCCGAAGCCAAGGCCGCTGCCGGCCCCGAGTCCAGCACGCTGCGCGTCTCGATCGAAAAGGTCGACCAGCTGATCAACCTGGTGGGCGAGCTCGTCATCACCCAGGCCATGCTGGCCCAGAACAGCCGCGCCGTGGACCAGCAGATCAACCAGCAGCTGCTGTCCGGCCTGGCCGACCTGGAACGCAACACCCGCGACCTGCAGGAAGCGGTGATGTCGATCCGCATGATTCCGATGTCGGTCGTGTTCAACCGCTTCCCGCGCATGCTGCGCGACCTGGCGGCCAAGCTCGACAAGAAGGTCGACCTGGTCACGCAGGGTGAAGCCACCGAACTGGACAAGGGCTTGGTCGAGAAGATCACCGACCCGCTGACCCACCTGGTGCGCAACAGCTGCGACCACGGCATCGAATCGCCGGCAGACCGGGCCGCCAAGGGCAAGCCTGAGAACGGCACCGTGACCCTGGTCGCTTCCCACCAGGGCGGCTCCATCGTGATCGAAGTGCGCGACGACGGCCGCGGCCTGAACCGCGCCAAGCTGCTGAGCAAGGCCCGCGAACGCGGCATCGACGCACCCGATTCGATGACCGACCAGGAGGTCTACGGCCTGATCTTCGCGCCGGGCTTCTCGACCGCCGACCAGGTGACCGACGTGTCCGGCCGCGGCGTCGGCATGGACGTGGTCAAGAAGAACATCACCTCGCTGGGTGGCACGGTCGAGATCGACTCGGCCGAAGGCTACGGCATGAGCGTCAAGGTCCGGCTGCCGCTGACCCTGGCCATCATGGACGGCATGAGCATCGGCGTCGGCGAGGAGTGCTACATCCTGCCGCTGTCCTCGGTGGTCGAATCGTTCCAGATCGAGCCGGGCATGATCAAGACCATTGGCGGCTCGGGCCGCGTGGTCGAGGTGCGTGACGAGTTCATGCCGGTGATCGACCTGGAGAAGGTCTTCGAGGTGCCGCGCTTCGACTTCGAGAACGTCTCGAACATCATGGTCGTGGTGGAAGCCGAAGGCGGCCGCGTGGCCCTGCTGGTCGACGAACTGCTGGGCCAGCAGCAAGTCGTGGTGAAGAACCTGGAAGCCAACTACCGCAAGGTCAACGACGTCTCGGGCGCCACCATCATGGGCGATGGCCGCGTCGCGCTGATCCTGGACATCGGCTCGCTGGTGCGCCGCTCGCGGCACTGATCCCCGCTCCAGCGCCGAAGCGCCTCCACCTGCGCCCTGATCGGCGCAGGCCTGCCTCCTCCTGCTCCCCATCCAGCCCACTCCTATGCTGTCATTCCTCTCGGCCAAGCAGCGTGCACTGCTGGTGCTCGGCTTCATCGCAGCCGGCCAGGCCTGTGTCGCGACCGGCCTGTCGCTTGGCTGGACCACGACCGCCGTGCTCGCCTCCAGCCTGACCCTGAACGCCGTGGCTGCTGCGATCTACGTCGGCAGCCTGATGGTGATCCGTCAGTTCAACGTGCATTTCTGCGGCCTGGTGCGCAACCTGTCCAAGGGCGACCTGTCTCAGGAAATCCGCCCGGTCAATGCGAACCCGGAAACCGCCGTGCTGCTGGGTCTGCTGTCCGAGCTGCAGGCCGAACTGCGCCGCTCGATCACCTCGATCCGCACCGGCGCCGACGGCGTGACCGTGGCCGCCAGCGAGATCGCCACCGGCAACCAGGACCTGTCCTCGCGCACCGAGCAGACCGCCTCCAGCCTGCAGCAGGCTGCCAACTCCATCTCCGAGCTGACCGGCACCGTGCGCCAGAGCGCCGACGCTGCAGCCCAGGCCAACCAACTGGCCAGCTCAGCCGCCGAGGTGGCGCGCCGCGGCGGCGACGTGGTTTCGCAGGTCGTCTCGACCATGGGCGAGATCAGCACCAGCTCGAAGAAGATCGCCGACATCATCGGCGTGATCGATGGCATCGCATTCCAGACCAACATCCTGGCGCTGAACGCGGCCGTCGAAGCGGCACGCGCCGGCGAACAAGGCCGCGGCTTCGCGGTCGTGGCCGGCGAAGTGCGCAGCCTGGCCGGCCGCTCGGCCGAGGCCGCGCGTGAAATCAAGACCCTGATCGGCGCCTCGGTCGAACGTGTCGAAAGCGGCACCCGCCTGGTGCAGGACGCCGGCTCGACCATGACCGAGATCGTCTCCAGCGTGCAGCGCGTGTCCGACATCATTGGCGAGATCAGCGCCGCCGCCAGCGAACAAAGCAGCGGCATCGGCCAGGTCAACAGCGCCGTGACCCAGCTCGACCAGATGACGCAGCAAAACGCTGCGCTGGTGGAAGAGTCTGCCGCCGCTGCCGAGAGCCTGAAGGAACAGGCTTCGCGCCTGGCTGGCGTGGTCGCCAACTTCCGGCTGCAGGACCAGGCTGGTGCGGCGCAAGCGGCGCCCAAGCCCGCACCGCCTGCCGCCGCGAAGACGGTCGCCCGCCCCGCCGCCGCACACAAGCCGGCGGCCAGGCCTGTGACTGCCCGCGCACCTTCGCCTGCGCCCGCACGCGCCGCTGCGCCGCCCCCGGCGGCCCGCGTGCCCGCGCCCGCAGGTGACGACGACTGGGCCAGCTTCTGACACCACTGCAGCGCGAGGCGGCAACGCCGGCCTTTGCCACTTCATTGCCTTGAACCCAAGAAACACCGGAGCCTACCCACCATGATGACCTGGATGCGGAACTTCAAGATCCGATTGCGCATGCAAGGCGCGATCGGCATCGTGCTGGCCTTGTTCGCACTGGTCGGCGCCACCGGCCTGATCGGCGGCAGCCAGATGGCCGAACTGAACACCTCGTTCATGACCGCCTCCATCCTCGAGATCAAGGATGTTGCGTCGATCCGCGAGCACCTGGGCGCCGTGCGGCTCTACGAGAAGAGCATGGTCATCGACTACGAAAACACGGCTTCGGTGCAGGCCCATGCCGCCAAATGGCGCGAGAGCGTGGCCTCGCTGAACAAGGCGATCAATGCGCTGCTCGAAGGCGAGGAAGATGAAGACAACGCGGTGGCACGCGAGGCGCTGAAGGACGTGGCGGCCTACACCGAGGGCACCAGCCGCGTGATCAAGCAGATCGAGGCCGGCGCGTTCGACAACGCCCGCACGGCCGACAAGATGCTGGGCCGCGCCAAGGAATCGATCGCGTCGGCCGAGACCAAGTTCGAGAAGATCGAGCAGATCATCGACAACGAGGCCTTGAGCACCCAGCGCGAGTTCAACGAGAAGATGCACATGACGCTGATCATGTTCATCGGCGTGCTGGCGGTGGTGGTCATCGTCGTCGTGCCGGCCACGCTGCTGAACTCGGCCTCCATCATCAAGCCGATGATGCATGCCACCGAAATCGCCAACGCGATCGCCGAAGGCGACCTGACGCACCGCATCGACGCCACCGGCAAGGACGAGGCCGGCGAGCTGCTGCGCTCGCTGCAGCACATGCAGCAGTCGCTGGCCGGCCTGGTCGGTGAAGTCCGCAGCACCTCGGGCAGCATCCATGCGGCGGCCAGCGAAGTGGCCTCCGGCAACACCGACCTCAGCGCCCGCACCGAGCAGGCCGCCAGCAGCCTGGAAGAAACCGCCAGCGCCATGGAAGAGCTGACCGGCACCGTGCGCCAGAGCGCCGACTCGGCCAACCATGCCAGCGAGCTGGCTGGCTCGGCCTCCAGCGTCGCCGAGCGCGGCGGCGAGGTCGTGGCCCAGGTGGTGCACACGATGGACGAGATCAACAGCGCCAGCCGCAAGATCGCCGACATCATCAGCGTGATCGACGGCATCGCCTTCCAGACCAACATCCTGGCACTGAACGCCGCCGTGGAAGCCGCCCGCGCAGGTGAGCAAGGCCGCGGCTTCGCGGTCGTGGCCGGTGAAGTGCGCAGCCTGGCTGGCCGCTCGGCCGAAGCCGCGCGCGAGATCAAGCGCCTGATCAATGCCTCGGTCGAGAAGGTCGACACCGGCGCCCGCCTGGTGCAGGACGCCGGCAGCACCATGGGCGACATCGTCAGCTCGGTGCAGCGCGTCACCGCCATCGTGCGCGAGATCAGCACCGCCGCTTCCGAGCAGAGCAAGGGCATCAACCAGGTCAATTCGGCCGTGGTGCAGCTGGACCAGATGACGCAGCAGAACGCCGCGCTGGTCGAGGAAAGCGCCGCTGCCGCAGAGAGCCTGAAGGACCAGGCCAGCCGGCTCAACAGCGTCGTGGCGCGCTTCCGTGTCGACGCCTCTTCCCCGGTCGCCGCCCCGGTGGCGGTGCCGGCCCCGAAGGCGCCCGCCGCCAGCCCGACCTCGGCTGCGGAGGCCAAGCCCGCCGCGTCGCCGTCGAAAGTCACCAAGCCGGCCGCAACCAGCACCGTCAAGGCCGTCGCCAAGCCCGCAGCCGCACCGGCGCCGCGTGCCCAGGCCGCCACCGCTGCGACCAGCGCCGCCATCAACGAAAGCGACTGGGAAACTTTCTGACCCCCGATCAGCGGACCACCGCTTCCTGACGCCAGAACCCGGCAAAGACCGGGTCATGCCCCGCGCCCTGCGCGGCGCGTGGCGACAACGGATACCCATGGAGACGCGAGCTTTGCCGTCCGGGCCACCCCAGGCCCGCTCCAACCCATCCGCGCCATCGCCATGAACCACTTTCTCCGCCGCTTCACCATCCGACAGCGGCTGCTGGGCAGCACCCTCACCCTCTGCATCCTGATCCTCGCAATGGGCGGCTGGTCCGCCATCAGCTTCCGCGCGCTGCAGCAGCACGTGGGCGACATGCTGGACATGCAGGCCGCGACCTCGCGCGACACCAGCGCCATCCTGGCTGCGCTCGAACGTGTGCAGCGCCTCGAACAGTCGGTGATGCTCAATGGCAACAATGCCAACGAAGCCGGCGACTACCACGCGCAGTGGAAGAAGACCGTTGCCGCAACCCGCACGCAGCTCCAGGCCGTGATGGCCGACCCCGAACGCGCCGCCGCCCTCAAGCCTGGCGTGGACGGCTTCGAAGCCCACGTCAAGCCGCTGGAAGACATCCTGCAGCAGGTGGTGGACGCCAAGATGGACGCCACCGCCGCCTATGCCTACGCCGGCCAGGCCCAGGCCGACCTGGACCAGGCCCGCGACGTGTTCAACAAGTGGGTGGTGCAGACCCATGAGCAGATTGCCAGCACCCGCGAAGCCGACCGCAGCTCCGAAGCCGCACAGTCCAGCGTTCGCATTGGCGTGATGCTGGTGGTGCTGGGCGGCATGGCGGCACTGATGCTGACCATGGTGCGCTCCATCACCGGCCCGCTGCACCGCGCCGCCCACCTGGCCGGCGACATTGCCAGGGGCGACCTGTCGGCCAACATCGCCGACGAAGGGCGCGACGAAGTGGCCAATTTCATGCGCGCACTGGGCGACATGCAGCATTCGCTGCGCGGCATCGTCGGCCAGGTGCGCGACAGTGCCCACAGCATCCGCATCGCCAGCGACGAGGTTGCCACCGGCAACCTGGACCTGAGCCAGCGCACCGAGCAGGCCGCCAGCAACCTGCAGGAAACCGCAGCCTCGATGGAGACGCTGACGGGCACCGTGCGCCACAGCGCCGACGCGGCGCTGCAGGCCAGCCAGCTCGCCACCTCCGCCTCGGCCGTGGCCCATCGCGGCGGCGAGATGGTCGAGCAGGTGGTGCAGACCATGGCGCAGATCAACCAGTCCAGCCGCAAGATTGCCGACATCACCGGCGTGATCGACGGCATCGCCTTCCAGACCAACATCCTGGCGCTGAACGCCGCCGTCGAAGCCGCCCGCGCCGGCGAGCAAGGGCGCGGCTTTGCGGTCGTGGCCACCGAAGTGCGCAGCCTGGCGCAGCGCAGCGCCAACGCCGCCAGGGAAATCAAGGGCCTGATCGGTGCCTCGGTCGACAGGGTCGAGAACGGCGCGCGCCAGGTGCAGGACGCCGGTAGCACCATGGGCGAGATCGTCGCCTCGGTGCAGCGCGTCAGCAGCATCATCAACGAAATCAGCGGCGCTGCCGGTGACCAGAGCCGTGGCATCGGCGAGGTCGGCACCGCCGTCAACCAGCTCGACCAGATGACGCAGCAGAACGCCGCGCTGGTCGAAGAAAGCGCTGCCGCAGCCGAGAGCCTGAAGCAGCAAGCCCGCCAACTGGCCGACGTTGTCGCCACCTTCCGACTCGGCTGAAACTCCGAATGCAAACCTCACACCCCTCTTCCGCGCGCCCTTCGGGCTCGATCGCCCGTGACGTGGCCTTGCTCGGAGCCAGCGCCAGCCTGCTGATGCTGCTGGCCGTCGGCAGCCTGCTGGGCTGGCGGGCCACCCGGGCCGAGCAGCTCCAGGTGACGCAGCAGGCGCTGCAGCGCACCGAAGCCGTCGCCCACATGATCGACGCCTTCGACGCCGCGGCGCGCGAGTCGGCCCTGCAGGCCCACGCCGGCTTCCGCTCGCTGCTGCCCGGCACGCTGAGCCTGGCCGATGGCCAGCTGCTGCACGACGGCACCGTGTTGAACAATGAATTTGCGGAGGTCGACAAGTTCCACACACTGACCGGCGGCGTGGCCACCATCTTCATGCGCGACGGCGACGGCTTTCGCCGCATCAGCACCTCGCTGAAGAAGGAAAACGGCGAGCGCGCCGTCGGCACGCTGCTGGACCCGGCCAGCCCGGCCTGGAAGCCGGTCAATGCCGGCGAGCCCTTCGTCGGCCGCGCGGTGCTGTTCGGCAAGCCCTACATGACGCGCTACGAGCCGGTCAAGGACAGCGGCGGCAAGATCATCGCGATCCTGTTCGTCGGCTTCGACCTGAGCGCCATCCAGGCCTCCATCGTCAAGGTGGTCAACGAAGGCCGGCTGTTCGAAACGGGCGGCCTGGTGCTGATCGACCCGAAGAAGGAAGCCAAGGACGCGCTGCTGCTGGCCCACCCGAATGCGGCCGGCAAGAAACTGCTGGAAGTGGCGCCACAGGCCGAGCTGCTGCTGAGCGCCACCGACACGCCAGTGGCGCTGCCAGCTGGCGCACTGCTGCGAGGCAACCCGGCCGACGACAGCCAGCGCGCCGTGGTGCGCAGCGTGGCCAGCACCGGCTGGCTGCTGGTGGCCGAATGGTCGCAGCGCGAGGCCTTGCGCGAGCACTGGGCCGCGATGCGCTGGCTGGCCGGGCTGGTGCTGGGCAGCGCGCTGCTGCTGGGCCTGGGCCTGCGCGACCTGATGCGCCGCCGCGTGGCCGCGCCGCTGGCCGAGCTGGCCGTGGGCGTGCACCGCCTGGCCGACGGGGACCTGCGCGAACCGATGCGCAGCGGCCGCAACGACGAAGTGGGCGCACTGGCAAAAGACCTGGAGCACATGCGCCAGCGCTTCAGCCAGGCACTGCTGACGGTGCACGACAGCGCGGAAGCGATTGCCCATGCCTCGGCCGAAGTCGCCGCCGGCAATGCCGACCTGAGCCAGCGCACCGAGCAGACCGCCAGCAACCTGCAGCAAACCGCCAGCGCGATGACCCAGATGAACGGCACCGTGCGCCACAGCGCAGATTCGGCCCAGCAGGCCGACACGCTGGCCGGCTCGGCCAGCGAGGTCGCACAGCGCGGCGGCACAGCGGTGGGCCAGGTCGTCGCCACGATGGACCAGATCAACCACGCGAGCCAGAAGATCGCCGACATCATCGGCGTGATCGACGGCATTGCCTTCCAGACCAACATCCTGGCGCTGAACGCCGCCGTGGAAGCCGCCCGCGCCGGTGAGCAAGGCCGCGGCTTCGCGGTCGTTGCCAGCGAAGTGCGCTCGCTGGCCGGCCGCTCGGCCGAGGCGGCGCGCGAGATCAAGCGCCTGATCCAGGCCTCGGTCGAGCAGGTCGACAGCGGCACGCGCCAGGTGCGCGACGCCGGCGCGACGATGGAAGAGATCGTGCGCTCGGTGCGCCGGGTCGGCGACATCGTGCGCGATATCAGCACCGGTGCCGCCGAGCAGAGCGACGGCATTGGCCAGATCCACCTCGCGGTGGGCCAGCTGGACCAGATGACGCAGCAGAACGCGGCGCTGGTCGAAGAAAGCGCGGCCTCGGCCGACAGCCTGCAGCAGCAGGCGCAGGCCTTGAGCGGCGCGGTGGCCAATTTCCGGCTGCGCTGAGCCGCGCCCACCGCCTTCTCACCATCAGGTCTTCGCGGCAGTTGCCGATATCCCTCGAAGACAAGTTGATTGCCCCGTGAACAACACCGGCCCGTGCCAGGGCCAAGCCACCGGCCAGCCGCCTCGCGCGGCACCGGATTTCCTCAGCCCAAGGAGACACCCATGCGCCATTTCACCGCCACCCTGATCACCGCCGCCGTCGCTCTCGGCTGCTCCGTCGCCCATGCCGCCGCAGGCGGTGCCACCGAGGCCGACGCGATCGCGATGGTCAAGAAAGGTGTGACCTTCGTGAAAGCCAGCGGCAAGGAAAAGGCCTACGCCGAAATCACCAGCAAGACAGGCCAGTTCCGCCATGAAGACCTGTACCTGACCGTCTACAGCATGGACGGCACGGTGCTGGCCCACGGTGCCAACGAAAAGATGGTGGGCAAGAACCTGATCGAGCTGAAGGACGTGGACGGCAAGGCCTTCGTCAAGGAACGCGTGGAGCTGGCCAAGGCCAAGCCCAGCTTCTGGCAGGACTACAAGTTCACCAACCCCGAGACCAAGAAGATCGAGCCCAAGGCGATGTACTGCGAGCGGCTGGATGAAACCGTCGTCTGCGGCGGCATCTACAAATAAGCCGCAACCCGTGCCGCGCCGGAGTCCTTCATGAAACTTGGAACCAAACTGCTGCTGCCGCCCATCATCACGGCCCTGGTCGCGTTGACCGGCGGCGCGATCAACGGCGCGCTGATGCAGCGCGAGGCCAGCAGCAATGCCGAGGTCTTCACCGCCGCGCTGGACCAGTTGCGCACCGTCACCAGCGTGCAGGAGCAGATGGGCCAGATGCACAGCGGCGTGTATCGCACGCTGACGCTGATCGCCTCGATGGACGAGCCCGCCGTGAAGGCGGTGCGCACCAGCCTGCCCAAGCAGGTGCAGGACATCTCCCGCGTGGCCCAGGACATCAGCGACCTGCACGACGACCAGGCCTTGCGCGACAACGCGCAGCAGGTCGCCAAGGACCTCGCCGCCTATGCCAAGCAGGCCGATCAGGCGATTGACCTGGCCCAGGTCGACCCGAACACCGGCGTGGCCGCGATGCAGGGTGCCGACGCCAGCTTCAAGGCGGCCAGCCAGGCCATGTCCAAGCTGATCGACAGCATCGAGGCCGCAGGCCAGCACACGCAGGAGGCTTCTGCCTCGCGTGGCCAGCGCAATTCGCTGGGCCTGGGCCTGCTGAGCCTGCTGCTGACGGCGGTGGCGGTGCTGGTTTGCGCCGCGCTGCTGCGCAGGGTGATCCAGGCGCTGCGCGAAGCTTCGGCGCTGGCCGAGGCGGTGGCCGATGGCGACCTGTCACAGCAAGCCGGCGAGAACCAGCGCAGCGACGAGATCGGCCAGCTGCAGCGCAGCCTGATGCGCATGGTGCAGCGCCTGCACGACTCGCTGCAAACGGTGCGCCACGCGGCCAGCAGCATCGCCACGACCAGCAGCGAAATCGCCACCGGCAACCAGGACCTGTCCAACCGCACGGAGCAGACGGCCGGCCGGCTGCAGCAGACGGCTTCGTCGATGCTGCAACTCACGGGCTCGGTCGGCCAGAGCGCCGAAGCCGCAGCGCAAGCCAACCAACTCGCCAGCTCGGCCGCCGAGGTCGCCCAGCGCGGTGGCGCAGCGGTCGCCGAGGTGGTGACGACGATGGACCAGATCCAGGCCGCGTCGCGCAAGATCGGCGACATCATCGGCGTGATCGATGGCATCGCCTTCCAGACCAACATCCTGGCGCTGAATGCTGCCGTGGAAGCCGCCCGTGCCGGCGAGCAGGGTCGCGGCTTCGCGGTGGTGGCCGGCGAGGTGCGCAGCCTGGCCGGGCGCTCGGCCGAAGCCGCGCGCGAGATCAAGGCGCTGATCGGCGCCTCGGTCGACCGGGTCGAGAACGGCTCGCGCCTTGTGCAGGACGCCGGCACGACGATGAACGAGATCGTCGAATCCTCGCGCCGCGTCTCCAACATCATTGCCGAGATCACCGCCAGCACGGTCGAGCAGCGCGACGGCATTGGCCAGATCAATGGCGCAGTGGCGGAGCTGGACCAGATGACGCAGCAGAACGCCGCACTGGTCGAGGAAAGTGCCGCCGCGTCCGACACCATGAAGCAACAGGCCCTGCGCCTGGCGCAGGTGGTGTCGACCTTCCAGCTCAGCGCCACCAGCCACGCCGAAGCGCCGCCAGCTGCGCCCAAGCCCAAGGCCGCCGCCAGCACCGCAGCCCCCACGGAGAGCGCCAGGCCCGCCAGCAAGCCGGTGCCGGCGAAGCCCCGCGCATCGGTGGTGGCACAGGCGGCAGCGCCAGCAACAGCCGGTGGCGACACCGACTGGACGAGTTTCTAGAAGCCCCTTCACATCGCCGGGAAACGGCCGATATCAACGTCATGCGGTGCCGCAAGAAGGCCCGCCCATCCCACGCAAAGGACCCAACACCATGGACATGATCACCGAAGCCAAGCAAGTGGCCCGGCACGAGGCCGCGCGGGCGGGCAAGGCCGCCAAAGGCGCTGCCGCCGTCACGCACGGCGAATACCTGAGCTTCCGCCTCGGCGGCGAGGAATACGGCATCGACATCCTGCGCGTGCAGGAAATCCGCTCCTACGAGCAGCCGACCCGCATCGCCAACGCGCCCGCCTTCCTGAAGGGCGTGGTCAACCTGCGCGGCGTGATCGTGCCGATCATCGACCTGCGCGTGAAGCTGAACTGCGAACAGGCCGAGTTCAACGACTTCACCGTCGTGATCGTGCTGAACATCAAGGGCCGCGTCGTCGGTGCCGTGGTCGACTCCGTCTCCGACGTGCTGGAACTCTCCAGCGACGCAGTCAAGGAAGCTCCGGCCATGAACGCCAATGTCGACATGTCCTTCATCACCGGCATCGCCAACGTCGGCGAACGCATGCTGATCCTGATGGACATCACGCAGCTGATGAGCTCGTCCGACATGGGCTTGATCGACGACAACTCCTGAAATGGGGCGCCCGGTTCGGCGGGAAATGGAGCACCCGGTTCGGCGAAACGCCGAACCACCCGCCGGGCGGGTTGCGCGGCCGCCTTGAGGCGGCTCGGCGCCGGCCGCCGGGGGCGCTTCGTTCACCCGCCGTGCGGATTCGAGAAGGCCGTCGCTTGCGACGGCCTTCTTGCTTTGGCGGGCCAGCGTGAACACCTCAAGCTGCGTTGCCGCTGAGTCGATATCCCCCACACAAACCCGAACATTGAAAGGCTCGTTTCGCCATGTCCTTGAACCGATGGAAGCTGGGGGCCCGGCTGGGCGGGGGATTCGCCATCGTGCTGAGCCTGATCGCGGCGATGGCGCTGACCGGCATCTGGCGCCTGCACTCGCTGGAGGCCTCGATGCGCGCGACGATGGAAACGCCGCTCGCCAAGGAGCGCATGTTCGAGGAGTGGTATCGCAACATCGCCGTCGGCGTGATGCGCTACACCGCCATTGCCAAAAGCGCCGACACGACGCTGGAAGCGCAGTTCGCGCCCGAGGTGAAGATCACCACCGCGCGCGGCACCGAGATCGCCAAGCTGCTGGAGGCCATGCCCAAAAGCGCCGAGGAAAGCAGCCTGCTGGAAGGCGTGTACGCCGAGCGCAAGAAGTACATCGCGGCGCGCGACAAGGTTGGCGCCGCCAAGCGCGAGGGCAACTCCGAAGCCGCGGAGCAGTTGCTGGCCAACGAGTTCCGCCCCGCCGCCAAGGTCTACATGGAGAAGATGCAGGCGCTGATCGACTACCAGCACCGGCACATCGACACGCTGGCCGCCGAGAACGACGCGCTGGCTTGGCAAAGCCAATGGCTGATGGGCATGCTGGGCCTGGTGGCACTGGGCCTGGGCGCCTGCTTCGCCTGGCTGCTCACCGTCTCCATCACCCGGCCGCTGGCCCGCGCCGCAGACGTCGCCGGCCAGGTTGCCGGCGGTGACCTGCGGGTGCAGGTGCGGGCCGAGGGCCGGGACGAGGTCGCCGTGCTGATGCGCGCACTGGGCTCCATGACCGACAACCTACGCGACCTGGTCAGCCAGGTGCGCACGACGACCGACAGCATTGGCACCGCCAGCTCGGAGATCGCCACCGGCAACCACGACCTGAGCGCCCGCACCGAGCAGACCGCTTCCAGCCTGCAGGAGACCGCCGCCTCGATGGAACAGCTGACCGTCACGGTGCGCCAGTCCGCTGCCTCGGCCCAACAGGCCAACCTGCTGGCCGCCACCGCCGCCGAAGTGGCCGCGCGCGGCGGCACCGTGGTCGGCGAGGTGGTGGCGACCATGAGCGCCATCAGCGCCAGCTCGAAGAAGATCGCCGACATCATTGGCGTGATCGACGGCATCGCCTTCCAGACCAACATCCTCGCGCTGAACGCGGCCGTGGAAGCGGCCCGCGCCGGCGAACAAGGCCGCGGCTTCGCGGTGGTGGCTGGCGAGGTGCGCAACCTGGCCCAGCGCTCGGCCGGAGCCGCCCGCGAGATCAAGAGCCTGATCGGCAGTTCGGTCGAAAGTGTCGACGGCGGCGCCCGCCTGGTCGGCGACGCCGGCCGCACCATGACCGAGATCGTCACCTCGGTGCAGCGCGTGAGCCACATCATTGGCGAGATCACCACCGCCACCGCCGAGCAGAGCCAGGGCATCAGCCAGGTCAATGGCGCGGTCACGCACCTGGACCAGATGACGCAGCAGAACGCCGCGCTGGTCGAAGAGTCGGCTGCGGCGGCGGAGAGCATGAAGCAGCAGGCCGAACAGCTGACCCACCTGGTCGGCCGCTTCCGCCTGCCGGCGAACGCTTGACGCTGAACCGCCTGACGGGCCCGGGCTTCAGGGCTTGGGCGTGAGCAGGAACACCTTGGTCAGCCCGGTGAAGACGTTGTAGGACTCACCGGCGATCAGACCCGCGTCGTTGACGGCCATGGCCTGGCGCAGCCGCCAGCCCAGCGCCAGAACAGCCGGCTCCACCAGCTGGTTCAGGTCGGCGATCTGGCCGTTGGTCCAGATCGTGGCGTGCGGATAGCGCTCGGAGGCGGTGTAGGCCCAGCCGACCACGGTGCCCAGGTTGTTGAGCGCCTTGGCCTGGCTGATGCTGCCGCCCAGCGTGCCCAGGTCGATCACGCTGCCGCCGCTCCACAGCGTCGCGTGCACGTTGATCGCGCCCAGATCCGACACGCCGGCCATCTCGCCGTTTTCATTGAGCGCATAAGCCTCGCTGAATTGACCGCCGGGCAGCGTGCCCATGTCGGTCACCACGCCATTGATCCAGCGCGCGGCATGCTGGTAGCCGTCTGCGGTGATGGCCCAGCCAGCCACCACGCCAGCATCGTTGATGGCAGTCGCCTCGCTTTCCTCGCCGCCCAGCGTGCCCAGATCCAGCGGGGCGGCGTTGCGCCACAAGGTGGCATGCGAACGGCCTGGCGTGTACTCCGCACGGCCGACCACCTCGCCACCGGCATTGACATCGGCGGCATACGAGATGCGGCCGGTGGGCAGCGGCGGCAGCACCGTGTAGTTGTCTGCGCTGCCGTGCCACCAGATGCCGGTGGTCTGCGCGTTGTATTCGCCATAGCCCACCACGTCGCCGGTCTCGTTCAGGCCATTGGCAGCGCTGTTGCGCAATTCGTCCGGCCCGAAGTCCACCGCCAGCTTCTGCTGCCACACCGTGGCATTCGAGAAGCCCGATGGATTGCCCGAAGCGCCGGCCACCCAGCCGTTCTGGGCCATGGAAGTGGCCCGCTCGAAGTCGCCGCCCAGCGTAGGCAGGATGGTGAAGGTGTAGGCAGCAGCAGCCTGGGCGGGCGTGACAGCCAGTGCGGCAAGACAGACGGTCGATGCGCCCAGCAGCAGCCGAACAGCAGCCACCCGCGAGGCAAAAGCAGGTGAAAGGTGCATCACTTGGTTTCCGTTCAGAAAAAGTTGAGGAACAGCCATGGTCGCCAAGGCCGGGTCGGCTGTCTCTCCCCTGTTCGGCGTCCATCCATGTGGCGCTGGGCGCGCCTCGACGACGTTCAGGCCGGCCACGGCGACTGCCCCCGGAACAGGCCTGTCATGCGGGCGCCTCTACCATTGGCACCCACCGGCCCTGATCGGCTGGTGTGACGATCTTTCCTTGCGCCACCAGGCGTGCCAATCCGAGGCTCCGCGCGATGCGACACCTTTCCCCCGCCGGCCAGCAGGCCATCAACGACATCGCCCAGCGACACGGCTTCAGCCAGGACGCGGTGATGCACATGCTGGACGCCGTGGTGCGCGGCAACGGCGGCATGGCGCAGTTCAGCCATGGCGAGTTCGCCGGCTCCGGCCAGTGGATGCGCGGCGGCATGACCATGGTGTCGGACATGTTCAACAACTACCTCAAGGGCCGGGTCGACAACCTCTGCAGCGAGCTGTCCAACCTGGTCGCCCAACAGCCCGGCCTGATGCAGGCCGGCAGCTTCCAGTCCCAGAACCAGGGCGCTCCGATGCCTGCGGTGGGCTGGGGCCCGTCCGGCGACTCGGCAGACAACAGCTACGCATCGGCCGACAACCTGTTCACGCCCCCGCCGCCCGACTGGTGGGGCCCCAGCCTGCGTTTCCCGAACAGCACTGGCAGCCAGAACGGCGCCCGTTACGCCTACTTCGCCCAGGCCCGGCGCCTAGCGGTGGACATTGGCGGCACCGTCACCATCTACGACACGCTGGACCACCAGATCGGCGGCTTCTCGCAGCAACAAGCCGCGGACGGCACCATGACCTGCAGCAGCCAGTACGGCACGGTCCCGCTGAACAGCCTGCCGGTGGTGTCGATCAACGGCATGGCGCCGCTGCCAGTCAACCCTGCGCCGATGTCGTTCGGCAATTCAAGCGCATCGCCGACCGATCTGCTCGCAACCCTGCAAAAGCTCGCCGAGCTGCATGCCGCGGGTGTGCTGACGACCGAGGAGTTCAGTGCGAAGAAGGCGGAGTTGCTGGCTCGGCTGTAGCCAAGCCTTGCCGGACACAAACACCGCGCGGGCGCCGACATCAACCAAGAAGATGCAGGCTTCAGTGATAGTCCTCTTCGCGTTGATGGCGGACAGCCAACACGAGTACCTTGGCCTGCACCTCCTCCATCGTCGGAATGACTTCGAAGAGGGCGACATAGCCGGTGCGGCCGAATGGGATGACCAGTTCACGCCGGCGACCGCCTGCTGTCGCCTTGCGGCAAATGAACGGATTGGTCTTCAGCTGGGCCGAAACCGCTTCTCCGATGGCGGCGATCGCGTGCTGAGCCGCTTCGATGTCCTCGTGAGTTTGAGCCCGACTCAGAAGGTGTTCGTGGAGGCGGATCAAGTCCAACCTGGCGGACGCACTCAGTTCAACCAGGTAGCTCACAGGCCAAGCTGCTTGCGTCTGGCATCGGTCATGGCCCTCAGCTCGGCCAGCACGTCATCGACAGGATAGGCCTCGCCCGTGCGTTGGTAGTCCTGCCAGGACGCCTCGCCGCGAGCGTAAAAGTCATCCTGCACACGCCGGAAGTCGACCGCCTTGCGGACCGAGGCCTCGACAAACTCCGAGAGCGTCTCGCCCTCACGAAGCACTGACTCGAGGTCAGCGCGGAGCTGCGGCTCCACGCGCACTTGGGGAAGGATTGAAGTCTTCATGCGACCATTGTGTTGCATTCGCGTTGCAACGTCAAAGCACAGCCGGGCGAACCTGAGACTCGAATGCTTCGAGCTTGGGGCCAATGATGACCCCGGCGAGTCAAAGCAACCCCGCCCGTCTCAAGGTCTCCATCACCGGCCGCCTTAGCAACTCCCTCAACCCCCACCACCCCGCCGCCAACGCCAGCAAGGCACCGACCAGCGCGCCCACCACCGGCACCCAGGGCGCGGCGGTCCAGGTGAAGTCGAAGGCGAAGCGGGCCAGGGCCCAGCCGACGACCATCGCGCCGAGCGAGGCCAGCACGCCGGCCAGCGCGCCTACGCCCAGCAGTTCTGCCCGCTGCACCTGAGCCAGCAGGCGGCCGCTCGCGCCGCAGGCGCGCATCACGGCATACTCCCGCGCGCGTTGCTCGCGGGTGGCGCTGAGTGCGGCGAACAGCACGGCCAGGCCGGCTGCGACGGTGAAGACGAAGAGGTACTCGACCGCCTGGATCACCTGGTCCAGCACCTGCTGCAGCTGGGCCAGCGTGGCCGAGATGTCGACGGCGGTGACGTTCGGGAATTCGTGCGTCAGGCGGTTGTCGAAGCCAGACGTGGCCGGGGCGCGGAAGGCGGAGATGAAGGTGGTGGGCAGGTCCGGCATGTCGGCCACCGGGAACATCACGAAGAAGTTGGCACGCATCGAGGTCCAGTCCACCTTGCGCAGGCTGGTGACCTTGCCTTCGCGCGGCTGGCCGCCGATGTCGAAATGCAGCACGTCGCCCAGCTTCAGGCCCAGGTTCTTGGCCAGGCCTTCTTCGACGCTGAGGCCGTCGGCCTCGCCAGCTCGCCATTGCCCGGCGACCAGCTGGTTGTGCGCCGGCATCTGGGCCGAGTAGCTGAGGTTCAGCTCGCGCTCGACCGAGCGGCGCGCGTCCTCGCGCTGCGCCAGCCGTTCGGCAATGGGCTCGCCGTTGATCGTCGTCAGCCGGCCGCGCACCATTGGGAACCAGTCGCCGCCGGTCACGCCTTCCTTCACCAACTGCTGGCGGAAGGCCTCGGCCTGCTCGGGCACGATGTTGATGACAAAGCGGTTCGGCGCATCAGGTGGCGTGGACTGGCGCCAGCTGGTGATGAGATCGGTGCGCAGCAGCACCAAAAGCGCCAGCGCCATCAGGCCCACGGCCAGCGACGAGACCTGCAGCACCGCAAAAGCCGGCCGCGCCGCGACCTGGCGCGTGGCCAGCACCAGCCAGCGCGGCGCCCGGCTCTCCGGCACCAGCCGGCGCAGCGCCAGCACCGACAGCCAGGCCAGCAGCGCAAACACGCCGACCGCCGCGGCAAAACCGCCGACCGCGATCAAGCCCAGCGTCAAGTCCCGCGCCACGCCCATCAGCAGCGCGGCAAACGCGCCGCCCGCCGCCAGCAGCACGCCCAGCGACAGCGGCTTGATGCTGCCCAGCTCGCGGCGGATGACGCGCAGCGGCGGCACGCGCGCCAACTGCAGCACGGGAGGCAGGCCAAAGCCCAGCATCAGCGTGATACCCACGCCCATGCCAAACGCGGCGGGCGCCCAGCCGGGCGGAGGCAGCGTGGCCGGCACCAGGCTGCCCAGCAGGTTGACGAACAGCCCGTGCAGCGCGAGGCCCGCCAGCACACCCAGCAGGCTGGCCAATACCGCCAGCGCGCCGAACTCGATCGCGTAGATGCCGGCGATCTGCCGCTGCGACAGGCCGAGCACGCGCAGCATCGCGCAGTCGTCCAGGTGGCGCTGGGCGAAGTCGCGCGCGGCAATCGCCACCGCCACCGCGGCCAGCAAGGCCGCCAGCAAGGCGACCAGGTTCAGGAACTTGTCGGCCCGGTCCAGCGTCTGCCGCATTTCCGGCCGGCCGGAGTTCAGGGATTCGACCCGCGTGCCGCGCTGGCCCTGGTCCTTGATCGCCTGCTGGGCCCAGGCCATGTAAGGCGCCAGCGCCTTTTCCTGGCCCAGCGGTGCCACCAGCAGCGTGCGGTAGGTGATGCGGCTGGCCGGCTGCACCAGGCCTGTGGCCGGCAGGTCGGCCTCGTTGAGCATGACGCGTGGCGCGAAGCTGAGGAAGCCGGTGCCGCGGTCAGGCTCCAGCGCGATCAGCGCGGCAATGCGCAGCTGCGCGTCGCCCAGCAGCAGCGGGTCGCCCACCTTCAGCGCCAGCGCCTCGGCCAGCGCCGGGTCCACGAAGACCTCACCAGCGGCCGGCATGCCGGGGCCGGGCTTGGCAGGACCGTTGGCGGTTTGCTGCAGGCTCAAGGCGCCACGCAGCGGGTAGCCCTGGCTGACGGCCTTCACGGCCACCAGCCGGCTGGCGCCGCCCAGGCTGTCCGGCGCGCGGGCCATGCTGGGAAACTGTGCCGTGTGGGCCGCCACCAGGCCTTGCTTCTGCGCTTGCTGCACATAGTCCGGCGGCAGCGGGTGGTCGCTGTTGATCACCAGGTCGCCGCCCAGCAACTGGGCCGCGTCGCGCTTCAGGCCGGCCTGCAGCCGGTCCGCAAAAAAGCCGACCGCGCTAAGCGCCGCCACGGCCAGCACCACGGCCACCAGCACCAGCCGCAGCTCACCTGCAGCGAAGTCGCGCAGCATCTGCCGGGCGGCGAGGCGCCAGATCGACGGAGAAACCGCGGCCGAAGCGGCGGGCGAGACGGGTGACGTGTCGGGCATGGCCGCCACGGTACACGAACGTTCCCAGCCAAGTCGAACGCTGCGTGCAAGCCAATCGAACGACCAGGGCCGCGGGGGCTGCTGCAATGAGGCCATCATGTCGCACACTCTGCCCAGCCTCTACATCTCCCACGGCTCGCCCATGACGGCGCTGGAACCGGGCGCCGCCGGCGCTTTCTGGGCCCGGCTCGGCCCGGCGATCGACGCCGCCTTCTGCCGGCCCAAGGCCATCCTGGCCGTTTCAGCCCACTCGCTGACCCGCGAGCCGGTGCTGCTGGCAGCACCGCGGCACGAGGCGGTGCACGACTTCGGCGGTTTCCCGCAGGCGCTGTTCGACCTGCGCTACCCGGCCGCTGGCGCGCCGGCGCTGGCCCAGCGGGTGCAAGCGCTGCTGAAGGACGCTGGCGTGCCGGTGCACGTCGTCGACGAAGGCGGGCTGGACCACGGCATCTGGACACCGCTGCGCTCGATGTACCCGGACGGCGACGTGCCCATCCTGCCGCTGGCCTGGCCGCCGAACTGGACACCGGCGCAACTGCTGCAACTCGGCCACGCGCTGCAACCGCTGGCGGGCGAGGGCGTGCTGGTGATGGGCAGCGGCGCGATCACGCACAACCTGCGGCTTTTTGCCGGCGGCGCACGCACGCTGGAGGCGCCCGAGCGCGAGGAAAGCGCCGCCTTCCGCGGCTGGTTCCACCAGCAGGCCCAAGCTGCCGACTGGGCCGCGCTGACCGACTACCGCCGCCAGGCCCCGCACGCCGCCTTCATGCACCCGACCGACGAGCATCTGCTGCCCTGGTTCGTGGCGGCCGGCGCTGCGGGCGACGCGCCCACCGGCCTGCGCCTGCACGACAGCGTGACCTTCGGCCACATGGGCATGGATGTCTACGCCTTCGGCCCAGAAGCGCCGCGGCTGGCCCAGGCGCTGGACACGGCGAGCGCGCCAGCCTGAGGGGCTGCCGGGGAACAGACGCCCCTGCTCGCGTCTCGCGACTGCCGCCCGATCTGGGATAGATTGGGTGGCCATGCTGCTGTCTGCCGCCAAAACCATCCTGACCACGCCGCGCCTGCTGCTCACCGCGGGTGACCCTGCGCTGGCCGACGCCGTGGCCGAGTTCTACCAACGCAACCGTGCTCACTTCGCGCCTTGGGACCCGCCGACGCCGGAGGTGTTCTTCACCGCCGAAGCACAGGCCGCGCGCATCCAGGAAGGGCTGAGCGCGTTTTCGGCCGGCCAGGGCTTTCGCTACTGGGTGCTGCCGCGCGAGGCGCCAACCCAGGTGATTGGCAGCGTGAATTTCAACCAGGTCGCCCGCGGCGCCTTCCACAGCTGCATGCTGGGTTATGCGCTGGACGAAGCCAGCCAGGGCAGCGGCCTGATGCACGAGGCGCTGCAGGCCGGGCTGGCCGAGATGTTCTCGGCGCGGGTCAACCTGCACCGGGTGCAGGCGGCCGTGCGGCCGGAGAACAAGCCCAGCCTGTCGGTGCTGGCGCGGCTGGGCTTCGAGGTGGAAGGGCTGTCGCGGGACTACCTGTTCATCGACGGCGCCTGGCGCGACCACTTCGTGCATGCACTGCGCAACCCGGCCTTCCAGCGGCCGAGCGACTGGCCCCTGGCCCTGCCTGAATCATCTGCCTGAACGCCGGCTGAATGCCGGCCTGAAACTTGCTCGCCTGCACAGGTCGACCAAGGTGTCGGTGAGTTGAGCCAAAGCTAGAGGAAAATCCCGAGCAAGCCAGAATCCGCGCGTCAGGCTGCCGGCCGTACCATCCGCTGCCTTGACGCCGCCCCGTCCATCCGACGACCCGATCAACTCTCGCGACGGTGACCCCGTCCCCCGGAGACCCCTGCATGCGTGCATCCGCCCCTCAGCTGCTGTCCACCCTCGCCCTGGCCCTGCTCGCCGCCTGCGGCAGCGCCGCCAGCGCCAAGACCCTGGTGTATTGCTCCGAAGGTTCGCCCGAGAACTTCACGCCGGCGCTGAACACCACCGGCACCAGCTTCGACGCGGCCCGACCCGTCTATGACCGGTTGACGCACTTTGCGCGCGGCACCACCACCGTCGAGCCCGGCCTGGCTGAGAGCTGGACCGTGTCGCCCGACGGCAAGGTCTTCACCTTCAAGCTGCGCAAGGGCGTGAAGTTCCACAGCGGCGTCAACGGCTTCACCCCCACGCGCGACTTCAACGCCGATGACGTGCTCTGGAGCTTCGAGCGCCAATGGAAAGCGGACCACCCCTATGCCAAGGTCTCCGGCGGCAAGTACGACTACTTCGCCGACATGGGCCTCAAGGACGACCTGCTCGCGCTGGAAAAGCTGGACGACTACACCGTCAAGATGACGCTGAAAACGGCCAACGTGACCATGCTGGCCAACCTGGCGATGGACTTCGCGGCCATCTACTCGGCCGAATACGCTGACTTCCTGGCCAAGGCCAACAAGAAGGAACAGTTCGACCAGATCCCCGTCGGCACCGGCCCGTTCTCGTTCGTGACCTACCAGAAGGACGCGGTGATCCGCTACAAGGCCAACAAGGCCTACTTCGGCGAGAAGGCTCAGGTGGACGACCTGGTCTACGCCATCACCACCGACCCGACCGCGCGCTACTCCAAGATCAAGGCCGGCGAATGCCACCTGAGCGCCTACCCGCGTCCGGCCGACCTGCCGGAGATGCAGAAGGACGCCACGCTGAACGTCATCAGCCAGCCCGGCCTGAACATCGCCTACTGGGCCTTCAACACCCAGAAGCCGCCACTGGACAAGAAGGAAGTCCGGCAGGCGCTGACGATGGCCATCGACAAGGCAGCGATCCTGAAGGACGTCTACCTCGGTGCCGGCGCACCGGCCGTCAACCTGATCCCGCCGACCATTCCGGCCTACAACGACGCGGTCAAGGACTGGCCGTACGACCCGACCAAGGCCAAGGCGCTGCTGGCCAAGGCCGGCGTGAAGACCCCCATCGAGCTGGACCTCTGGTACATGCCGGTGCAGCGCCCGTACAACCCGAACGCCAAGCGCGTGGCCGAGATGATGCAGGCCGACCTGGCCAAGATCGGCGTGAATGCCAAGCTGGTGACGTTCGAGTGGGGCGAGTACCGCAAGCGCCTGCAGCAGGGCGAGCACCAGACCGGCATGCTGGGCTGGAACGGCGACAACGGCGACCCCGACAATTTCTTCTTCCTGCACGGCTGCGACGCCGCTCGCCCCGGTGGCCAGAACCTCTCCAAGTGGTGCTTCAAGCCCTTCGACGAGAAGCTGCTGAAGGCCCGCGCCACCGCGGACATGAAGGAGCGCACCAAGCTGTACAAGGAAATGCAGGTCATCGAACACGAGGAGGCGCCGGACTTCAAGATCGCCCACTCGGTGGTCTACGAGGTCATGCGCAAGCAGGTCACGGGCTACAAGCAGAGCCCGTTCAACACGCATGAATTCAACGGCGTCTCGCTGAAGTAAAGCGAGCCCGCCTGGCCGGCCGGCGCACCCAGCTCTCAAGAAAACAAAGGACCGTTCCCGAGTTTTCTTGACCCCCTCGGGGGGCCTGACGCGAAGCGGCAGGTCTGGGGGCGCCCAAGTGCCCGGCCGGCGCGCATCGCCGCGCCCACGCAGCGCGGCAGCGCCACGGTTTTACCCACCCCACCGCAGCCCACAATGAACCTCCGTCGTCTTCCTTCCCTGGCGGTCCTGGCCACGCTGTGCCTGGCCGGCATGCTGAGCGCGTGCCACCCGCTGCCCGACACGATCAAGATCGGCGTCGCCCAACCGCTGTCCGGCCCGCTGAAGGACCTGGGGCAGGACATGCTGGACGGCACGAAGATGGCGGTCGAGGAGCTGAACAAGGAAGGCTTCAAGATCGACGGCAAGACGATCAAGCTGGAAGTCGTGGCCGCCGACGACAAGGCCGACGCCGAGGCCGGCAAGCAGGCTGCCAAGACGCTGATCGACGCGGGCGTGGTCGCCGTGATCGGGCACCTGAATTCCGGCGTGAGCATGGCGGCAGCCCCACTGTACGCCGAGAAGATGATCCCGCAGCTGGCCATCTCGACCAAGCCCGAATACACCAAGATGGGCCTGCCGACGACCTTCCGCCTGGTCGCCAGCGACGCGTTGCAGTCCAAGGCCATGGGCTCGTTTGCCGCGCAGCTGCCGGGCCAGCACGTCTACGCGGTGGTTGACGACGCGACGCCTTACGGCAAGGGCCTGGCCGAGTTGGCCCTAGGCCAGTTGAAGACGCGCAACAAGACCGTCGGCCTGACCATGTCGCTGGACGACAAGACCACCGAGTTCGCCAAGCTGGTGGCCGGCATCAAGGACAACAAGGTGGATGTGCTGGTCACCACGCTGGCCGACTTCCAGACCATTGCGCTGGCCGACCAGCTGCTGGCCGCCGGCCTGCACAACATCAGCATCGTCGGTGGCGACACCATCAAGACCGAAGGCCTGCTCAAGATCAACCCCGAGATCGGCAACATCTACGCCACCTCGCCCATCGTCGCGGCCGGCGAATTCCTCGGCGGCAAGATCTTCCTGAACAACTTCCGCACCGAGTTCAAGCACGACCCGGTCTACGCTGCGCACTATGCGTACGACGCCGTGCATGTGCTGATGTCGGCCATCCGCAAGTCGCACAGCGTGGACGGCAAGACCCTGGTCGAAACGCTGAAGACCCTCGACCCGTTGGCCCCGGTGACCAGCAGCATGCGCTTTGGCGCCGACGGCGAACAGCGTTATGGTGCCGTCAGCGTCTACCAGCTGACCCGCGGCAACTGGTTCCTGCTGACACGCAGCGACGTCTGGTAAGACCCAAAAGCAAACGCACGCATGTTCCGTTTTCTCTGGCGCCGCCTGGCGCTCACGGTGCCGACCTTCATCGCCCTGATGTTCGTCACCTTCGTGGCCATCCGGCTGGTGCCGGGCGACCCTGTGGAAGTGCGGGTTGGCGAGCGCGGCATCAGTGCCGAGCGGCTGGCCTTCTTCCGCCATGAGCTGGGGCTGGACCAGCCGATCTGGAAGCAGTTCTGGGACTACTTCGTGCAGCTGCTGCACGGCGACTTCGGCACCTCGCTGGCGACCAACCAGAAGGTGCTGACCGAGTTCCTGGCGCTGTTCCCGGCCACGCTGGAGCTGAGCATCTTCGCGATGCTGTTTGCCGCGCTGATCGGCCTGCCGGCCGGCACCATCGCGGCAGCCAAGCGCGGCACCATCTTCGACCAGACGCTGATGGGCCTGTCGGTCACCGGCTATTCCATGCCCATCTTCTGGTGGGGCTTGCTGCTGATCATGTTCGTCGGCGAGCGCTGGGGCCTGACGCCAGTCTCCGGCCGCATCGACCTGATCAACTTCTACTTCGAGCCGGTCACCGGCTTCATGGTGATCGATGCCTGGCTCTCTGGCCAGCCAGGCGCGGTGCTGGATGCGTTGCACCACCTGGTGCTGCCCGGCATTGTGCTGGGCACGGTGCCGCTGGCCGTCATTGCCCGCATGACGCGCTCTGCGATGCTGGAAGTGCTGAACGAGGACTATGTGCGCACCGCGCGCGCCAAGGGCCTGCCGGCCTGGCGCGTGGTCGGGCTGCATGCGCTGCGCAATGCGCTGATCCCGGTGGTCACCGTCATCGGCCTGCAAGTGGGCGCACTGATGGCCGGCGCGGTGCTGACCGAGACCATCTTCTCGTGGCCCGGCATCGGCAAGTGGCTGATCGAGTCCATCGCCCGCCGCGACTACCCCGCGCTGCAAGGCGGCGTGATGCTGATCTCCGGCGTGGTGATCCTGGTGAACCTTGTGGTCGACCTGACTTACGGCCTGATCAACCCGCGAATTCGTCATGGCTGAAATGGCTGTTTCTCCTGTTGCCAAGACCAGCGCGCCGCCCTCGGCCGCGCGCCAGTTCTGGCTGTCCTTCTCCGAAAACCGCGGCGCGATGCTGGGCCTGGTGATCGTCGTGGTGGTCGTGCTGCTCGCGGTGTTCGCCGAATGGGTGGCGCCCTACGCGCCAGACCAGCAGTTCCGCGAAGCCGTGCGCGCCGCGCCCGCCTGGGCCGAAGGCGGCAGCCGGCAGTTCCTGCTGGGCACCGACAGCCTGGGCCGCGACATGCTCACACGGCTGATCTTCGGCGCGCGCATCTCGCTGTTCATCGGCCTGTCGGTGATGGGCGTTTCGTTTGTCGTCGGCGTGCTGCTGGGCCTGGCCTGTGTCTCGTTCGACGGCAAGCTGGGCCAGACGGTGGACGTGGTCATCACCCGCGTGATGGACCTGATCATGGCGGTGCCCAGCCTGGTGCTGGCCATCCTGGTCGTCGCGGTGCTGGGCCCCAGCCTGATCAACACCATCGTCGCGGTCACCATCGTCTACCTGCCGCGCTACGTGCGGCTGCTGCGCGCCTCGGCACAGACCGAGCTGGGCAAGGACTACGTCACCGCCGCCCGCGTGGCCGGCGTGGGCAAGTGGCGCCTGATGTTCAAGACCGTGCTGCCGAACTGCCTGGCGCCGCTGATCGTGCAGGCCGCGCTCGGCGTGTCGGATGCCATCCTCGAAGCCGCCGCGCTTGGCTTCCTCGGCCTGGGCGCTCAGCCGCCCACCGCAGAGTGGGGCACGATGCTGGCCGACGCGCGCGAATTCATCCGCTCCGAGCCCTGGCTGGTCACGCTGCCCGGCCTGGCGATCCTGATCACCGTGGTCTCGATCAACCTGGCCGGCGACGGCGTGCGCGACGCGCTGGATCCGAAAATGAGGAGATCGTGAGCATGAGCACGACCCCGCTGTTAGACATCCAAGGGCTGACCGTCAGCTTCGCCACCCGCGGCGGCGCCTTCCGCGCGGTCGACGGCGTGAACCTGCAGGTCGCGCCCAACGAGCTGCTGGCCATCGTTGGTGAATCGGGCTCCGGCAAGTCGGTCGCGATGCTGGCCATCATGGGCCTGCTGCCGTGGACGGCCACCATCACCGCTGAGCGCATGGTGTTCGACGGGCAGGACCTGCTCAAGCTCACGCCCAGGCAGCGCCGCACCCTCATCGGCAAGGACGTGGCCATGGTGTTCCAGGAGCCAATGAGCTCGCTGAACCCGTGTTTCACCGTGGGCTGGCAGATCGCCGAAGCGCTGGCCGCGCACACCGAGCTGGACCGCGCCGCGCGCAAGGCCCGCGTGATCGAGCTGTTGGACCTTGTCGGCATCCCCGACCCGCAGCGCCGCGCCCGCGCCTTCCCGCACCAGCTCTCCGGCGGCATGTGCCAGCGCGTGATGATCGCGATGGCGCTGGCCTGCAAGCCGCGCCTGCTGATTGCCGACGAGCCGACCACCGCGCTGGACGTGACCATCCAGGCCCAGATCATGGACCTGCTGCAGCGCCTGCGCCGCGAGACCGGCATGGCCCTGGTGCTGATCACGCACGACCTGGGCGTGGTCGCCGAAGCGGCCGACCGCGTGGTCGTGCAATACGCCGGCCGCCCGGTCGAAACGCAAAACGCCGACGCGCTGTTCCAGGACCCGCACCACCCCTACACCGCCGCGCTACTGGCCGCGCTGCCCGAGCGCGCGACCGGCAGCCGCCTCGAAGCCATCGACGGCATGGTGCCCGGCCAGGGTGACCGCCCGCCCGGCTGCCTGTTCGAGCCGCGCTGCGCCTTTGCCAACGAACGCTGCCGCGCCGCAGCCCCCGGCCCCGCCCCCGAGGCGCTGGGCCGCGCGCTGTGCTTCCGCCCGCTGGACCACGGCGTGCCCCACGAGATGCCGGCATGAATGCTGTGACTTCCCCCATTCTTGAAGCGCGTGCGCTGCAGCGCTTTTATCCCGTCAACCGCGGCCTGTTCAAACAGCCCGCCACGGTGCATGCGCTGGACGGCGTCAGCTTCTCGGTGCAGGCCGGCCGCACGCTGGCCGTGGTCGGTGAGTCCGGCTGCGGCAAGTCCACGCTGGCGCGGCTGCTGACGATGATCGAGTCGCCCACCGCTGGGCAACTGCTGATCGACGGCACCGATGTGACCGAGGCCGACGAGGCCCAGCGCCGCACGCTGCGCCGCCAGATCCAGATCGTCTTCCAGAACCCCTACGGCTCACTGAACCCGCGCCAGACCGTGGGCGATGCCTTGACCGAACCACTCTTGGTCAATGGCCAGGGCGACGCCAAATCCCGTGAGGCCGATGCCCGCGCGATGATGAAGCTGGTCGGCCTGCGCGAGGAGCATTTCCAGCGCTACCCGCACATGTTCTCCGGCGGCCAGCGCCAGCGCATTGCCATTGCCCGCGCGCTGATGCTCAAGCCGCGCGTGCTGGTGCTGGACGAACCAGTCTCGGCGCTGGACGTGTCCATCCGCGCCCAGGTGCTGAACCTGCTGGCCGACCTGCAGCAACAGCTCGGCGTGGCCTACATCTTCATCTCGCACGACCTCGGCGTGGTCCGCCACGTGGCCGACGAGGTGATGGTGATGTACCTCGGCCGCTGCGTCGAACGCGGCCCGCGCGACGCCGTCTTCGACAGCCCGCGCCACCCCTACACCCGCGCCCTGCTCTCCGCCACGCCCACGGTCGACCCGGCCCTGCGCCGCGAACGCATCATCCTCAAGGGCGAACTGCCCTCCCCCATCGACCGCCCCAGCGGCTGCCCCTTCCGCACCCGCTGCCCGCTGGCGTTCGACCAATGCGCAAAGGCAATGCCGCCGCTGGAACGGCGCGGCGAGCAGGATGTGGCTTGCTGGGCGGTGACGGGTTGATGTGAGCCGGCGACCGAGCGATCAATCGCGGTCGTCTCGCAGCCCACGCAATTCCGCCAACGCCTCCAGCGCCTTTCGCGTGGAGGCCTGGCGAGGGTCGTTGAGCTGAACCCGCAGGTCCAGCGCTTCCATGAAGCAGGCCTGCGCCTCGTCCAAACGCTGCCGCTCCACCAGGCTTCGGCCCCAGTGCTGCAGAACGAAGGACTGCAGGCGTGACCAGCGGCTGTTGCGGCACAGGGCCAGGGCCTTGGCGAACACATCATTCGCTTCGTCTCGCCTGTCGCAATACTGCAGCGCGGTCGCGTAGGCATTGAAGAACCAGCCGGCGGGCTCATGCGCGGCTTGGGCCTCGGCTTCAGCAAGCAAGGTTTGCATCAGTTCGAGCGCTTCGCCTTCCCGCCTTGCCGTGGTCAGCATGCTGCCGAGATCCGCTGCGTGTTCGACCGTGGCAAGCATGTCCCCAGCCAGCCGCGCCGCCGCAAACTTGGCGCGGGCTTCTTCGATGCCGATCGCGAGCGCATCGGGATCAGGGGAGTTGAAGCGCATGAATTCCATGATGCGTGGATTCTGTTCCGAACAACGCCGGCAGATGCCGCAGCGCTAGCACGTTCGACCTGAACGCGATGCATCACCGGGGAAGCCCTGCGATGGACGCAGGTCCTTGGACAGCGCAGTCTGGCGAGGCGAAACTGCGCCGTTCGTCTTCTCGCATCCAGGAGCCCTTCCCATGACCGCGACCACCCTCGCCTACGCCGCCCAGAGCGCCACCAGCCCCCTTGCGCCTTTCAGCATCGAGCGCCGCCCGCCCGGGCCGGACGACGTGCAGATCGACATCCTCTACTGCGGCGTCTGCCACTCGGACCTGCACACCGCGCGCAACGAGTGGAAGAACACGCTGTACCCGACGGTGCCCGGCCACGAGATCGTCGGCCGGGTCAGCGCAGTCGGTGCCAACGTCACGAAGTTCAAGCTCGGCGACATGGCCGGCGTGGGCTGCATGGTGGACAGCTGCCAGCACTGTGCCTCCTGCGGCGAAGGCCTGGAGCAATATTGCGAAAACGGCTTCACCGGCACCTACAACGGCCCGGTCTTCGGCGGCGAAAACACCTTTGGCGGCTACGCAAGCCGCATCGTCGTGAAGCAGAAGTTCGTGCTGAAGATCAGCCATGCGGAGAAGGACCTGGCTGCCGTCTCGCCGCTGCTGTGTGCCGGCATCACCACCTACTCTCCTCTGCGCCAGTGGGGCGTGGGCAAGGGCCAGAAGGTGGGCGTGGTCGGCCTGGGTGGCCTCGGCCACATGGCGGTGAAGATCGCCGCGGCCATGGGCGCGCACGTGGTGCTGTTCACCACCTCGCCGAGCAAGATCGAGGACGCCAAGCGCCTGGGCGCGGCCGAGGTCGTGATCTCCAAGGACCCGGCCGCCATGGCCGCGCACCAGAACTCCTTCGACTTCATCCTCAATACCGTGGCCGCCCAGCACGACCTGGACCCGTTCATCGCCCTGCTCAAGCGCGACTGCACGATGACGCTGGTCGGCGCGCCCGAGCACGCCCACCCGGCGCCCAACGTCTTCGGCCTGATCTTCAAGCGCCGCCGCCTGGGCGGCTCGCTGATCGGCGGCATCCGCGAAACGCAGGAGATGCTGGACTTCTGCGCCGAGCACAACATCGTCTCGGACATCGAGATGATCGCGATGCAGGACATCAACACCGCCTACGAACGCATGCTCAAGAGCGATGTGAAGTACCGCTTTGTGATCGACATGGCGACGCTGGAGGCAAAGGCAGCGGCAGCCTGACGCTCACCCGCGTCCGGTGCGAAGCAGACGAAATGAACCGGCAGCCGGTCGGCGCGCTGGTCCCCAGCCTGGCTGGCCAGAGACGGAGGCAGAGGCCAACGCGGCGGCGGCCGTTGCAAGACAGGCGAGGACAGCAAAGCTCAGCCGGGCCGGTATCGGCCGCGCGGGCGCAGCTGCCTTCGGCGCAGGGCCACTCCGCCGTGGCCTGCCGCGTCACCCCTTCAACATCCACTCATGCACCGGGTCATTGCGGAAGACCCAGAGGCGTTGGGGGCCGGCCATGACGTTGAGGTAGTAGAGCTCGTAGCCGTGCGGGGCGACGACGGGGTGGTAGCCGCGGGGGACCATCACCACGTCGTGGTCCTCCACGGCGCAGGCTTCGTCCAGGCTGCGGTCGTCGGTGTAGACGCGCTGGAAGGCGAAGCCTTGCGGGGGGTTGAGGCGGTGGTAGTAGGTTTCCTCCAGCTGGGTTTCCAGCGGCGGCTGCTCGGCGTCGTGCTTGTGCGGGGGGTAGCTGGAGGAGTGGCCGGGCGGGGTGATGACTTCCACCACCAGCAGGTGGGCGGCGGTGGGGTCGTCGTGCGGCAGGATGTCGCAGACGTAGCGGGTGTTGCTGCCTTGGCCACGGGTGCTGCGGCGCATGCCGGCAGGATCGATCAGGCGCACCTGGCGCGGCTGGGCATCGCCCGGCGCGCTGCACAGCGCCACTTCCGCAGCCGTGCTTGCCCGCACCACCACCTGGCAGTTCGGCGGCACATAGACGGCGGCCGGAGAGACCGGTTCGAACACATCGGCCCGCGTTCCCAGCGCCCGGAATTCATGGCTGCGGTGACCGGCGGCCTCACCGGCCTGCGCGGGTGGCTCGATCACCTGCACATCGACCTGCCCGCTCAGCACCACCAGGCAGAGCTCACGCGCCCCGGTGGCCAGGCTCTCGGCTTCGCCGGGCGCGAGCCGCAGGGCCTGGAAGCCCACGTGGCGCCAGCCGGCGCGCTCGGGGGTGACGGTGACGATCTCCCGGCCTTCAGGGTTGGCCTTGACCAGCAGGGGGCTGGTCATCCGGTGACTCCGCTGGCGGTGGCTGTGGCGATGCAGCGGCGCAGCGTCTCGTAGCCCTTGCGGGCATAGGGCTCGCTGGGGGCGACGGCCGGGTCCTGCTCGGCTTCCACCACCAGCCAGCCTTGGTAGCCGGCGGCGTGCAGGGTCTGCAGCACGGCGTCGAAATCGATCACGCCGTCGCCGGGCACGGTGAAGGTGCCATTGAGCACGCCGGTCAGAAAGCTCCAGCCTTCGTTGCGGGCCTGGGCGATGACCTGGGGCCGCACGTCCTTGCAGTGCACATGCACCACGCGGCTGACGTGCTGGCGCAACAGCGCGGCGGGGTCGCTGGCGCCGCCATAGAAGGCGTGGCCGGTGTCGAACAGCAGGCCCACCTGCGGCGCCTGGGTCACGGCCATCAGCTGCGCAACGTCTTCGGGCGACTCCACATAGGCGCCCATGTGGTGGTGGTAGGCCAGCGTCAGGCCGTAGGCGGCTTGCAGGTGCTCGCCGAAGGCGTTCAGGCGCTGGCCGTAGGCGCGCCACTGGGCCTCGTTCGTGAAGCGCGGGCGGCGGGCCAGCGGGGTGTCGATGCGGCCCTGGATGCTGCCTGCCACTTCGCCATAGACCACCACCTTGCAGCCGTTGTGCTGCAGCTTGTGCATGTGGGCATGGCAGTTGGCGATCTCGTCGTCCAGCGGGCCTTCGGCCAAACGGCCGGAGTACCAGCCGCTGACGCAGGCCACGCCGAATTCGGCCAGCTTGGCGGCCAGGGCCTCGGGCGCTTGCGGGAACTTGTTGCCCAGCTCGAAGCCCTGGTAGCCAATGGCTGCGCCTTCGCGCAGTGCGGTCTCCAGCGGGGTTTCGCCGCCCAGCTCGGGCAGGTCGTCGTTGCTCCATGAAATCGGGTTGATGCCGATGCGGACGTTCCAGGGGGTGGGCTGCATGCCGATGTCTCCGGGGGGGCAGAAATAAGGAATGGAAAAAGGGCGAATCTCAGGGGCGCTGCGCGGCCTTGGCGGCTTGCAGCGCGCTGTGCGCGGCCTGCACCTCGGCGCGGGCCGAAACCTCGGGCACGGCCACTTCCCACCAGCAGCCGCCGTCGTCGGTGGTGCGGCGGTGGGTGGTGTCGATCACGATGACCTGGGTGCGCTGCGCGGCGCGAGCGCGCTTCAGCGCGGGCTTGAGCGCGGCCAGGCTGTCCACATGCACCGCCTCGGCGCCCAGGCTGCGGGCATGGGCGGCGAAGTCGATGGCCACGTCCTGCCCGCCTTCGGCCACGCAGTCGGCCAGCAGGTTGTTGAAGCGCTCGCCACCGGTGGCCGTCTGCAGGCGCTGGATGCAGCCGAAGCCGCGGTTGTCCAGCACCACGATGAGCAGCTTGCGGCCCAGCATCACCGAGGTGGCGATCTCGGAGTTCATCATCAGGTAGGAGCCATCGCCCACCATCACCACCACCTCGGCCTCCGGCCGGGCCAGCTTCACGCCCAGCCCGCCGGCAATCTCGTAGCCCATGCAGGAGTAGCCATACTCCATGTGGTAGCCGCCGGGGCGGCCGCTGCGCCAGAGCTTGTGCAGCTCGGCCGGCAGCGTGCCGGCAGCGCAGACCACCACGTCGCCGCCGGGCGAGTCGGCAGCCGAGTCGCGCACGGCGCCGATCACCTCGGCGTCATACGGCAGCGTGCCAGGTTCCGGCGTAGCGGTGGTCAGTGCGTCCACCCGCTGGCGCCAGGCGGCAGCGGCGTGGGTGGCGCGCTCGCGCCAGGCCGGCTCGGCGCGCCAGCCGGCTTCCTGTTCCAGCCGGGCCAGCGCCACCTGCGCATCGGCCACCAGGGCCTGGCCATGCCACTTCTGGGCGTCCAGCGGCGCCACGTTGAGGCTGAGCAGACGGGCCTGCGCAAACAGCGAGTGCGAGCCGGTGGTGAAGTCCTGCAGCCGGGTGCCCACGGCCAGCACCACATCGGCCTCGCGGGCCAGCGCGTTGGCAGCAGGCGAGCCGGTGACGCCGATGGCGCCCAGGTTCAGCGGATGGTCCCAGGCCAGGCTGCCTTTGCCGGCCTGGGTTTCGGCCACCGGGATGCCGCGCTGCTCGGCCAGCCGGGCCAGCACGTCGCAGGCGCCGCTGTAGAGCACGCCACCGCCGGCCACGATGAGCGGCCGGCGGGCCTGGCGCAGCAGGGCCAGCGCCTGCGCAAACTCGGCTTCATCGGGCGGCGGCCGGCGCAGGCGCAGCGGCGCGGGGTGCAGGAAGTCTTCCGGACAGTCGAAGGCTTCGGTCTGCACGTCCTGCGGCAGCGCCAGGCAGACGGGACCGCACAGGGCCGGGTCCGTCATCACCTGCACCGCGCGGGGCAACGCACTGAGCAGCTGGGCGGGCCGCACGATGCGGTCGAAGTAGCGGGTGACGGGCCGGAAGCAGTCGTTGACGGAGAGGTCGCCGGCCTGCGGGTCTTCCAGTTGCTGCAGCACCGGGTCCGGCGCGCGCGAGGCAAAGGTGTCGCCGGGCAGCAGCAGCACCGGCAGCCGGTTCACATGGGCCAGCGCGGCGGCAGTGACGAGGTTGGTGGCACCGGGGCCGATGGAGCTGGTGACGGCCATGATGCGGCGGCGGAAATTCGCCTTGGCATAGGCGATCGCGGCGTGCGCCATGGCCTGCTCGTTGTGGGCCCGCAGCGTGGGCAGCTCGGCGCGCTGCTGCCACAAGGCTTCGCCCAGCCCGGCCACATTGCCGTGGCCGAAGATGGACCACACGCCGCCGCAGAAGGGCTGCAGCGAACCGTCTGGCGCCTCGATGCGCAGGGCGGCCAGGTGGCGCACCAGCGCCTGGGCCATGGTGAGCCTGATCGTGTTGTTCCCCATCATGCGGCCTCCTGAACATCGTGGACCCGCGCGCCGGGGCGGCTGGCGCGCCAGGCGTCCACCAGCTGGGCGAAGTTGTCGGCCGCCTGGTGGACCAGCTCGGCGTCCCCGATCTGCCCGGCCAGCCAACGCTGGCTGGGGCCGGCCCACAGCGTGCGGCCGACCATGAAGCCTTTGACGATGGGGTGCGTGGCCTGCGCAAAACCGGCCACCAGGCTGGCAATCGGCTGGTTCAGCCCCAGGATCACCACGCCGCGGCACTGCGGGTCGCGCGCCTCGACCAGCGCGGCCAGCTGCTGCCAGCCAGCCTGCTGCATGGGTGCCAGCTTCCACCATTCGGGCTGGAAGCCCAGGTTGTAGAAGCGCTGCACCGAGCGAAGCACCGCCTGGTCGGCAGAGCCCTCTGGCGTCAGCGCGCGCGGCGGGATCAGTTCCAGCAGCAGCTCGTGGCCGCTGGCGCGGGTGGCCTGCCAGAGCTCGCGCACCCGGGCCTCCTGCTCCAGCCGCAGGTCCACCGCGTCATCCGGGTGGTAATGCACCAGGCACTTGACCACCTGCTCGCGTGGCCAGCTTGCCAGCTCGGAGCCGATGGAGGCGGTGCCGTCAAAGCGCAGCGGGCGCGAGCCGGGCAGCTCCACCGGCCGGCCCACCCACCAGCCGCGGCCGGTGGCGGCGTGCAGCGCGGGGGCGCCGAAGTCGGCGTCGATCAGCACGCCCACGCGGCCTTGCAGCCCGTGGCTGTGGGCGACCTGCTCGGCCGCCTGCACCAGCAGCTGCTTGAGCAGCGGCAGCCGGGCCGGGTCAGCGCCAGCCTCGCGGGCCAGGTCCAGGAACTGGCTGCGGTGGTCAAAAGCCATCACGTTCAGCTCGGGCCACTGCGGCCGGGCGGCGGTGCTGCGATGCAGGTGGGCCAGCTGCGCGTCGGCATCGACCCTGGGCAGGCGCCGGCCGCTGAACCAGTGCGCCAGCTCGGCCGGCGTGGGCATGGCCGGCGCGCAGGCATGGCGCGACACGACCAGCGCGCCGCAGGCATTGGCCAGCGTTGCGGCCTCGGCGAAGCCCTGGCCGCGCAGCAGGCCTGTCATCAAGCCGGCAGCGAAGGCGTCGCCCGCGCCCAGCACATTGAGCACTTCCACGCGCTCGCCCTGCACCGTCAGCGCATCGTCCAGCCGTGCGGGCACCTCGCCTGGCACATAGCTGCAGCCCAGAGGGCCGCGCTTGACCACCATGGCCGCCGGCGTCAGCGCCCGCACCCGGCGCAGCGAGCCCATCAGATCGCCCGGCACGCCACCGGCAATCATGAACTCCTCCTCGGTGCCGATCAGCAGTTCGAACTGCGGCAGCAGGGCCTGCAGGCTGGCGCTCACGGCGGCATCGGCCACGTAACGGTTCTGGCCCTCGCCGCGGGCGGTGAGGCCCCACAGCACCGGCCGGTAGTCGATGTCCAGCACGCGCAGCGTGCCGTGCCGGCCGGCATGGGCCAGCGCGGCGCTGGAGGCCGCGCGCACCGTGGGCTGCGAGAGATGCGTGCCAGTGATCAGCAGCGCCCGGCACTGGGCGATGAAGTCCTCCGAGATGCCCTCGGCCTGCAGTGCCATGTCGGCGCAGTTCTCGCGGTAGAAGAGCAGCGGGAAGGTGTCGCGGTCCTTCAGGCCCAGCAGCACCAGGCCGGTCAGGCGCTCCGGGTCGACCTGCACCATGCGGGTGTCGCAGCCCTCGCGCTGCAGGGTCTGCAGCAGGAAGCGGCCCATCTGCTCGTCGCCCACGCGGGAGATCATGGCGCTGCGCAGGCCCAGCCTGGCGGCGCCGAAGGCGATGTTGGCCGAGCTGCCGCCCAGGTATTTGGCAAAGCTGCTGGCGTCTTCCAGCGGGCAGCCCACCTGCTGGGCATACAGGTCCACCGCCAGCCGGCCCAGGCAGGCGAGGTCGTGGCGGCGGCCGCCGGGAATGGCCAGCTGCGGGCCTGGGTGGGTGTTGGGGGTGAGGTACATGGCGGGGGTGTCCATCAGATCGTCACGCCTTCCAGCTCGGCCATCATCTTCTGCATCTCCGCGCCGCCGGCCATCATGTCCAGCACCTCCGCCTTGCTGACATCACGCTTGGCGAAGCTGCCCATGGACTGGCCGCGGTTGAGCAGCGTGAAGCTGTCGGCCACCGGGTAGGCGTGGTTGACGTTGTGGGTGATGAAGATCACCGAGATGCCGCGCTCGCGGGCCCGGTGGATCAGCTTGAGCACGTTGACGCTTTGCTTGACGCCCAGCGCCGCGGTGGGTTCGTCCAGGATCAGCACATGGGCGCCGAAGTGGATGGCCCGGGCAATCGCCAGGCATTGCTTTTCGCCGCCGGACATCTGGCCCACCATCTGGTCCGCGTCTCGCACGCGAATGCCCATGGCGGCCAGCTCCTCGGCGGCGATGCGGGCGGCCTGCGCGTGGTCCATCACCGGCAGCACGCCCAGGAGTTTCCTGACCGGCTCGCGGCCCATGAAGAAGTTGCGCGAGACGCTCATCAGCGGCACCAGCGCCAGGTCCTGGTAGACGGTGGCGATGCCAGCGTCCAGCGCCTCGCGCGGCGAGCGAAAGCGCACCGGCTGGCCATTGACCAGGTACTGGCCCTTCTCGGGCGTGAACACGCCGGCCAGGGTCTTGATCAGCGTGCTCTTGCCGGCACCGTTGTCGCCCAGCAGGCAGTGCACCTCGCCGCGGCGCAGGCGCAGCGTGATGTCGCTCAGCGCGATCACGGCGCCGAAGTACTTGCTGATGTTCTCCAACTGAAGGATGTAGTCGTCAGGCTTGGGGTTGCTCATCACAGCTCCGGTGTGGTGGCTGAGCGCGGCTCAGCGGCCCAGCGCAACGCGCCGGCGGATGTAGTTGTTGAACAGCACCGCGGCCAGCAGCATGCCGCCCAGGAACACGCGGTACCAGTTGTTGTCGATGCTGGTGTAGCCAATGCCGATCTGCACCACGCCGAAGATCAAGGCCCCCAGCGCGGCGCCTATCACCGAGCCGAAGCCGCCGGTCAGCAGGCAGCCGCCGATGACCGCGGCGATGATGGCCTCGAACTCCTTCTGCAGCCCGCGATCGGCCGCCGCCGAGCCGGCATCGGCCACCTGCAGCACCGCAAACACGGTGGCGCAAAAGGCCATGAAGACAAACAGCAGCACCTTGACCCGCGCCACCGGGATGCCCACGTTCTTGGCCGCGTTGGCGTCGCCGCCGACCGCGAGGATCCAGTTGCCCACCCGCATGCGGGCCAGCACGAAGGCGCCGCCTGCCGTCAGCGCGGCCCACCACACCATCACCTTTGGCACGCCGATGGCCAGCGCCGCGCCGTCGTCGCGCGCGGCCAGCAGGCCCAGCCGGGCCAGCGCGTTGAACAGGCCGGTCAGCACATGGCCCTGGAACAAGGCCTGCACCAGCGGGTCGGCCGCGATCAGCTCGTGCAGCACTGCGTCCCCATTGCTGGAGACGATGGTCTTGCCGGTCAGCAGCACCGAGATGGCCAGGCTCAGGCCGCGCAGGATGAAATAGAAGGCCAACGTGACGATGAAGCTGGGCAGCCCGGTCTTGACCACCAGCCAGCCGTTGAGCCCGCCCAGCGCCATCGCAGTGGCGAAGGCGAACAGCACGGCCAGCCAGACCGGCCAGCCCCAGTAGAGGCAGGGGATCGCCAGCATCATGCCGGCGAAGCCGATCATCGAGCCGATGGAGAGATCGAACTCGCCGGCAATCATCAGCAGCGCCGCACCCACCGCGAGGATGCCCAGGAAACCGGCCACCGTGCCCCAGTTGACGATGCCCTCGGCGCTGAACATGCCAGAGCCGCCCGCGCCGAGGCCGAACAGCAGGAACACCAGCGCGGTGCCGGAGAGCGCGCCGAACTCGGGCCGCGCGAGCAGCCGCCGCAGGCGACCGACCTGGCGCAGGCGCTCGTCGCTAGCAGGGACCGGCGCCACCGTGCTGGGTGGCGGATGGGGAGTGGACAGCAGGGCACTCATGAAAACCTCGTGCGTCAATCAAGCCAGAAGAGGCCGCGGCGCAGGGAGCTGCCGCGGCGCAGGGTTCACCACTTCACCGGTATTGGCCGGCGTACTTCTCGACCGTGGCGATGTTGTCCTTGGTCACGAAGCCGGGGCCGGAGCCAATGTGGCGCGGGCCATAAGCGGGCGCCAGGCCGTAGGTGTCCAGCCTGGTCTTGAACTTGGCGTTGGCCTTGAGCGCGGCCGTGGCCTGGGCCAGGTCGGTGCTCTTGGCATCGTGCATCAGCGACAGCACGGCCACCGGGATGTAGCCCTGCAGGTAGGGCTGCTGGTCGATCGCGAAGTTGATCTCGCCGGCCTTGATGCCGCGCGAGATCTCGTCGGAAAGGTCGAAGGTGGCGAAGAAAATTTTGCCTGCCAGGCCCGCTTTCTTGACCGCCTTGAGGGCCGGGGCGGCAGCGTCCGGGCCCAGGGCCAGCACGGCCTGGGTGCCGGGGTTCTGGCGCAGGTAGGCGGCGGTCTTGCTCTCCACCGAGGCGGGGTCGATGCCGGTGTCGATGGTGCTCTTCTTGAAGTCGGCACCAATCGCCTCGGCAAAGCCGCGGCAGCGCTCGAACGAGGCCGGATTGGTGGCGAAGTGATTGATGCAGACAAAGCTCTTCACGCCCGCCGCCTTGGCCCGCTCGCCCGCCCCCTTGCCGGCCTCGTACTCGGGCTGGCCCACATGCATCAGCGCGCCCAGCTTCTCGCTTTGCTCGGGCGTGCCTGAGTTCACCGTGATCAGCGGGATCTTCTTGTCGGTGACTCTTTTCAGCGCGCCTTGCAGCACCTGGAAGTCTGCGATGGTGGTGATCACGCCGTCGTAGTTCTGCGCGCTGGCCTGCTCGATCAGCCGGGCCATGTCGGCCAGGTCGCCGTTGGCCGGGTTGCGGTAGTCCACCGTCACGCCGAAGTCCTCGCCGGCCTGCTTGAGCGAGTTGCGGATGGTGTTCCACCAGGCGTCGGAGTCCGGCGCGTGGCTGATGAACACGTAGCGGCCGCCGGCCTGTGCGGCGGCGCAGGTCAGGCTGGCCGCCAGGACCAGGGTGGTGATGGCAAGGCGCCGGCTGAGCGAATGCTGCTTCATGTGTTTGTCTCCTCGCAATGCGTTGCGATTGGCTGGGAATTTCGGCAGATCTCATGGCGGACAAACCGGTTCAGGGCCTGCCGCGACGCCAGTGTAGTCAGAAGAGAAAAAAACTTCTTAGTGGATAACGATTAGAAATTAATTTCTAATTTTCCACCTGCCGACCTATCATGCAAACCGGTTTGTTGGCCCCACCCCTGCGCTCCCCATGTCCGCTCCGCCCGTCGCGCCCGCTGCTTCTCCTGCCCCCGCCGAACGTGCCCAGGCGGAATCTCCCGTGCATGCGCTGCTGCAGCGCATCGCCGCCGAGTACCCCTCGCTGAGCAAGCAGCTCAAGCAGATCGCCCAGCACGTGGAGCAGCACAGCGACCACCTGGGCCTGGAGAAGATCCAGGACGTGGCCGCGCGCTGCGGCGTGCAGCCTTCGGCCGTGGTGCGCTTTGCCAAGCACTTCGGCTTTTCGGGCTACAGCGAGCTGCAGAAGCTGTTCCGCGACGGCATCGCCGCGCAGATCGCCCCGACGCGCAACTACCAGGCGCGCATCCGCGAGGTGATCGCCCAGGGCCAGGGCCGGCTCTCCAGCGCCGACATCGCCTACGAGTTCATCGCTGGCGCGATTGCCGGCATGAACGAGCTCCAGCGCGATCTGCACGGCTCCACGCTGGGCGATGCCGTGGAGCTGCTGGCGCAGGCGCCCGCGATCTGGGTGGTGGGCGCGCGCCGCTCCTTCCCGGTGGCCACCTACTTGGCTTACGCGCTGCAGCACACCGACAAGCCGGTTCAGCTCGTCACCGGCATGGGCGCGATGCACGAGGGCCAGCTGCGCAGCCTGCGCCGCGACGACGTCATGATCGCCATCAGCTTTGCACCCTATGCGCAGGAAACCACGCAGGCCGCCGAGGCCGCCGCCGCCCAGGGTGCGCGCCTGATCGCCATCACCGACAGCCGCATGGGCCCGCTGGCGGCGCTGGCCCTCACCACGCTGGTGGTCAACGAAAGCAGCACCTTCGGCTTTCGCGGGCTGACCAATGTGATGGCCCTGGCGCAAAGCCTCTTCATCGCCCTGGCCTACCGGCTGGAGCTGGACTACCACCCCGCCGCAGGTGCATGAACAACCCCCGCGCACGGCCCCGGGCTGCTGCACGAACAACTTCCCCCACACTTCCAGAGGAGACACCCCATGAAGAACGTCGCCGTCTTCGGCGCCGGCCGCATCGGCCGCATCCATGCCACCAACCTGGCGGCACTGCCTGGCGTGCGCCTGCGCAGCGTGTGCGACCCCATGGCCGCGCAGGCCGCCGAGTTGGCGAGCCAGCTCGGCGCCGAGGTCTCGACCCCGGAAGCGGTGCTGGCAGACCCCAGCATCGACGTGGTGGCCATTGCCTCGCCCACCGACACCCACAGCGAGCTCATCACCCGCGCCGCAGCGGCCGGCAAGCACATCTTCTGCGAGAAGCCGGTGGACCTTTCCGTGCCGCGCGCCCAGGCCTGCGCCCAGGCGGTGCGGGCCGCGGGCGTGGCCTGCATGATCGGCTTCCAGCGTCGCTTCGACCCCACCTTCAACGAAGCCCAGCAGCGCCTGGCGCGCGGCGAGATCGGGGCGCCGGAGATGCTGGTGGTGACCAGCCGCGACCCCGGCGCGCCGCCGGCCCAATACCTGCGCGGCTCGGGCGGCATCTTCCGCGACATGCTGATCCACGACTTCGACATCTTCCGCTGGATCCTCTGCAGCGATGGCGACGAGGCAGCCACGCTCTATGCCACCGGCTCGGTGCTGGTGGACCCGGCCATTGCCGAGGTGCCCGACATCGACTCCAGCGTGGTCACCATCCGCACCCGCAAGGGCCGGCTGGCGCAGATCAACACCAGCCGTCGCGCAGCCTATGGCTACGACCAGCGTTTCGAGGTGCTGGGCTCGACCGGCATGTTGCAGTGTGGCAACCACCGGCCCACCGAGGTCGTGCAGTCCGACGCCCAGGGCGTGCGAGCCGACAAGCCCGAGCACTTCTTCCTGCAGCGCTACCGCGAAGCCTATCGCCTGGAGCTGGCGCACTTCTTCGAATGCCTGCAATCGGGCCGTGCCTTTCGCACGACCATCGAGGATGGCGTGGCAGCCCAGCAGTTGGCGGACGCGGCCGCCCAGTCGCTGGCCAGCGGACAGGTGGTGGTGCTGTGAGCGCGGCCGCTGCAACGAGCGCGCCGCTGCGCGTGGGCATTGCCGGCCTGGGCCGGCTGGGCCAGCGCCACGCCCAGCACCTGGCCCGGCATGCGCCTGGTGCCCAGCTGGTGTCGGCCTGCAGCCCCGTCGCCGAGGAACGCACCTGGGCCCGCGAAACGCTGGGCGTGCAGACCCTGCACAGCGATTTCCAGGCCTTTGTGCAAGACCCGCAACTGGACGCGGTGGTGCTGGTCACCCCCACCACCCTGCATGCCGAGCAGACCATGGCGGCGCTGGCCGCGGGCAAGCACGTCTTCGTCGAAAAGCCCCTGTCGCTGGACGTGGAGACCTGCGAGCGGGTGGAGGCGGTGGCGGCCCGCCATCCTGGCCTGGTGGCCATGGTGGGCTTTGTGCGGCGCTTTGACCCCAGCTACCGCCAGGCCCGGGCCGACATCGAGGCCGGCCATGTGGGCCGGCCGTTCCTGGTGCGCTCGCAGACCTGCGACATGCACGACCCGGCCGGCTTCTTCGTGCGCTTTGCCCCCACCTCGGGTGGCCTGTTCATGGACTGCAGCGTGCATGACATCGACCTGGCCCGCTGGATGCTGGGCAGCCCGCGCGCCCTGCGGGTGTTCGCCAGCGGCACCATCGCGCTGCACCCGGACCTGGCCGAGCACGGCGACGTGGACAACGGCATGGCCATCATCGAGTTCGAGGGCGGCGCCCGGGCCGTGCTCTACGCCAGCCGCACCATGCCGCATGGCCACGAGACCACCACCGAGGTGATCGGCACCCAGGGCGTGCTCAGCGTGGGTGTGGGAGCCCACCGCGACCGCGTGCAGACGCGGGACGCAAGCGGCGTGCACCACCGCCCGGTGGCCGATTTCTTCGAGCGCTTCCACGAGGCCTTCCGCCACGAACTGGACGCCTTCGTCCAGGCCTGCCGGGGTGGCCCGCCCACCGGCCTGAGCCTGGCCGATGCCACCGCGGCCACCCGCATCGGCCAGGCCATGCGGCGCTCGCTGCACAGTGGCCAGCCCGAAACCGTGTGAAGGCGTTTGCGCGGCGTGCCAAGGGCGCCGCGGCGCCGTGCAGTCAGCCGGCCCGGGTGCCCACCAGCACCGGCTGATAGAACACATCGTCCAGGCGCCGCACGTCGCGCAGGCCCGCCGCCCGCATTAGCTGCAGCAGCGTGTCGGTGCTCACCGCGTGGTAGACCGAGCGCATCACGTGGGTCTGCACCGCCTGGCTGGCAGTGTCTTCCTCGACGAAGAAAAATGTGATGTGGCACAGGTCGGCCTGCGGGGTCCCGTCGGCCGCTGCAGGACGGGCCTCGAAGTCCCAGACCTGGCTCAGCAGGAAGCGCTTGCCGGCTTCTTCGCGCACGCCGTAGGGCTTGACGATGCCGCGCCCGCGCGGCTCGGCGGCGTAGTCGCGCACGCTGATCACGCAGCCGCCACCGGGGGCGAGGCAGTCGTGCATCTGCTGCAGCGCCTGCAGCAGGTCCGCATCCGTGAGCAGGTGCGGCAGCGAGTTGTCGGCAGACAGCACCAGGTCGAAACCGCCCCCGTGGTGGCGGTGCACCTCCCGCATGTCCGCCACCGAGAAGGCGATGTGCAGGCCGCGTCGGGCCGCCTCGTCTCGCGCCCGAGCCACCGAGGCAGGCGACAGGTCAGAAGCCGTCACGGCGTGGTCTTGCTGCGCCAGCCCCAGCGCCTGCGTGCCGATGCCGCAGGCGACATCCAGCACCCGCCGCTGCGGCGTGGCCCGCGGCCACTCGCGCTGCATCAGCACCGAGAGTTGCTCACCCTGGCGCCACACGCTGGCCGGCCAGTCCGGGTAGACCAGGTGGTAGAGCGGTGCCAGCGCGTCGTAGAAGGCCGGGGCTTCCGTCGGTCCGCCAGCCGTCACCCCTGATCCCGCAGCCGCCTGGCCAGCAAGGCATATTCCTTGGGCCGGTCCTTCTTCATCGTTTCCAGCAGCACGCCAATGCGGTCCATGTCCGCCTTGAGCTTGCGCAGCTTCAAGGCTTCGACCTGCTGCTGCGTGTCTTCCAGCCCCTTCAGGGCGTCTTCGACCGTGTCGGCGTCGACCTGACCTCGGCCGAGTTGACCCAGCACGACCTCGGTCAGCCAACCCAGCTGCTTGCCATAAGAAGCCACATCAAACGCCTGGCGCTCGATGTCCTTGTCGCCGGACTGAGGCGAGATGCCATTGAAAAACGCCGTCAAGTTGGGCTCGATCTGCTGCGCAACCGAGCCGCTCCAGGGAAAGTGGTACTGCGGAGACCAGAACACCATCCAGGGCAGATACATGGCGAGCTCCCGCTTGTTGCCGAATGAGAAACACCTTCACTATCCATGCGCACGGCCAGCGGCGCAACGCCAACTTGGGGGACGCCTCGACCCGCGGCCGAAGATGGCGCCCCGCCCGAAGTCAGGAGCCCGCGCTGTGGCGAGCCACCAGACCGGGCCAGCTGCGGCTGAATTCGGCCGTGAGCTTGGAGAATGCGTCGCGCTCGGTGAGCTGGCGTTGTTCATCCGCGCTGTCCTGGCTGCCCCAGGAGGAGGCCAAGGTCTGGGCCTGTGCGGTTGCCTCGTAGGCGCCGTAGACGTAACCGGTGCGGGTGTCCACCAGCAGCGCGGAAGCCACGGTGCTGACCGAGATCTTGTGCGTGGGCGCCAGGCCCAGCGAGACGACGGTCAGCGGCTTGGCCTGGTCGTTGTCGAAGAAGCGGGTGTCGAAGGTGTAGAGCCAGACCACGTCGGCCTGCAGTCGCGAGGCGGCAAGCCGCAGGTCGCGTTCGCTGCTGATGCGCTCCGGCAGCAGCATGCGATTGACGGACGCCAGGCCGGCCACCTGCGGCAGCTTGCCCAGGCGCTCCAACTCGGCTTGTTCAGCGTCGTCGCGCGTGGTGACGACGGTGTACCGGCCGCCGCCATCCACGGCACCGCCTCGGCGGCCCAGCGCGAAGTTGTTGTAGGCCGGACCTTGCACATGCATGGCCACGATGCTGGCCGGGAACTTCAGCGTGGGCTTGGCGGCAAAGCCTGCTTGCAGGTCTGCCGGCGTTTCTTCCTGCAGGTCGGCCTTGGGACCGGGCGTGAGGTAGGTCGATGAGCAGCCCGAAAGCCACAGCACCGCCACGCAGGCGAACGCGCCAGCGGCCAGCCGGCGAACGGAGAAAAGCGAACGTTCCAGGGTCATGGCAGCAATGCGTTGAACGAGCGCTCACCGCGAGACTGACGGCGAGCAGACAGGCCGCGACGGCCCGGCAGAAGAATGGCAAACGAGTATGCCGTAACCTCCGGCGGCCCAGGCACGCGGCCTGCCCGGACAACGTTCCACCACCGAGCCAGGAACCCCCATGCAACTCGAAGGCAGCTGCCACTGCGGCAGCGTCAAGTTCTCGGTCCAGTCGGCGCAGCCGGTGCCGTTCATGCGCTGCTATTGCTCGATCTGCCGAAAGACCGCCGGCGGCGGCGGCTTTGCGATCAACCTCGGTGCGGACTTCCGCACGCTGAAGGTCACGGGCAGGCGCTATCTGCGGGTGTACCAGGCCCACATCGAGCGAGACGGCAAGCTTGAGCAGAGCACCGGCCAACGCCACTTCTGCACGCGCTGCGGCAGCGCGCTGTGGCTTTACGACCCGACCTGGCCGGACCTGGTGCACCCGCATGCCAGCGCCATCGACACGCCGCTGCCCCTGCCACCCTCGCATGTGCACCTGATGCTGGGGTCCAAGGCGCCGTGGGTGGCGGTGGAAGGCTTGCCCGGCGACCCACGTTACGACGAATACCCGCCGATGTCGCTGGCCGAGTGGCATGCCCAGCACGGGCTGACCTCGCCCTGATGGCCGACCTTTTGGACGATCCACATCCCTGCCTTCGGCGGTGGACAGGCTCGCCCTGTAGAGGCACAGTCGCCTGACTTCCACCTTCCTGACCAGACAAAGGACTTGCCATGGCCACCCGTGGATTCTTCGGGATGCGGCCCAGCGCCGAAACCGCCAAGCGCCTGCCGCCTGGCCAGCACCTGACGCCGGACTTCCCGGTGCTCTCCTTTGGCCCTACGCCGCGTGTGGACCTGGCGACCTGGCGCTTCACGCTGAAGGCTGGCGCCAAGCCGCTGGCCAGCTGGAGCTGGGACGAATTCCAGGCACTGCCGCAGACAGAGTGGCAGGGCGACATCCACTGCGTGACGACCTGGTCCAAGTTCAACACCGCCTGGCGGGGCGTGTCGCTGGACGACCTGTTCGCCGCGGCCGGCATCACGCCGCCCACACCCTTCCTGCTCGCCCAGTCCTTCGACGACTACACCACCAACGTGCCGCTGGCCGACGTGATCGGCGGCAAGGCGATGATTGCCACGCACTTTGGCGGCGAGCCGCTGGCGCCCGAGCATGGCGGCCCGGCGCGCCTGCTGGTGCCGCACCTGTACTTCTGGAAGAGCGCCAAGTGGGTCAACGGCCTGAAGTTCACCGAGCGTGACGAGGCCGGTTTCTGGGAGCTGCGCGGTTATCACATGTACGGCGACCCATGGCGCGAGCAACGCTTCTCGGACGATCCGTGAGCGCGGTGCCCACGCCTGCAGCCTCGCCCTGGCGGGAGGCGACGGTCGACGAAGTGCTGCGCCATGGGCCACGTGCGCTCAGCCTGTTCCTGAACAGCCCGCTGCCGCCGCACCAGGCGGGCCAGCATGTGGACCTGCGGCTGGTCGCGGAAGACGGCTACGAGGCGCGGCGCAGCTACTCCATTGCTTCGGCGCCCGGCGCGCCGCGCATGGAGTTGCTGATCGAGCGGCTGGACAACGGCGAGGTCTCGCCCTATTTCCACGAGGTGACGGTTGCCGGCGACGTGCTGGAACTGCGCGGGCCGATTGGCGGCCACTTCGTCTGGCGCGTCACCCAGCCCGGCCCGCTGCTGCTGGTGGCCGGTGGTTCCGGCATTGCGCCGCTGATGGCCATGCTGCGCCACCGCGCGGCCACGCAGGCGCCCGTCGACACCCTGCTGATCTACAGCGCCAGGACCTGGGATGAACTGGTCTACCGCGACGAGCTGGCCGCGATGGCGGCGCAGGATGCCCGCTTTCACTTCACAGCGGTCACCACCCGCGAGCCGGCGCGGCGCGCCGGCGACTTTTCGCAGCGGCTGGACCGCGCCGCACTGGCCACTGCGCTGCAGCAGTGGGGCCAGCAGCCGCAGGACGGGTACCTATGCGGCGCGACAGGCTTTGTCGAGACGGTGGCCGCAGCGCTGGTGGACCTGGGCATGCCGGCGGCGAGCATCCGCACCGAGCGCTACGGCGGGCTGAGCTGAGCGGGCTGCGAGAATCGCCGCATGTCAGACGCACCCGCCGCACCGCCCGATCAGCCCCCGAGCAAGCCGCCCGGCCAGCCGAAAAACCCGCTGCACGGCCTGACGCTGGAGGCCATGCTGCAGGCCCTGGTCGCCTACTTCGGCTGGGAAGGCCTGGCAGAGCAGGTGCCGGTGCGCTGCTTCGCGCTGGACCCGAGCATCGGCTCCAGCCTGAAGTTCCTGCGCAAGACGCCGTGGGCCCGCGAGAAGGTCGAAAGCCTGTACCTGTTCATGCTGCGCGAGCAGCGGCGCGAAGCGCGCTGAGGCCCCGACTCAGGCGACGGCCTGCGTGCCGGACAGGTACTGATGGATGGCCGCGACCACCGCGGCGCCTTCGCCAATGGCCCCGCCCACGCGCTTGACCGAGCCGGCGCGCACATCCCCCACCGCGAACACGCCGGGAATGCTGGACTCCAGCGCGGCGGGCACGTGGCCGGGAATCTTGCAGGTGGTGCCCTGGCCGGTGAGCACAAAGCCATGCCGGTCCAGCTTCACGTCGCAGCCTGCCAACCAGCGCGTTTCGGGTTCGGCGCCGACGAACAGGAAGACGTTGCGCACCGGATGGGTTTCGACCTCGCCGCCATTGCGCCGGCGCCAGCTGGTGGCCTCCAGGCCGGTGCAGTGTTCGCCGTGCAGCTCGGTGATCTCCGTCCGGACGAGCAGCTCGATGTTGGGCGTGGCTTCGATGCGGTCGATCAGGTAGCGCGACATGGTCGCCGCCAGACCAGGGCCTCGCACCAGCATGCGCACGCGCGCGGCGTGCTGCGACAGGAACACGGCGGCCTGGCCGGCGGAATTGCCGCCGCCCACCAGCGCCACCTCGGTCTTCGCGCAGATGCGTGCCTCCAGCGCCGAAGCCCAGTAGGAAATGCCGCGGCCCTCGAACTCTTCCAGGCGCGGCACCGCAGGCCGCTTGTAGCGCGCGCCGCTGGCGATCACCACGGTGCGCGCGCACAGCCGCCGGCCGTCGGTGAGCCTGATGGCCAGGCCACCGCCGGGCTGGTCGCGGGTGCAGTCCAGCGAGGCCACTTCAGACGGGATCAGCATCTCGGCGCCGAACTTCTGCGCCTGCACATAGGCCCGCCCGGCCAGCGCCTGGCCGGTGATGCCGGTCGGGAAGCCGAGGTAGTTCTCGATGCGGGCGCTGGCGCCCGCCTGGCCGCCATAGGCCCTGCAGTCCAGCACGGCCACGCGCAGGCCTTCGGAGGCGGCGTACACCGCCGTCGACAGGCCCGCCGGGCCAGCGCCGACCACGGCCACGTCGAACACCTCGTCGAATTCTTCCGTGCTGACCATACCGGCGCAGCGCGCCAGCGCGCCTTCGCTGGGGTTCACCAGCACCGCGCCGCTGGGGCAGACGGCCACCACGTCGCTGGCCTTGGCGTCGTACTGCACGGCCAGCGCCTTGGCGGTTTCGTCCTGCTCGGGGTCGACCACATGGTGCGGCTGGCCGTTGCGGCTCAGGAAGCTTTGCAGGCGCAGCACATCGGGCGAATTCGGCGCGCCGATCAGCACCGGGCCGCTGCCACCGGATTCGATCAGCGAGACGCGGCGCAGGATCAGCGCGCGCACCATGCGCTCGCCCAGGTCGGCCTCGGCAATGATGAGGGCACGCAGTTGGTCCGGCGGAATCAGCAGCACCTCGACCGGCGTCTCGGCGTGGCCGTCCACCAGCGAAGGCCGGCCCGACAACTGGCCCACTTCGGCCAGGAATTGCCCGCGGTCCTGCGACAGGATGGGCGTGACGCGGCCCAGGCCGTCGCGCTGGGTGATGGCCACGGTGCCGGCCAGCACCACGAACATGCCGGGGCCTGGCTGGCCCGCGGTGAACAGGCAGCTGCCGGGCGCATAGTGCTGCACCGTGCCGAAGCGGCCGATGCGCTCGATCTCGGCATCGGTCAGCGCCGGGAACATCTGCGCGCGGCGGCTGTTGAAGGTGTTGTAGGGCGTGTACGGCGCAGCTTCGTCAGGCATGCGGGTCTCCGATGCAACAAGGGGTGGTTGGCCATAGCTTAAAGCGTGTCGCGGACGGCGGCATCCGCACAAGGGCATAGCGCTTTCGCCCAGCACGAAGTGAGCCCTCGTCTTTGCGGATGCCAGCCCGGGCTTGCGCTTCGCACAATGGCGGCCATGCCTGAACCCACCACCTCGTCTCCCGCCCCCGCCACTTCCAACCCTGCCGGCCCGCTGCACGGCCTGCGCGCGGTCGAAATGGGCCAGTTGATCGCCGGGCCGTTTGCCGCCAAGACGCTGGGCGATTTCGGTGCCGAGGTCATCAAGATCGAACCGCCGGGCAGCGGCGACCCGCTGCGCAACTGGCGGCTGCTGCAGGACGGCACCTCCGTCTGGTGGCAGGTGCAGTCGCGCAACAAGCGCTCGATTGCGCTGGACCTGCGCCAGGCCGAGGGCCAGGCGATTGCCCGGCAGCTGATCGCCGAGGCCGACGTGCTGGTCGAGAACTTCCGGCCAGGCACGCTGGAAGCCTGGGGGCTGGACTACGAAAGCCTCTCGGCGCAGAACCCGGGCCTGGTGATGCTGCGCATTTCGGGCTACGGCCAGACCGGGCCTTACCGCGACCTGCCGGGCTTTGGCGCCATTGGCGAAGCCATGGGCGGGCTGCGCCACCTGACCGGCGAGCCGGGCCGCGTGCCGGTGCGCTGCGGCGTGTCGATTGGCGACACGCTGGCGGCGCTGCATGGCGTGATCGGCATCCTGGCCGCGCTGCGCCACCGCGATGTGAACCAGGGCCGCGGCCAGGTGGTGGACGTGGCGCTGCACGAGGCGGTGTTCAACGTGATGGAAAGCCTGGTGCCGGAGTACAGCGCCTTTGGCGCGGTGCGCGAGGCCGGTGGCAGCGCGCTGCCCGGCATCGCCCCGTCCAATGCCTACCGCTGCGCCGACGGCTACGTGCTGATCGCCGGCAATGGCGACAGCATCTTCAAGCGGCTGATGCAGGCCATCGGCCGGCCGGACCTGGCGGCGGACCCGGCGCTGGCGGACAACGCCGGCCGCGTGGCCCGCGTGGAGGAACTGGACCGCACGATAGCGCTGTGGGCGCAGCAGCGCACGGCCACCGAAGTGCTGGCACTGCTGGGCCAGGTCAGCGTGCCGGCCGGCAAGGTCTACACCGCAAAAGACATTGCCGAGGACCCGCACTTCCGCGCCCGCGACATGCTGCTTTCGCAGACCACGCGCGACGGCCACACGCTGGAAGTGCCGGGCATCGTGCCCAAGCTGACGGGCACGCCCGGCGGCGTACGCAGCAGCGCGCCGCGGCTGGGGGAGGACACCGACGCGGTGCTGCGCGAGCTCGGCCTCACGGCGGCGCAGATCGCCGCGCTGAGAGACCGCAGGATTGTTGCCTGAGGCTGGCTGCTCAGCCCGCAGGCGCGGCGGCGACCGGCTTGCCGAACAGCGCGCCAAAGGCCGCGGTCAGGTCAAACAGCTCTTCGTCGATTGCGTCCTGCCGCTGCTTGTGAAAGCTGGCGCGCAGGCCGGCCAGCAGTTCCTCGATGTTCCTGTCGGCCCGCTCCATCGCGGCCAGCCGGCTGGCGTTTTCGCTTGCCAGGGATTCGGCGCAGGCCTGGAAAAGCGAGATGAACAGGTGCTGGCGAATCAACACCCGCAGCACCGGAGCGCCCTCGCCGACCAACTCGGGCTGGCGCCGGGTGGGCCAGGCTTGCTGCTGCAGCCCGGCGCGCCAGGCGTCGTCCAGCGGCAGCAGGGCTTCGTCCGTGGGCTCGACCGCAGAACCGTCCCGCATCCGGTTGAAGAACAGCCGGATGTGGGGCGATGCGACCTGGCCCGGATGCGACTCGGTGGCCAGCAGCAGGCGCTCGACCAGCGGTGCAATGCCCTGGACCGAACCGGGCACCGGCTGCGTGCCCACCACCGAAGCACCCGCGTCCACCAGCAAGGCCCTGGCCCGCTCACCCACCACCCACACCGGACAGGCGCCGGGCCCGGACCGCAGCGCCTGCAACACACGCTCGACCAGCACCTCGTTGAACTGCCCGACCAGGCCCTGGTCGGAGCCGAAGACGACCAGGCCTGTCGCCGCTGCCTCGCGACCTGGCCGCGCCGGCGCAGCAGCTTCGGAGGCCTGCATCTGCCGCAGGCACACACCCAGGCCCTGGTTCACGGTGAGCCGGTAGTCGGCCAGCGCCAGCACTGCCTGTTCGTACTGGCGGATGCTGGCGGCGGCCAGCGCCCGCATGGTCCGCACGACGGACTGCAGGTCGCTGGCGGCGCCCATCTGGTGGCGCAGCGCTGCGGTCGAGTCCGTCACGGCGCCGCTTCGGCGAAGGGCCGCAAGGCCGAGCGCGCGAGGGCGACCAGCGCGGCGACGTCGCCCTCGCCCAGCTTACCGGCCTGCGCCAGGCCTGCGAGCAGCGCAGGCGGCATGGCCGCCACCGCGTGCCGCACGGCCTGCTCGGCCTCGGCCATGCGCGCCACCGGCACGGTGTCGAACAACCCTGCGGTCAGGGCACTCAGGATCAGCACCTGCTCGGGCACCGACAAAGGATCGGCCTGCGCCTGCTTCAGGCAGGCGCGGATGCGCTGCCCGTGCGCAATCACCTGCTGGCTGCGCTCATCGAGGCGGGCGCCGAACTTCGAGAAAGTCTCCAGCTCCTCGAACTGCGCGTAGGCCAGCTTGAGGTCCCCGGCCACGGCGCGCAAGCTGCCCAGCTGCGCCTTGCCGCCGACCCGCGAGACCGATTGGCCCACGTCGACCGCTGGCAGCACGCCCAGCTCGAACAGCCGGGGCGACAGGTAGATCTGCCCATCGGTGATGGAGATCAGGTTGGTCGGGATGTAGGCCGACATGTCCTGCGCCTCGGTCTCGACGATGGGCAAGGCCGTGAGCGAGCCACCGCCCCGTTCGGCGCTCAGGTGGGTGGCGCGTTCCAGCAGCCTGGCGTGCAGGTAGAAGATGTCGCCAGGGAAGGCTTCGCGACCGGGCGGCCGCTGCAGCAGCAGCGACAGTTCACGGTAGGCGCGGGCATGCTGGGTGAGGTCGTCGTAGACGATCAGCACATCCCGCCCGGCTTCCATGAAGTGCTCGGCAATGCTGGTGGCGGCATATGGCGCGATGTAGGCCAGCCCCGGCGCCTGCTGGCCTTCGCAGACAAGCACCACCGTGTAGTCCAGCGCCCCGTGCTCGCGCAGCGTGGCCACCGCCTTGGCCACCGCCGAGGCCCGCTGGCGGATCGCGCAGTACACGCACAGCACGTTCTTGCCGCGCTGGTTCAGGATGGCGTCGATGGCAATCGCCGTCTTGCCGGTCTGGCGGTCGCCGAGGATCAGCTCGCGCTGGCCGCGGCCCACGGGAATCAGCGCGTCGACGACCTTGACGCCGGTCTGCAGCGGCATGCTCACCGCAGCGCGTTCCATGATGGGCGCGGCCGGCCGCTCCACGGGCAGCCGGCTGCTGGCGCGCACAGGCCCCAGGCCATCCAGCGGCCGGCACAGCGGGTCGATGACGCGGCCCAGCAAGCCCTCGCCCACGGCCACGTCCATCACGCGGCCCGTACGTTCGACCGGATCGCCTGCACGCAGGCGCCAGTACGCGTCCAGCAGCACCACGCCCACGCCTTCTTCGTCGATGTCGAACGCGATGCCGTAGACGTCCCCGGGAAAGCGGACCAGTTCATCGAACGCGACATTCGGCAGGCCGGTCACCCTGGCCACCCCTGCGGCCACGTGCGTGACGGTGCCAACCTCGCTCAGGCCCAGCACCGGCGCGTGCCCCGTCCTGGCCTCGGCCATGGCGGCGAACAGCCGCTCGACCGCACGCCGCGGCGCGATGGTTTCGGCGTTCACTGGACGACCTTCGCGCTGACGCGCTTCGGTTTCGCCCTTGGGGCGGCCCGGCGGGCTCATGCGGCGCCCTGAGCTTGCACCGCCCCGGCTGCCTCCGGCCGCGCGCCCTGCTGTTGGCGGGCCAGCAGGTCGGTGAGCACCTGTGCGATGCCGTCCAGGTGCTGCGCGATGCTCCATGCAAGCTTCTGGCCGCCGGCCACCAGCTCGAGGCCGCAGACGAGGTCTGGCGCGACGACGAACTGCAGCGCGGTGACGGCGCCAAAGGTCTCTGTCAATGCGGCCTGGATCTCGGCACGCTGGGCCGCCGGAAGCGCGAAGGCGCTGCTCAGCCGGGGTGCCGCCGTGGGCACGGCCAGCGCGGCGGCGAGCGCCTGCCGGTCGGCCGCGTCCAGCGCCTGCAGCCGCTGCATGAAGGCGCGGGTGGCCAGCGCTTCGAGTTCGGCCGAGGCCAGCTCGGCGAGCACCTTGCGGGAGATGGCGAAGACCTCGCGGCTGGCGCCGTCGCGCAGCTCGGCTTCCAGCGTGGCGGCCTGCTCGTGCAGCGCGTCGAGCCGGCGCGCGCTCAGCGCATCGGCGGCCTGGCGCGCGGCGGCGATCAGCCGGGCCTGCTCGGCGTCGGCCTCGCGCCTGGCCTGCGCCAGCAGTTCCGCCCGTTCACGCTCGAACGCGGCGCTCTTCTGCGCAAAGCTGTCCTGCTGCGCCTGGGCCTGCTGGGCGATGGCCTTGGCGTCGGCGAGCTGCTTGGCGATCTGCGCCTCGCGTGCGTCCACTGCGTCCAGCACAGGCTGGTAGAGGAAGCGCTTGAGCAGCGCCACCAGGATCACGAAATTGAGCGCCTGGGCGCCCACGGTGAACCAGTCGATCAACATGGCTCACTTCCCGGCGACATGGGCGATCGCGGTGTTCCAGAACGGGTTGGCGAAGATCAGGATCATCGAGACCACGAAGCAGTAGATCGCGGTGGACTCGATCATCGCCAGGCCGACAAACAGCGTGCGCGTGATGGTCGAGGAGGCATCCGGCTGCTGCGCCAGCGCCGTCAGCGCAGTGGCCACTGCACGGCCCTCGGCGAAGGCCGGGCCCATGCAGCCGAAGCCCGTGGTGAGGCCGGCAATGACGATGGAGGCCACCGCGATGATGGTCATGCTGTCCATGAGATTTCTCCTTGTGCCGGCTAGTCGCCGACGTGGGTGGCTGCGGCCACATAGACCGCGGCGAGGATGCTGAAGATGTAGGCCTGCACCATGCCGGTGAGCAGGCCCAGGGCCGTCATCAGGACAGGGAACAGGAAGGGGGTGATGGTCAGCAGGATGGCGATGATCATCGCGCCGCTCATCATGTTGCCGAACAGGCGCACCGCCAGTGCCAGGGTGCGCGAGACCTCGCTGATGATGTTGAACGGCAGCATCAGCGCGGTCGGCTCGAGGTAGGACTTGAGGTAGCCGCGCAGGCCCTGGTCGCGAATGCCGTAGAGCGGCACCGCCACGAAGACGCACAAGGCCAGCGCCAGCGTGGTCGACAGCGAGCCGGTCGGCGGCTCGTAGCCGGGCAGGATGGTGAACAGGGCCGCGGCGGCCACGAACAGGAACAGCGTGCCCAGGAAGGCCAGGTAGCGCCGCGGCTGGCGCAGGCCGACCTGCTCGATCTGCTGCACGATGCCCAGCACGACGATCTCCAGCAGGTTCTGCCAGCGCGAGCGCTGCAACCCGCGGCTCAGGCGGCGCGTCACCAGCCAGGCGCCCAGCGTGAGCACCAGCATCAGCAGCCAGGTGAACGCGATGGTGGCATTCAGCTTGACGAAGCCGTGCAGCCAGAAGATCCATTCGTCAGGGCTGAGCCGCATGGCGTGCCTCCAGCGCTTCGTGGCCCATGCCGGGCGGGCGTGGCCGCGTCAGCCGAATGGCGATGAAGCGCGCGACCAGGAAACCCGCCAGGCAGGCCAGCAGCCGCTGCCAGTGGCCGGCACCCACCAGGTAGAAGCCCAGCGGGGTGAGGAACATGCGCAGCAGCCAGCCGGCCAGGTGCTGCAGCGCAGGGCGCCGGACGCTCAGCGTGCGCTGCACCGTCCACCACAGGCTGCCGAAGAAGCAGCCGCCCAACACCAGGCCAGCCAGGCCGGCCATCGCCAACGACGGCCATGTCCAGGCCTCATTCATCGGCATCGGATCGGTCCTCGTTTTCCTTGCGCATTGCGCGGTCGGCCTGGGCCACCCAGTGCCAGGCGTTGGCGCAGCCCAGCACCAGGCCGGCCACCAACAAGGCCAGGGTCCAGCGGTGCCGCCCGGGATCGTGCGCGTCCAGCCAGATGCCCAGGGCCGCGCCGAGCAGCGTGGGCACCACGACGGACCAGCCGATCAGGCCCATGGCGCCCAGCCCGGTCCAGACGCCCGGCTCACCGCTGCGCCGGGCGCGGCGTTTGCGATCTGCCTTCGCCCCCACTTGCGCCGCCAGGGACTTGTCGCGATCAGCGGCCACGGGCAAGCCCCTGCAGGCCGGAGAGCCGCGTCAGGCAGGCGGTCTCCAGCTTGGCCATCAGCGTGCGGAGTTGCAGGGCTTCTTCGTCCTGGGCCCGGAACTCGCGCTCGACGGCGGCGCGCAGCTGGCCCAGGTCACGGCCCAGCATGGCGCGGCGCACCGAGACGCGGACCTCGGGCCCGGCTTTCAGCAGCACGCCTTCGTCCACCGCGACAAACACCTCGCCGTCTGCCGGCGTCTCGAAGGTGAGGATGCCAGGCGTGAGCGCAGCCACGCAGTCCCGCCGGCGCGGCAGGATGCCGAACGAGCCCTGCGCCATCTCGGCGACGATGCGGGTCACGCCGCTCCTGGACAGCAGCACGCGCGACGGCAGCAGCACTTCCAGGCGCATGGGTTCAAGCGGCATGCGCATCCTCCGCCGGCAAGGCCTGCACCGTGATCGGCTCGCCCTTGGCCTCGGCGATGCGGCCGATCATGTAGAGCGCGCTTTCCGGATGGTCCTTGAACTCGTCGCGCAGGATGCGTTCGCAGCCGTCCAGCGCGTCCTTCAGGCCCACGGTCTTGCCGGCGATGCCGGTGAACTGTTCGGTGGTGAAGAAGGGCTGGGTCAGGAAGCGTTCGAGCCGGCGCGCCCGGGCCACCACCTTGCGGTCCTCGGAAGACAGCTGCTCCAGCCCCAGCATCGCGATGATGTCCTTCAGCTCGGCGTATTGCGCCAGCGTGCGCCGGATCTCCTGTGCCAGCCGGTAGTGTTCGGCGCCGACGATGCCGGGCGTGGCCATCTTCGAGTTGGACTGCAGCGGATCGATCGCCGGGTACAGACCCTCGCTGGCCCGCTTGCGCGAGAGCACGATGGAGGCCGACAGGTGCGAGAAGGTGTGCACTGCCGCCGGGTCGGTGAAGTCGTCTGCCGGCACGTAGACCGCCTGGATGGAGGTGATGGCGCCGGTGGCGGTGTTGGCAATGCGCTCCTCCAGCTCCGACAGCTCGGTGCCCATCGTCGGCTGGTAGCCCAGGCGCGAAGGCATCTGTCCCATCAGCCCGGAGACCTCGGAGCCGGCCTGGATGAAGCGGAAGATGTTGTCGACCAGCAGCAGCACGTCGCGGTGCTCGTCGTCGCGGAAGTACTCCGCCATCGTCAGCGCCGCATGGCCGACCCGGAAGCGCGCACCGGGCGGCTCGTTCATCTGGCCGAAGACCATCACCATGTTGGGCAGCACACCGGCCTCTCGCATGTCGTGATAGAGCTCCTCGCCCTCCCGGCAGCGCTCGCCAATGCCGCAGAAGATGCTCACGCCGTCGTGGTGGCCCACCATGTTGTGGATCAGCTCGGTCAGCAGCACCGTCTTGCCCACGCCGGCACCACCGAACAGCCCGGCCTTGCCGCCGGTCTCCAGCGGCAGCAGCACGTCAATGGCCTTGATGCCGGTCTCGAACACCACCGAGCGGGTGGACTGGCTGCTCAGGGGCGGCGGTGCGCGATGCACCGAGCGGCGCTGCACGTTGGCCGGTGCGGGCAGGCGGTCGATGGGCTGGCCGAACACGTCGAACATGCGCGACACGATGCCGGGCCCGACCGGCGCCTGCAGCGGCGCACCGGTGTCGTGCACCGCCATGTGGCGCGCCAGCCCCTGGGTGGAGGTCAGCGCAATGCAGCGCACGCGCAAGGCATCCAGTTGGGCCATCACTTCGAGCGCAATCTCGCCACGCTCGCCTGCGAGCAGCAGCGTGCGGATCGGCGGCAGCCCGGCCTCGAAACGCACGTCCACCACGCTTGCGCGGATGGCCGTGACGCGGCCTGGCAGTGGCAATGCCCCGGGCGGGGAGACGGGCATGGGTGCCGGCAAGAAAGTCATGTGCGCCGATCTTGCAGGGCCTGGCGCCGCAGCCCTTGATCTGGCACAACTCCGGGCCCTGCAGTGCCGCACTGGCGCAATTCGGGTCAACCCCACAGTCGTTCTGGAAATTCGACGTTTTTTAAGATGCGCGCACCTGACTCGCAGGCCCGTTCAACATGGCCCATCTCTGGCTACCGCCGCTGCGCTACTGGCTGCTGTTCGTCTTCGCCACTTCTGCCCTGTACGCGCATTTCCGTGGCCGCGTGCGCTTCAAGCTGTCGCGTGCGCTGACCGACTTCACGGTGCTGCTGGCGCCCGTCAACGCGCTGCTGTACCTCAGCTCCCGCGTGCCGGCCACGCCCTACCTGCCGTTGCAGGACTTCCCGGAACTGGCACCGCTGCGCGAGCACTGGCAAGAGATCCGCGACGAGGCGCTGCTGCTGAACCACGACGGCCACATCAAGGCCGCCACCGGCCACACCGACATCGGCTTCAACTCCTTCTTTCGCACCGGCTGGAAGCGCTTCTACCTGAAGTGGTATGGCACCGACATGGCCTCGGCGCAGGCCATGTGCCCGCGCACCGTCGAGCTGCTCAGGCAGATCCCGAGCGTGAAGGCCGCGATGTTCGCCTCGCTGCCGCCCGGCGCGAAGCTGGTGCGCCACCGCGACCCCTACGCCGGCTCGCTGCGCTACCACCTGGGCCTGTTCACGCCCAACTCGGACGGTTGCTACATCGAGGTCGACGGCCAGCGCCATGCCTGGCATGACGGCGAGGCGGTGATGTTCGACGAGACCTTCATCCACCACGCCGAGAACACCACCGACCAGCAGCGGGTGATCCTGTTCTGCGACGTGGAGCGCCCGGTGCACACGGCGCCCATGCGCTGGTTCAACCGCCTGTTCGGCCGCCTGGTGATGACCGCAGCGGCCACGCGCAACACCGACGACGAACCCATCGGCACGCTGAACAAGCTGTTCTTCTACGGCTACAAGATCCGCCTGGCCGGCAAGGCACTGAAAGCCCGCTCGCGCACCACCTACTACGTGGGCAAGTGGGCGCTGATGCTGGGCGCGCTGTACCTGATCCTCCGGTAATGGTGCACCCGGTTCGCCGGGTACGGCGCACCACCCGCCGGGCGGGTCCGCCAGCCGCTTGGGGCGGCCCGGCGCTGGCTGCCGGCGCGGTGTTCGACCTTGGTGTGTTCAGCCGCCGGCGCGCTTGACTTTCCAGCCGCGGCCTTCGAGCTTCTGCATTAAAAGGGCCACGTGGTCGCCCTGGATCTCGATCACGCCGTCCTTGACCGTGCCGCCGCTGCCGCAGGCGGCTTTCAGTTCCTTGGCCAATTTGGCCAGGTCTTCTGCATTCAGCGGCACGCCACGCACCAGCGAGACGGCCTTGCCGCCGCGGCCCTTGGTTTCGCGCGAGATGCGCACCACGCCGTCTCCGGCTGGTACTGCGGCAGCCTTCAACGCTGCGCAGCGGCAATCGGCCAGCGCCTGCTTGCAGTCCGGACAGGTGCGGCCGCCTTCGGTCGAATAGACCAGGCGGGACAGTGACGACAGGCCGGAGCCGCGGGTCGAGGAAGCCATGGCAGTTGAAACAGGCAGCAAACAGCGAGGGAAGGATGGTGCACGGCGGCGCCAGCCGATAAGCTCGCGCGGTGCCGGATTGTCGCCTTGCCAACGCCGCGCTGGTACGGCGCCTGCTTGCTGCGCCAGCCCTCGCCTCGATTCGCGTCACACGGCCGCGCCCTGCCGTGCCTGAACCTTTGCGCATGCCCGCCTTGTTCCGTTCGCCCCTTCTCCTGATGCGCACTGCAGCCGCTGCAGCGCTGCTGGCGCTCACCGGCCTGCCGGCGTTTGCCGCAGACAGCCCGCGCTGCCTGAGCGACTGCACGCCGCGCATCGGCATCGTCTCGGCCTTCGGCGCCGAGGCCGATCTGCTGCTCGCCCAGCTGCAGCAGCCGCAGGCCTGGACCATCGAAGGCAAGCGCTTCACCACGGGCGAGCTGGAAGGCCACCGTGTGGTCGTCGTGCTCAGCGGCGTGAGCATCGTCAACTCGACGCTGGTCACGCAGCAGATGCTGGACCACTTCCGCATTGACCGGCTGGTGATGAGCGGCATTGCCGGCGGCGTGAACCCCGCCAACCACGTGGGTGACGTGACCGTGCCGGACCGCTGGGCCATGCCGATGGAAGTCTTCTGGAATGGCGACGAGAAGCTGCCTTCGCCGTGCGGCGCGCAGGGTGACGTCTCCTGCCTGGGCCTGAAGCTGGCGCAACCGGACGGCAAGACAGTGCCGCCGTTCGCGCTGCAAGGCGCGGGCGGCAGCGTGCAGACCGGCCTGTTCATGCGCGAGACCTACGCGCTGAACGCCGCCAACGCACCAGCCGGCGAGTACCGCTTCGACTACCCGGTGGACCCGGCGATGCTGGCGGTGGCCAAGTCCCTGAAGCCGGACCTGCAGCGCTGCGGCCCGCGCGCGAAACAGGCCGACGGCTCGCTGGACCCCAAACTCTGCATGAAGACCCAGCCGCGCCTGCTGGTGGGCGGCCGCGGCGTGTCGGCCCCGGTGTTCCTGGCCAATGCGCAGTACCGCCGCTACCTGTTCGACACGCTGCAGGCCCAGACCTTCGAGATGGAGACCGCGGCGCTCGCCCACGTGGCCTATGTGAACCAGGTGCCCTACATCGCCTTTCGCAGCCTGAGCGACCTGGCCGGCGCCGAAGCGTTTGACGCCGACGTGGGCGCGATGTTCGCCAGCGGCCTGGCCGAGGCCAACGAAGCTGCCGTGACGCTGGCCTTCCTGAAAGCCTGGCAGTCGCCGCTGACCTCGGTGAGCACGAAGATCACCGGCGCCGACAGCGGCGCGCGCAAGGTCAAGGCGCTGGTGATCAGCATGTTCGGTCCCGAGGCCGAACCCTGGATCAAGCCCTTCGCGCTGGACCAGGCCATCACCGTGCCCGGCCTGTCGCCCGACTACCCGGCCCTGCGCTGCAGCGCCGACGACGTGTGCCTGCTGACCACCGGCATGGGCCACTCGAACGCCGCGGCCTCGGTGCTGGCCGTGACGCTGGATCCGCGCTTCGACCTGCGGCAAACGTATTTCCTGATCGCCGGCATTGCCGGCATCGACCCGGCGCAAGGCACGCTGGGCAGCGCCGCCTGGGCGCGCTGGCTGGTGGACGTGGGCATTGCGCACGAGATCGACGCACGCGAGATGCCCAAGTCCTGGAAGAGCGGCTACTACGGCGTGCTGACCAAGGGCCCGGGCGAAAAACCCAAGCTGGAATACCGCACCGAAGTCGCCCGCGTGGACGAGGCGTTGCTGCAGAAGGCGCTGGCGCTGAGCAAGGGCGTGGCGCTGCAGGACAGCCCGCAGGCCCAGGCCTACCGCGCCAAATACAAGACCGGCCCGGCCGCGCAGCCGCCGGCGGTGATCCAGTGCGACACGCTGGGCGGCGACACCTGGTGGCATGGCGACAAGCTGGGCCAGCACGCCCGCGACTGGACCAAGCTGATGACCGACGGCGCCGGCACCTACTGCACCACGCAGCAGGAAGACAACGCGACGCGCAACGCGCTGGAACGCGCCGCCGCGGCCGGCAAGGTCGACCTGAAGCGCCTTGCCGTGCTGCGCACCGCGTCGAATTTCGACCGGCCGCACCCGGGCCAGACCGCACAGCAATCGCTGCTGGCCTCGACCACCGGCGCCACCGGCGGCTTCGTGCCGGCCACGCAGAACCTGGCCATCGTTGGCGGCACGCTGGTGCGCGACATCGTGGCGAACTGGGCGCAGTGGCAGCGCGGCGTGCCGGCGCCCTGAAGCGACCGATCGCGGCAGCCCCCGCCCACCGGCGCGGCTGGATGACAAGCGCAACCGAATGCAAGCGTGCCGAGAGCGGCACGCCGGTGGCATATGCGTTGCTTTGCATGGCGGCACAACTACTTCACAAGCCGCCATGTCATCGAAGCCCACCTTCATTCCCCGCCTCTCGCCGCTTTGCCTGGCACTCGCCGCCGCACTGGCGCCCGCCCAGGCCCTGCGCGCACAGGAGGCCAGCCCGGCGCCCGGCGAGGCCGGCAAGCTGGCAACCGTGACCGTGACAGCCGAGCGCCGCGCCGAGAGCGTCATGACCGTGCCGATGGCCGTCTCCACGCTGCGCGGCGAAACCCTGGACGTGCTGAACTCCAGCGGCGAGGACCTGCGCATGCTGTCTGGCCGCGTGCCCAGCTTGAACATCGAATCGTCCTTCGGCCGGGCCTTTCCGCGCTTCTACATCCGCGGCTACGGCAACACCGACTTCCGGCTCAACGCCTCGCAGCCGGTCTCGCTGGTGCTGGACGACGTGGTGCAGGAGAACCCGATCCTGAAGGGCTTCCCGATCTTCGACGTCGAGGGCGTGGAAGTGCTGGCCGGCCCGCAGGGCACGCTGTTCGGCCGCAACACGCCGGCCGGCGTGGTCAAGATCGACTCGGTCAAGCCGCAGAAGGGTTTCGGCGGCTACGGCAGCATCAGCTACGGCACGTATGGCACGGTGAACCTCGAAGGCGCCGTCAACGCGCCGCTGTCGGACCAGTGGCAGTCCCGTTTCTCGGTGCAGGTCCAGCACCGCGACGACTGGGTCACCAACGAGGCCCCGGCCGAGTTGCAGCAGACGCACAAGCTCGAAGGCTATGACGACCGCGCCGCCCGCGCCCAGTTCCTCTACGGCGCCGGCACGCCCTTCACCGCGCTGTTCAACGTGCATGCCCGCGACCTGAATGGCAGCGCCCGCTTGTTCCGCGCCAACATCATCCAGAAGGGCAGCAACGACCTGGTCGACGATTTCGACATCAAGAAGGTCTACCTGGACGGCAAGAACGAGCAGAAGCTGACCAGCATCGGTGCCAACGCGCACCTGACCTGGGCGCTGGACGGCGTGAAGCTGCACTCGATCACCGGCCTGGAGACGGTGCACTCGTACAGCCGCGGCGACGTGGACGGCGGCTACGGCGCGTCCTTCCTGCCCAGTTCGGGTCCCGGGCTGATCCTGTTCCCCAGCGAGACGGCCGACGGCCTGAGCGGCCACCGCCAGTTCTCCGAGGAACTGCGGCTGGAGTCCACGAAGCCAGGCCCACTCAGCTGGCAGGCCGGCCTGTACTTCTTCCGCGAAACCTTCCGGATGACCTCGTACAACTACGACTCGACCGCCGGCGGGGCCTTCACCAGTTCGTCTCCCACCACGCAGAGCAACAATGCCTACGCGGCCTTCGGCTCGGTCAACTATGCGCTCGCGCCGGACCTCTCGCTGCGCGCCGGCCTGCGTTACACCCACGACAAGAAGAAGCTCTCTACCGACCCAGGCACGGTGCCCAACTTCGACGTGAGCGAGGGTCTGAGCGACGAGGTCTCCAGCAGCAAGGTCACCGGCGACGTCGCCCTGAGCTGGGCCATGGACAAGAACACCAACCTCTACGGCCGCGTTGCCACCGGCGTACGCGGCGCCAGCATCCTGCCGGCCTCGGGCTTCAACCCGATGTCCAAGGCCGAACCGGAGACCAGCACCTCGTACGAGGTTGGCGTGAAGTCTGAGTTGTTCGACCGCCGGGCCCGCGTCACCGCGGACGTCTTCCACTACGACGTGAAGCACCAGCAGCTCACCGTGGTGGGCGGTAACGCCAACTCCACCGTGCTGGAAAGCGCCAAGAAGGCCATGGGCCAGGGCGTGGAATTCACGCTGGACGCCTACCTCAGTGAGAACCTGCTGCTGGGCCTGAGCGGCAGCGTCAACGTCACGAAGATCAAGGACAAGGACCTGGTCGTTGGTGGCTGCGCCCAATGCACGCCCACAGATCCGTCCACCGAGGTCACCCTGCCAGATGGCAGCAAGAAGACGGTCTATTTCATCGACGGCAACCCGCTGCCGCAGGCCCCGAAGTACGTGGCCAACGCCAACCTGCGCTACAGCATCCCCACGGCCAGCGGCGAGTTCTACGCCTACACCGACTGGACCTACCGCAGCAAGGTCAACTTCTTCCTGTACGAATCGCCCGAGTTCACCGGCAAGCCCCTGACCACCGGCGGCCTGCGCCTGGGCTACATCTGGGACAACGGCAAGTACGAACTCGCCGCGTTCGGCCGCAACATCACCAACCGTGTCGTCGTCAACGGCGCCATCGACTTCAACAACCTGACCGGCTTCGTGAACGAGCCGCGCACCTGGGGGGCGCAGTTCAAGGCAATGTTCTGAAAGTGAAAAGGCCACGCGATTTGGCTGCGCGGCCTTCAAAGACCCACACGACTGGCCTGCAAGGCCAGTCCCAGGCTCAGTTCAAGTTGGTCTTGAAACCGAGAATACCGTACGGGCCGGTGGTGAAAACCATCTTTCGCCCCGGCACGCTGACCACGCTTTGACGCGCTTGGCCGATGCCGTAGTTGACGGTCTCAAACTTGAGCGTCTGATCCACATACTGGCGCAGCTGGCCACCAGAAGCCACCCACCAGGATCCGCCAGGTGCGACCACCAAACCGCTCACGGCACCACCCGGCACGGTGAACTGCTGCACCTGGGGAAACTGGGCCTGGAAATAGGCCAGTTCGGTCACCTTGCCGTCGCTGCCGCCGGTCACCAGGTGCGTCGTACCTGACAAGGCAGCGGAACTCAGTGTGGACCATCCGACCAAGCCGTTCAGTGCATGGGTCTTGCCGTCATAAAAATACAGCGTGCGAGCTCCCGAAGACAACACGCCCAGCTCCTGGGTGCCATCCTCATCCACATCACTGACGAAGAGCTGATCCAAGGTGGCGGACGTTTCGGTCTGGATGCTCCAGCGCCGCTGCCCCGTGGCGGGATCGTAGGCGACCACGGTCCCGCCATTACCCGCAACCAGCACTTCAACGGCCCCATCCCCATCGACGTCCGCGACCTCAAGCGCGCGGAATGTGCCGCTTGGCGCACCGGCATCGACATTGCTCATCACGAGCTTGAAGCTGCTGTTGGCTTTGAAGTTGTAGGCCCTGAGCTGCCCCTGAATGCCATCGCCACCCGCGACCACGATCTTCAGCCTGCCTGTGCCATCGAGATCGCGCAGCTTGATGTCTGAGATCTGGAAGGAAACACCCAGCGGGTCCGAAATGGCCCGCACTTTCAGCTTGTCGCTGTCGAACACCACCAGGCGCCCCCCGCCGTAGCTATCGGAGCTGGTCGAGGCCATCACGATTTCGGGCACGCCGTCACCGTCCAGATCACCCACAACAGGCCCGATGAAAGGTCCGTGGAGGTCCACCGTCTGCCAGCGAATGGACTGACTCTGCCAATCTCCGAGGTGCAAGCGATAGGGGCCGCTGCTGGAATTGCCACCGGAACTCCAGAGCAGGTCCTTGACGCCATCGCCATTCACGTCCGCCACGGTGATCGCCATCGTCCCGGACTCGGGCGCTTGGATCAATCCGATCGATTTCCTGGCGACAAGACTGAAGGCGCGCACAGCGGTGCCTTGCGCACTGCCCACCAGGACCTCCGGCACGCCGTCGCCATCCAGATCGCCCTGCCCGACAGCCTCAACATCCGTCAAGGCAAGCCACCACTGTCCAGCCTTCTTCGCCACATCGTAGACGCTGAGCCGATCACTCGTGACCGAGATCAACTCAGCGCGACCGTCACCATCCGAGTCGATTGCCAGCACGTCGCCGAAACCCTTGGAATAGTTCCACTGCACTTGGTGCGTGTCGGCGTCGATCACCTTGCCCGAGCTAGACACGATTTCCATCGCGGCATCGCCGTCCATCTGGCCGACGGCCAGCTCGTAGCCTCCGACACTCTTCAGGCTCCACCCTGCATAGGCCGGACCCTCAGCCACCAACTTGCCGTCGTTGCACAGCGAGATGTATTCATCCACGCCATCGCCATTCAGGTCTGCCGCCTTGAGCACCCTGAGCCCGGCCTCTTCCAGCTTAGGGTTGTAGCAACGGCCTGGCTGTGTCGAGAGTTTTGCCTTGGTGACGGCGTCGTAGATCACCAACGTGCCGTCGCCCAATGCCGCCACGACGAGTTTCTGGCCACTCGGTCCGTTGGCCAACACCAGACTCATGAGGCCATGCATTGGCTCGGACACAAAGACCTGCAACAGCCCCTTGGAAAGGTCCCCGGGCTGGCCGCGCAGGACATGCCAGCTGTCGTGCGAACTGACAAAAACCTCAGTGGCGCCATCCACCACCAAGGTCTCCATGCCGGCCAAGCCAATGCTGCCGCCCAGTGACTGCCATGCCCAACTGGCTTGAACCCCGGTGGCAGGATTGGAGGTCTTGCCAGCGAGCGCCGGTGCGGGTTGTACCAATGCAAACGAAGCCAACAGGCCTGCCGCAGCCGAAGCCAGGGCCAAGCGCGCACGTGTCGCGAATTTCATGATTTCCCTCCTCCGGACCAACGGCAATCCGGCCTCTGTGTACACATTTAAGAGATGCCGTTGTTTTTCTTGTTGCGCTGTGCGCTTGGGCGGAGGATACAAGATCGGTAGCTCTCAGGCTGCATGCGGCCCCTACCGCGCGCGCCCCCGAAGGCCGCCGCTACCCCACCTACCCGAAGGACAGTTGCCAGCTGCTTGAGGCTCACGCCCCCGAATTCGCCGCCTCCACAAAAACCGCATCCAGCATCTCCGTCCAGCGCTCCTTGCGCAGGTCGCTGACGAAGCTGGCGTCGAAGCTGTTGCGGGCCAGGATGTAGGCCTCGCGGGGGCCGAGTTGCGGCAAGGCCTCGAAGGTTTCGAGGTAGTTCTGGTTCAGGTAGCCGCCGAAGTAGGCGGGGTCGTCGGAGTTGACGGTGGCGACCAGGCCGGCGGCGAGCAGTGCGGGCAGCGGGTGATCGGCCAGCGTGCCCACGACGCAAAGCTTCAGGTTGGACAGCGGGCAGACGGTGAGCGGGATCTGCTCGGCGGCGAGGCGGCGCATCAGCGCCGGATCGTCGATGCTGCGCACGCCGTGGTCGATGCGCTGCGCGCCCAGCAGGTCCAGCGCGTCGCGCACATACGCGGCCGGACCTTCCTCGCCAGCGTGGGCCACGCGGTGCAGGCCCAGTTCCTTCGCGCGGGCGAACACACGCTCGAACTTCCCGGGAGGATGGCCGCGCTCGGAACTGTCCAGGCCCACGCCGATGAACAGCTCCAGGAAGGGCTCTGCCTCCTCCAGCGTGGCAAACGCATCTTCCTCGCTGAGGTGGCGCAGGAAGCACAGGATCAGCGCGCCGCTGACGCCCAGCTGGTCGTGCGCGTCATTGCAGGCGCGCGACAGGCCGCGCATCACCGTCTCCATGGCCACGCCGCGGGCAGTGTGGGTCTGCGGGTCGAAGAACAGCTCGGCATGCACCACGTTGTCCGCCTTGGCCTTCTCGAAGTAGGCCCAGGCCATGTCGTAGAAGTCCTGCTCCTGCAGCAGCACGCTGGCGCCGGCGTAATAGATGTCCAGGAAGCTCTGCAGGTCGGTGAAGGCATAGGCTTGGCGCAGCGCTTCGACGCTGGCGTAGCGCAGGGCCACCTGGTTGCGCTGCGCGAGCTTGAAGATCAGCTCGGGCTCCAGCGAGCCTTCGATGTGGATGTGCAGTTCGGCCTTGGGCATGCGGGCCAGCAGCGCCGGCAGCGCGGCGCGCGGAATGCGGTCGAACAGCGTGTCGTCCAGCGGAACGGACGGGGCGGCAGCGGCAACAGCAGGAACGGCTGGCATCAGCAGACTCCAAAGGTGATCAGGTGGCGGCGCAGGTAGCGCCGGTAGGCGGCGGAAGCCTTGTCGGCCGCACTGTGCACTTCACGTGCCATGCGGCCTTCGTCGGTCAGGCCCAGCGGCAGGCGGCGCGGGCGTTGGGATTCGAGCACGGGCCGGTCCTGCAGGAAGATGGCCTGCTGAAACTCGCGCAACGCGGCCTCGCGCTCGGGCGACACGCCGCCTTCTGCTGGCACCGCGAGACGGAACCAAACGCGGCTGCGTTCCTCGTCCAGCGGGCAGATCAGCAGCGCGATGGCCTCGCGGTGACCGTCGTCAAGTGCGGGCACCTTCTCCAGCACCGCGGCATACGGCGCGGGCAGGTGGTAGACGTAGTCGACCCAGGCGCCCTCGGCAGCGGCTTCATGGGCACGCGGCTGCCAAGCCTTGCAGCCGCTGATGCGCAAGGCTTCGGCGCGGCCCGTGGTAGCGTCGGCCGGCACGATTTCGACTTGGTGGTCCGGCACCTGCAGGTGCTCGGCGTCGCCCAGCCAGCCTGCATGCACCAGGCCGAAGTGCGCCAGGTCCAGGAAGTTTTCGACGATGCGCGGCGCGCTGGCCGCCACGTCGAAAGGACCGACGTTCAGGCGGTGCAGGCCGGCGTCCGCCTCGGCGTCGAAGCTGGGCAGCTGGACCGGCCCGCCGTCCGGCCGTAGCCAGACCAGGCCGCGCGCCTCGGCCAGGCTGGCGCAGTGCAGGCGGTGCGAGGCGGGCGGCACAAACCCGGGCACGGCCGGCACCGCAACGCAATGGCCGTTGCCGGCAAAACGCCAGCCGTGGTACGGGCACTGCAATTCACCAGCGGCCACGCGGCCCAGCGAGAGCTGCGCGCCACGGTGTGGGCATTGGTCAGGGGCTGCGCGCAGGTGGCCTGTGGCGTCGCGCCAGAGCACCCAGTCGCGGCCCAGCAGGCGCACGGGCCAGGGGCCGGGTCCTTCGCAGGCTGCAGCGTCGGCCACCGGATGGCTGACGGCGGCCTCGGGCCGCGGCGGTTCGGCGGCGCCAGGCGGCGCGCGCTCAGGGTCGGCGGGAGCAGACGGGGCTGCCGAGGCTGGCGGTGAGGCGGGCATGGCCCATTGTGAACCCGCGCACCCCGGCCGGGCGACCCCCGCCTCAGCCGCGCATCACTTCGGGGCGACGGGCTTGGCGTCGACGCTCAGCGTCAGTGCGGCACCTTCGCCGCCGGTCTGCCAGGCGCCCTGGTAGGTGGTGCTGGTGAACAGCAGGCCTTCGGCGGCGGTGACCCACACGGCGTTCTTCAGCGCCTTGGCCTTGGACTCGGCCACCACCCAGTAGCTGTGGCCGGCCTTCAGGCGCGGCGTCTTTTCGCTGCTGAAGAACTGCTGCACGGGGGTCCAGCCGAAAGTGGCCACCGGTGCGGTCCAGTGTTCCAGCTTGTGGCCGCTGGGCAGGCTCTCGCCGCCGCCTTCGTCCAGCGCGTCGGTCTGCAGGGTCAGCTTGATCTTGGCCTGGTCGACGTCGGAGTTGTTCATCAGCCAGATGCCGATGCGCGAGAGCTTGAAGTCGCTGTCCACCGGCACCGTGAAGCGGGCGCCCACGGTCTGCTCGGTGTAGATGTCGAAGCCCCAGTAGCCGAACCAGCCACCGGGCGCGCCGGTGTCGATCAGCACCTGTTTGGCCGCGGCGGTCGGCACCGCCAGCTGGGTGGCAACAGGGCCAGCCGCCCAGCTGCTGCCAGCCAGCATGCCCCAGCCGACCAACACCGCGCCCAGGACTTGCAGAGAACGTTTCATGAAATGGCTCCGAAACAATCAGAAAGAAGCCTGGATGCTAGAAGCCCGGCTTGTGGCAATCTTGACCAGATCATGACGGACACGCCCTGCCCGCCAGTTTTCCTGCCATGCCTGCCGACACCTTGACCCTGGACACTGCTGGTTTCCCCCAGCTCGGCGACCAGCCGCTGCGCCTGCCGCCCAAGGAGCGCGCGGCGCTGTCGCTGCTGCTGCAGCGACAGCCGGCCGTGGTCGCGAAAAACGATTTCGCGGCCGTGGCCTGGCGCGGCGGGGACATGTCCGACGAAAGCCTGGCGCGCTGCATCAGCCGGCTGCGGCAGGCGCTGGCCCCGCATGGCTGGCAGATCGAGTCGGTCTACGGCACAGGCTACCGGCTCAGCAGCGAAACCGCGCTGCCCACAGGCCCCGCGACGCGCCCGGCCCAGCCTTCCGCGAGCACGCTGGACGCCTACATCCACGCGCGCCAGCTGGCCCAGCAGCGCACGCCGGAGGCCCTGGGCCGGGCCATCGCACTGCTGCGCGAGCTGCTGAGCACCCACCCGGACTACACGCCGGCCGCAGTGGCACTGGGCGACGCGCTGGCTGCCGCCATCGGCTGGGGCCAGTCCGACACCGACGCAGCGGTTGCCGAAGGGCTGCAGGCGCTGGACGATGCCGCGGCGCGCGATCCCGCCACGCCCGGCCTGGACGCCGCCCGCGGCTGCCTGCTGGACATGGCTTGGCGTTTTGCCGATGCCGAGGTGGCCCATGCGCGCGCACTGAAAATTGGCGCCAACGATCCGGACACGCTGCTGCTGCACGCCCGCCACCTGCTGTTCACCGACCGACCGGCGCTGGCCGTCGAGCAGCTGCGCCGGGCCCGGCAGCAGTCGCCGCACTCGCTGATGCTGCGCATGTCCTTGTCCCGGGCGCTGGTGCAGGCCGGACACGGCGCCGAAGCGCTGGCCGAGGCCGACGCTGCCGTGGCCGACCACCCGGGCCAGCTGCTGATCGGCGCGTTTGCACTGTCCATGCGGGCCATGGTGGCGCCGGAGCCAGCGCTGGCTGCGCCGACGCTGCGCTTGATCGAAGGCCACGACACGCCGCCCTACGTCTGGACCATCTCGTCCTTCGTGCTGGCGCGCCTGGGCCAGCGCGAAGCGGCACTGGACATCATCGACGCCTCGCTGATGTGTGCGCGCACCAGCACCGGCGAGGCCACGCTGTATGCCGCTTCACTGGCCGCGCTGGGCGAGGTGGACCGCGCCGCCGAGCTGCTGCGCCAGGCCTGCGACGAACGCTGCGGCATGCTGGCCATGGTGCTGCGCGACCCGGCGCACGCCGACTGGCTGCCGCAGCACCCGGTGGGCCGCGCGTTGTTGACTCGCGTCTTTGGCCCGAACGGGTGACAGGCCCGCCGCCAGCCCGGCCACCGAACTGCGATAACCTTTCCCCATGCTCGACCTGCTGATCCACGACGCCACCCTGCCCGACGGCCGCCGCCAAATTGGCGTGGCCGTGCAGGACGGCCTGATCGCCGACATCGGCCCGCACCTGACGCCCGACCACGCCCCCGCGGCCCAGACGGTCGACGCGCAGGGCATGCTGCTCAGCGCGCCGTTTGTCGACGCCCATTTCCACATGGACGCGACGCTCAGCTACGGCCTGCCCCGCGTCAACCAGAGCGGCACGCTGCTGGAAGGCATCGCGCTGTGGGGCGAACTGAAACCCGATCTGACGCAGGAGGCGCTGGTCGAACGCGCGCTGGCCTATTGCGACTGGGCGGTCGCCAAGGGCCTGCTGGCGATCCGCACGCATGTGGACGTGTGCGACCCGCGGCTGCTGGCGGTGGACGCGCTGCTGGAGGTCAAGCGCCGCGTGTCGCCCTACCTGGACCTGCAGCTGGTCGCCTTCCCGCAGGACGGCGTGCTGCGCGCGCCGGGCGCGATGGACCTGCTGAAGGAGGCGCTGCGCCGCGGCGTGGACGTGGTCGGTGGCATTCCGCATTTCGAGCGCACGGCCGAACAGGGCGCCTTGAGCGTGAAGCGGCTTTGCGAACTGGCCGCGGAGCTGGGCAAGCGCGTGGACATGCACTGCGACGAGAGCGACGACCCGCTGTCGCGCCACGTCGAAACCCTGGCCTTCGAGACCCACCGCCTGGGCCTGCACGGCCGCGTCACCGGCTCGCACCTGACCTCCATGCACAGCATGGACAACTACTACGTCTCCAAGCTGATCCCGCTGATGGCCGAGGCGCAACTCGGCGTGGTCGCCAACCCGCTGATCAACATCACGCTGCAGGGCCGGCACGACAGCTACCCCAAGCGCCGCGGCATGACCCGCGTGCCCGAACTGATGGCCGCCGGCCTCACCGTCGCCTTCGGCCACGACTGCGTGATGGACCCCTGGTACAGCCTGGGCAGTGGCGACATGCTGGAGGTCGCCCACATGGGCCTGCACGTGGCGCAGATGACCAGCCAGGCGGCGATGCGCCAATGCTTCGAAGCGGTGACGACGAACCCGGCGCGCCTGCTGGGGCTGGAAGAGAGTTTCGGCCTCGCCGTCGGCCGCGAAGCCAGCTTCGTGCTGCTGCAGGCGCAAGATCCCGTCGAGGCCATCCGGCTGCGCGCGCACCGCCTGGGCGTGTGGCGCCAGGGCCGCATGCTGGCCGAGAGCCCGCCGCTGGAGACCCGGCTGCATCTCGCGGACCGCCCCGGCGGCATTGACTTCCTGAAGCGCTGACACACGCCCCCGAACATGCCCGACGCCCGCCTCTTCCTGGCCCTGGTGCCTGACGAAGACACCACCCGCGCCATCGTGGCCTGGCAGCGCCGCTGCACCTGGCCCGAAGACGCGCGCATCTACCGCCGCGACGACCTGCACATCACGCTGCTTTTCCTCGGCGCCGTGCCCCGCGCCACGGTGGGCGACCTGGTCCCGCAGCTCAACGTGCCCGCCCCGCGCCTGCAGTTGGAGCTGTCACTGACCCACGTCGAAACCTGGCCCCGCGCCGGCGTCGCCGTGCTGGCGCCCACCAGCATCCCGGAAGAACTGCAGGTCCTGCACGCCGCCCTCGCCACCGCCGCAACCCAGGCCGGCTTCGCGCTGGAACCCCGCACCTACCAACCCCACGTCACGGTCGCCCGCACCCGCATGGCCGCCCCCGGCGCCCAGGTCGACGGCCCGCTGACCTGGCGCAGCGAAGGTTACGTGCTGATGGAGTCCAACCAAGGGTACCGGGTGATTCATCGGTATGGGTGAGGACGGTCGAGGATGTGGGTGCACGCAGTCCGGCCCCGACAATCGCCGGCTGACGACTGGCTTCCCTGCTTCATCGATGCGATTCGAACATTCCAAGCCGCTGCCGCGTTGGCATGCTGGCCGCGTGCTGCACATTGCAGCTGCCTCCGTGACCCTCGCCTGGGTCGCCCTTTTCTCCACCGTTGCCGCAGCGGCTGAAAGCCCGCCGATTGCGGCCAAGGTTGACCGGCAGCCGCTGACAAGTTTCGCCAGCCTGCCGCTGTTGTCGGACGTGAGACTGTCGCCGGACGGGCAGCAAATCGCGGCGCTGATGAACACCGGCGGCAAGACGGTGCTGATGACCCGTCCGGTGACCGGCAACAAGCCGCGCGCGCTGTTGACGACCGACAACCAGGAGTTCTCGTTCAACTGGATTCACTGGGTCAACAACGAGCGGGTGCTGGCCAGCGTGCGCTTTGCCTCGCGGCGCGATTTCGTGGCCACCGTCGAGACACGCTTGCTGTCGGTCAAGGTCGATGGCAGCGGCTCGGTGAACCTGGTGCGCAACCCGGTGCCCTCCGGCAGCATTTTGGGCAACGCGCCTTCGCAGCAATTCCAGGACCGCGTGCTCGACTGGCTGCCGCAGGACGGCCAGCACGTGCTGCTGCAGCTCAACGGGCCGGGCTCGGTCAACCCGGCGGTCTACAAGGTGGACGTGAACACCGGCGAGCGCGTGATGGTGAAGGGGCCTGAGCGGCTGGTGATGCGCTGGCTCAGCGACGCCCAGGGCCGCGTGCGGGTGGGCCTGCAGGAAGACGATGGCGTGATCGAGGTCCGTGCCTGCGACCCGGACGGCAAGCGCTGGCGCACGCTGTGGCGCAGCACTGAAATGAAGGACCGCGTCTGGCCGATGGGCTTCGGGCAGGACCCGCAGGAGCTTTACATCAAGGCCTACCACGAGGACCGGCTGGCGGTGTTCACGGTGCGCCTGGACGACGCCGCGCTGCCGCGCCAACTGCGCCTGGCCGACCCGCATGCCGACGTGGGCGGCTGGCTGCTGCGCTCGCCGCTCACCGGCGAGGTGCTGGGCCTGCGAAGCGGGGCCGACGAAGAAGCCGACGCCACCGACGAGACGCGGCCTGCGATGTGGAACGCCACCTGGCGCAACACGCTGAAGGCCATCGACAAGGGCCTGCCCGAACGGGACAACCTGCTGCTGGACATCAGCCACGACGAGCAGCGCTACCTGATCTATTCCGAGGGCAATGGCCAACCAGGCGAGTACTACCTGGGCGACCGGCGCAGCGGCGAGCTGACCCTGCTGGCAGAGACCTACCCGGACCTGGACCCGGACCGCTTGGCGCACAAGGTGCCGGTGACGCTGAAGGCGCGCGACGGGCTGCCGCTGGTCGCATTTGCCACGCTGCCGCTGGGCCGCAAGCTCGGTGACGCCGGCCCGCCGCTGCCCACCGTGCTGCTGCCGCACGGCGGACCCAACAGCCACGACGACACCGGCTTCGACCCCTGGACCGCCTTCCTCGCCGACCGCGGCTACCTGGTGCTGCAGGTCAATTTCCGGGGCTCGGACGGCTACGGCTATGCGCACAAGGCCGCCGGCCTGCAACGCTGGGGCCTGGAGATGCAGGATGACCTGAGCGACACGCTGCTGTGGGCCACCGGCCAGCACCTGGCCGACCCGGCGCGCGTCTGCATCGTCGGCGCCAGCTATGGCGGCTATGCGGCGCTGATGGGCGTGGTGAAGACACCCGAGCTGTACCGCTGCGCGGTGAGCTTCGCCGGCGTGTCCGACCTGCCGGACCTGATCGCCACCGAGAGCCTGTACCACGGCGGCCTCGAAGAAGCCGAGCGCACCATTGGCAAGGCCTGGGGCGACCGCGAGCGCCTGCGCGCCACCTCGCCGGCGCGCCAGGCCGGAAGCATTCGCGTGCCGGTGCTGCTGGTGCATGGCACGGCCGACCGCGTGGTGCCGGTCGACCAGAGCCAGACCATGGCCAGCGCGCTGAAGAGCGCCGGCAAGACCTACCGCTACGTGGAGCAGGAAGGTGGCGACCACCACCTCAGCCGGGAAGCGCACCGGCTGGCGTTTTTCACCGAGCTGGAGACCTTCCTGGACCAGCAGTTGCAGCCGCAGAAGGCGCGCGACTGAGGTCGGCGAAGTGAAAGAGACAGGTGGCCGGCGCCCTGGGCCGGTGCCACCGGTCCCTTCAGGCCACGGCATGCGGCCGAAGGATCTCCACCTGCCGCCGGGTCAGCAGCGGCAGGATGCGGTCGACGACCACGGCCCGGTAGTGGGCTGACTCCCGGTGCGCCTGGAGTGACGCATCGTCACGGTAGTGTTCCAGCAGCAGCACCTCGCCGAGTTTCGCGATCGCCTGGAAGACTTCGTAGCCCAGGCAGCCCGGCTCGGCCAGCGTGGCCTCGCGGACTTCCGCCACATGGCGCAACACCTCGTCTACAGCCTCCAGCGGCATCTGCCAGCGGGCCACGATCACGATGGGGGTGACGACCGCGTTCATCACGCCACCGCCTTGCCGCTCAGCGCCTGGACGATGGCTTGGCCGACCAGCGTGCCCGAAGCCGGGTTCTGCCCGGTGATCAGCCGGCCGTCCACGGCCAGCTTGGGCCGCCACGGTTCGGCCGATTCGTAGAGGCCGCCTTCGTCGCGCAGCGCGCTTTCCAGGTCGAAGGGCACATCCGCACGGGCATAGCCGTCTTCCTCGGCGGTGGAGAACCCGGCAACCTTGCGCCCACGCACCAGCGGCGAACCGTCCGCCAGCTTCACGCCCAGCAGCGCAGACGGGCCATGGCACACGGCAGCGACGACCTTGCCGCCGTCCCAGGCGCGGCGCACGGCGGCCTGCACCTCCGGGTTGCCGGTGATGTCCACCATCGGGCCCAGGCCGCCGGGGAAGAACACCGCGTCGTAGTCCAGCACGTCCACCTCGGACAGCTTGCGGCTGCGGGCCAATCGGCGGTAGGAGTCGCTGGCCAGGAACTCGGCCTGCGCCGCGTCGCTGCCGTCGAAGCCATCCTCCGGTGGCTTGCCGCCTTGCAGCGAGGCGTATTCGACTGCGATGCCGGCCTTGTCCAGCACCTCGAAAGGGTGTGCGATCTCGGGGAAGAAGAAACCGGTGGCGCGATTGTTCGGGCCGATCACAGCTGCGTTTGTCACAACAAACAGAACATGCTTGACACTCATGACACTCTCCTATTTCGGTTGACACCCGGCGACTCCGGGATGAAACGAAGATTAAGGAAAGCGGCACCTGCACGGTAGACGCGCGGAAGTTGACTGATTGTCTTATCTGATCTGACAATCAAGCCATGAGCACCCACCCATCGCCCATCCTGGACGAACTGCGCGCGATGGCCGTCTTCGCCACCGTGGTCCGCAGCGGCAGCTTCTCGGCCGGTGCGCGGGCGTTGGGCCTGACCCGCGCGGTGGTGAGCCACCATGTGGCCAGCCTGGAAGCCAAGCTGGGCGTGCCGCTGGCCCAGCGCAGCACGCGCAGCTTCAGCCTCACACCCGCCGGCGAAGCCTTCCGCGTGCACTGCGAGCGCATGCTGGACGAGGCGCAGGACGGCATCCGCGGCATGGAGCTGCTGCGCGCCGAGCCGCGCGGCGAAGTGCGCATCACCTGCTCGCACCACTTCGGCCAGCGGCGCATCCTGCCGGCCTTGCTGGCGTTCCGCCGGCGCTACCCGTCCATCCGCCTGCACGTGGCGATGAACGACAGCAACGTGGACCTGGTGCAGGCCGGCATCGAGCTGGCCGTGCGCGCCGGCCCGCTGGCGGACTCGGACCTGGTGGCCCGCCGCCTGGTCAAGGAGCCGACGATGCTGTGCGCCTCACCCGCCTACCTGCGCCGCCACGGCACGCCCGCCACGGTGGCTTCGCTGGCGCAACAGCGCTGGGTGGTGTACCCGCCATCACAGCGCACGCTCTCGGCCCGCCACGACGGGAAGACCATCGAAATCCCCGTGCAAGGCGACATCGTCACCGACAGCGCCGCCTCCCGCCTGGCCTTCGTGCTGGCCGGCGAAGGCATCGCCCGCCTGCCGGCCTACGACGCCGCACCGCTGCTCGCGTCAGGCGAACTGGTGCGCGTGCTGCCCGAAGTGGAAACCGCGTCGCTGGAGATTTTCCTGGTGCACAGCCGGCGCATCGGGCCGAGCGCGAGGTTGCTGCGGGACTTCCTGCTGGCGGATGCGCCGGACGAAGCCGTGGCGTGATTCGTCAGACCTTGGCGCGCCAATCGAAGATGCGCGCCGCCGGCACCCACTTCTCACCCGCCGGCGTCCACGGCGTGGACGCCTGGAAGCGCCACATCAGGTCTTCCCATTCGCGCAGCTTCGGGTCTTCGGCCTGGGCCTGGGCCATGCGCTCGGGGTTGTAGACCGCGTCGTCGGTTTCCATGACCATGCACAGCCGGGTGCCGAGGCGGTAGATCTCCATGGACAGCACGCCTTGCTCGTGCAGGTGCGCCGCAACCTCGGGCCAGATGCGGCGGTGGTGGGCTTCGTACTCGGCGATCAGGGCCGGGTCGTCTTTCAGGTCCAGCAGCAGGCAGTGGCGCATCACATCTTCCCCAGGGCGCGGTCCAGGTGCACGTAGCCGCCGTCCGGGTGCAGCCACTGGCCAGTGGTGTGGGACGAGCGGTCGGACAGCAGGAAGACGACCATGTCGGCGATTTCCTGGTCGGTCGTCATGCGGTGGCCCAGCGGGATGCGGGCGGTGATGTTCTGCAGCGCGTCTTCCGGGTTGGGCAGGGTTTGCAGCCAGCGCTGGTAGAGCGGCGTCATGACCTCGGCCGGCAGCACGGCGTTGACGCGCACGCCAAACGGCGCGAGCGCTGCAGCCCATTCGCGGGTAAGGCCGAGCTGCGCGGCCTTCGCGGCCACGTAGCCGCTGGTGCCGCCCTGGCCGGTGAGCGCAGTCTTGGACGAGATGTTGACGATGGACCCGCGGCGCTGCTTGATGGACTCGACGCACAAGTGCGCCATCACGTAGCAGTGCACGAGGTTGGCTTCGAGCGAGCGCATGAAGGCCACGCGGCCAGCATCCAGGCCCACGCCATCGTTGGCGCCGGCGTTGTTGACCAGCGCGTCGATGCCGCCGAAGCGGCTCAGCGTGTCGGCGACCGCACCGGCGCAGGCGGTGTCGTCCTCCAGTTCGAGCTGGAAGAACGCATGGCGTGGGCACAGCGTGTCCAGCTGCGCGGCGAACTCCGGCAACAGCGGGCTGCGGCCGAAGATCACCGGCACTGCGCCTTCGCGGGCCAGCGCCAGGCTGATGGCGCCGCCGATGCCGGCACCGCCACCGGTGACGATGACGACCTTGTCCTGCAGGTGCAAGTCCATGTTCAGCCTTTGAAGGTGTAGTGCGCCAGCGACTCGGGCTTCATCTCGATCGAATAGCCCGGCCGCGTGGGCGGCAGGTAGGCCGCGCCGCGGATCACGCAGGGGTCCACGAAATGCTCGTGCAGGTGGTCCACGAACTCGATCACCCGGCCTTCCTTGGTGCCAGCAATGCACAGGTAGTCGATCATCGACAGGTGCTGCACGTACTCGCACAGGCCCACGCCGCCGGCATGCGGGCAGACCTTCAGGCCGTGCTTGGCGGCCATCAGCATCACGGCCAGCACCTCGTTCAGGCCACCGAGCCGGCAGGCGTCGATCTGCACCACGTCGATCGCGCCGCGCATGATCAGCTGCTTGAACATGATGCGGTTCTGGCACATCTCGCCGGTGGCGACCTGCATCGAATCCTTCACCGCTTCGCGGATGCGGCGGTGACCCTCGATGTCGTCCGGGCTGGTCGGCTCCTCGATGAACCAGGGCTTGGCAAAGGCCAGGTCCTGCAGCCAATCGATGGCCTGGTCCACCTCCCAGACCTGGTTGGCATCGATCATCAGCTTGCGGTCCGGGCCCAGCACCTCGCGGGCAATGCGCACGCGGCGGATGTCGTCGGCCCTGTCACGGCCCACCTTCAGCTTGATGTGCGAGAAGCCGGCGTCCACCGCCTCCTGCGCCAGGCGGCGCAGCTTCGCGTCGTCATAGCCCAGCCAGCCGGCCGAGGTGGTGTAGCAGGGGTAGCCGTTGGCCAGCAGCTCGGCGCGGCGCGCGGCCTTGCCTTCGCCACGCTCGCGCAACAGCGCCAGCGCTTCGTCGGGTGTGATGCAGTCGGTGATGTAGCGAAAGTCGATCAGCTTGACGATCTGCTCCGGCGTCATGTCGGACACCAGCTGCCACACCGGCTTGCCCTCGGCCTTGGCCCACAGATCCCACACAGCATTCACCACCGCGCCGGTGGCCAGGTGGATGGCACCCTTGTCCGGGCCGATCCAGCGCAGCTGGCTGTCGGACGTGACATGGCGCCAGAAGCGGCCCATGTCCTCGGCGATCCAGGCCAGGTCCAGGCCGACGACCAGGTGTTCCATCGCGCGGATCGCGGCGCAGCAGATCTCGTTGCCGCGGCCGATGGTGAAGGTCAGGCCGTGGCCTTCAAGGCCCGGCTGGTCGGTCTCCAGCACCACGTAGGCCGCGGAATAGTCCGGGTCCGGGTTCATCGCGTCGGAGCCGTCCAGGTGCTCGGACGTGGGGAAGCGCACGTCGAGCACGCGCATGGAACGAATGGTGGTCATGGCGTGTTCCGGGCGTTCAGGCCTGTACCGTGCGCTGCTGCTGCTCGCCCAGGCCCTGGATGCCCAGGCGCATGGTCTGGCCAGCCTTCAGGTAGATGGGCACCGGCTTCTGGCCCAGGCCCACGCCCGGCGGCGTGCCGGTGGAGATGATGTCGCCCGGCTGCAGGCTCATGAACTGGCTGAGGTAGCTGACCAGCTTCTTCACGCCGAACACCATGGTGCTGGTGTTGCCGTTCTGGAAGCGGCGGCCGTCGACCTCCAGCCACATCGCGAGCTGCTGTGGGTCCGGCACTTCGTCTGCAGTCACCAGCCACGGGCCGATGGGGCCGAAAGTGTCGTGGCCCTTGCCCTTGTCCCACTGGCCGCCGCCGCGCTCCAGCTGCACCTCGCGCTCGGAGACGTCGTTGACCACGCAGTAGCCGGCCACGTGCGACATGGCATCGGCCTCGGCGATGTAGCGGCCGCCCTTGCCAATCACCACGCCGAGTTCGACCTCCCAGTCGGTGCGCGAGCTGCCGCGCGGGATTTCCACGTCGTCGTTCGGGCCGACGATGGCGCTGGTCCACTTGTTGAACACCACCGGCTCGTCCGGCACCTTCGCGCCGGACTCGGCCGCGTGGTCCGCGTAGTTCAGCCCGATGCAGATGAACTTGCCGACCTTGCCGACGCAGGCGCCCAGCCGCAGGTCCCGCTGCGGCGTGCCTGGCACGAGCGGCAGCGAGGCGATGTCCAGGCTGGCCAGCTTGTCCAGACCGGCGGGCGTGAGCACATCGCCGGCAATGTCGGCCACCACGGCGGAAAGATCCCGCACGCGCCCATCGGCATCCAGCAGGCCCGGTTTTTCCTGGCCCAGGGGGCCGTAGCGCAGCAGTTTCATTCAGATTCCTCTTTTATCGGTGAGTGAGAGTGACGACAGCGTCGTGTGCAAGGCGAAGATCAGTCGTAGAGCACCGCGGCGATCTTCGGGTCGTTGAGGTTGGTCTTGTCGTACCAGTAGAAGCCGGTGTCGATGACCTTGGGCAGCTTCTCGCCCTTCAGCGCCTTGACGGCCGCTTCCACGGTCTTGTAGCCAATGCCCACCGGGTTCTGCGTGATCGAGCCGGCGATCAGGCCGTCGCGGATCGCGTCCTTCTGCTGCTTGCCCGAGTCGTAGCCGACGATCACGACCTTGCGCTTCATCTCGCGCACACCGTTGGCCACGCCGATGGCCGAGCCTTCGTTGGTGCCGAAGATGCCCTTCAGGTTCGGGTAGGCCTGCAGGATGGACTTCGCGATCTCGGTGGACTTCAGGTGATCGCCGCCGCCGTACTGCACGCTGACGACCTTGATGTTCGGATAGGTGGACTTGATGCGGTCCACGAAGCCGTCGCGCCGGTCCACCCCCGTGCGGCTGGTCTGGTCGTGGGCGACGACGGCCACTTCACCGGCCTTGCCGATCAGCTCGGCCATCTTGTCGGCGGCCAGCGAGGCGGCGGCCTTGTTGTCGGTGCTGGCGGTGGTGACCGGGATGTCGCCGGCCACGCCGGAGTCGAAAGCGATGACCGGGATCTTCGCGGCCTGGGCCTTCTTCAACAGCGGCAGCGCGGCCTGGCTGTCCAGCGCGGCAAAGCCGATGGCGGCCGGCTTCTTGGCCAGCGCGGCGGAGAGCATGTCGATCTGCTTGTCCACCATCGCTTCGGACTCGGGGCCCTCGAAGCTGATCTTGACCTTGTAGTCCTTGCCGGCCTGCTCGGCGCCGCTCTTCACCGCCTGCCAGAACTGGTGCTGGAAGCCTTTGGAGATCAGCGGGATGTAGACCTCTTGCGCGCTGGCGGCACCCGCGAGCGCGAAAGTGGCGGCCACGGCCAAGGCGAGTTGCGAAACGGTTTTCTTCATCATGGTGGTGTCTCCTGTCGTTGTAGGAATCGAAGCGAACGGGAACGGGAAAAGAGGCAGCTCAGCGCGTGCGGCGCCGCAGGATGTCGGTATAGACCGCGAGGATGATGATCACGCCGGTCACCACCGTCTGCCATTCCTGCGCCACGTTCATGATGCGCAGGCCGTTGGTCAGCACGCTCATGATGAAAGCGCCGATGATGGTGCCGAGGATGGTGCCGGTGCCGCCGGACAGCGAGGTGCCGCCGATGACGACCGCGGCTATCGCGTCTAGCTCGTAGCCCTGGCCCAGCGCCGGCTGCGCCGAGTTCAGCCGCGAGGCGATCAAGAGTCCAGCCACGCCGCAGATCGCGCCGCTGAGCGAATAGACGACGATCTTCCAGAAGTCGACATTCACGCCCGAAAGCCGCACCGCTTCTTCGTTGCTGCCCAGCGCGAAGGTGTAGCGGCCCAGCATGGTCTTGTTCAGGATCAGGCTGGCGACGATGGCGACGATGAACAGGATCAGCACCGCGTTGGGGATCGGCAGCGCGGGGATCAGGTCGCCGATCAGCGAGTCCTGCGAAATGGCCGAGAAGCCTGGCGTGTCGTTGAAGTAAATCGGCTTGGTGCCGGAGATCACCAGCGACAGGCCCTTGAGCAGCATCATCATGCCCAGCGTGGCGATGAAAGGCGGGATCTTCAGCTTGGCGATCAACAGGCCCGAGCCGAAGCCGCTCAGCGCGCCGAAGAACAGCGCCGCAGCCACGCCGACCGGCAACGGCAGGCCGAGGTAGGTCAGGAACACCCCGGCCATCACCGCGCAGAAGGTCATCAGCGTGCCGACCGACAGGTCGATGCCCGAGGTGATGATGACAAAGGTGCAGGCAATCGCCAGCACGCCGTTGACCGCCGTGGCCTGCAGGATGCTGACCATGTTGTCGACCTGCAGGAAGCTGCCGGAGGCGAAGCTGAAGAACACCATCAGCGCCAGCAGGCTGGCAAAGGCCAGCAGCTTCTGGCGCGCAGCGGGGCGCAGCCAGACGCGGCGGCGCGGCACGGCGGCTTCGGCCGCCGGCAAGGGAGAAGTGGTGATGGGTGGCATGGCAGTCGGTGTTCGTTGCGCCCTCAGGCGGGGGCGGCTTCACGCCGCGTGGCCAGCTGCATGATGCTGGCCTGGGTGGCCTGCCCGGCCGAGAGTTCGCCGGTGATGCGGCCTTCGCACATCACCAGCACGCGGTGCGCCAGGCGCAGCACCTCGGGCAGTTCGGAAGAGATCACGACGATGGCCTTGCCCTGCGCGGCAAGCTGGTTCAGCAGCTTGTAGATCTCGGCCTTGGCGCCCACGTCGATGCCGCGCGTGGGCTCGTCGAAGAACAGGATGTCGCAGTCGCGCTGCAGCCATTTGGCAATGACGATCTTCTGCTGGTTGCCGCCCGACAGCAGCCGCACCGGCTGCTCGACCGAAGGCGTCTTGATGCCCAGCTGGCGCACATGCTGCTCGGCCGTCTGGCGCAGCGCGGCCTGGTTCACCCAGCCGGCGGCCGACGTGAACTGGCCCATGGAGGCCAGCGCGATGTTGGTCTCCACGTCCAGCCCGGTCGCCAGGCCGAAGTGCTTGCGGTCCTCGGACAGGTAGCCAATGCCCAGCGCCACCGCCTGTTGCGGCGAGCGGATCGTGACCGGCTTGCCGCGCACGCGGATCTTGCCCGAGTCCAGCGGGTCGGCCCCGAAGATCGCACGCGCGACTTCGGTGCGGCCGGCGCCCATCAGGCCGGCGAAGCCGAGGATCTCGCCGGCGCGCAGCTCGAAGGACACATCGCGCACCGCGCGGCCGCGGTTCAGGCCGCGCACCTGGAGCAGCACTTCGTTGCGCGTGGTGTCGGGCAGGTGCTTGGTGAAGGCATCGAGCTGGCGGCCGACCATCATGCCGATGATGCTGTCCACGCTGGTCGTGGCCATGGGCGCGGTGGCGATGTACAGGCCGTCGCGCATCACGGTGACGCGGTCGGCGATCTGCTGCAGCTCGTCCATCTTGTGCGAGATGTAGACGATGCCCACGCCTTCGGCCTGCAGTTGCCGGATGATGCGAAACAGGTCCGCCACTTCCTGGTTGTTCAGTGCCGCGGTGGGCTCGTCCATGATCAGCACGCGCGAGTCGAAGGACAGCGCCTTGGCGATCTCCACCATCTGCTGGCGCGCCACCGTCAGCTCGCCCACGGGCGTGCGCGGGTCCAGCTTCAGGTTCAGGCGCTGGAACAGCTGCTCGGCCTTGGCGTTCAGCGCGGCCTCGTCCAGCCAGCCGAAGCGTCCATGCGGCTCGCGGCCGATGAAGATGTTCTGCGCGGCGCTGAGGTGGTTCATCAGGTTCAGTTCCTGATGCACGATGCCGATGCCCAGCGCCTGCGCGGCGCGCGGGCTGTCGATCTCGACCGCACGGCCGTCGACCAGGATCTCGCCACCATCGCGCGGATAGACGCCCGCCAGCACCTTCATCAGCGTGGACTTGCCGGCGCCGTTTTCACCCATCAGCGCATGCACCTCGCCGGGCAGCAGCTCGAACTGGATGTCCTGCAGCGCACGCACGCCGGCAAAGGACTTCGACAGGTTGCGAATCTCGACGAGCGGGGTCATGTCAACACCTTCACAGGCCGTAGAAGCGCTGCGCATTGCGGGTCCACACGTCCGCCTGCGCTTCGGGCGACAGCTCGCCGATCAGCGCTTCGCTGACGGCCACCCATTCCGCATGCGAGCCAGCCAGCGTCAGCACCGGCCAGTCGCTGCCCCACATCAGGCGCTCCGGCCCGAACAGGGTCAGCAACTCGTGCCAGAGCGGGCGCAGCGCGGTGACGGCGTCGGCGACCGAGCCACGCTCGGTCGCCGGCAACTGGGTCAACAGGCCAGAGAACTTACAGCTGACATTCGGCAGCTGCGAGGCCTCGCCCATCAGCCGGCGCCAAGGCGCCACCCAGCCCGCGTGCCAGCCTTCGGCCAGCGGCGGCTTGGCGGCATGATCCATCACCGCAGGCAGCGCCGGCCAGTCGCGCAGGAACTGCAGCACAAACGGCAGTTGAACCGGCTGCACCAGCACGTCGAAACACAGGCCAAACGAAACCAGCGCCTCGATGGCCTCGGGCCGCGGCGCGCGGCAGATCCAGTTCGCATCGGGCAGGTCCTGCAGCATCGGCCGCACGCCCTTGAACTTCGGGTGCAAGGCCAGGCGCGTCAGCGTCTGCACCGCGTCCGCGCGGCTCAGGTCCACCCAGCCAACCACGCCGGCGATGAAGTCATGCTGCGAGGCCAGTTCCAGCAGCCATTCGGTCTCGGCCACGCTGTCGGCCGCCTGCACCAGCACCGTCTTCTGCACGCCAGCGGCCTGCATCAGCGGCTGCAATTCCTCGGGCAGGAAGTCGCGCCGCAGCGGCGCCAGCGCCGGCTCGTCGCCTTGCAGCCAGCCGTAGTCGCCGCGAGCGGGGCGCCAGAAGTGCTGGTGCGCGTCTGTTCGATTCATACAGCAGGCACGAAGCTCAGATCGAAATGCCGCCGTCCACCATCACGGCCTGGCCGGTGACGAAGCACGACTCGTCGCTGAGCAGGTAGACCACCTGCGGCGCGATGTCTTCGACCGTGGCCAGCCGGCCCAGCGGCTGGCGGGCGATGAAGTCCTTCTCGGCCTGCACCGGGTCTGCCGCGCCCGCAATGCGGCCACGCAGCGAGGGCGTGTCCACGGTGCCGGGGCACAGTGCATTGCAGCGCAGTCCCACCTTGGCGTAGTCCGCCGCGATGGCCTTGCTCATGCCGATCACCGCGGCCTTGGTCGCGCCGTAGACAAAGCGGTTCGGCAGGCCCTTGACCGAGGACGCGATGGACGCCATGTTGATGACGCTGCCGAAGCTGCCGTCCTGCTTCATCTTCTCCAGCATGCCGGGCAGGAAGGCGCGGATCAGCCGGTAGGCGCCCTTGACGTTCAGGTCGAAGCTGAAGTCCCAGGCGGCTTCGTCGCAGTCCAGCACAGTGCCGTGGTGCACGAAGCCGGCGCAATTGAACAGGCCGTCCAGTGGCGGCAGCGAAGCCGCCAGCGCAGCAATGGCAGCGCTGTCCCGCACGTCCAGCAAACGCGTGTCGATGCCGGCACCCTCGGCGGCCAGTGATTCGAGCAGCGCGCCGTTGATGTCGGTGGCGATCACGCGCGCGCCTTCGGCGGCGCAGGCCAGCGCGCTGGCGCGGCCGATGCCTTGCCCCGCAGCGGTGATCAGGATGGTTTTGCCTTGCAGTCTCATGGGCGCCTCAAAAGTTCATGTATGAACACTTCGTTTACTGGAGAATGACTGTAGTGATCCGATTCTGCTTGCGCCTCTGGTGCTTACCCTGAGGACCCGAAGGGCCGACTGAGCGCTGCCGTCCGGTATGGTCAGCGCAGGCCGACGCGAGCGGAGCCTCGTCCATCCTTCCTGTTGCGCCCCTTACCCGCCGCCGCCATGACCGAACCCGACAACGAGCCGACCAGCGACGCACCCAACGACCGTTACCGCGCACCGGCCCTGGACAAGGGCCTGGACATCCTCGAACTGCTGGCCGAGCAGCCGCAGGGCATGACCCGCGCCGAGATCGTCAAGGCCATGGGCCGCAGTCCCAGCGAGATCTACCGCATGCTGGAGCGGCTGGTGGTGCGCCATTACGTGACGCGCTCGCAGGAGGGGGACCGCTACGCCCTGAGCCTGAAGCTGTTCGTGCTGGGCCACCGTCACCCGCCCATCGAACGGCTGGTGACGCGCGCGCTGCCGGCCATGGATGCGTTTGCCAAGGCGGCCGAGCAGTCCTGCCACCTGGGCATCTACGACCGCGGCAACATCACCGTGGTCGCGCAGGTCAACGGGCCCAGCGCCTGGGGCTTGTCGATCCGCCTGGGCGTGCGCGTGAGCCTGGCGGACACGGGCTCCGGCCACGTGCTGCTGGCCTTCCAGCCCGAAACCCGGCGCGCTCTGATGCTGGCCGAACACGTGGCGCTGGACGGCGAGGTGCCGGTGGGCGCCACCGAACTGCAGGCCATCCTGGCGCGCGTGCGCGAGCAAGGCCACTGGCAGGGCGAGAGCCAGCAGGCGTTTGGCGTGACAGACCTGTCCATGCCCATCCTGGACTCGCACGGCCACGCGCTGGCAGTGCTGACCTGCCCGTTCATCCGTCGCATCGACCGGCACGTGGGTGCGGACTTGGACACCGTGCGCGGGCTGTTGAAACAGGCCACGCAAGGGCTGTCGCTGGCATGAAACGTGGGCACCCGGCTGCGGCGTACCGCTGCCACCCTCCGTGAGGGTGCTCAGGCCGCTTGGGAGCGGCCCGGCGCTGGCCTGAGACGTCGCGCTAGATAATCCGCGGCCTCACCTCCTCCGCGGCCCTGTTCATGACCCTGCAACGTCGCCAGTTCATCGGCGCCACCGGCGCCACGCTTGCCGGCCTGTCCACCGCTTCGCTGAGCCAGCGCGCTGGCGCACAGACGGCTGCAGCCGTCAGCCAGCCGCCGTTTGCGCCGCCGCCGCTGCTGGCGCCCATCCAGGCGCGCACCGACCGCATCGTCGACATCACCGTCTGCACCCGGCCGTTTCGCGCCGCCGGGCCGCGCATCGAAGCGCAGCGCATTGGGCGGCAGACGGTGGTGCACAACTACGGCCATGGCGGCAGCGGCTGGTCGCTGTCCTGGGGCTCGGCGAAGCTGGCGGTGGACCTGGCGCTCACCACGAAGGAAAAGCACCTCGCCGTGATCGGCTGCGGCGCCATTGGCCTGACGACTGCACGCGCCGCGCAGCGCGCCGGGCTGCGCGTGACGATCTACTGCCGCGAACTGCCGCCAGAGGTGCGCTCGTCGAAGGCCACAGGCGTGTGGTCGCCGGACTCGCGCATCTGCGACGAAGCCCACGCCACGCCCGCCTTCCGCCAGCAATGGGAAGCCATGGCGCGCCTGTCGCACCAGACCTACCAGCGCATGATGGGCCTGCCGGGCGACCCGGTGGAATGGCGCGAGGGCTACGTGCTGTCGGACATCCCGTTCGACCAGGAACTGCCGGACGACGAGGCGCCGCCGCGCCACCCCGAGCCCGAATACGCCGAGTTGGAAAGCGAGTTGCTGCGCGATCTGCACCCGCGCTCGGTCGCGCTCTCGCCGGACCAGCACCCGTTCCCGGTGCCCTTCGCGCGCCGCTACACGCAGATGGTGTTCAACCTGCCGGCCTACAGCCAGATGCTGCTGGGCGAGTTCATGCGCGACGGCGGCGAGGTCCAGCACCGCGAGTTCGAAAGCCCGCGCCAGTTCGCGGCCCTCAAGGAGCGCACGCTGGTCAACGCCACCGGCTACGGCGCACGCCAGCTGATGGGCGACAACAGCCTGGTGCCGGTGCGCGGCCAGATCGCGCGCCTGGTGCAGCAGCCAGAGGTGCGCTACGGGCTCAACTGGCGCGGCCACAACCTGAATGTCGTTTCGCGCCGCGACGGGCTGCTGGTGCAGTCCAGCGTGGACGGTGACTTCGACAACGAAGACACCACGCCAGACCGCGCCGTGGCCGAAGCTGCGGTGCAGCGGCTGGCGATGCTGTTTGCGCGAGCCTGACGCCATGCACGCAGACAAACCCCGTCTCGAAGGCATCACGCTGCGCCAGGCCAGCCTGGCCGACCTGGACCTGGTCTGCGACCTGGCGCAGGAGCTGAACCTGATCCACCACCAGGCCTGGCCGGACGTGTTCGCGCCACCTGCCACGCCCTCACGCGACCGCCTGCACTGGCAGGACAGCATGCTGGGCGCGGACCGGGCCATCTTCCTGGTCGAAGATGCCTTCGGCCAGTCGCTGGGCTTCATCGCGCTGTCGCTGATCGAGGAACGCCACAGCCTGCTGCAGCCGATGCGCTACGGCCGCGTCAACTCCGTCTGCGTCTGCCCCGAAGCGCGTGGCATGGGCCTGGGCCGGGCCATGATGGCGCAGGCCGATGACTGGGCCCGCGAACACCGCGCCACCGACATGCGCCTGGTCGTCTGGGCCTTCAACGAACAGGCCCGCAAGCTCTACCAGGAGTTGGGCTACGAAGTGCTGTCGCACACCATGGGCAAGCGGCTGGCGTAGGTGGCCTGCGACCGCGGCGCTGCAATCTTTCGTTGCAGCGCAAGGCATCAAACGTTACATGCGCGCCCAGGGCCGCTTCGAGAATTTGGCAAAGCCGCTGCGCGGCGCCACTGCCACTCTACATGCCCTCAGCTGCTTCCCAAACCTCGACCAAACGCACCAACCCCGCCAAGGTCAAACGCGCCGCCGCCCATCCACAGCGGCCGGGCCAGGCCTGCCAGGCCGCGCCGGGCGAATACATCCCGGTCGTGAACCGCGCCAAATGCGAGGGCAAGGGCGACTGCGTGGAGGTCTGCCCATACGACGTCTTCGACGTGAGCACCATCGCACCGGCGGACTTCCAGGCGCTGGGTTTCATGGCCCGCCTGAAAGTGCGGGTGCACGGCATGCAGACGGCCTACACACCCCGCGAGGACGCCTGCCTGGCCTGTGGGCTGTGCGTGGTGGCCTGCCCGGAGCGGGCGATCCAGCTGGTGCGAGCCGTGCAGCCCTGAAAAGAAAAAGCCGCCGGCTTGCGCGGGCGGCTTTTGGGTGCAGGCAACTCGCCAGGGGCTTACTTCGCGCCCGGCACCTTGCCTTCGACGCCCTTGACGTAGACGTTCAGGCCGCCGAGGAACTTGTCGTCGCCGGCTTCGTCCTTCTTGCGCATTTCCTTGCCGGTGTTGTCCACCAGCGGGCCCTTGAAGACGTCGATGCTGCCGTCGGCCAGGCCGGCCTTGGTCTTGGCGACCAGTTCCTTCACGTCGGCCGGCACCTGGTCGCTGATCGCGACGATGTCGTTGGCGCCTTCCTTGACGCCCCACCAGGTCGCCGTGCTGCCCTTCCAGCTGCCGTCCAGCGTCTCCTGAACGGCCTTCTTGTAATACGGCGTCCAGTTGATGATGGCCGAGGCGAGGTGGGCGGTCGGTGCGAACTTGGACATGTCGCTGTCCCAGCCGAAGGCGAACTTCTTGTTCTTCTCGGCGGTCTGCAGCACGGCGGTGGAGTCGGTGTTCTGCAGCAGCACGTCGGCGCCGCCGTTGATCAGCGACTGCGCGGCTTCGGTTTCCTTGGGCGGATCGAACCAGCTGTTGACCCAGACCACCTTGGTCTTGATCTTCGGGTTCACGCTCAGGGCGCCCAGGGTGTAGGCGTCGATGTTGCGGATGACTTCAGGCACGGGGATGGAGCCGACCACGCCGAGCGTGTTGGTCTTGCTCATCTTGCCGGCGATGATGCCGGCCATGTAGGCACCCATGTAGCTGCGGCTGTCGTAGCTGCGCAGGTTGGCGCTCTGCTTGAAGCCGGTGGCGTGTTCGAACTTCGCATCCGGGAAGTCGGCCGCGACCTTCAGCATCGGCTCCATGTAGCCGAAGCTGGTGCCGAAGATCAGCTTGTTGCCTTGCGTGGCCATGTCGCGGAAGACGCGTTCTGCGTCGGCCGACTCGGGCACGTTCTCGACGAAGCTGGTCTGGATCTTGTCGCCGAATTCGGCTTCGATGGCCTTGCGCGCGGTGTCGTGCGCGTAGGTCCAGCCGTGGTCGCCGGCCGGGCCGAGGTAGGCGAAGGCGATCTTCAGCGGCTCGGGCTTGGCAGGGGCCGGTGCAGCGGCCGAAGCGGGCTCGGCAGCCGCGGGCGGCGGGGTTTCTTCCTTCTTGCCGCAGCCGACCAGGGCCGCGGCAGCGGCAATGGTCGTCCAGCTGGTCAGCTGGAGCAGCGAACGCTTGGTCATCAGGGTCATGGGCGCTTCTCTCTTGAAGTGGATTGCCAGGGAAGAAAAGTGTCCGGTCAGGAACCGGGGAAAAACGGTTTGCCGAGCGAGGCGGGCATGTTGGCGCGAACCCAGTTGGCGTTGCTGGAGATCAGCACCAGCACGACCACGGTCGACAGGTAAGGCAGCATGCCGAGGAACTGCACGGGGATGTGCACGCCGTTGCCTTGCAGGTAGAACTGCAGCATGGTCACGCCGCCGAACAGGTAGGCACCCAGCAACACCCGTGCCGGGCGCCAGGTGGCGAAGGTGGTGAGCGCCAGCGCGATCCAGCCCTTGCCGGCGATCATGCCTTCGACCCACAGCGGCGTGTAGATCACCGAGATGTAGGAACCGGCCAGGCCGCACATCGCACCACCAACGACCACCGCCGCCAGCCGGATGCGACGCACCGGGTAGCCCAGCGCATGCGCCGATTCGGGCGACTCGCCGACCGCGCGCAGCACCAGGCCGGCGCGCGTGCGGTAAAGGAACCAGGCCAGCAGCGCCGTCAGCACGATGGCGATGTAGACCATCGGGTGCTGGCGGAACAGCGCCGGGCCGATGAACGGCAGATCCCCCAGCAGCGGCACGTGGAACTGGACCTGCTCGCCGAGCTTTTCCTGCACGTAGCGGATGCCCAGGAAGGCCGAAAAGCCGCCGCCGAACAGGCTCAGCGCGAGGCCGGTCGCCACCTGGTTGGTGTTGAGCCAGATCACCAGCAGGCCGAACAGCGAGGCCAGCACCGCGCCGGACAGCATGCCGGCGCCAAAGCCCAGCCAGCTGCTGCCGGTGTGCACCGTGGTGGCGAAGCCTGCGATGGCGGCCACCAGCATCAGGCCCTCGGCGCCCAGGTTGATCACGCCGGCCCGTTCGTTGATCAGCAGGCCGATGCCGGCGATGGCCAGTGCTGTGCCGGCGTTCAGCGTGGCGGCGAGGAGGAGCGCGAGGCCGTCCATCTCAGGCTTCCTTGGTGACTGCAGCGGCACCGCGCGGTGCGGGTGTCGGATGCGGCGCGTGATGCGAGCGCAGGCGATAGAAGATCAGCGTGTCGCAGGCCAGCAGCGAGAACAGCAGCAGGCCCTGGAACACCCCCGTCAGCGCCTTGGGCAGGCCCAGGCGCGACTGCGCCAGTTCGCCGCCGATGTAGAACATGCTCATCAGGATGCCCGAGAAGATGATGCCCACCGGGTGCAGCCGGCCCACATACGCGACGATGATGGCCGCGAAGCCGTAGCCCGCCGGCACGTAGGGCGTGAGCTGACCCAGCGGGCCGGCGGCTTCCAGCGCACCGGCAAGACCTGCCATTCCGCCCGAGATCAGCAGCGCGAGCCACAGCGCACCACGCGACGAGAGGCCGGCGTATTTGGCCGCTGCGGGTGCCAGCCCGCCCACCTGCAGCGCAAAGCCGCGGTAGGTGCGGAACAGGAAGACCCAGAACCCCATCACGGCGACCAATGCGACGACCACGCCGATGTTGGCGCGCAGGCCCTGCACCAGGCGCGGGATCTTGGTCTGCGCGAGGAAGGTGATGGTCTGCGGGAAGTTGTGGCCTTCCGGGTCCTGCCAGGGGCCGTTGACCAGCCAGCCCAACAGTAGGTCGGCCACGTAGACCAGCATCAGGCTGACGAGGATCTCGTTGGCGCTGAAGCGGTCCCGCAGCAGCGCGACGATGGCGGCCCAGAACATGCCGGCCAGCACGCCGGCCGCGAGGATGGGCACGACGTAGAAGTGACCCATCCATTCGGTGCCGGCACCCGCCTGCATCGCCACCCAGCCACCACCCAGCGCGCCGAAGATGTATTGGCCCTCGGCACCGATGTTCCAAACGTTGGAGCGGTAACAGACCGACAGGCCCAGCGCGATCAGGATCAGCGGCGTGGCCTTGACCGACAGTTCGGCCACGCCGTAGAGGTTCTTCACCGGCTCGACGAAGAACATCTGCAGCCCGCGCACCGGGTCCTTGCCCAGCAGCACGAACAGGCCGACGCCGATCACCACCGTGATGGCCAGCGCCAGCAACGGGCTGGCAAACGACATCAGCTTCGACGGCTGCGGCCGGGCTTCAAGCTTCAGCATGGCCGGTCTCCTTGGCTTGCGTTTCTGCGGAGGTCCACAGCCCGCTCATCCATTCGCCGATCTGCTCGATGGTTGCCTGCGCGGTGGGCACGGACGGGGACATGCGGCCCTGGGCAATGACGATCAGCCGGTCGCTGATCTCGAACAGCTCGTCCAGCTCCTCGCTGACGATCAGCAGCGCGCAGCCGGCATCGCGCAGCTTCAGCAGCTCGCCGCGGATCAGCGCCGCGGCGCCCACGTCCACGCCCCAGGTCGGCTGGCTGACGATGAGCAGCTTCGGGCCAGCGTCGATCTCACGGCCGACAATGAATTTCTGCAGGTTGCCGCCGGACAGGCTCTTGGCCGCAGCACCCGGGCCACCGGCCTTCACATTGAAGCGGGTGATGATGCTTTCGGCCAACTGGCGCACCTTGTCGGTGGCGATCCAGCCGCTGCCGCTCACCGCCTCGGTGCGCGTCAGCAGCGTGTTCTGCGCCAGGCTCAGCGTGGGCACCGCGCCGCGGCCCAGGCGTTCCTCGGGCACGAAGTGCAGGCCTTCGTGGCGGCGCTTGCGCGGCGAATGCGCCGCGATGTCCTTGCCGAACAGCGTGATGCTGCCGGCCTGCGCGCGCATGTCTTCACCCGACAGCGCGGCCATCAACTCCTGCTGGCCGTTGCCCGAGACACCGGCCACGCCGACGATCTCGCCGGCCCTCACGTCGAAGGCGATGTCCTTCAACGTGGTGCCGAATGGATCGCGCTGCGGCAGCGACAGGCCCTTGACCGCCATCACCACCGCGCCGGCCGCACGCGTCTCGTGGCGCAGCTGCGGCGGCTCGGCGCCGATCATCAGGCGCGACAGGCTGGCGTTGGTTTCCTGCGTCGGGTCGACCTCGCCGGTGACCTTGCCGCCACGCAGCACGGTGCAGTGGTGGCACAAGGCCCGGATCTCGTCGAGCTTGTGGCTGATGTAGAGGATGCTGGTGCCATTGGCACTCAGCTGGCGCAGCGTGACAAACAGCTTCTCGACGGCCTGCGGCGTCAGCACCGAAGTGGGCTCGTCGAGGATCAGCAGCTGCGGATTGGTCAGCAGCGCGCGCACGATCTCGACGCGCTGGCGCTCGCCCACGGAAAGCGAATGCACAGGCCGCAGCGGGTCCACGTCCAGCCCGTAGGTGCGGGCGACCTGGCCGATGCGCTCGGTGACCTCGGGCAGCGCCATCGCTTTGTCCAGCCCCAGCCAGACGTTCTCGGCGGCAGTGAGCGTGTCGAACAGCGAGAAGTGCTGGTAGACCATGCTGATGCCCAGGGCGCGGGCCTGGGCGGGGCTGGCGACCTGCACCTCGCGACCGTTCCATTGCATCTGGCCGGCGTCGGGCTGGGTCGCGCCGTAGATGATCTTCATCAGCGTGGACTTGCCCGCGCCGTTTTCACCCAGCACCGCATGGATCTGGCCCGGCGCCACCTTCAGATGGATGCCGTCGTTCGCCCGCACCGCGGGGTACTGCTTGGTGATGCCGGTGAGTTCGAGTCGAAGCATGATGAAGATGCCTGAGCCAGAAACGGGCCAGGAGCCGAAGACCGGCCCCGGCCCGCGGGCGATCAGAAATGGTATTCCGCGCGGATCATCGGTGTCTTGGCAAAGGCGCCATCACCGGCAGCGCCCTTGTACGAGTTGCCGAACTTGTTCTTCCAGTACTGGTACTCGAAGCCGACCTTGAACTTGCCCGGTGCCCCCATCAGCGTGCCGGCGTCGTACATGATCTGCGCATCGATGTTGGTTTCAGGCGCAGTTTCGCCGCCAAATTCATTCTTGCCCTTGCCAGCAATGAAATTTGCGAAACCTTCGAAGGTCAGCGGAACGCCCTTGATCAGCGGAATGCTCCACGCCGCCGTCAGCATTGGATGGGCATCGTAGCTGTAGCGCGACACGCCGCTGCGGGTGAATTCGTTGTACGGCGCATTGCTCTCCCAGAGTTCGAGCAGGCTCACGTTCAGGAAGCCCGGCACATCGAACATCATCGTCGGGCCCGCCACCAGCATGCGCTTCCTGGAGTTGTAGCCGGCGTCGTCCTTGACGTTGACATCGAAGCCCGCCGTCAGCCCCAGGTTGCGGATCACGCCCCAGGACAGCTTGCTGCCGCTGACCTTGGACAGGTCCAGCGTGTGGCGGTAGACGATGTAGACCTCGGTCGCGCCATTGCTGGAGCCGGGGCTGGACGGGTCGGATTTGTCGGAGACCAGGAAGTCGGCGTTGAAGAAGTTGGTGCCGTAGCTGTAACCGCTGACGTGGTTCAGGTCGATGATGCTTTTGTGGATGGTGTTCTCGCCAAAGGGCTCGGCGAACTTGCTGCCGTAGCGGTAGCCAATCGAGGTGTCACTCCAGTCGGCGGCCTGGGCGCCAACGGTGGCCAGCGCCAGCAGCGCAGCAAGGGCCAGGCGGGAAGTAGAGAACTGCATGGTGGGTTCCTGTCTTGTCAGTGAGAGGGAAGGTGAAAACGGGGGTCCAAACGGGCGGGGACTGTGGCCGCTGGCCCCCGGATCGCAGAGGCCGCGTCAGTCACCAAGCCCGTCGAAGGGCAATGAGTATGCGCAGGTGTATACAAACGCAAGGACCATGCCGCTCTGGTTGCCGCACTGCTCCTCGTTTTGCGGTGCCTCAAACGCCGCGCGTCAACCCCGCTGCCAGCAGGGCTGCCCAGCGACATAGGCTGCCACCAGGTTGCGGTCGTCGGCCTGGGTCATCCAGGCAAACACCCGCGCGTGCAGGCTTTGCGCCGGCAGAGGCACCACTTCGCCGCGCGCCACCGCATCGCGGTGCACCGCAACCGGGCCCACCGCCCAATCCCAGATCGCCAGGTCCGCCATGCACCCCGGCTCGAAGCTGCCGATCTCCTCTTCCAGCCCCAGCGCCAGCGCCGCGCCGCGGGTGGCCGCATGCAGCGCCGCCCAGGCGGTGAGCCGCGTGCCGCGCAAGGCCTGCACCTTGTAGCCCTCGGCCAGCGTGCGCAGCATGGACAAACTGGTGCCGCCGCCCACGTCGCTTGCCATCGAGACGCCATGCCCGATGTCCACCGCCGCCTGCCAGTCGAACAGCCCGCTGCCGAGGAACAGGTTGCTGCTCGGGCAGAAGGCAATGTGGGCACCGGTGTCGCGCAGCAGCGCGCGGTCGGCGTCGTCCAGCCAGATGCCATGCGCCAGCACGGCGCGCGGCGTCAGCAGGCCGACCTGGTGATAGACATCCAGGTAGCTGCGCGCCTCGGGAAACAGCTCGGCCACCCAGCGCACCTCTTCGGTGTTCTCGGCCACGTGGGTCTGCATGTAGAGGCTGGGGTCGGCCCGCATCAGCTCGCCGGCCATCGCCAGTTGCTCGGGTGTGCTGGTGATCGCGAAGCGCACCGTCAGCGCATAGCTGTTGCGGCCCTGGCCGTGCCAGCGCTGGATCAGCGTTTCGCAGTCGCGCCGGGCACCTTCTACATCGTCACTCAGTCCTGCCGGCGCATGCCGGTCCATCAACACCTTGCCGCTGATGATGCGCATCTGCCGGGCGCTCGCGGCCTCGAACAATGCGTCCACCGAGACCGGATGCACGGTGGGGAAGACCACCGCTGCGGTGGTGCCGTTGGCCAGCAAGGCGTCGAGGAACAGTTCGGCGCCGGCGCGCGCGACCTGCGGGTCTACGAAGCGCTGCTCGGCCGGGAAGGTGTAGGTCTTGAGCCAGTCCAGCAGCGTGGCGCCATAGCTGGCGATCACGTCCAGCTGCGGGCAGTGCACGTGGGTGTCGATGAAGCCCGGCAGGATCAGCCGGCCGGTGTGCAGCTCGCGCTGCCAGCTGTCGTCCGGTGCCTCGGGCTGCGCGCCGACGATGCGGCCGTCCTCGATCAGCAGCCAGTGGTCCGGCCGGAAACGCACCGCGGCGCAGGCTTCTTCGCCCAGCAAGGGCACGCCGGTGAAGTCCAGCAGGTCGCCTTGCAGCGCCAGTCTTTTGCGGGCACTCATGCGCGGCTCCTTGAGGGGTTGTCTTCGTCGGCCAGTGCACGGGCGGTGTCGCGCACCTGCTCGCGCAGCCAGCGTTGCGCCGCAGACGCATGCGTGCGGTCGTGCCAGAGTTGGTAATAGGCCATGGCCGGGAAGGCCACCGGGCAGCGAACGATGCGCAGGGGGAGTTGAGTCAGGTATCGCTCGCAGAACTGGCGGCCGGTCGTGAGCACCAGCCGGCTGCCGGCCACCATGGCCGGCGCCAAGCTGAAGTGCGCGCAGCGCACCGTGACGCGGCGCGACAGGCCTTGCAACGCTAGGAAATCGTCGATCACGCCGCGCGCGCCGGGATGCAGCGGCGTCGGCGCGATGTGGTCGCTGTCCAGGTAGCGCGCTGCCGTCCAGCTGCGCGGGCTCTTGGCGGCGGGGTGGTCCGCGGCCACGAGGCAGACCACTTCGTCGGACATCAGGCGGCCCAGGTGCAATTCTTCCGGCGGCTGCAGCCAGTTGCCGACCACCAGGTCCACCTCGCCCGAGGCCAGCTTGCGGCGGTAGTCCGAATCGGCAGACAGCGGGTGCAGGGCGACCTGCAGCCGTGGCGCAAGCTGCTGCAGCGTGCCGATGAGGCGCGGCAGGAACAGCGGGTCCAGGTAGTCGGACGCGGCGAGGTTGACCAGGCCGTCAGCCGTGGCCGGATCGAAGCCGCGGCCGACGCGGGCCGAGCCGAACAAGGTGTCGGCCTCCTTCAGCAGCCGCTCGGCCGGGCCGACCAGCGCCAGCGCCGCTTCGGTGGGCACCAGCCCGGTGCCGGCGCGCACCAGCAAGGCGTCGCCCGTCAGCGCACGCAGGCGCTTGAGCTGGGCGCTGACCTGGGGCTGGGTGCTGCCCAGGCGCAGGGCGGCGCGCGAAACGCTGCGATCAGTGATCACGGTGTGCAGGACCTTCACGAGATGGAGGTCGATGTTGGCGAAATCCGGCGGCCGCGTCATACGGCACAACATATGCAACTCATGGCCCAGATCGTATTCAAACTGCGCCGCAGCGGCGTAAGGTCTTGCGCCAGATGACTGCCGAAACTTCAAACTCCGCCCCTCTGCGCTTTGTCTTCCGCGGCCAGCCGGTCAGCGTCACCGGCGCGCCCGCCACGCGCAGCGTGTTGCAGTGGCTGCGCGAGGACGCACAGGCCTGCGGCACCAAGGAAGGTTGCGCCGAGGGCGACTGCGGCGCGTGCACGGTGCTGGTCGCCGAGCTGGCCGAGAGCGTGCCGGCCGGCAGCCGCGCCATCCTCAGCGAAGGCCTGGCGATCCGCCCGGTCAACGCCTGCATACGCTTCCTGCCGACGCTGCACGGCAAGGCGCTGCTAACGGTGGAAGACCTGGCGCAGCCGGACGGCACGCTGCACCCGGCGCAACAGGCCATGCTGGACCACCACGGCTCGCAATGCGGCTTCTGCACACCCGGCTTCGTGATGACGCTCTCGGCCGAGCATGAGCGCCAGGCCTGCACCAGCGGGCCGTGCCCCGGCCGCGCCGAGCTGGCCGATGCACTCTCTGGCAATCTGTGCCGCTGCACCGGCTACCGGCCCATCCTGGACGCCGCGCAAGCGATGCTGCAACAGCCCGCGCCGCGCCTGCCGCTGGCCGGTTTGCGCGAGCAGTTGCTGGCCTTGCAGGCGACACCCGCCGCACCCCACAGCCCCCGCACGCTCGCCGAGCTGGCCACGCTGCGCGCCGACAAGCCCGCCGCACGGCTGGTCGCTGGCGCGACCGACGTCGGCCTGTGGGTCACCAAGCAGATGCGCGACCTGGGCGAGCTGATCTTCCTGGGCGACGTGGCCGAATTGCGCCGCATTGACGAAGAAGCGGAAGGCCTGCACATTGGCGCTGCCGTCACGCTGGAAGACGGCTGGGCTGCGCTGGTGGTGCGCTGGCCGGCGCTGGCCGAAATGTTCCGCCGCTTCGCCGGCCCGCCGGTGCGCCATGCTGGCACGCTGGTGGGCAACCTGGCCAACGGCTCGCCGATTGGCGATGCGCCGCCGGTGCTGATCGCGCTGGGCGCCACGCTGCGGCTGCGCCATGGCGAGGCCACCCGGGAGCTGCCGCTGCAGACCTTCTACCTGGATTACATGAAGAACCAGCTGCAGTCGGGCGAGTTCGTCGAGTCCGTGCACGTGCCGTTCGCGACGCTGCAACCGGGCTGGCAGGTGCAGGCGCACAAGCTATCCAAGCGTTTCGACTGCGACATCTCGGCCGTCAGCGCCGGCTTTGCGCTGCGGCTGGATGGCGACACCGTCGCCGAAGCGCGCCTGGCCTTCGGCGGCATGGCAGCCACGGTGCGCCGCGCCGCAGCGGTCGAAGCCGCCATCGTCGGCCAGCCCTGGACCGAAGCCACGCTGCGCGCCGCGCAGGCCGCGCTCGCCGCCGACTTCACCCCGCTGAGCGACCTGCGCGCCAGCGCCGACTACCGCCGCCTCGGCGCTGCCGGGCTGCTGGAGCGGCTGTGGCTGAGCACCCGCCCAGCCGACCCGGTGGCAGTCGACCAACTGCGCGTCTGGGCCTGAGGAGCGCCACATGCATTTGAAAGACCTCTCGGCTGCAGCCCTCCCCGTGGTCGGCACTTCGTTGCCGCACGAATCCGCCGCGCTGCACGTGCAGGGCCGCGCCGCGTATGTGGACGACATCGCCGAAGCCGCCGGCACGCTGCACGCGGCGCTGGGGCTGTCGCCCGTGGCCCATGGCCGGCTGCTGGGCATGGACCTCGCGGCGCTGCGCGCGATGCCCGGCGTGGTCGCGGTCTACAGCGCGGCCGACATTCCGGGCCAGAACAACGTCGGCCCCATCGTGCACGACGATCCGATCCTAGCCAGTGGCGAATTGCACTACCTCGGCCAGCCGGTGTTCGCCGTCATCGCCCGCAGCCGCGACGAGGCGCGCCGCGCCGCAGCCCGCGCCAAGGACGTGCTGCAGATCGAACCGCTGCCGGCCCAGCTGGACCTGCGCACCGCGCATGCCACTGGCCAGTACGTGGTGCCACCCATGCACCTCACGCGCAGCACGCACCCCGGCGGCGTGGCCGGTGCGATGGCGGCGGCGCCGCACCAGCTCTCCGGCCAGTTCAGCCTCGGCGGGCAGGAACAGTTCTACCTCGAAGGCCAGATCAGCTACGCGCTGCCACAGGACGATGGCGGGCTGAAGATTCATTGTTCGACCCAGCACCCCAGCGAGATGCAGGCGATGGTCGCGCATGCGCTGCAACTGGACGCCAATCAGGTGCTGGTCGAATGCCGGCGCATGGGCGGCGGCTTTGGCGGCAAGGAGTCGCAGTCGGCGCTGTTCGCCTGCGTGGCGGCGCTTGCCGCCAAGAAGCTCAACAAGCCGGTCAAGCTGCGCGTGGACCGCGACGACGATTTCCTGATCACCGGCCGCCGCCACGGCTTCGAGTTCGACTGGCAGGCCGGCTTCGACGACAGCGGCCGGCTGCTGGCGGTGGACGTCACGATGCTGGGCCAGGCCGGGCACTCGGCCGACCTGTCGCCCCCTGTGCTGACGCGCGCGATCTGCCACCTGGACAACGCCTACTGGCTGCCGGACGTGGCCATCCACGGCTTCCTGCCGCGCACCAACACGCAGAGCAACACGGCATTCCGCGGCTTCGGCGGGCCGCAGGGCGCGCTGGTGATCGAAGTCATCATCGACCAGATCGCCCGCCAGCTGGGCCTGGATCCGCTGGCGGTGCGGCAGGTCAACTGGTACGGCCTGCCGGGCAGCGGGCGCGACGTGACGCCTTACCTGCAACCGGTGGTCGACAACATCATCGCGCCGCTGACCGACGAGCTGGCCGCCAGCAGCGACTACCTCGCGCGCCGCGCCGAGGTCGCCGCGTTCAACGCCACCAGCCCGTGGCTGAAAAAAGGCCTGGCGCTGACCCCGGTGAAGTTCGGCATTTCGTTCAACGTCAACCACTTCAACCAGGCAGGCGCGCTGGTGCACATCTACCGGGACGGCTCAGTGCTGGTGAACCACGGCGGCACCGAAATGGGCCAGGGCCTGAACACCAAGGTGGCGCAGGTCGTCGCCCACGAACTGGGCCTGCCGCTGGCCCGCGTGCGCGCCAGCGCCACCGACACCAGCAAGATCGCCAACACCTCGGCCACCGCTGCCTCCACCGGTGCCGACCTGAACGGCAAGGCCGCGCTGGACGCCGCGCAGAAGCTGAAGAAACGGCTGGCGGAAGTGGCCGCGTCGCACTGGCAGGTGGCGCCCGACCAGGTGCGCTTCGAGGGCAACGCGGTGCTGGGGCCAGACGGCCAGCACGAGGCCTTTGCCGCCATCGTCGAGCAGGCCTACGTGGCCCGCGTGCAGCTCTGGGCCGACGGCTTCTACGCCACGCCCGGCCTGCACTGGAACCGCGACACGCTGACCGGCCGGCCGTTCTATTACTTCGCCTATGGCGCGGCCGTCAGCGAAGTGCTGCTGGACCGGCTGACCGGCGAATGGCGACTGCTGCGCGCCGACCTGCTGCACGACGTGGGCCGCTCGCTGAACCCGGCCATCGACATCGGCCAGGTCGAAGGCGGTTTTGTGCAGGGCATGGGCTGGCTGACCAGCGAGGAGCTGGTGTGGCACCCGCAAAGCGGCAAGCTGCTGACGCACGCGCCGTCCACCTACAAGATCCCCACCGCCAACGACCTGCCGCACGCGCCGGGTGCGTTCACGACACGGCTGTACAAGGGCGACAACGTCGAGGACAGCATCCACCGCAGCAAGGCTGTGGGCGAGCCGCCGCTGCTGCTGAGCTTCTCGGTCTTCCTCGCGCTGCGCGACGCGGCCGCCGCCTGCGGCGCGCTGGGCTGCCAGCCCGCACTCAGCGCGCCCGCCACGCCCGAGGCGCTGCTGCGCGCGGTGCAAAGCGTGAGCTGAGCATGGGCCGGTTGGCGTTACGGGAACTGGCCCAGCGCTGGCAGCAGCAGGGCCGTTCGGCGATGTGGGTGGAGATCACCCGCGTCAAAGGCTCGGTGCCGCGCGAGGCCGGCACCCGCATGCTGGTCTCTGCCGCTGAAGTGGCTGGCACGATTGGCGGCGGGCACCTGGAATGGCAGGCCATTGCCCGCGCCCAGGCCGCGCTGAAGGAAGCCGGCGACCGGCCGCTGGCGGCCTGGGACTGGCCGGTCACGCTGGGCCCGTCACTGGGCCAGTGCTGCGGCGGCGCGCTGACGCTGCGCTTTTTCCCGTTGGACAGTGGCAGCCTCGCCGGCTGGGCTGCCGAGCCGCCGCGCTTTCACCTGCAGTTGCACGGCGCCGGCCACGTCGGCCGCGCCATCGTCAAGCTGCTGGCTGACCTGCCTTGCGAAGCGCTGTGGGTGGACGAGCGCGAAGACGGTTTTCCGGCCACGCCGCTGCCCGCCCACCTGCGCTGCTGTGCCAGCGCTCAACCCGAAGAAGAAGTGGCCGATGCACCGGCCGGCGCCTTTTTCCTGGTGATGACCCACAGCCACGCGCTGGACTTCCGCATCTGCGAGGCGGTGCTGCGCCGCGGCGATTTCGGCTTCCTGGGCCTGATCGGCTCGGCCAGCAAGAAGGCCGGCTTCCTGCGGCGCCTGCGCGAGCGGGGCCTGTCCGATGCCCAACTGGACCGTCTGGTCAGCCCGGTCGGCATGCCCGGCATCGAAGGCAAGGCGCCGGAAATCATCGCGGTCGCGGTCGTGGCGCAACTGCTGCAGTTGGCCTCGGCTTGACCCGAGCCGGCCCTCATTGCCAATTCGGTCACTAAATCTTTTAGGGGGGTCTTTACTCGGAACCCGCATTTGCAGATGCCGAATGCGAGAATGACTTCAGTCGGCCGAGTTGCCTTGTTGCCTCGGCCCCGAATCGACCGAAGGTTTCGAGGTACTGCGATGCAAATCGATGGCATGAATTCCATCGCCGGGCTGCTGGTTGGCACCATCGTCGGCATCACCGGCGTTGGTGGCGGCGCCCTGATGACCCCCATCCTGGTGCTGTTCTTCGGCATCGCGCCGCAGACCGCCGTCGGCACCGACCTGTTGTACGCATCCATCACCAAGATGTTCGGCACTGCCGTGCACCACAACCACGGCACGGTGGACTGGGAAATCGTCAAGCGCCTGGCCTGGGGCAGCCTGCCCGCTGCGGCGCTGACGCTCGCCTGGATGACCTTCAGCGGCGGCCATCAGGTCAAGAACGGTTTCATCATCCAGGCGGTCGGCATCGCGCTGATCATCACCGCGTTGGGCATGCTGTTCAAGGAGAAGCTGCACGCGATTGGCAAGAACTTCCGCGTCGGTGACTCGGAAAAGTTCAAGAACGTACAGCCTGTGCTGACCGTGGTCGCCGGCATCGTGCTGGGCGTGCTGGTCACGCTGACCTCCATCGGTGCCGGCGCGCTGGGCACCGTGATGCTGGTCTACCTGTACCCGCTGCGCCTGAGCTCGAACAAGCTGGTCGGCACCGACCTGGCCCACGCGATTCCGCTGGCGCTGATCGCCGGCCTGGGCCACCTGAGCCTGGGCAATGTCAACTACGACCTGCTGGTCAGCCTGCTGCTGGGCTCCATCCCCGGCGTGCTGATCGGCTCTTTGATCAGCACCCGCGCGCCGCTGACGCTGATCCGCTACGCCATCGCCATCGTGCTGGGCCTGGTCGCCGTGAAGATGCTGTCGGTCTGAGCGCCGCTCAATGCCACCAAAGGGACCTTCGGGTCCCTTTTTTCAGGTTCTTCGCCGATCTGAGTGAATCGCAGGGCGGGCACACGGTTGTCACTGCTACCTTGGTGGTACCAAGCATCAA
>NZ_JAJNKD010000009.1:0-260662 GCF_021043325.1 Ideonella azotifigens
ACAGGTAGGTGTCGGAGCCAGCGCCGCCGCTGAGGGCGTCATCGCCGATGCCGCCGTCGAGCGTGTCGTTGCCGTTGCCGCCATTGAGCGTGTCATTGCCTGCGTCGCCAGCGAGCAAGTCATTGCCGTCTTCGCCATTGAGGATGTCGTTGCCATCGCCGCCGGAGACGGTGTCGTCGCCAGAGCGGGCATAGACGGTGTCGTTGCCGCCCAGGGTGGTGATGACATCGGCAGTGGCGTAGGCCGTCAGGTAGTCGACGTCACTGGAGCCGGTGATGGCCAAGGCCTTGACAGTGGCGATGTCCCAGGAAGTGCCATCGGCGAAAGTGATCAACTCAAGCCGGTAGTTGCTGGTGCCGTCGGCGCTGAAATAGCTGGTGACGGTGACCTTGTCGGAAGAGCCGACGATGGACAGGATCAGGTTGTCGCCGGAGCGGGTGATCTTGATGTCCGAAGGGGCGATGCCGGCGCCAAAGGCCAGGGTATCGGTCTTGCCGGTGCTGGAGTCGGTGTTGTTGAGGGTATCGGAGCCGGAGCCGCGGGCGAACAGGTAGGTGTCGGAGCCAGCGCCGCCGCTGAGGGCGTCATCGCCGATGCCGCCGTCGAGCGTGTCGTTGCCGTTGTCTCCATATAGCGTGTCATTGCCACCAGCGCCAAGCAATTGGTCGTTGCCGTCGTTGCCGTGCATCACGTCATTGCCGGCGCCGCCATCCGCCAAGTCGTTTCCTGCGTTGGCGTTGAAGGTGTTGTTGGCGCCGTTGCCCAGGTACAGGTCGTCGCTGCTAGAGCCAGTTGGCGCAGCGGTGGACGTGGCGAGCAGCACATGCGCGGCTGCCAAGTCGCTTCTGATCGACGAATCCGCGGGGAGTTCGTCCACCCAGGTGCGCAGCGCATTCATCCCGTCATAGCCAACGGCCACGAGGGTGTCGTGCGAATAGCGGTTCAGGTCAACCAGATCAAGGATGGCATCGTGCGGGTTGACCGCCTTGTTCTCCGTGAGCAGGGTCGTCAGCCCTGTGGTGTCGAATTGCACGCCTTGGTCGTCAATGACCAACTGGATGCTGTCCAGGTAGTCTGCCAGCCGCGTTTGCATTGCCAGCGCGCCATAGACGGATGACTGCAATGCTTCGTACGCTTGGTTAATGAAATTGATCTGATCGGCGGAGAGGGTCACCGTCAATTGCGTGACCAAGCCCTTTGTGGGGGCGGCACCGCCGCCGCCGCTGCCACCGCCGCTCTGGCTCCCGCCGGGACTTGTATTGGTCGTGGTTTGGGTGATGTCAAAAAACCGGCTGCCATTGAAGATCTCCAGCATCGTCATGCGCCGAACGATCTCCAGCGCCTCGGGGCCCGGTACGTAGCCATAAACACCTGGGCCAATCGTGTCCCATATGTAATAGCCCTGAGAAAATCTCACATCAAGCGCTGGTACGACTTGCTGCGAAAGGTCATACGAACCGGGCTCCGCTTCGGTGTAGTGAGTCGTGGTGGTGGATCCGTTCGTCACGATGGACTTGTTGAGCGCGATGAGCGTGCCAAATGGCGCGTTGTATCGGCCGGAGGAAATTGCCCAATCGCTGAGGATGCTGTCAACGAGTGCAAGCTGCTCATCTCGACTGTCGGCGGCGGCGAAAGATGACACCTGCGTTTGCAGTTGCGCTGCGCTTGCCGATTCAAGGCTCATCGATTCCCGCAAATCTCGCACCCACCCGCTGCCCGTCATCTCCGGCAAGGCAGCTGCCGTCGCCGTAAGGGGAATGGTGTCGGTGAACTCGCGGTAGAAAGGATTGCTGGCCAAATTGAGGTTGGCCACGGCATTGTCCGCAAGGTTCACAGCATCCACCTCAGTGGCGGTGCCATCCGCGCGGATCACATCGGCCTTGCCGGTCACGGCGTTGCCGTTGCCCAGATCGGCATTGGTTCCGGTTTCCGCAGTAAGCGCAATGCTCACAATGCCCTTGTCACCCAGCGTGAAAAGCTCTCCCGCCTGGCTGATGCCATCGGCATTCAGGTCCTGCCAGAGACGAACTTCAGTGAAGGCCGCGTCCTGCGCATTGAAGACCCCGTCGTGGTTCGCATCCAGGCTGCTCAGCGCCTCAAAGCCGCTGCTGGCCAGCCCGGTGCTGCCGTCCGCCCGCGTGATCTGGGTATCCACGCCAAACAGCTCGCGCCCGGTGTCAATGCTGCCATTGCCATTGCGGTCCATCACCAACCAAGCGTCATCCCCCTTGAGCCACCCGGTCCCGGTCTTGACGCCATCCGCGTCGTGGTCGAACAAAACGGGATTGGTCCCCACAGCCAGCGTCTCGATGCCATCGCCGTCCAGGTCAATCGCAAGCGGGTCGCGGCGTGGGCGCCAGTTGAGGGCGGCGTTGAAGTTGGTGTTTGTTGAAACATTGATTGCACCACTGGAAATTGGGAATGTCTCCGCCAGTGCCTCGTCAAGCGCGGACTTTTGAGCCGCTGAGATCCCTCGAATCATGTCATTGTATTTATCCATCTCCGCCTGTTCTTGTGCGGTGACAGGCCAGGTTCTGCCTTCGCTCGGATGGATAAAGCCATCGGCGTCTGTGTCGAATAAGGTCGGAGCATTTGCTTCAGTTGGATAAAGGAGGTATCCGAATAACGACGGAACCGGTCCAGGTACGCCGAGTGCGCCAAACGGAATGTTTATCGGGACCGCCACAGCCATGCGGCGAGCCATTTCTGAAAAGAAGTTGGAGAAAAATGTAGGTAGGCTCATATGAAGTCCGTGATTGCGTAAATAAGGCAGGAGAAAAGGAGAATAATTCCAATGATGAACTGGGATCCGTCGAAGGAGATCTTCTTGTTAAATCTAGAGTATATTATTTTGTATATTAACCACGATAAAATAGATCCGGCAAGTGTGGCGAAGATGTAGGCATATAGCGTGGTCATTTTTGTCGTTTGAGGTGATTATGCTTGGGTGGTTGGGTGGATTGCTTTGGTGAAAAATGTGCGGGGGATTTGTTGATGCGGATTGAATTGACTGTAAATATATTGGTGGTCAATTGCCTTGCGCATTATCTCGTGCCTGCAGGATGCTGTTTTCTGGTCTTGGGAAGTTGCATGGTCGACTACGCTTTGCTTGTTGTTAATATTTTCTCTAGCATGTATTAATGCGGCGTGCGTGGGCGGCCTTCAGTTGGCTATTTTTTGGCCCAGCTGGCTTTGAAAATGATAAAGACGGTAGCCCATTAAAGAACCTCATCATCTACGATGTGGAAGACCATGAATACCATGCAAATTCATGATGTGGAAATCCATTTCACCGCTCCCCCGCACTTTCCGAAATCCGCTGGCGAATCGGTGAAATCAGATAGTCGATCACTCTTCGCTTGCCGGTCTTGATTTCGGCGGTGACGTTCATGCCGGGGGTGAGGCGGACGGTTTTGCCGTCGATGTTCAGCGTGGAGGCCTGCAACGTGAGCAGGGCGGGGAAGCTGGCCACGGAGGTGGTGTCTTCGGTGGTGGCAGTGGTCGAGGTGCTGGCGGTGCTGCGCTTGTCTTCCAGCACGGCATCGGCCGAGACAGTGGTGACCGTGGCGGGCACGGTGCCGTAGCGGGTGAAGGGGAAGGTTTCGAACTTCACTTCGGCCAACTGGCCTTCGCGGACGAAGCCGATGTCCTTGTTCTCCAGCTTGACCTCGGCGCTGACCTGCGCGTCGTTGGGCACCACCACCAGCAGGACTTGCGCGGGGGTGACCACGCCGCCCACGGTGTGCACCGCGAGCTGCTGCACGCTGCCGCTGACGGGGGCGGTGAGGCGGGTCAAAGCGGTGCGCTGGCTGGCCTTGTGGCGCTCTTCGTCGGATTGGTGGAGCTTGAGCTCGGCTTCGCCATGGCGTTCGCGCAGGTTGCGTAGGGTCTCGGCTCGGTAGGCCAGGCGAGCCTGTTGGCTTTCGAGTTGCGCGGCACGGGTCTCGCGGGTTCTGGCCTGCGCGGTGGCCAGGTCGCGCTCCAGTTCTATGCGTTCGCGGGTGCGGTCCTGTCCCGCATGGCCGGCCACGAAGCCCTGGGCGCTCAGGGCCTTGAAATCGGCCTCGCGCTGAATGGCAAGTGGCAGGGTGGTTTGCAGCTTGGCCACCTGCTGCTGGGCGGTGTCCATCTCGGCAACGCGAGTTTCCAGTTCGGCCTGCAGCTTGGCCAGCTTGGCGCTGATGTCGTCCCACTCCGTCTGCAACTGCGCTTTGGCCAAGGCGGCATCGTCTGGCGCCAACTCGTGCTGCGCGGGCCAGGTTGGGGCCAGGACGGGCGTGGCCGACAGCGCGCTCAGCAGCAACTGGGTGCGCAAGCTTTCGCTGTAAGCCGAGGCGCGCTCCTGGTCGACGCGGCTGGCATCGGCCAGCGCGTTGGTGGGGTCGAGTTCGATCAGCAACTGCCCTGCCTGGACCTGATCGCCGTCTTTGACGTGGATGGCTTTGACGACGCTGGTGTCCAGCGGCTGTACGGTCTTGCTGCGCTGGTGCACGATCACCCGGCCGTTGGCCACGGCCACGATGTCGATCTTGCCCAGCACGCTCCAGACGAGCGCGGCAGTGAACAGCGCGCAGAGGGCGATGCCGGCACGGCGAGGCGCTGGATGCACGGGCGTGTCTTGCAGGCTGAGGTGGGCGGGCAGGAAGGCCAGTTCATCGCTCAGCCGCGCCGGGCCGGCCAGTTCGTGGCGGTGTTGCCAGGCGGCCTTGCCAACGGCGGCGTAGCGCTGGAACAAGGCCCATGCGGGGTGATTTGTCATCTGGGCGGCCATGTCATGCCCCTCCTGTTTGAAGCTGCCACAGGTGGGCATAGAGACTCTTGGGCCGTGCGATGAGTTCTTCGTGGCTACCGGCTTCCACGATGCGGCCTTTGTCCATCGCGATGATGCGATGGGCTCGCCGCACGGCGGAGAGCCGGTGGGCGATGATGATCACGGTGCGCCCCTGGCAGATCGCCGCCATGTTGCGCTGGATGATGGCTTCGCTTTCGTAGTCCAGCGCGCTGGTGGCTTCGTCGAAGATCAGCACCCGAGGGTTGGCAAACAGCGCGCGGGCGATGGCAATTCGCTGGCGTTGTCCGCCCGAGAGGCTGGCGCCTTGCTCGCTCACCAGGGTGTCATAGCCCTGGGGCAATTCCGCGATGAACTCATGGGCGCCGGCCAGGTGCGCGGCGCGCAGCACGGCCTCCAGTGGCGCGGCCGGATCGGCGATGGCGATGTTCTCGCGCACGCTGCGGTTGAACAGCAAGTTTTCCTGCAGCACCACGCCGATCTGGCGTCGCAGCTGGGCGGCATCGATCAGCGCAATGTCGTGGCCATCCACCAGCACGCGGCCCTGCTCAGGGGCGTACAGGCGCTGAACCAGCTTGGTCAAGGTGCTTTTGCCGGAGCCGCTGCGGCCGACGATGCCGATCACCTCGCCGGGTCGGATGTCCAGGCTGATGTTGTGCAGCACCGGGGGCGCATCGGGCCGGTAGCGGAAACTGACTTGATCGAAGCTCACACGGCCCTTCAAGACCGGCAGCGGCGAGGCGCTTTGCGGGCGCACTTCGGTGGGGGTGTTGAGGATGTCGCCCAGCCGGGCCATGGATAGTCCGGTTTGCTGGAAATCCGTCCACATCTGCGCCATGCGCATGATGGGTTGGGCCACCCGCCCGGCGAACATGTTGAAGGCGACGAACTGACCCACGCTGAGGTAGCCGTCCATCACCAGCTGGGCGCCCCACCACAGCGTGGCCACGTTCACCAGCTTGCCGACGAGGTTCACGCCTTCATGGGCGGCCTGCGCCAGGTTCTGCGTCTTGAAGCTCGCGCTGACGTAGGCGGCCAGTTGCTGGTCCCAGCGGCGAGCGACCTGCGGCTCCAGTGCAGTGGCCTTGACGGTCTGGATGCCGGCGATGGTTTCGACCAGCAAGGCCTGATTTTCCGCGCCGCGCGCAAACTTCTCCGCCAACCTGCCGCGCAGCACCGGTACCACCAGCAGACTGAGCAGGACATAGGCTGGCAAGGAGGCCACGACAATCAGCGTCAGTGACGTGCTGTAGCTGAACATGACGGCGATGAACAGCGTAGAGAACAGCAGGTCGAGAACGAGCGTGAGGGCATTGCCGGTGAGGAAGCTTCGGATGTTTTCCAGCTCGCGCATGCGGGCCACCGAGTCGCCCACTCGGCGGGCCTGGAAGTAGGCCAGCGGCAAGGCAAGCAAGTGGCGCAGCAAGCGGCTGCCCAGTTCCACGTCGATCCGGCTGGTGGTGTGGCTGAGCACGTAGGCGCGCAGCACCGTGAGCGTGCTTTCAAACAGCACCACGCCCAGCAGGCCAACGGCCAGCACGTCCAGGGTGCTCAAGCCTTTGTGGACCAGCACCTTGTCCATCACTGCCTGGAAAAACAGCGGGGACACAAGCGCGAACAACTGCAGGAACAGCGAGAACAGCAGCACCTCGCCCAGCAAGCGCCTGTGCTTGACGATGCTGGGAATGAACCAGCTGAAGTCGAAGCGCGCGAGCTCACCTGCCAAGCTGGCATGGCTGGTCACGAGCACCAACTCGCCAGTCCACTGGGCGAGGAATGCCTCCAGCGGTTCGATGGTGGGGCGGCCGTTGTGGCTGTCACTGGTTGTGCCAGGGGCCATCAACAGGACACGTTGTCCGTCGCACTGGGCCAAAACCACCAGTCGCACCGACGCGTTTTTACCCGCACCCGGTTCCTTGAGAATGGCCAATGCGGGCAAGGGGTTCTGAGCAAGCCGTTCCGCAGGTGGGTTGCTCACCTTGGCCTTGAGGCCGATGCTGCGGGCCGCGAGCAGCACGTCTTCGATTTGCCACGCTTCGTCGGGCGAGAGCCCCAACTCGTGTAGCAATGAGGCAGGCTCCGCTGCGACATGGTGCAGCCGGGCCAGCATGGCCAGGGCTTGAAAGGCCTGGAGCCTGCCTTGCGATGGCGCCTCGGCTGCGGATTCCGCGTCGGAGGTGAGAGGTTCGGTGTGCTGCGAGGGCGCCTGCATGGTCCTGTCGCGCTCAGCAGATGACTGAGCGAATGGCAGACAGAACAGGGCGCACCCCCGCCTTTACGGCGCCTTGGTTCCTCCCTGAGCGTCTTCGTTGTGGATCTGCCCGCGCTCTATGGCGCTTGGTGGGCTTGGGCGGCTGAGAGAGCCTCGACCGCGACGCAAAATCCCCTCAATGTTATCCGTTGCTTTGCTCAGATTTACAAAGTAGTTGCGTATGGGAATTTGCACGAGTAGGTTTCGCGCGTTTGGCGGGGCTTGGATTGGCTCGCACGCGACAGGGCGGCGCAGCGGAGGGCGTCCAACATCGGGGCAAGCTGCCGCTTGGTTACGGGCAGAAGGTTCGCTGACGGTGCACCTGCGCACCGCCCGCCCGCCGCTGTCGGTGAAGGTGCTGGCGCAAGGCCTGCGCCCCTGCAACGCGGGTGATGCGCAGGCGCTGGGCCTGCAGCGCGGCGCGGCGGTGCATGCGCGGACCGTGCTGCTGATCGGCGCCGACCAGCCGATGGTGTTCGCGCACTCGGTCACGCCGGCTGCGGCCGCCGCGCGCGGCCCGTGGAAGGCCTTGCGTGGCTTGGCGCAGCGGCCGCTGGCCGAACTGCTGTTCACGCGAGGCGACGTGCAGCGCTCGCCGCTCTCGCAGCACTGGCTGCCGGCCGCGCATCCGGTGGCGCGCGCCTTGTGCCGCGCCTGGGCCGAGGCCACTGGCCAGCCTTGCCCGGCGCGCGGCGTCTGGCAGCGCTGGTCCACTTTCCACCGCCAGGGCCAGGCCCTGCTGGTGGGCGAATATTTCGTGCCCGGCCTGATGGCCGGCTGGCCGGCGCGCCAGGCGCAGCGCGCATTGCGCTACCACCGGGCGGACTGAGAGCCTGAGAGTCTTTCGACCAAGCCCGCCTTGCACGCCAAAACACCCCCGCTCGTCGTTACAAATGCTCGCCATAGCCCGAGCTATGGCTGCGCTTTGCGCCTAGAGCGGAGGCGTTGTGACGCGCCCTTCGGGCACGGCCGAAAAACTCTCAGGCTCTGAGATCACTCCGGCGTGATCGTCGCGGCGCGCAGGGCGCCGCCGGCTGCGCGGCTGAAATCGAAGTGGAACCACTGCGCGCCAAAGCGCAGCAGGTAGCGCCGTTCGCCATCGCCGCGCTGGCCGCGGTACACCAGCGCTTCGGGCCGGCCGTAGTTGTCCAAGGTGTTCTGCAGGGCTTGCCGCTGCGCTGGCGCGAGCGCGATGTCGGCGCTTGGCGTGCCCTGCTTCAGTGCGGCCAACCAGGCCCGCAGCTGCTGCGTCAAGGCCGGGTCTTCGCCCGGCACCGGCGCGTGCGCGGCGCGGGCTTCGGGGTGCAAAACCTCGAACAGCGAGGCCGACAGCGCCGACGCATTCAGCGCTTCGTGGTTCACCAGCACGACGATGGTCAACTGCTCTGCCGGATACCGCATCAGGCTGGACGAAAAGCCCAGCGTGCCGCCGCCGTGCCACAGCCGTGCATGGCCGGCCTGGCGGTCGACGAAAAGGCCGAAGCCGTAGCCATCGGGCTGGCCGTTGTTCAGCACGGCAGGCGTGGCCATCGCCTGATACGACGCGGGTGAGACCACGCGGCCGCTGCCCAGCGCCTCGGCCCAGGCCAGCAGGTCATCGGCGGTCGACACCAGCTCGCCGGCACCGCGGATCCAGCTTGGCTGGAAGCGGGGCGCGCGCTGCACCTGGCCGGCTTCGGTGGTGTGGCCGCTGGCCAGGTCCGGCCAGCGCAGCGCGCCGTCGCTGGCCCCGGTGTGGGCCATGCCGACGGGGGCCAGCACCTGCTCGCCCAGCCGGGTCGCAAACGGCTGGCCGCTGACGGTCTCGACGATGCGGGCCAGCAGCAGGTAGTTCGTGTTGCTGTAGCGAAAGCGGCTGCCCGGTGTGAACTGCTGTGGCGCGGCCTGTACCGTGGCCAGTACCTGCTCGAAGCGGGCCGGCGTCTGCGTCGCGTTGGCGGCAAAAGCCTCTGTGCCGGCGAAGTCCGGCAGCCCGCTGGTCTGCTGAAGCAATTGCCGCACGGTCACTTGTGCAGCAGCAGGGTAGCTGGGTACGAACTTGCTCACCGCGTCGTCCAGCGAGAGCCGGCCGGCCTGCACCAGCTGCAGCACCGCGGCCGCGGTCATTTGCTTGGTGATGGAGCCGATCTCGAAGGCCGTGTCCTCGTGCATGGCCCGGCCGCTGGCGACGTCCGCCAGGCCATAGGCGCGGCGCAGCAGCAACTCGCCGCCGCGGCGGATCGCTACCACGGCGCCGGGCGCCCGCTGCGTGCGCAGCGCCTCGCGCACGGTGCTGTCGATGGCGGACTCCTCGGCGGCGGAGAGCGGGGCTGCATGCGCTGTCGGCAGATTCAGCGCCAGCAGGGCCGAGAGAGCCAAGGCTTGGAAGTGCCGGCGCGCGGCATTGACGGAAAGGTGCGGCATGGCGCCATGCTAGGCAAGACCTTGCAGCATGCGGTACTGCTGCGACGAAACTGCGCAACCGGGGCATGCACTGTCGCCACGCGCGACGGATCGGTCTATCGTTTGCACGATCATGCCTGCCGCCATCGACTTTTTCTTCGACTTCTCGTCACCCTATGCCTACATCGCCAACGAATGGATCGACGCGCTGGCCGCGCGTCATGGCCGGCCAGTGCGCCGCCACGCCATCCTGCTGGGCGTGGCTTTCCAGGCCGCCGAATCCACGAGCGCCCCCAGGGCCGGGCTCGCGCCCAGCCCGCCCCCCGAGGGGGTCAGAAACCTTGGGGCGGCCCAGCGGTTTCTGGTGAGCCCGGTATCGCATCCGGTCAAGCGCGAGTACACGCTGCTGGATTTCGAGCGCTCGGCGCGTTTCGAGCGGGTGCCGTATCGCCAGCCCGCGCCGTTTCCCATCGCCACGCAGAACGCCGCCCGCGTGTTCTGGTGGCTGCACGACACGCAAGGGCCGGACGCTGCCGCCGCATGGTCCCGCGCCGGCATGCGGGCCTACTTCACACGCGGCGTGCCGCTCAGCGAGCCGGCCGCGCTGAAGGCGCTGGTGGCGGAGACCGGCCTGGACGCCGAGGCTGCGCAGGACGCCTGGGGCGACCCGGTCTGGAAGCACCGGCTCAAGCAGGCCAATGACGACGCACTGGCGCTGGGCGTGTTCGGCGCGCCGTTTTTCATCATCGACGGCGAGCCCTTCTGGGGCAATGACCGCAAGCCGCAGATCGAACGCCGCCTGGCCGATGGGCGGATCTAAGCCTCTCCAACCCTGGCAAGTCATCACCGGCGGTCTCAGCGCGCTGGTGCTGACCGTCGGCCTGGCGCGTTTTGCCTACACGCCGCTGCTACCCGAACTGCAGGTGCAGACGGGGCTGTCCGACCGCAACGCCGGCCTGCTGGCCGCGGTGAACTATGCCGGCTACATGAGCGGCACGCTGCTGGCCGCATGGATAGACGATGCGCGCTGGCGCCATCGGCTCTACAGCGCCGGGCTGCTGCTGGCCGTGCTCAGCACCGCGGCCTTCGGCCTGGGCGACTGGTGGCCCGGCTGGCTGATGCTGCGCTACCTGGGCGGGCTGTGTGGCGCGGCCGGCATGCTGCTGGGCTCGGGCCTGGTGCTGAACTGGCTGATGCGCGCCGGCCGCCGGCCCGAGCTGGGGCTGCACTTCATGGGCATTGGCGTGGGCGTGGTGGTCTCCGCGCTGGCGTGCTGGGCCTTCACGCGCTGGTGGCCGGGCTGGCAGGCGCACTGGCTGGCACTGGGCGGCGTGGGGCTGGTGTTCCTGTTGCCGGCCTGGCGCTGGCGCCCTCCAGTGCCGCCGGCCGCGCCGCCCGCGCACGCCGCGAGCGATGGGGGCGGCCCTTCACTGCGCTGGCTGCTGCTGATGTCGGCCAGCTACTTCGCGGCGGGCTGGGGCTTTGTCGTCAGCGCCACCTTCACCGTCACCATCGTCGAGCGCGAGCCGGCGCTGGCCGGGCATGGGCCGCTGGCCTGGGCGCTGGTGGGGCTTACCGCACTGCCCACGGTGTTCCTGTGGGATCGCATCGCCCGTCGCATTGGCGAGCAGCGTGCGCTGCTGATCGCCTTCGGCGTGCAGGCGGTGGCGGTGTTGCTGCCCGCACTGTCCGGCACGCTGGCCGCGGCGCTGCTGAGCGCCATCGGCTACGGCGCGACCTTCGTCGGCATCGTCAGCCTGACACTGGCGCTGGTGGGCCGCCGCTCGCCGCACAACCCGGGCAAAGCCATGGCGCGGCTGACGCTGAGTTACGGCGCGGCACAGATCGCAGCCCCCGCGCTGTCTGGCGCGATGGCGCAGGCCAGTGGCAGCTTCCATGGTGCGCTGTACCTGACCGCCGCAGTGCTGGCGATGGGCATGGTGCTGCTGGCCTGCCTGCCGAAGTCCGGCGGCGCACCGACCAGGCGCTGAGCGCTTGCCGCCACAATCACGGCATGAGCGCCGAGATCGAACTTTCATCTTCCGCTGCCGAAGCCCCGCACGAAGGCTTTGCGCTGGTCACCCGCCTGCTGGCCGAGCGTGGCCACCCGCACCTGCCCAAGTGGCTGGACGTGCCGGCCCGCACTTGCCAGGAAGCCGCCGAAGCGCTGGGCCTGGCGACCGGGCAGATCGCCAAGAGCGTGATCTTCCGGCGCAAGTCCGACGAAGTGGCGGTACTGGTGGTGGCCGCGGGCGACCAGCGGGTGGACGAGAAGAAGGTTGCCGCGCTGGTCGGCCCCATCGGCCGGGCCGACGCGGCCTTCGTCAAGTCGCGCACCGGCTTTTCCATCGGCGGCGTTTCGCCAGTGGGCCATGCCACGCGGCCGGTCACGCTGATCGACCGCACGCTGTTCCGCTTCGACGAGGTGTGGGCCGCTGCCGGCCACCCGAACGGCGTGTTCCGCCTGCACCCGGACGAGCTGGTGCAGCTCACCGGCGCGCCGGTGGCCGACGTGGCGCAGGAAGGCTGAGCCCGGTGGACCGCGCCGTTCCCGCCTTCTTGCTGGACGCGCCACCCGTCCTGCCCGCGGATTGGTCCGCTGGCCAGCCGGTGCCGTCGCCTTGCATCTCCGTCTGCCGCATGGATCCGGCCACGGGCTGGTGCGAAGGTTGCCTGCGCAGCATCGATGAAATCATCGCCTGGTCGCGCCAGGACGAGGCCGGCAAGCTGCAGGTCTGGGCCCGCTTGCCCGGGCGCTGGCAACAGCAGCAGGAAGCCTTGTTCGGCCCTTTGCCCCCGTCGCCCGGCGCCAGCTGACCCCGTTCCTCCATTTCCGTCACCCGAGGCCAAAGCATGCAGTTGAATGACCCCGCGCCGTGGCGTGAGGCAGCCCAGGCGTTCTGGGCCTGGCTGTTCGAGCACCAGGCCGAGCTGGACGCCTTGCGCAGTCCCGACGATGTCTTCTGGGACGAGCTGCTGCTGCGCCTGCAGGCACTCGACGACGGCCTGTGGTTCGAGGTCTCGTCGGCCGAGGTCTCGCCGCGCGAACTGGTCATCACCGCGCAGGGCGATGTGGACCTGTTCGACAAGGTCGAAACCCTGGTGGCGCTGGCCTCGCCGCTCACCGGCTGGCGGGTCGTTGCGCTGAAACCACCGCTGGGCTTCGACTTTGGCATTCGCTACCAGGGCATCGAGCTGCAGCCGGCCGAGCTGTGGTTCCAGCCGCTGCTGGACGAAGACGCGCCGCACATGCTGGGCCTGCGCATTGCCGTGCCCGGCTTCATTGCCGAGATGGAAGAGGAGTTCGACAGCGGCGTGCTGATCGTGCTGGACACCGCCCTGGGCGAACGCGCCGCTGCCACCGAGGTCGAGCTGCTGGAAGTGTGCGAGCTCCCGGCCCATCCACCGGAAGAAGGTTTTTTCCCGCTGCCCGAGCTGCTGGGCTACCTGGCCTGGCGCCAGCAGCAGATGCGGCCAGGGCAGGGTGGCAGCGGCCAGGTCCATTGAGCTCTCTGTTCAGATGATCGTCCCGAGCTTCTGGGCCGAAGGCCGCGCACAACACAAGGCCGAAGGCAGCCAGCGCACGCTGCGCCGCTTCGGCTGGTCCGACATCAGCCAGGAGGCGGCTCAGCAGCACGCCGACCAGCGCGCGCAGGAGGCGCTGGCCCGCGCCCTGTCCGGCGAGAAGCTGCCGCCGCGCGACTTCAAGCGGCCGTACAACGGCGCCCAGGGCCTGCCGATCCGCGAGGAAATCGTCAGCCGCCATGGCGAAGACCTGGTGGTGACCCGCAACAGCTACGGCGCGCGTTGCCTGAACACCGCCAAGGCCTTGTTCGTCGACATCGACTTTCCCACCGATGTCGACAAAGGCCTCAAGCGTGCGCTGCTCGGCCTGTTGTGGGGCCTGGCGGCGGTGTTCGGCCATCAGCGGCATTCATGGGTGGCTTTCTTTGCCGCGGCGCTGGGGGCCTGGCTCTTCAGCAGCTTTGTGTCCGCCCGGCTGGCGAAGCACCGCATGCGCCATCCGGGGGCGGACGAATGGCGCGCCCGGCAACGCATCGACGCTTTCCTGCTGGCCCACCCCGAATGGCACCTGCGCCTCTACCGCACGCCGGCCGGCATGCGCCTGCTGGCCATGCACCGCGGCTTCGACGCCCACGAGCCCGAGCTGCCACAGCACTTCCAGGCACTGGGTGCCGACCCGCTGTACGCCCGCATGTGCCTGAACCAGGGCTGCTTCCGCGCCCGCGTCAGCGCCAAGCCCTGGCGCATCGGTTGGATGGAGCGCCTGCGCCCGCGGCCCGGCGTTTGGCCCGTCAAGCCCGAAAGGCTGTCGGAGCGCGAAGCCTGGATCGCTGCCTACGAAGTGCGTGCGGCCGGTTTTGCGGCCTGCAGCTTTGTGGCGGCGTTGGGCAGTTCGGTCGTGGACCAGGACTTGCTCATGGTGCAGCAACTGCACGATGAGCTCAGCCGGGCGCACGCAGTCTTGCCGCTGGCCTGAGCCGTCAGCGCCTGGTGCCAGTGCCCAGGCGTGGCGCTAGCATCGGGGCATCGGGCGTGGAAGCAGGGAAGGAGGCGTCGCCATGGGGGTGTTTGTCATCGTGGCCTACAAGCCCAGGCGGGGCCAGGAGCAGGTGCTGCGCAGCTTGATCGACAAGCACTTGCGGGTGCTGGCCGAGCAGGGGCTGGTGAGTGACCGCCCGGCCTATGTGATGCAGGCAGCGGAAGGCACGCTGGTGGAGGTCTTCGAGTGGCGCTCGGCGGAGGCGGTGGGCGCAGCGCATGGCAACCCCGCAGTGCTGGCGCTGTGGGCCGAGTTCGCCGAGGTGTGCGACTACGTGCCGCTGGCCAGCCTGCCGGAGTCGCACACGATGTTTGCCGAGTTCACCGCCCTGGCCTGACCGGGCACCGCAGCGCACCAAAGGGCCAAAGCCGCTCGGCGGCGGTTCCGGGCCTTGCACAGCAGGGGTTTGCACCGACGCCATCGGCCCCTGGGACTTTCCCTCGCTAGGCGCCCGTTTTCCGCATGCCGGAACGCGGTCTCAGGGTTGGACCGGAGTTTGTCAGTTTCTGTTCAGCTTGGCGTCAGAAGCGGGTCAGCGCCAAGGCCAACAGTGCAGCGCAGCGCAGCCGTTGGGGCAGCGCTCGGTCATCAGGAGACAAGCATGGCAACAGTGGCAATGACACCGACGGTGTCGACCGCGCCGATGACAGCGGAGGAGAAGAAGGTCATCTTCGCGTCCTCGCTGGGCACGGTGTTCGAGTGGTACGACTTCTATCTGTACGGCACCTTGGCCGTGATCATCGGCAACCAGTTCTTCTCGGCACTGGACCCGGCCTCGCGCACCATCTTCTCGCTGCTGGCCTTTGCTGCCGGCTTCATCGTGCGGCCATTCGGTGCGCTGGTCTTCGGCCGCCTGGGCGACATGATTGGCCGCAAGTACACCTTCCTGGTGACCATTCTGATCATGGGCCTGTCGACCTTCATCGTCGGCGTGCTGCCCAACTATGCGTCCATCGGCATCGCTGCACCGATCATCCTGATCGCGCTGCGCATGCTGCAAGGCCTGGCGCTGGGCGGTGAATACGGCGGTGCCGCGACCTACGTCGCCGAGCACGCGCCGCACGGCAAGCGCGGCGCCTACACCGCGTGGATCCAGACCACCGCAACCATGGGCCTGTTCCTGTCGCTGCTGGTGATCCTGGGCACCCGCACCGCCATTGGCGAAGAAGAGTTCGCAAAGTGGGGCTGGCGCATCCCGTTCATCGTCTCCATCCTGCTGCTGGGCATCAGCGTGTGGATCCGGCTGTCGATGAATGAATCGCCTGCCTTCAAGAAGATGAAGGCCGAGGGCAAGACCTCCAAGGCGCCGCTGACCGAATCCTTCGGCCAGTGGAAGAACCTGAAGATCGTGATCCTGGCGCTGGTCGGCCTGACCGCCGGCCAGGCCGTCGTCTGGTACACCGGCCAGTTCTACGCGCTGTTCTTCCTGACCGGTGCGCTGAAGGTGGACGGGGCCACGGCCAACATCCTGATCGCGCTGTCGCTGCTGATCGGCACGCCGTTCTTCATCGTCTTCGGCACCCTGTCGGACAAGATCGGCCGCAAGCCCATCATCATGGCCGGCTGCCTGATCGCCGTGCTGACCTACTTCCCTGTCTTCCGCATGATCACCGAGTCGGCCAACCCCGACCTGGCGCGTGCGCAGGCCAGCGCCAAGGTCACGGTGACGGCCGACCCGAAGGAGTGCTCGTTCCAGTTCAACCCGACCGGCACCGCCAAGTTCACCAGCTCGTGCGATGTGGCCAAGCAGAAGCTGGCCGGCGCCTCGGTGAGCTATGACAACCTGGAGGCACCTGCCGGCACGCCGGCCGTGATCAAGATCGGCGAAACCGAGATCAGCACTGCCATCAGCCCGGAAGACGTCGCCACCGCCAAGGCCGGCGCCGAGAAGAAGCTGGCCGACCTGAAGGCCGCCGCCACGCCGGACGCCAAGGCCATCACCGCCGCAGAAGGCAGCCTGAAGACCTTGAGCGACGACAAGACGGCCAAGGACGCCGTGCTGACCAGCAAGATCAAGGGTGCGCTGAAGGCCGCGGGCTACCCGGACAAGGCCGACCCGGCCAAGATGGACAAGGTCAAGCTGGTCGCGCTGCTGACCTTCCTGGTGATCCTGGTGACCATGGTCTACGGCCCGATTGCCGCGATGCTGGTGGAGATGTTCCCAACCCGCATCCGCTACACCTCGATGAGCCTGCCGTACCACATCGGCAACGGCTGGTTCGGCGGCCTGCTGCCGGCCACCGCGCTGGCCATCGTGGCCCAGACCGGCAACATGTACAACGGCCTGTGGTACCCGATCATCATCGCCGGCGCCACCTTCGTCATCGGCATGCTGTTCGTGCGCGAGACCAAGGACGTGGACATCTACGCGGGCGATTGAGCACGCCGCTTCCCCTCAAGACAAGGCGGCCCTGCGGGGCCGCTTTTTTCTTGTCTGTCAGCCCCGCGTCGGCTGTTGTTGGCGTGGCGTCAGCGCCAGGCGATAGCCTGCGGGCTTCAAACAACTGACGGAGACAAGGGCGATGTGGAAGCTGGCTTTGGGTTTTGTGGTGTTCGCTGCGCTGGCGCTTTTCGTCGTGATGAAGGCCGGAGATTCGGTCGACATGAGCGGCGAGAAGCACGGGATCGAGTCCCACGCACCGGAGGCCTCGGGCACTGCGCCTTGAGACCCCCCGAGGCCACGCTCCGAGCGTGGCCTGCCAACCGCGAAAGAGGCGTGAGGCCCGCCTATCATCGGCGGATGCGGTTGCCGAATCGATTGCCGACCCTCTGGCTGGCCTGGCTGGGGCGGATGTTGCGCGCTGGCCAGTCCCGTGCAGAGGCCGCCGTGCGCGGCGTGCATGGCGTGGCGCCGGACTTCTGGGGCAATCTCCAGCAGGAACTGGTGGCCGGCCGGCAGTGGGTGGACCGCGCGGTGGTGCTCGTCTATGCGGTCCTGACCGGACTGCTGGTGGTCGGCTCCACGCTGCTGGCCGAACATGCGTATCAAGCCTTCCTGCTGTTGCGCGGCACGGTACCGGGCGGGCGCTGGTGGGCACTGGCCTGGACGCCTGCGGTCACGGTGCTGGTGCTGTGGTGCACCCGCCGCTGGGTGCCCGGCGCGCTGGGCTCGGGCATTCCGCAGGTGGTGCGGGCGCTGGAAGACGACCTGACGCCGTCGCAGCGCAGCGCGCTGGTCTCGCTGCGGCTTTCGCTGGCCAAGGTGGTGCTGGTGGCCGGTGGCATGCTGGCCGGGCTCTCCATCGGCCGCGAGGGGCCGACGGTGCAGGTCGGCGCAGGCGTGATGGACCATGCACGGCGCTGGCTGTCGCCGCTGTCGGGCATCGACAGCCATGACCTGATGGTGGCGGGGGCCGCGGCCGGCATTGCCGCGACCTTCAACACCCCGCTGGGCGGCGTGATCTTTGCGATGGAGGAACTCTCGCGCCGACGCGGCATTTCGCACAGCGCGCTGGTGATCGCGGCCATCGTGCTGGCCGGCCTGGTGTCGGTCTCGGTGTTCGGCAACCACACCTATTTCGGCGAGCTGCCGGTGCAGCAGCTGTCCTGGCACCTGTTCTTTCCAGGGCTGCTGGTGGCGCTGGTGGCCGGGCTGGGCGGCGGGCTGTTCTCGCGCCTGGTGGTGGTGTCGATGCGCGGCCTGCCGGACCGTTTCAGCGCTTGGCGGCGCGAGCATCCGCTGCGCTTCGCCGCGGGCTGCGGGCTGGCAGTGGCCTTGATCGGCCTGGTGACCGGCCAGGCCACGGCGGGCGCAGGCTACGCACCGACGCGCGACATGCTCGAAGGCGAGGCGCAACTGCCCGGCGTGTTCACGCTGCTGAAGTTCTGCGCCACCTGGCTGTCGGCCTGGTCCGGTGTGCCGGCGGGGGTGTTTGCGCCGTCGCTGGCGGTGGGCGCGGGCGTCGGGCGGGACATTGCCTTGCTGACCGGCATCACCGGCGACGCGGCCATTCCGCTGATCGCGCTGGGCATGGTCGGCTTCCTGGCCGCGGCCACGCAGGCCCCGCTGACGGCCTTCATCATCGTGATGGAAATGGTTTCCGGCCATGCGATGGTGCTGAGCCTGATGGCCAGCGCCATGCTGGCCAGCGGCGTGTCGCGGCTGCTGGCGCGGCCGATGTATGAAGAGCTGGCCGGCCTGCTGCGCATTGCCCCGGCCACGCCTCAAGCGGGCCAGCCTCAGCCCAGTGCTGCTGGTTCCTGAAAGGCCTCGACCAGCGGGGTGACCCGGCCTGCGTGGCGGGCGTCGTAGCCGGGCAGGGCGTCGAGCTGGGCGCGCATCGCCGGGTCGCGCAGCCGTGCCAGCAACTGCTGCATGGCCGGGCGTTCCAGCGTCTGGGCATGGCAGAGCAGGAAGTAGCGCTCGTTGGCCTGCGGCATGAAGTCCAGCCCGAAGCGGCGGGCCGGCGGCTCCAGGCCGAAGCCAACGTCGGCCATGCCGCTGGCCACGTAGGCGGCCACCGCTGCATGGGTGAACTCACCCTGCTCAAAGCCGGAGATGCGACCGGCGTCCAGCCCCTGCGCGGCGAGCAGCCGCTCCAGCAGGAAGCGGGTGCCGGAGCCGGCCTGGCGGTTGATGAAGCGCAGGCCCGGCCGCAGCAGGTCTGAGAGTTCGTAGACCTTCGCTGGATTGCCGCAGGCGACCATCAGGCCCTGGCGGCGGGTGGCGATGTCGATCACGCAAAGCGCCGGCTCGGCCAGCCAGCGGGCGTAGTGGGCGAGCGTGGCCGTCGCCAGCGGCCCCAGCGGCACATGAAAGCCGGCGGCATCACAGGCGTGGTCGCACAGTGCGGCGACGGCCTCGGTGCTGCTGCCGTAGCGTCGTTCCACCGCGAGGCCGTCCTGGCTCAGCGCGCTGACCAGCGCCTCGATCGCAAAACCATGGCTGGCATGCAGCCGCAGCATGGGTGGCGTGTGAACGGCTAGGCGGCCGATCTCGGCCGCCAACTCCGAGGCCAGCGAGTCAAGCGCCGGCTTGAGCCGCGCGGCAATGCGATGGTCCGCCCAGACCAGCTTCTCGCCGAGGGCGGACAGCTTGGAGCCCTTGCCGCGTGTCATGTGCAGCAACGTGGCGCCGAGCTGGGCCTCGCCCTGGTGCACCAGGTCCCAAGCATGGCGGTATGACAGGCCCATTTGCTGGCAGGCGGCCAGCAGGCTGCCATGGGCATGAACTTGCACCAGCAATGTCAACAGGCGCGGCGGTAGTGCGCCGCCATCGGTTGTCTGAATTGTCCAGACGGGATGGATCGAGATCTTGTCCATGCGGGAAAGCTATTTATGCGGTAACCAGCATAAGTGCACTGCAGTGCCATTCATATTGCGGATGTCCGTGTCGATTGAGACCATTCCGCAGCGCCAGTTGCCGGTGCGGGGCAAAAGGTCGTGGGGATCGGTTCGAATTGCCCCTGTAGTCACAAAAAAAGGAGTATCGAACGATGTCCACCACAGTAATAGGCGGCATGCCGAACGCGGCGCCATCTTCCTCTGGCTTCTTGTCCAAGGAACGCATCATCGCCGGGCCAGGTTTCAACCGCTGGCTCGTGCCCCCGGCGGCACTCGCGATCCATCTTTGCATCGGCATGGCCTATGGCTTTTCCGTGTTCTGGCTGCCGCTTTCAAAGGCGTTGGGCATCAAGGAAGCCATCAAGTGCGGCCCGGAAGTCGGTTTCTGGCAGGAGCTTTTTGTCACCAATTGTGACTGGAAGGTGTCGACGCTGGGTTGGATGTACACCGCCTTCTTCGTGTTGCTGGGCTGCTCCGCAGCGCTGTGGGGCGGCTGGCTGGAACGGGCCGGGCCGCGCAAGGCCGGCGTGGTGGCCGCGGTCTGCTGGTGCGGTGGCATGTTGATGTCGGCCGTCGGGGTGATGCAGCACCAGTTCTGGATGATGCTGCTGGGCTCCGGTGTGATTGGCGGCATTGGGCTGGGGCTTGGCTACATCTCGCCCGTCAGCACTTTGATCAAGTGGTTCCCTGACCGCCGTGGCATGGCCACCGGCATGGCCATCATGGGTTTTGGCGGCGGCGCGATGATCGGCTCGCCGCTGGCAGCCGAGCTCATGAAGACCTTTGCCACGCCCACCGATGTCGGGGTGGCCCAGACCTTTGTCGTGATGGCCCTGGTCTATTTCGTGTTCATGATGGGTGGCGCGCTGGCCTACCGTGTGCCGGCCACCAACTGGAAGCCAGAGGGCTGGACGCCGCCGCCGGCGCAGACCGGCAACGCGATGATCACCCAGCACCATGTGCACGTGAAGAAGGTCTGGGGCATTCCGCAGTTCTGGCTGGTCTGGATGGTGCTGTGCATGAACGTGTCGGCCGGCATCGGCGTGATCGGCATGGCCAGCCCGATGCTGCAGGAGATTTTCGGTGGCAGCCTGATCGGCCTGAGCGGTGACGCGGCCAAATTCACTGCCCTCGACAAGGGTCAGCTCACGGCCATCGCCGGCGTGGCCGCCGGTTTCGCGGCGCTGATCAGCCTGTTCAACATCGGGGGCCGCTTCGTCTGGGCCAGCCTGTCGGACAAGATCGGCCGCAAGATGACCTATGTGGTCTTCTTCGTGCTGGGCGCTGCCATGTACGCCAGCATCCCGGCCAGTGCTGCAGCCGGCTCCAAGCTGCTGTTCGTCGGCGCGGTCTGCATCATCCTGAGCATGTACGGTGGCGGTTTTGCCACCGTGCCGGCCTACCTGGCCGACTTGTTCGGCACGCAGATGGTGGGCGCCATCCACGGCCGCCTGCTGACCGCCTGGGCGACAGCCGGCATCCTGGGCCCGGTCGTCGTGAACTACATGCGTGACTACCAGCTCGGCCTGGGATTGCCGCGCGAACAGGTCTACAACCAGACCATGTACATCCTGGTCGGCATGCTGGGCATCGGCCTGATCTGCAACCTGCTGGTCCGCCCGATCGACAAGAAGCATTTCATGAGCGATGCCGAACTGGCCGAGGAAAAACGGCTGGCGCATGACAAGGCGACGGTGGCTGCGCAGGGTGGCGGGGGCCATGCGGCTGCGCACGTCAGCAATCCCGCCTGGGTGGTGCTGGCCTGGGCGGCCGTGGGCATCCCGCTGGCCTGGGGCATTTACCGCACCGGCCTGAGCGTGATGAAGTTCTTCAATTGATGGGCCAGGCGAGGTCGGCGGTGTGCCGCCGGCCTCGCGAAGGCGCAGGCTATCGCGGCGCGGCTGGAGCGCCGCCAGGGCTCGGCCGTTGCCGGGCCCCCAAAGGTTTTTTGTTCGAGCCCTGTCTCGAACCTGCTCTTGATTCAGAGGATGCCAGCATGAAGCCAGATCGTCCCTCGTCAGTTGCCGGTACGCCGGTGGTGGCCCCTTTGGTCTTCGTGCCGCGCACGTCCAAGATCCCCGGCGCCGGGCCGGAGCCGATGGCGCCCGCGCTGGCCGCGCAGGTCAACCCACTGATCGCCGCCCACCGCGAGCGGGCCGGCGCGCTGCTGCCGCTGCTGCACGCTGTGCAGGAACGGCTGGGCCATGTGCCGCCGATGGTGGTGCCGGCGATTGCCGAGGCGTTGAACCTCTCGCGTGCCGAGGTGCATGGGGTGATCAGCTACTACCACTTCTTCCGCAGCACGCCGCCGGGCCGGCATGTGGTGCAGGTCTGCCGGGCCGAGGCCTGCCAGGCCTGCGGGGCCGACGAGTTGCTGGCCGAGGCCGAGGCCTTGCTGGGCTGCAAATCCCATGAAACCCGCAGCGATGGCGCGGTGACGCTGGAGCCGGTGTTCTGCCTGGGCCTGTGCGCCTCCTCGCCCGCCGTGCAGGTGGACGACCAACTGCATGCCCGCATGACCCCCGCCCGGCTGCGCCAGCTCGGCGAGCAACTGGAGATCCTGGCATGAACACCGCAGTCGCTCCTGTCACCGTTTACGTGCCGGCCGATTCGGCGGCGCTGGCCGCTGGCGCCGACGCTGTCGTCACCGCGCTGCAGACCGGCTGCGCCCAGCGCGGCCTGGCCATGGCACTGGTGCGCAACAGCTCGCGCGGCATGTTCTGGCTGGAACCCTTGGTGGAGGTGGCCACGCCGGCTGGCCGTGTGGCTTATGGCCCGGTCACGCCGGAAGACGTGCCTGGCCTGCTCGACGCCGGCATGCTGCAGGGCGGCGCCCATGCGCTGCGCCACGGCATCACCGAGCAAATTCCCTTCTTGGCCCTGCAGGAGCGCCTGACCTTCCGCCGCATGGGCGTGACGGACCCGCTCTCGCTGAGCGACTACGCCGCCCACGAGGGCTGGGCCGGCCTGCGCCGCGCCGTGACGCTGGACAGCGCCGCGCTGGTCCATGAAGTCACCCATTCGGGCCTGCGCGGCCGAGGTGGTGCCGCCTTCCCGGCCGGCATCAAGTGGAAAACCGTGGCGGGGGCGGTCTCGGTGCAGAAGTACGTGGTGTGCAATGCCGACGAAGGCGACTCCGGCACCTACTCCGACCGCATGACGATGGAGGGCGACCCCTACATGCTGATCGAGGGCATGACCATCGCCGCGCTGGCGGTGGGGGCCACCATGGGCTACGTCTACATCCGCTCCGAGTATCCGCACGCGGTGGCCGTGATGAGCGAGGCCATCGCCCGCGCCACCGCGGCCGGCTTCCTGGGCGACGATGTGCTGGGCAGCGGCAAGCGTTTCCACCTGGAGGTGCGCAAGGCCGCGGGCGCCTACGTGTGCGGCGAAGAGACGGCGATGCTGGAAAGCATTGAAGGCCGGCGCGGCATCGTGCGCGCCAAGCCGCCGCTGCCGGCGCTGCAAGGCCTGTTTGGCCAGCCCACGGTGATCAACAACGTGATCACCTTCGCCAGCGTGCCCATCATCTTCGCGCGGGGTGCCGATTTCTACCGCGGCTACGGCATGGGCCGCTCGCACGGCACGCTGCCGTTCCAGCTGGGTGGCGACATTCGCCAGGGCGGCCTTGTCGAAAAGGCCTTCGGCCTGACGCTGCGCGAGCTGCTCTACGGCTTCGGTGGCGGCACCCGCAGCGGCCGGCCCATCAAGGCGGTGCAGGTGGGTGGCCCGCTGGGCGCCTACGTGCCCGAATCGCAGTGGGACGTGCCCATGGACTACGAGGCCTATGCCGCGATGGGCGCGGCGCTGGGCCACGGCGGCATCGTGGTGCACAGCGACAAGGCCGACATGGCCAAGCTGGCGCGCTACGCGATGGAGTTCTGCGCGCTGGAGAGCTGCGGCAAGTGCACGCCATGCCGCATCGGCTCCACCCGTGGGGTCGAAGTGATCGACCGCATCCTGGTGGGCCGCCATCGCGAGCAGCAGGTCGAACTGCTGCGCGAGCTTTGCGACACGATGCTCCACGGCAGCCTGTGCGCCATGGGCGGGATGACCCCTTATCCGGTGCTGTCTGCCCTGAATCACTACCCTGAGGACTTCGGTCTGGTGCCGGCCACTGCCGCCGCGCCCGATCCGCAGCTCGCCTGATCCGCGCTGCCGGATCACCCGCCCCATCATTGCCTGCACCCGAGGACCGCCATCATGCTGAACCACCTCAAGACAGAGATCGATTTCGGAACCCCTGCGCGCGAGTCCGCGCAAGAGGTCACGCTGAACATCGACGGTTACCCGGTCAAGGTGCCCAAGGGCACCTCGCTGATGCGGGCTGCCGTGGAGGCCGGCATCCAGGTGCCCAAGCTCTGCGCCACCGACAGCCTGGAGCCCTTCGGCTCCTGCCGGCTGTGCCTGGTGGAGATCGACGGCCGGCGCGGCTTCCCCGCCTCCTGCACCACGCCGGCCGAGCAAGGCATGGTCGTGCGCACCCAGACGCCCAAGCTGCAGCAGCTGCGCAAGGGCGTGATGGAGCTGTACATCTCCGACCATCCGCTGGACTGCCTGACCTGCAGCGCCAACGGCAACTGCGAGCTGCAGGACATGGCCGGCGTCACCGGCCTGCGCAATGTGCGCTACGGCGTGGCTGGCAAGGAGGTCGACGGCATTTCCGGCGCCCACCATTGCGACACGCCGCAGGACACCTCCAATCCCTACTTCACCTACGACGCCAGCAAGTGCATCGTTTGCAACCGCTGCGTGCGGGCGTGTGAGGAAACCCAGGGGACTTTCGCGCTGACCATTTCCGGCCGGGGCTTCGAGAGCCGCGTCTCGCCGGGCCAGGACCAGCCTTTCATGGACAGCGAGTGCGTTTCCTGCGGGGCCTGCGTGGAAGCCTGCCCGACGGCCACGCTGCAGGAAAACAGCATCATCGAGCTCGGCCAGCCCGAGCACAGCCTGATCACCACCTGTGCCTATTGCGGCGTGGGCTGTGGCTTCAAGGCCGAGATGAAGGGCAACACCGTGGTCCGCATGGTGCCCTGGAAGGACGGCAAGGCCAACGACGGCCACAGCTGCGTCAAGGGCCGCTTCGCCTGGGGGTACGCCACCCATGCAGACCGCATCACCACGCCGATGATCCGCAAGAAGATCAGCGACCCGTGGCAGCCCGTCAGCTGGGACGAGGCCATCGGTTACGCCGCGTCGGAGTTCAAGCGCATCCAGGCCGCGCACGGCAAGGATTCGGTGGGCGGCATTACCTCCAGCCGCTGCACCAACGAAGAAACCTACCTGGTGCAGAAGCTGATCCGCGCGGCTTTCGGCACCAACAACGTCGACACCTGCGCCCGGGTCTGCCACTCGCCCACCGGCTACGGCCTGGGCCAGACCTTCGGCACCTCGGCCGGCACGCAGACCTTCAAGTCGGTCGAGCAGTCGGACATGATCCTGGTCATTGGCGCCAACCCCAGCGATGCGCACCCGGTCTTCGCCTCGCGCATGAAGCGCCGCCTGCGCGAAGGCGCCAAGCTGGTGGTGGTCGATCCGCGCAAGATCGACCTGGTCAGCTCGCCCCATGTGCGGGCCCAGCATCATCTGGCGCTGCGCCCGGGTACCAACGTGGCCATGATCTCGGCGCTGGCCCATGTGGTGGTCACCGAAGGCCTGGTCAACGAAGCCTACGTGGCCGAGCGCTGCGACACCAAGAGCTTTGCCGAATGGCGCGAATTCGTCGCCCGGCCGGAGAACTCGCCCGAGGCGCTGGAAGCGGCCACCGGCGTGCCGGCGGCCGAGGTGCGGGCTGCCGCGCGGCTGTATGCCGCCGGCCCGAATTCGGCCATCTACTACGGCCTGGGCGTCACCGAACACGCGCAGGGCTCGACCATGGTCATCGGCATTGCCAACCTGGCCATGGCTTGCGGCATGGTGGGCCGCGAGGGCGTGGGCGTGAACCCGCTGCGCGGCCAGAACAACGTGCAGGGCAGTTGCGACATGGGCAGCTTCCCGCATGAGCTGCCGGGCTACCGCCACATTTCCGACACCACGGCCCGCAACCTGTTCGAGGCGGCCTGGGGCGTGGAGCTCAGCCCGGAGCCCGGCCTGCGCATTCCGAACATGTTCGACGCCGCCCATGAGGGCAGCTTCCTGGGCCTGTACTGCCAGGGCGAGGACATCGTGCAGTCCGACCCCAACACCCAGCACGTGGCCGATGCGCTGAGCCGCATGGAATGCATCGTCGTGCAGGACATCTTCCTGAACGAAACCGCCAAGTACGCCCACGTGTTCCTGCCCGGGTCTTCGTTCCTGGAGAAGGACGGCACCTTCACCAATGCCGAGCGCCGCATTTCCCGCGTGACCCAGGCCATGCCGCCGCTGCCGGGCCTGGCCGACTGGGAGGTCACCGTCAAGCTCTCGAACGCCCTCGGCTACCCCATGGCTTATGCATCGCCCGAGCAGGTGATGGACGAGATCGCGATGCTCACGCCCAGCTTTGCCGGCGTGAGCTACGAGAAGATCGAGCGCCTGGGCAGCGTGCAGTGGCCCTGCAACGACAGCACCGAAGAAGCCGGCACCTCCATCATGCACCGCGAGAAGTTTGTGCGCGGCAAGGGCAAGTTCATCGTCACCCAGTACGTGCCCAGCGAGGAAAAGGTCACCCGCAAGTACCCGCTGCTGCTGACCACCGGCCGCATTCTGAGCCAGTACAACGTGGGTGCGCAGACCCGCCGCACGCCCAACAACCAGTGGCATGACGAGGACAGGCTGGAGATCCACCCGCACGACGCCGAGGAGCGCGGCGTGCGCGCTGGCGACTGGGTGGGCGTGGAAAGCCGCGCCGGCCACACGGTGCTGCGCGCGGTGCTCAGCGAGCGCATGCAGCCGGGCGTGGTCTACACCACCTTCCACTTCCCGGAGTCCGGCGCCAACGTGATCACCACCGACGCCTCCGACTGGGCCACCAACTGCCCCGAGTACAAGGTGACGGCGGTGCAGGTGATGCCGGTGGCGCAGCCCTCGGAATGGCAGCGGGGCTACGCCGAGTTCAACCAGACCCAACTGGACTTGCTGGACCAGGCGCGGCGCGCGGAGGTCATCGGCAAATGAAGACCTTCACCGCCGTTTCCCTGTCCGCCGTCCCACCCTGTGGACATTCAGAAAGCGCGCCTCATGGACGTTGAACACCTGGTGCACATGGCCAACCAGATCGGCCAGTTCTTCCAGGCCCAGCCCGACCGGGCCGAGGCGCTGGACGGCATTGCCACCCACATTCGCAAGTTCTGGGCGCCGCGCATGCGCCACGCCTTGGCGCGGCACATCGAGGCCCGGGCCGAAGGCGGCGCGGAAGACGGGCTGCTGCCCATCGTGCGCGACGCCTTGCAGGTGCGCGCAGACGTGCTCGATTGAGCGCCTTGGTGCGCGCACCTGCGCAAGCCGGGGTTGGCGTTTGCGCGCAGAATCTGCCGCCAGCATGAGCGACGATTTCTCTCCCCATCTTCTTTCGCCGGCCGACGATTCCCTGCCGCCTCCCACGGTGCCTGTCACCGTGCGGCGCGTGCGCCAGGGCCGACCGCTGGACCACGCTGATTCCGATCAGGTGGCCACCGAAACCCCGGTCGCCCTGGTCTTCAACGGCATCTCGCATGCCGTGATGATGGCCACGCCGGCCGACCTCGAAGCCTTTGCGCTGGGCTTTGCGCTTTCCGAAGGCTTGCTGCTGTCGCCAGCCGAGTGCCATGGCATTGACGTGATCGCGAACGCGCAAGGTGTCGAGGTCCAGCTCGAAGTGGCCGCCGCCGCCGAAATGCGGCTGAAGGATCAGCGCCGCACGCTGGCCGGCCGCACAGGCTGCGGCCTGTGCGGCATTGACAGCCTGACCCGGTTGGACCTGCTGCCCGAACGCCTGTCGCCACCCGCGTGGCTGGCCGCGCTGCCACCGGCCACGGTGTTGAAGGCTTTCACCCAGATGCCCGCGTTGCAGCCGCTGAACGCGCTGACCGGCGCGCACCACGCCGCCGGCTGGGCCACGCGCGAGGGCGAGCTGCTGCAGGTGATGGAAGACGTGGGCCGCCACAACGCGCTGGACAAGCTGCTGGGCAGCCGGGTGCAGGCAAGGTTGCCGATGGACGACGGCTTCATCGTGATGTCCAGCCGCGCCAGCTACGAGCTGGTGCGCAAGTGCGCCCGGCTGGGCGTGCCGCTGCTGGCTACCATCTCGGCGCCGACCTCGCTGGCGGTCGACATCGCCCGCCAGGCCGGGCTGCAGCTCTACGGCTTTTGCCGTGGCGAGCAGGCGGTGCGCTACGTGCCGTGAACGGCCTGTCGCGCACCGGCAAGCTTGCTCAGTGGGTGCTCAGGAACACAGCGGGTGCTTGCACCACGGTGCCGCAGCGGTCCGCCAGCGTGACCGTGACCTTGTTGACACCCGGCTGGAACAGGTCGCTCAGGTCCACCGGATTCAGCGGATAGGCGTCCTGGCAGCCGCCGCTGAAGTCGTACGAAAAACTTTGCTTGGTGCCGTCCGGTCGCACGACGTGGACGGTGATCACATCGTCCACGTAGAAGGTGCCGGTACCGTCGGCAGCGCCTGAGAGCATCACCTTGCCCTGCTGGTAGCCGAAGCTGAAGGTGGTCTTGAAGAAGTTCTCGCCTTGCTTCTTCACCGGGGTGGACGGGATGCCGGCGGTGATGCCGACGCTGGTCAACGGCGTGCTGGCCTGGGCGAGGAGGGGGCTCAGCGCAATTGCGGCAAGCAGGGCGGGAATCGCAATGAATCTGGACATGGGGGTGGGTCTCTGCGTCTGAATGTTGGAAAAGCTGGGTGGCGCGAGGCAGCCGTTTTCATCCGTCACTTCGGGCGCCACTGGGCGATGCCCATGCTAGGCAGCCCGCGTAGTCAAAGCGTAGTCAGCGCGCGAGGCTCGCGCCTTGACGGCGTGCTGCGCGCTGCAGCTCGCGCACGGCTGGCAGCAAGCCAGTGGCGCCCAGCCGCACGGCCAGGGTCTCGGCCTCCATGAGCAGGCATTCGGCGGCTTGGGTCTCGCCAGACTTCAGTTGGCACAGCGCCAGCAGTCGCAGCAGCTCAGGTTCGCAGAAGTGATCCAGCCCACTGCGCGCGTCTTCCAGTGCCAATGTCAGCTCCGCCTGGGCGGCCTGGATTTCACCGGCTTGCAGCAGGGCGCTGCCAAGGATCCAGCGTGCCGTGGTCGAGCCTGCCCGGTAGGCCATGCGCATTTGCTGGGCGGCCTGCAGCCCCTCGGCCGCCACGCCGGGCGCGCCCTGGCAGGCCCGCGCCCACAGCACGAACAGCCGGTTCAAACCGCGCCAGAGCGGGAAACCGAAGCGTTCGGACAGCATGCAGGCTTCACCCGAGACGGTCAGCACCCGCTCGGTGTCGCCCAGGCACCAGTGCACGGCTGCCGCAAGGCTGAGGCTGAAGCACAGCGCGTGGGCCCGGCCGGCTTGGCGGGCCAGGCCCACGGTTGCATCGGCCAGTTGCCTGGCCTCCTCGGGCCGCCCCAGGAACCACAAATTCCAGCTTCGCACGGAGGCGCTGAGCAACGCTGCGTCGTCTTCCATGCAACGGCGGCGTTGCTCGGGTGACAACCCGCTGGCCAGCTCGGCGGCGCGCTGCAGGTGGTGCATTGCGTCGGCCAGTTCGCCGTGCCAGAACTGGGAGTTGCCCATGGCGAAGCAGGCCATCAGCATTTCGGCTGGGTCCTGCGCCGTGTTGACCAAGCCCCGCGCGTGGTCCAGGCCCAGGCTGCGGCCCTGCGAGCCTGCGCCCATGTACAGCCCCGACAGGGCGCGAAAACGCAGCCGTCGCCGTTCGGCCGTGTCGCCATCGCTGGCCTGCAGGGCCTGCAGGACCTCGCCGTAGGTGGCGTGCGCCAGCGGGGAGCCATAGCCCTGGCACATCATGGTGGCCTGGGCATGCTGCAGGCGAAGGTGAAGCAGCAGGTCTTGCGGCGGGGCGGCGCCCGGCTGCTCGCCGAGCTGCAGGGCGCGGGCGTAGTGGCGCATGGCGTCCTGTGCGAACTCCTGTGTCAGTGCCGTATCGCCGGCCTCGGCCCAGCGGTCTCGTGCTTCGGCCCAGCGCTCGGCGCCTTCCAGGTGCGAGGCCAGTTCGGCGGGCGGGGTCGACGGTTGCATGTGCAGCAAGGCGAGTTGGCGGCCATGCAACTCGCGGCGGGTGGCGCGCGGCAGGCTGTTTTTCGCGGCTTCGTGGATCAGGCCATGCCGGAACGCATAACCCTGTTCGCCCCGCGCCTCTGCCGGTATCAGCAGCTGCAGCGCCAGGGCCTGGGCCAGGACGGGCGCGAGGTCCGGTTCGTCGGGCAGCAGTGCGGCCAGCGCCGTGGCGCTGAACTGCGGCCCGAGCACTGCGGCAGCCTGCAGCACCTGTCGGCCGCGGCCTAGCCGGTCCAGTTCGGCCTGCAGCATGTAGGGCAGGGCCACGCCTGGAGGGGCCGCGCTGCCGCCGGCGTGCTGCAGCGCCAGTCGCTCCGCGAACAGCGGGATGCCGCCGCTGCGTTGCGCCATCTCGTCGAGCTGAACGGGGTCCAGCAGGTCCGCGCCGGCGTGGCGGCGGATCAGGGCCCGGGTATCGGCCGCAGCCAGCGGCCCCAGTGGCAGCAGCTGCGGCGGCCGGCCCTCTTCTGGCAGGGGCGCTTCGGGCCTGCTGGTGCACAGCAGCATCAGGCGCTGGTTGGCGAAGGTGGCGGCGTAGCGGGCCAGGAATTCACGGGTGGCTTCGTCGGCCCAGTGCACGTCGTCGAGCAGCAGCAGGAGCGGTTCGGTGCGGGAGGTTCTGTCCAGCCAGTCGAAGGCGGCGTCCAGCAGCTGTGGGCGATTCGGCGTGGCATCGTCTTTCAGGGCGAGGTGTCGCCTCAGCGGGCCGAACGGCCGCGCCTGCAGCCGCAGCGAGCATGGCCAGCGGACCATCTGCCCCCCCTGGGCGGTGACGGTCTGCGCCAGGTGTTCGGCCAGGGTCGTCTTGCCGATGCCGGCAGGCCCCACCAGCACCAACCATTGCGGCTCGCCACCTTGCGCCCGGGCCCAGGCCTGTTGCAGCTGACGCACTTCGCGTTCGCGACCCAGGACGGAGACGGGGCGATCCGGTGCGTCGCCGGCAGCCTGCTGTGAAGGGCTGGCGGCCGAGGTGGGTGGCCGCAGGCCCAGCACGCGAGCCACGGGCCCGCATGCACCCGCCGGTGGCGGCAGCGCATGGGCTTGCAGCACGAAGCGCTGCGAGATCTGCGCTGCCACATCGGCGCACACCAGCAGGCTGCTGTCTGCCGCCTCTTCGCACAAGGCCTGGCACGCCAGCGGCAGCCGCTCGGGCAGCGCCAGGCCCTGGGGCCCGGAGGCCACCAGTGTGAAACCGGAAACGACTGCGCCGCAGCAGATCAGCGAGGGGGCACTGGCGGCCCGCACAGCCAGTGCGGCCAGCACGGCACGCTCGGCCGCATGCTCCGGATCCGGTCCCGCGCCAAAGCAGGCGGTGGCACTGCGGCCCAGAACCGCCAGCGGTTCACCACCCCACTGGCGCACCAGGCCCTGGGCCTGGCTCAGGGCCTGGACGCATGCCGCTTCGAACTCATCTGGCGGCGCGTTGGCGGCATCCTGCGCCGACGGACTGAACTGCAGTTGCAGCAGCGTGAGCCAGCGCTGCTCGGTGGCCGGGCGTGCCGGTGGCGGGGGGGACACGCCCGGCGCCGGCAATCTCGCCCGAAGCGCGGCCGGCGCGGCCAGGCCCAGTTCGGAGCGCCAGTGGTTGTCGGTCAAGGTCAGCACCTCGCGCGCGCCGCGCAGGTCCGCATGGGCAACCAGCAGATCGATCAACCCGGCAGCGAGGTCTTCGTCCAGCGGCTCCTGCTGCCAGGCGGCGCGGGCGGCAGAAATGGCCGCAGCGGTGCGCCCTTGGGCTTGCAGCCAACGGCTCAGGGTGCGAACGCTGGCCAGGCCCGTCTGCCGCCAGCGTTGACGTTCTGGCCCCAGCCAGTCGTCGCCGGAGGTCAGGGCGTCTGTGGAAAAGCCTTCGAGCAGCGGGCTCAACCAGATCTGTGCATCCCCCAGGGCCGCAAGGCTGAGCTCTGCGTCGGCAGGGGCTTGCTGTTGCCACTCCCGCAGCAGGTGCAGGTCGACCAGCAACTGCGCGTGCGGTCGCAGCCGCACCTGCTGGCGCTCGACCTCCAGTGCCAGCCCAAGTGCCAGCGACCCCAGGCCCTGGCTCGCATCGGCCAGCAACTGGCGCAGGTTGGTCAGGGCGGCGGCTGCCGGCAGCGCCGGCCAGAGGCGCCCGGCCAGCACGCTGCGTGGCTGCCATTCGGCGGGGTGGCAGGCCAGGCAGGCCAGCAACAGCCAGGTCTTGCGATAGCGGAAACGAATGTCGCGTGCGGGCTCGCCCAGCCAGCTCAGGCGGGGCTGTCCCAGCAGGCGCAGCAGGCAATGGGTAGCTTTCAAGGTACAGCAGGGTTGGCGTGCGCGCCGCAGTATCTCTGCGCTTGGTCCTGTGGACGATCCCCAGGCTTGGGGTTGCGCGGTGCGTCAGCCGGGCTTTTGCGTTTGGCGCTCGCCCTTGGCGCTGGCTGCGGCCTCGCGCAGCTTGTCCTTCTTGCTCTTGCGCTTGCCCTTGATGCCGCCATTCGGGTCCAGCCCGGTGCCGGCGGGCAAGGGCATGTCGCCGCTGTCTTCCTCGGCCGGCGCAGCCGGCGCGGCATGGTGCACGTGCGGCTCGAAACCGGCGATCTGCTCACGTGGCACGCGTTGGCCCTGGCGGTTCTCGATCAGCCGGAAATGCGCTTCGGTGGCCGGCGTGATGAAGCTGATCGCTTCGCCTTCTGCGCCCGCGCGGCCAGTGCGGCCGATGCGGTGCACATGGTCCTCCGACGAGCGCGGCAGGTCGTAGTTGACGACCAGCGGCAGTGCGTCGATGTGCAGGCCGCGCGCGGCCATGTCGGTCGCCACCAGCACCTGCAGCTTGGCCTGCTTGAACGCATGCAGCATGTTCTGTCGCGCGCCCTGGCTCAGGCCGGCGTGGAACGGCTCGGCCGCCACGCCCGCCAGCGCCAGCTTGTGCGCCACCTTCTCGGCCGCATGCTGGCTGGCCACGAAGACCAGTGCACGCGCGTCCTGCTTCAGCTCGATGCGCTGGGCCAGCAGGTGGCGCAGCAGCGAGGTGCGGCGGGTTTCCTCGACCACCAGCGCGCGCTGGCGGATGTCCGGCCGCGCCGTGGTCAGGTTGCTCAGGCGGATCTGTTCAGGCTCTTGCAGCCACTGCTCCGCCAGCGTGGTGACGGCCGGCGGGAAGGTCGCCGAGCTCAGCACCGTCTGCCGCCGGGCCGGCAGCAGCGCCAGCACCTCGGCCAGCTCTTCCTCGAAGCCCAGCGCCAGCAGCCGGTCGGCCTCGTCCAGCACCAGCGTCTTGACTTGGCCCAGCGACAGCGCGTTGTGCCGCACCAGGTCCAGCAACCGCCCGGGCGTGGCGACAACGATGTCGGCCCCGCCGCGCAAGCCCATCATCTGCGGATTGATCGACACGCCTCCGAACACCACGGCGATCTTCACCAGCCCCGGCAGGCTGTGCGCCAGCTCGCGCAGCGTCTCGCCCAGTTGCAGGGCCAGCTCGCGCGTGGGCACCAGCAGCAGCGCATGCGTGGGTCGCGGGTGCTGGGCCGCACCGGCCAGCCATTGCTGCAGCAGCGGCAGCGCCAGTGCGACCGACTTGCCAGCCCCGGTGCGCGCCTGCATCAGCACATCGCGCCCGGCCAGCAGCGGCGGAATCGCAGCGGCCTGCACAGGGGTCGGCTCCGGCAAGCCCTGGTCGGCCAGCGCACGCAGCAGGGCGGGCGCCAGGCCCAGCGATTCAAAAGACATCCGGCGCCCTCATCAAGATTCGGCGGCCAGTGTATGCGGGGCGTCCGGTGTAGCCCCAAATCGGCCCGCGGGTTTAGCATCCGCGGGTGTTGCCAACCCCCGCTCGTCTTGCTTCAATGCCTTGCCGCTCGCTCAGTCACAGTCCGAACCAAGCCGACCTTCACGGGTTGCTTGTCCGCCAGCGCAGGAAGGCCTGTCGGTGAGCCGGCACCAGGACGCGCTCAACAGCGAACCTGCGCAGGCTGAACTGCTGGCGCGCATCCAGGCCATCTGGCATGGCGCGCGCGCGCAGGCGGCGCGGTCGGTCAACTCGGCGCATGTGCGGGCGAACTGGTTGATCGGCCAGCAAATTGTCGAGGCCGAGCAGGGCGGGGCCCAACGTGCGGGTTATGGCCAGGCCCTGCTGAAAGGGCTCGCGGCCCGTCTGGGCGCCGAGCTTGGCAGCGGCTTTTCGCTCACTGCGCTGAAACACATGCGCAGCTTTTACCTCGGCTACCCTCAGCTGCTGGAGAAAGGTCACGCACTGCGTGACCTTTCCGAGCCGACGGATTGGCGCCCCGGCCAGCTTCACACCGCATTGGCGTGGACACACTATCGCGCCTTGTTGAAGGTGGCGCGACCCGAGGCGCGCAGCTTCTACGAGATCGAAGCGGTTCAAAACGCCTGGTCTGCCCGGCAACTGGAGCGGCAGATCGCCTCGCTGCTGTTCGAACGTCTGGCCAAGAGTCGCGACAAAGCCGGCTTGCTGGCGCTGGCCAGCGAGGGCCTGATTCCGACACAACCCGCCGATGTCATCAAGGACCCCTACGTGCTGGAGTTCCTGGACCTGCCAGAAGTGCCGCGGCTACAGGAAAACCAGCTGGAAGAAGCCTTGATTTCCCAATTGCAGAGCTTCCTGCTGGAGTTGGGCAGTGGTTTCGCTTTTGTGGGCCGCCAAATGCGCCTGACGCTGGATGGCGACCACTTCTACCCCGACCTGGTTTTCTATCACGTCAAGCTGAAATGCTACGTGGTGATCGATTTGAAGGTCGGCAAGCTGGACCATGCCGACCTGGGGCAGATGCAGCTGTACGTGAACTGGTATGACCGTGAATTGCTTGGCGAAGGCGACAACCCGACCATCGGCCTGATCCTTTGCACCGAGAAAAACGACGCGGTGGTGCGCTACGTGCTGGCCGAGCAAAGCCGGCAGATCTTTGCCAGCCGCTACCAGCTGTACCTGCCCACCGAGGCCGAGTTGCAGAACGAATTGCGCCGCGAATTGACGACGCTGGTCCAGGTCGATGCAGAGCGAGGTTCGTGACGCCATGACTTGCCCCGGCCAGCCGCTATGCTTTGTTTCAGACTGCAGCTCGCCGCCTGAGTGGCGACTGCTTACCTTATCGAAAGAACACCCATGAAAACTCGTGCAGCCGTGGCCTGGCAGGCCGGCCAACCCCTGACCATCGAAGACGTGGACCTCGAAGGACCGCGCGACGGCGAGGTGCTGGTCGAGGTCAAGGCCACCGGCATCTGCCACACCGACTACTACACGCTCTCGGGCGCGGACCCGGAAGGCCTGTTCCCGGCCATCCTCGGCCATGAAGGCGCGGGCGTGGTGCTGGAAAGCAAGGTGCCCTGGCTGAAGGCGGGTGACCACGTGATTCCGCTCTACACGCCTGAATGCCGGCAGTGCAAGTTCTGCCTCTCGCGCAAGACCAACCTGTGCCAGGCGATTCGCTCCACCCAGGGCAAGGGCCTGATGCCGGACGGTTCCAGCCGCTTCTCCATCGGCGGCAAGCCCATCCTGCACTACATGGGCACCAGCACCTTTGCCAACCACATCGTGGTGCCCGGCATCGCGCTGGCCAAGATCCGGCCGGATGCGCCGTTCGACAAGGTCTGCTACATCGGCTGCGGCGTGACCACCGGCGTTGGCGCGGTGCTGTTCAGCGCCAAGGTGGAAGCCGGTGCCAACGTGGTTGTCTTCGGCCTGGGCGGCATCGGCCTGAACGTGATCCAGGGCGCCAAGATGGTGGGGGCCGACAAGATCATCGGCGTGGACCTGAATCCGGCCCGCGAGGCGATGGCGCGCAAGTTCGGCATGACGCATTTCCTGAACCCCAAGGACCACGAGAACATTGTCGATGCGATCGTGCAGCTGACCGATGGCGGCGCCGACTACAGCTTCGAGTGCATCGGCAACACCAAGGTCATGCGCCAGGCGCTGGAGTGCACCCACAAGGGCTGGGGCCGCAGCATCATCATCGGCGTGGCCGAGGCGGGTGCAGAGATCAGCACCCGGCCGTTCCAGCTGGTCACCGGCCGGCACTGGGAAGGCTCGGCCTTCGGTGGCGCGCGTGGCCGCACGGACGTGCCCAAGATCGTCGACTGGTACATGGACGGCAAGCTCAACATCGACGACCTGATCACCCACAAGCTGCCGCTGGAGCGCATCAACGAAGGCTTTGACCTGATGAAGCGCGGCGAGTCCATCCGCGCCGTGGTGGAGTTCTGACCATGGCAGTGCAAGGCAACATGCAGCTGGACGAGTTGAAGCTGGTCAGCCATCACCTGAGCTTTGGCGGCGAGCAGCGTTTCCAGCGCCACCAATCGCGCGAGATCGGCCTGCCCATGGGCTTTGCGCTGTACCTGCCGCCGCAGGCCAAGCCGGGTGCCACGGTGCCGCTGCTGGTCTACCTGGCCGGGCTCACCTGCACCGAAGAGACCTTCACGATGAAGGCCGGTGCGCAGCGCTGGGCGGCCGAGTTCGGCATCGCGCTCCTGATGCCAGACACCAGCCCGCGCGGCGCGGGCGTGCCTGGCGAGGCCGAGGCCTGGGACTTCGGCGTTGGCGCCGGTTTCTACCTGGATGCGACCGAGGCCCCATGGGCCACGAACTGGCGCATGGAAAGCTACCTGCTGCGCGAACTGCTGCCCGGCGTGCGCGCCGAGCTGGCCGCGCTGGGCATGAACGCTGGCCGCACCGGCATCTTCGGCCACTCGATGGGCGGCCATGGCGCCCTGACGCTGGCGCTGCGCCACCCCGGCGAGTTCGCCAGCCTGTCGGCCTTCGCACCCATCTGCGCGCCCAGCAACTGCGCCTGGGGCCGCAAGGCCTTCACCGGCTACCTGGGGGCAGACGAAAGCAGCTGGGCTGAACACGACGCCAGCGCACTGATGGCCGCCCAGACCAGCCCTCCGCACCCGGCCGGCATCCTGATCGACCAGGGCGAGGCCGACCGCTTCCTGCTCGAAGGCCAGCTGCAGCCCGAAGCCTTCGAAGCCGCCTGCCTGAAGTCCGGCCAGCCGCTGGCCCTGCGCCGCCAGGCCGGCTACGACCACGGCTACTACTTCATCCAGAGCTTCATCGAAGACCACATGCGCCACCACGCTGCGGCGCTGTGCGCGCCGTGACAACCCGGATCGCGCTTGTCACCGGCGCCGGCAGCGGCATCGGCAAGGCCTGCGCGCTGGCCTTGCTGTCGGCCGGCTGGACGGTGATCTTCAGCGGCCGCCAGCAGGGCACGCTGGAAGCAGCGTTTGCTGGCCACCCTCAGGCCGCGAACGCGCTGGCGCTGCCGATGGACGTGACCGATGCGCTGTCGGTGCAGGCGCTGTTCGACCAGATCCGCGAGCGCTTCGGGCGGCTGGACCTGCTGTTCAACAACGCCGGCGTGTTCACCGCCGGCGTGCCGCTGGAGGCGCTGCCGCTGGAGGCCTGGCAGGCGGCGGTGAACACCAACCTCACGGGAGTCTTCCTCTGCACCCGCGAGGCCTTCCGCATCATGAAGGCCCAGGTCCCACGCGGTGGCCGCATCATCAACAACGGCTCCATCTCGGCCCACGCGCCGCGACCGAACTCCATCGCCTACACGGCGACCAAGCACGCCATCACCGGCCTCACCAAGAGCGCTGCGCTGGACGGCCGCGCCTTCGACATCGCCGTCGGCCAGATCGACATCGGCAACGCCGCCACCGACATGACAGCCACGATGGCCCACGGCATGCCGCAAGCCGACGGCAGCGTCAAACCCGAAGCCCGCATGGACGTCCAGCACGTCGCCGAAGCCGTGGTCCAGATGGCCGCGCTGCCGCTGAACGCCAACGTGCTGAACATGACCATCATGGCGACCGGCATGCCGTTTGTGGGGCGGGGTTGAGCCGCTGTTGGCTTGCCCCAGGATGCGGCTTCACGCATCCTCCACACAGAAGACGATGACTCGCGTTCGCGCGATGGCGGCATTGACAGCTTCCTGATAGCTTCGTGGCCGCGGATGGGCCTGCAATGCGATGCGGCGCCCCATGCCTAGAAGAACCACCCGGGCCATGCCCGGTCACCAGGGAGGAATGTCATGAAATTGCGTGGCTCGCGCAGGGGTGCGAACGGTTGCGTAGGCGCGTCGGCGGCCAACCTGCGGGTTCTGTCGCTGCTGCCCTTGTTGCTTGCGATCAGCATCCAGCAGGCACACGCGGAGTACGTGAGCGAGCAAGGTGCACCGGGCAAGACTGGCCAAGCTGGTTCGGCAGGCGGTGGTGGCGGTGGCACTGGTCAGACCGGCAGGGCCGGCATGGCCAGCGCCACCGGCGGTGACGCGAGCAACACGGCGGATGCCCACGGCGGAAGCGGTGGCGCCGGCGGTTCCGGCGGGGCGGGAAGCGCATCTGTCCAGGGCGGCAAGGCGGGCAAAGGTGGTAATGGTGGCGCAGCCAATGCCACTGTAACGGCTGCGCAGGCGGAGGGTGATGCAACCGCCATGGCCCACGCCGGTGGGGGCGATGGTGGTGCCTCGGGCGCGCCTGGCAGTAATGGCGGCGCTGGCGCCGGGGCCGGGGCATCCGGCGGCCACGGCGGTGTGGCCAGCGGCGTAGCCTCTGCTATCGCCCATGGCGACGGCGCGGCCACGGCATCTACCAGTTTTCACGGAGGCGTTGGAGGCGGCGGCAACGGCCGCGGCAACATCGGTGGCAACGGCGGTGTTGCCAGCAGTGGCAGCGCACATGCCGCTTCTGATAGGGGCGTCGTGACGGTGAGCCTCGAAGCTGATGCGGGCCATGGCGGAGCGGGGGTGAATGGTGCCGGCGGTGGCAAGGGCGGCAATGCTGCGCTTGCCGATGCCGTGAGCGGTGTCACCGAGGGGGCTTTGGTTCTGACTCAGACCGCAGTGGGCGGCAACGGCGGCCACGCTGATACAGGTGTGGCCGGCGCGGGGGGCTCTGCCAACAGCATGCTGAGTTTCAGCGATAGCAGCCTCGGTAGTCGCACCGTGATGGTTACTGCCCACAGCGGCGCTGGCGGTGGTGCCAGTGCTGGTCAAGCCGCCGCCAGTGGGACCGCTAAGGCCGTGGGCGAGATCACTACCGCTGGACCATTGCTCCTCTCCGTTGGAAGCTTTGCCGACAATGGTGGTTCAGCCGAGGCTGATGGCAACGGGGGCAATGGGGGGGCGACCAAGGTCCAAGGCATTGCCCGGACGATTGGTAACAGCGCGGTCTCGGTGGGGATGGGTGCCATCGGTGGCGGCGGTGGCAATGCCATTGGGCCTGGCCATGCGGCGGGTGCCGGGGGCGCGGCTGAGCTGCTGAAGAGCAGTGGTGCGAGTGATACAGGACAGGTGGACATTGCCGCCAATTCATTCGGCGGTTCGGGTGGCAGTGGTCTTAGTGGGGCTGCTGGCGGCCAAGGTGGCAGCGCCAAGATCGAGAATGCCGTGAGTGCTTCGACCAATGGCGCAATCAGCTTCGGCCAAACGGCGCAGGCCGGAAACGGCGGCGATTCGGACACAGGTCGGGCGGGCAATGGAGGTGACGCCGGTCTCAGCCAGACTTACCAGACCAGCCAAGCCAGCGAGCTGCACACGGACGCCTACGCCTTTGGCGGCCACGGCGGCCACACGGACGCCGGTGTGGCGGGCACAGGCGGGGCGGCCAGCCTGGTCCAGACGCTGAGCAATACCCGGGTGGGCGGGACGCTGAACGCCCGAGCAACGGCGCAAGGTGGTAACTCGGCCGGTGGCGCGTCAGGCGGCGCTGCCTCGGTGAACTTGACTGGTACAACCGCGACGTATACAGCCCTGCTCGGCCAAGCATTTGCCGGCGACGGGACCTGGCAGGGCAACGCTTCTGCAACCGTTACCGCCAACACCACGGCGGCGGGCGGCAGCGCTACTGCTTCTGCCTCAGCAGTCGGCTACGTCGCCAATGCAACCGCATTGACCACCGGTCTGGGTGCCGCCAGCCTACGGTCAGATGCCTATGCCACCGGCAACAGCGGCGGCGCTGTCGCCACCAGCACCGTGACCAGCGGCGACACCAGGATCACCGCCAGCGCCGGTGCGACCGCCGAGGGCGGTGTGCACAGCCAGGCCGTCAGCACTTTCAACAGCAGGGCGGGGTTCCTGGGCAGCAGCGAAGGCCTGCAGGCCTTCGCTTACAGCAACGGCAACCCAGGCAAAGGCGCCTTGAACGCTGCACTGAGCGGCCGTCCCAATGTGACTGCGGCCTTGCGTGGCGGTAGCGTGCTGGGACTTGGTAGCTTGGGCGCGAGCTACGGCAACTATGCAAAAGGCAATTGCACCTACAGCGCCAGCGCGACCTACAGCTTTTCTCTCGCCAGCAGCAGCAACCTCACGCTGGGCCTGCTGGGCATGACAGCCCACAACGATGGCTTCACCAGCATGAGCTTCAGCGTGGTCAGTGGCGCGACCACCCTGGTCAGCACCAGCTTCACGACGCTGGCCTCGGCGCAGACCTATTTCACCGACCACCCGTTGTCGCTGGGCAGCTTCACCGCCGGCGCCAACAACCTGGTGCTCAGCTTCAGCCTCACGGCCAGCGCGGCCAAAGGCGCGGACATCGGCTACGTGCTGTCGGCCAAGGCCACCGGTGCGCTGGCGCCGGTGGCAACTACCAGCATCACCGCCGGTACCGACAGCGCGCGCCGGGCGCCGCTGCTGGTGGCGCGCACGGACCGCGGCCTGGGCTTCAAGACCAGCCTGGTGACGCTGCGGCCCAGCCTGGACGGTGCCGCCTTTGTCAGCCGGCTGAGCCCGCGGGCGGAAGTGGCCGCCGCGGTAGATGGCGAAAACGGCTCCGCTCGCAAACGGCAGGTATTGCCGGTGTTTTCCGTGGGCGCGGCCTTGCACGGCGCCGACCGGCGCTAGTACGTCATCCGGGCGACCCAAGTGACAACCCGTCCCCGCAATAGGGGACGGTGCGGGGCCAATCCCCACCCTGGGGGTGACGCTTGGCGGGGGCAGGGTGGCAGCATCCCGGCCCGGGCAGGAAAGAGATGGCGGCAGCCAGTTTGGTGAGCCGCGTTGTCATGCCCACGAATCGCCTGAACGAGGATTGCGTCCGGGACCGCCCGGCCGCTTTCGTTCGTTCGCTCTCGACAAGGAATGACCATGTCACGTCGCCCCCTCAGCTCTGCCGGCGCCCCTGCCGGCGCATCTTCGTTTTCCGTCTCTTCGGCCCACCGTGCCTTGCGCCTGGGCTCGGTGCTCGCGCCGCTGGTGCCTTTGCTGCTCAGCGCGGCCATCCAGCAAGCCTATGCGGTGACGGTCAATGACAGCGGCACGGCGGGCACGCCCGGCAGCAATGGCGCCACGCCCGGGGCTGCCGGTGGGGCGGGCGGTGTTGGCGGCAACGCGTCGGCCACAGCTTCGAGCGGCGATGCTAGCAACACGGCCACCGCTTCGGGTGGCGGCGGTGGCAGCGGCGGTGCTGGTGGTGGCGGCACGGCGTCCATCCAGGGCGGCAAGGGCGGCAAGGGGGGCAACGGCGGCAGCGCCTCCGCTTCTGCCACTTCCACACCGGCAGCCGGCAACGCCACGGCGGCGGCCACTGCCTACGGTGGCAGCGGTGGCAGTTCCGGCTCGCCGGGGGGCGATGGCGGGGCTGGCGCGGGCACCGGTTCGTCCGGCGGCAACGGCGCAGGCGCCAGCGCCAGCTCAAGCGCCACGGCCGCAGGCGGCGGCAGCGCCACCGCCAACTCGCTGGCCTATGGCGGCAACGGGGGGGCGGCGATCAGCGCCGGCAACCAGGGCGGCAACGGCGCCGCGGTCACCGGCATCAGCGCGCAAGGCGTGTCCGGCACCGGCACGGTGTCGGTCGCGGCCACTGCTTCGGCGGGCTCCGGCGGCACTGGCTACGACGGCGCCAATGGCGGCAACGGCGCCGCCCAGAGCGTCAGCAATGCGGTGGGTGGCTCGACCGCCGGCACGCTTTACCTGACCCAAAACGCCACCGGCGGCAGCGGCGGCTATTCGTACTACGGCACGGCCGGCGCCTCGGGCAGCGGCAGCAGCAGCCTGACCCGCAACGACACCACCGCCAGCTACCAGAACATCTCGGTCACCGGCACAGGTGGCTCGGGTGGCAGCACCAGCACCGGCACGGCCGCCGCGGGCGCGGCCGGCCAGGGCACGGCCAGCGTCACCGGTGTGGGCACGCTGAGCCTGGCGGCCTATGGCAACGGTGGCGCGGGGGGCAGCGATGGCGCGGGCAGCGGCGGGGCGGCAGGCGCCGGCTCGGCGACCGCCAGCGGCACCGTCACCGGCGGTGGTTCCAGCAACGTCACTGCCCAGGGCATGGGCGGCACCGGCGGCAGCGCCACCGGCGTGGGTGTCAAGGGCGGCAATGGCGGCGGCGCTTCGGCGCAGGCCGGGGGTGGCTCAGGCCCCGGCACGGCCAACATCTACACCCGGGCCTATGGCGGCAATGGCGGCCAGGGCAGCGGCGGCGCGGGCGGCGGCAACGGCGCCAACGTGCAACTCGTCAACGCCACCACCGGCAGCACGGCCGGCGCGCTGACGCTGGACCAGTACGCCGTCGGCGGCACGGCCGGCGGCTCGGCTGACGCCACCGCGGGCACGGCCGGCACGGCCAAGTCCAACCTCAACGTGGTCAACAACGCCGCCAGCAGCCTGCTGGTGCAGTCCAACGCCAACGCCGGCGAAGGTGGCGGCACGACCAGCGGCACGGCCTCCGCAGGTGCGGCCGCCACGGCCACGGGCAGCGCCCAGGGCATCGGCGGGCTGACGGTGAACGTCACGGCCAGCGGCGGCGGCGGTGGCGCCGGCGGCACCACCGCCAACGGCGCCGCTGGCGGCAGCGGCGCGGCCACCGCCAGCGGCACCAGCACCGTGGCGCATGCCGTCAACATCAATGCCACCTCCTACGGCGGCAACGGCGGCTCTGCTTCGGGCAGCGGCAAGAAGGGCGGCAACGGCAGCGCCGCCACATCCAGCGCCAGCGGCACCTCGGGCACCGGCACGGTCACGTCCACCACCTCCGCCAATGCCGGCAGCGGCGGCACCGGCTACAACAGCGCTGGCGGCGGCAATGGCGCAGCGGTCACGCTGACCGACGCCACCACCGGCAGCAGCAGCGGCACCGTCTACCTGAACCAGACGGCCAATGCCGGCTCGGGCGGCTATTCGTACACCGGCGTGGCCGGCAACGCGGGCAAGGCCACCAACAGCCTGACCACCCACAACACCACCGCCTCGCAGCTCACCACCACCGTCAACACCAACGGCGGCAATGGCGGTGGCACCAGCACCGGCACCGCCGGCAATGCCGCCGCGGCCAGCAGCACGCTGAACAGCACCACCACCGGCAGCCAGACCGCCTATGTCTATGCCACCGGTGGCACCGGCGGCGGGGCCGGCACCGGCAGCGGCACCGTGGGCGGCACGGCCACGGCCAGCGGCGCGCTGCAGGTGGGCGGCGGCAGTGGCGCTTCCTTGTCGCTCAACGCCCAGGGCGGCGCGGGTGGCGCCGCGGGCGGTGCCGGCCAGGTTGGCGGCGCGGGCAACAAGGGCACAGGCACGGCCAGCGCCAGCAGCGCCAACGGCACGGTCTACGTGGCCAACGCGGTGCGCGGCGGCTCGGGTGGTTCGGGAAGCGCGGGGGCCGATGGCGGCGCGGGCGGCGCCAGTACCGTGACCGACGCGACCAGCGGCGGCACCACCGGCAGCCTGACGCTGACCCAGGGTGCCTACGGCGGTGGAGGCGGCAGCAGCGATGCGGCGGCAGCCGGCGCCGGAGGCAATGCCGCCAGCGCGCTGACCATCAACGACGCTGCGGCCAGCACGCTGAACGTCACGGTCAACGCCACCGGTGGCACCGGCGGCGGTTCCAGCACCGGCAGCACCAAGGTGGGTGGCACGGCCACCGCGTCCGGTGACGTGCACTCGGTCGGCAACCTGACGCTGAACGTCTCGGGCGACGGCGGCGAAGGCGGGGCCGGTGGCAGCACCGCCAGCGGCGCAGCCGGCAAAGCGGCCAGCGCCACCGGTGCCGCCGTCACCACGGCGGGCCACAGCGCCAGCAGCCAAGTCACAGCCTATGGCGGCAGCGGCGGATCGGCCTCTGGCGCCGGCAAGGCCGGCGGGGCCGGCGCCAGCGCCAGCGTGGCCTCGCAGGTGGGCAGCGGCACCGGCGCAGCCAGCGCCAGCGCGCTGGCCTACGGCGGCAACGGCGGCACCGGCTACAACGGCGCCGCCGGTGGCGCCGGCAGCGCGGTCACCGTGACCGATGCCGTCTCCGGCAGCACCGCAGGCACGCTTTCTCTGACCCAGAACGCCACCGGCGGCAGCGGCGGCTATGCCTACACCGCGGCGGCCGGCAACGCCGGCAATGCCGTCAGCAGCCTCACGCTGAGCGGCCTGGGCGCCGCGCAGACCAACGTCAACACCACCGCCAACGGCGGTGCCGGCGGCGGCACCACCTCGGGCACCACCAAGGCCGGCGGCACCGCCAGCAACACTACCGACATCACCAGCAGCGGCGCGCTGACGATCTACAGCTACGCCACCGGCGGTGTGGGTGGCGGCGGTGGTGCCAGCGCGGCTGGCCAGCTCGGCGGCAGCGGGGGCGTGAGCACCGCCGCCCATGCCAGCGGCAGCTTCGCCGCCACCGTCAATGCCCAGGCCCGCGGCGGCAGCGGCGGTGCGGCCAATGGCAGCGGCAAGAGCGGCGGTGCCGGCGCCAGCGCCACCATGGGCGCCAGTGGCAGCAGCGGCACCGGTACGGTCTACGTCAACGGCCGGGCCGATGGCGGCAACGGCGGTGCCGGCACGGCCGGCGCCAAGGGCGGCAAAGGCGCGGACGTCACGCTGGCCAATGCCGTCAGCGGCACCACTTCAGGCAGCCTGACCGTGAACCAGCTCGCGGCAGCCGGCTATGGTGGCAGTTCGGACAGCGCCGCCGGCGGCGCGGGTGGCGTGGCCAGCAGCACGCTGAGCTTCAGCAACACCAGCGCCAGCAGCCTGGCCTCCAGCGTGCAGGCCAATGGCGGCAGCGGTGGCAACAGCGCCACCGGCACGGCGGCGGCCGGTGGCGCGGCCACTGCCAATGCCACGCTCACCGGCGCTGGCGCCACCACGCTCTACACCACCAGCACCGGCGGTGTGGGCGGTGCCGGCACCAGCGCGGCCAATGGCAATGCTGGCGGCACGGCCAGCAGCCAGGGCGTGGCCACCAGCAGCGGCAGCCAGACCGTCACGCTGCAGACCACCGCCAGCGCCGGCAGCGGCGGCTCGGCCAATGGCGCCGGCAAGACCGGCGGCGTCGGCGGCGTTGCCACCCTGCTCAAGAGCACCGGCACCACCGGCACCGGCGCGGTGTCGGTCTACGCGACCGGCAGCAGCGGCAACGGCGGCACCGGCTACAACGGCGCCAACGGCGGCAATGGCGCCGCGGTCACCGTGGCCAACGCCGTGGCCGGCAACACCAACGGCACACTCACGCTGACCCAGACAGCCAACGGCGGCGCCGGTGGCTATTCGTACACCGGCACCGGTGGCAAGGGCGGCAACGCCACCTCGAACCTGAACTTCAACACCGCCAAGCCCAGCAACCTGAGCGTCACCATCAATGCCAACGGCGGCACTGGTGGCGGCACCAGCACCGGTACCGCCGCCATTGCCGGCGCGGCGACGGCCACCGGCACGCTGAGCGACACCAAGGCCGGTGCCCACCTGACCGGCTACATGGCGGCCACCGCGGGCAACTCGACCAGCAGCGCCACCGGCAGCAAGGCCACCGCCACGCTGAGCGGCAGCACCCAGGCCTACAGCCAGCTCAACGCCACCGCCACCGGAGGCACCAGCAACGGCGGCAACCGCGGCAATGCCACCACCACCGTCACGGCGACCACCACCGCCGCCAACGGCTATGCCCATGCCACCGGCACCGCCACCGGCTACACCGCCAACGCCACTGCCACCAGCGTGGGCGTGGCGGCGGCCGACGCCGGCGCCGATGCCTACGTCACCGGCGAAGCCGGCACCGGCACGGCGGTCAGCACCGTGACCAGCGGCAGCACCAGCATCAGCAACAGTGCCAGCGCTGCCGCCAAGGCCGGCGCCCACAGCCAGGCCAGCAGCACCTTCAACACCGCCACAGGCTTCACCTTCCCGAACCTGAGCAGCGGCAGCAACGGGCTGCAGGCCTTTGCGTACAGCAACGGCTCGCCCAGCGCCGGCACGCTGACCAGCGCGCTCAGCGGCCGGCCCAACGTGACCGCTGCGGTGAGCGGCGGCAGCGTGCTCGGCCTGGGTTCGCTGGGGGCCAACTACTCGGCCAGCGCCACCGGCAACCGCAGCTACAGCGCCAGCTCGACCTACAACTTCTCGCTGGCCAGCAACAGCAACCTGACGCTGGGCCTCTTGGGCATGACGGCCTACAACGGCGGCTTCACCAGCATGAACTTCAGCGTCGTCAGCGGCGCCACCACGCTGATCAGCACCAGCTTCACGACGCTGGCCTCGGCGCAGACCTACTTCACTGACCACCCACTCTCGCTGGGCACCTTCGTCGCGGGCGCCAACAACCTGGTGATCAGCTTCAGCCTGACGGCAGCCGCCGCCAAGGGCGCGGACATCGGCTACGTGCTGTCGTCCAAGCCCACCGGGGCCTTGGCCACCGGTGCTGGTGTGCCAGCCGGTGGCGTGGCCGTGGCGACGACCAGCCGGGGCATGGTCACCGAAAGTGCACGCAGGGCGCCGACCCTGATCACCCGCGTCGACCGCCTCCCGGCCGCGCCGGGTGGCCTGGGTTTCAAGACGGGCCTGATGACACTGCGGCCCATGTTGGGCGGCGCGGCGCTGGCCGGTCAGCCGACCCTGCAGGCCGAAGAGCGGCGTGCCCATGTTCTGCCGGTCTCGGGCGCTGGCCTGCGCGGGATCGACAGGCGCTGATGTGTTCAGTGTTTACCCTGGTCCAGAGCGAAGGTCATCGCGGTGATTTTGCTGTGCCGGCATGATGCAAGGCCGGCATTGCTGTTTTCCAGGTGGCGTGATGCCGGCCCCGGGTGAACAAGGCCTTTCCGGCCTCGCCGCAGTCAGGTGCCCCTGGCTTGCGTGCCGCCGACAAGGACTGCCCATGACTTCCTCTGTCCACCGGGTTGCCGCGCGCATGGCGTGGCGCGCCTCTCGAATCTCCCGCCTTTCCCTGGTGCCTTGGCTGCTCGGCGCCGCGGCGCTTGGACCTGCCGGTGCAGCCACCGTGACCAGCGTTGGCTGCACCGGCGCCACCGGCAGCCCGGGCGCCTCGCCCGGAGGCAACGGCGGCATTGGCGGGAATGGCTGCAACGCCAGCGCCACTGCCAGCGGCAATGGCGATGCCAGCAACACCGCCACCGCCACTGGCGGCAACGGCGGGCGTGGCGGCACTGGCGGGCTTGGCACCGACACCGTGGACGCAGGGACTGGCGGCAACGGCGGCAACGGCGGCACCGCAACGGCCAAGGCCGTGTCATCGCCAGCCACCGGTGCGGCCAAGGCCGTGGCCAGTGCATACGGCGGCAACGGCGGCGACACCGGCATTGGCCCTGAGAGCCCGAGTGGCGAGCCGCCCAGCGGTGGCATTGGCGGCAGCGGCAACCTTGCAAGTGCCAGCGCGAATGCGACCGCGACCGGTACCAACGCCGCCGAGGCGACGGCGCTTGCCGTGGGCGGCTCGGGTGGAACCGGAGGCCCCAACTGGAACTCCGAAGCTTCGGGTGGCTACGGCGGCCCCGTCACCGCCGTCGATGCCAGCGCCTTTTCCGGCAGCGGCAAGGTCATGGTCAGCGCCACCGCAGTGGGCGGCAATGGCGGAAATGGCATCGACGGCTACTCACCGACGAACGGCGGCAGCGGTGGTTCGGCGTCGCTGGTCAATGCAGTGAGCGGCGGCACCGCTGGTCAGCTGACCCTCATCCAGGCCGCGCAAGGCGGCTCCGGCGGCAAGGGCGGTGGCACCTATTCCGTTGGCGGCATGGGCGGCGACGCCAGCAGCACCCTGACCCGGGTCGACACGCTTGCAGCCTCGCAGATCGTCACGGTGAGCGCTCAGGGCGGACACAGCGGCACTGGCCTGAACGGAGACTTGCGCAGCGGCGATGCGCTTGCAACTGCCGACGTCAGCGGCGTCGGCGATCTGTCGCTCACGACCACCGCCACAGGCGGCAACGGCAACTCCACCGGTGGTGCGGCCAGCGCATCGGCACGTGGCAGCGTCAGCGGCGCCGGCCAGGTCACGGTGGTTGCCGATGCAGTGGGAGGGCAGGTCAGCTTGAGAAACGACGACCCGCATGGCGGCACCGCGAGCGTCCAGGCCAGCGGCCAGTCCGGCAGCGGCGCAGTCAGTGTGACGGCACGGGCGCGAGGCGGTGATGGCGGCGCCGTCAGGGGCAAACCGGGCGCTGGCGGCGCGGAGGTGTGGCTCAGCAATGCCGCCGTCGGTACCACCACCGGTGCCTTGTCGCTGTATCAGCGTGCCCAGGGTGGGGACGGCGGCGCTGCGCAGTACTACATCGGCGGCTCGGGCGGGGCGGCGACATCCGAGTTGAGCGAGCAGAACCAGACGGCCAGTTCGGTCTTTCTGCGCTCGGAGGCCCAGGGCGGGCGTGGGGGCGACAGCTCGGAGAGCGGCGAACTGGTCGGTGGTGGAGCGGGAGCCGATGCCTATGCCTCCGCTGCCGGCTCCGGCATTGGCATCCTGCAGGTCGAGGCGCTGGCCCAGGGAGGTGCCGGAGGCAACGAGCTGTCCTCCGGCGACGGTGGTCAGGGCGGCCGCGCCACGTCGACTGTCGGCGGCGAAACCCTTGATGCTCTGGCGACCCAGCGTTCTGCCATGGCGACCGGCGGGGCTGGTGGTACTGGCGCAGGCATCGGCTACCGTGGCGGCGCGGGCGGTGCCTCGCAGGCCCAGGCGGGGTTCCATGCCGGCGTCGCTGGCTCGACCGCCTCGGCCGGCGCCACCGGCGGGGCCGGGGGCGCCGGGCTGTCCGGTGCGGCAGGTGGCGCAGGGGGAGACGCGGTGGTGTATGGCGTGGTCGACGACATGTTGTTCGGCGTTGTGCTGCCTCGTTACGTGGAAACTGCAACAGGCGGTGCTGGCGGTGCTGCACAGGCCTCGCTGGGTGGCAGTGGTGGCCGTGCCAGCGCGCAATTGATGCAATCCGAAAACATCTCGGCCGTGCTGAGCGGAACGCTCAAGGCGCAAGGCGGTGAAGGGGGCCAAGGCGGCAGCTCGGCACAAGGCGGCGCGGGAGGCGCAGCAGAGGCCCTGGTCAATCTCGGCCCCTGGACCGGCGGCTCGGTGGATCTCAGCCTCAGCGCCATCGGAGGCCGCGCTGCTGGCAGCCAGTTGGGTGGGGGCGCCCGCGTTGTCGCAACCGCCTCCACCGGCATGCACACCGTCATCACCGGGCTCGCCGAAGGTGGCGCCGGCGCCTCGGCTGGCGCCAAAGGCACCGCGGATGCGAGCGTGCTGGCGGTCACCACGCAGTTCGATGGGCTTGCACGGGCCAGCAGCACGGCCCGGGGCAGCCAGGCGCGTGCGCAGGCCGAAACCGAGGGCCTGGGCGCAGCGGACCTGCTTTCTGACGCCTGGACCACGGCCAGGATCGGTCTGGCGACCGCCATCAGCCGGGTGACCGGCGACATCTCCCAGATTCCCAAAATCGAAAGCACCGCGGTGGCCGCAGCCGGTGGCAGCGTGCACAGCCAGGCTGCCAGCAGCTTCGACCCCGCGGCACCGTTTCGTTTTCCGGACCTGAGCAAGGGTGGCCTTGGGCTGCAGGCCTTTGCCTTCACCAATGGCGCGCCGGGCGCCAGTGCGCTGAGCACGGCCCTGAGCGGACGCCCAAATGTCTCGGCCGCCGTGAGCGGTGCCAGCGTGCTGGGCCTGGGATCGCTGGGTGCCAGCAATGGCGCGGGTGCATTCGGCAGCCGCAGCTACAGCGCCAGCGCCAGCGCCAGCTACAACTTCTCGCTGGCCAGCAACAGCAACCTCACGTTGGGCCTGCTGGGCATGACGGCCTACAACGGCGGCTTCACCAGCATGAACTTCAGCGTCGTCAGCGGTGCCACCACGCTGGTCAGCACCAGCTTCACGGCGCTGGCCTCGGCGCAGACCTACTTCACCGACCACCCACTCTCGCTGGGCACCTTCGTCGCGGGCGCCAACAACCTGGTGATCAGCTTCAGCCTGACGGCCGCGGCGGCCAAGGGCGCGGACATCGGCTACGTGCTGTCGTCCAAGCCCACCGGTTCGCTGAGCGCCGAGGCGCCTGCGGCCGCCGTTGCCACCGGCACCGTCGGCGCCCGCAAGGCGCCCACGCTGATGGGCCGGCTGGCCGGCGTGGCCTTCGGCCGTGGCAAGGCCGACCTGCAGGTCGACGCCGATGAGGCCACCGGCCCGCGCACCGTGAGCGCCGCGGTGGCCAAGCCTGCAGCCCTGGCCATGGCGCGCGCCCCGGCCGTCAGCTTCAAGGCTGGCCTGGGTTCGCTGCAGCCAACGCTTGGCGGTTCGGCTGTGGTGATGCGGTCGAATCCGCGCGTGGCCGAAGGCGTCGAGGCGGAAGGCGAGGGCGACCGGGGCCGAAACGCCCGTGCGCTGCCCGTCCTGGGCGGTGCGAGCCTGCGCGGGGTCGACAAGCGCTGACTCTGTCAGCGCCGCCGTGCATGTCCCTTCCCCCAAGATCGTGGGGGGAGGCAGTGCCGCGGGCCAATGGCAGGATGCCGCCGGATGGCGAAAGGAGGTGGCTGCCGGCACAGGCGCACACCCGCAAGGGATCGCCGTGTCGCCGACCCTCTAGGAGCCTTCTCATGAGCACTCGTTTTCGCGCTGTACACCCGTTGCTGCCGCTGCTGCTGTCCGCGGCCATCCAGTCGGCCTGGGCCACCACGGTGAATGACAGCGCCACCACCGGCAGCACCGGCACCGCGGGCAGTGCGCCGGGCGGCGCTGGCGGGACCGGCGGTGCGGGGGGCGTGGCCAATGCCAATGCCAGCGCACCGACCGATGGCAGCAACAGCGCCCAGGCCGTGGGCGGCAATGGTGGCAGCGGTGGCAACGGTGGTGCGGGCAGTGGCAATGTCGCCGGTGGCAATGCCGGCAAGGGCGGCAACGGTGGCACGGCCACGGCCAAGGCCACCAGCCAGGCCAGTGTGGGTGACCTGTCCGGCAGCGCGCAGGCCAATGGCGGCGTGGGTGGCGGTGCGGGTCTGCCCGGTGGCGACGCGGGCGCGGGCGCGGGCAGCGGTGCGGCCGGTGGTGCTGGGGGCGCGGCCAGCGCCAGCGCCGTGGCGAGAGGCAGCGCCGGCCAGAACACGACGGCCCAGGCGAATGCCGTGGGCGGGGGCGGTGGTGCGGCCAACGGCGCTGGTTTCCAGGGCGGCGCAGGCGCCAGCGCGAGTGCGCTGAGCAGCGCCGTCAGCGGCAACGGCGCGGCCATGGCCACCTCTTTTGCGATGGGCGGCCAGGGTGGTGCCGGCAATGCCGGTGCCAACGGGGGCGACGGCGGCAGCGTCAAGCTGGTCAACGCGACCAGCGGCAGCAGCGCCGGTTCGCTGACGTTGACGCAGCAAGCCTTTGGCGGTGCCGGTGGCAACAGCGACAGCGGCAGCGCAGGCGCCGGGGGCAAGGGCGCCAGCAAGCTGAAGCTGACGGACGCGCAGGCCGCATCGGTGCAGGTCTTTCTCAGCGCCGGTGGCGGCACGGGCGGCGGCACAGTCAGCGGCGTGGCCAGGATGGGTGGCGCAGCGAATGCCAGCGGCAAGCTGCGGGCGGCGGGCGATGCTTTGCTGAACGTCAGCGCGTCCGGCGGTTCGGGTGGCGGCGGCAGCCAGGGCGCAAGTGGTGCCGCGGGCCAGGCCGGCACCGCCAGCGGGGACGTGACGAGCGCCGGCGAGCACATGGCCACGGTCGGCGTGGAAGCCCGAGGCGGCAGTGGTGGCGACGCCGCGGGCAGCGGCCACACCGCTGGCGCCGGCGCGGCCGGCACGGTGACGGCGCATGGCGCCAGCGACAGCGGCACGGTCAGCGTCTACGCGGCGGCGGCGGGTGGCATGGGCGGCTCCGGTTATGACGGCGCGGCCGGCGGTGCGGGTGCGGCGCAAAGCGTCAGCAATGCCGTTTCCGGTAGCAGCAGCGGCTCGCTGACGCTGACGCAAAACGCCAATGGCGGCAGCGGCGGCTTCTCCGCCAGCGCCCAGGGTGGCGCGGGGGGGGCGGCGAGCAACAGCCTGAGCCTGTCGCTGGTCGGCAGCGGCCCGGCCATGGTGCAACTCGCCACCTACGGCGGCACCGGCGGCGGCGCGATCAACGGCCAGGCCCAGGCCGGTGGCGCGGCCAGCACCACGCTGTCGCTCAAAAGCGCAGCCGACCTGAGCTTGTATGGCGACGCGACCGGCGGCACCGGCGGCAGCTCGGGCGGTGACGGCAACGGTGCCATCGGCGGTGCGGCCGCGGTCCAGGCGAGCGGCAAGACCAGCGGCGCGGCTGCGCTGTACATGCAGCACACGGCGGTTGGCGGCGACGGTGGCAACGCGACCGGCCAGGGCCGCGTGGCGGGCACAGGCGGCGCTGCGTCTCTGGCCGTCTCAGGCAAGGCGGACAGCGGCTCGCTGAGCCTCACCGGCGAGGCGCGCGGAGGCAACGGGGGCACCGGTTCCGAAGGCGCACAGGGCGGCAGCGGCGTCAGCGTGGACCTGAAAAACAGCGTGAGCGGCAGCACCCACGGCCTGCTCTCGCTCTCGCAGAGCGCGGTGGCTGGCAGCGGCGGTTCGTCCGACTTCGGGCAGAACGGGGTGGGCGGCGCGGCGAGCTCGAAGCTGAAGCTCACGCAGCACCAGGCCAGCGCGCTGAGCGTGGCCGTCAACGCCTACGGCGGCAGCGGCAGCATCGGCGGCGAGGCGAGCGCGGGCGCCCAGCTGTCCGACGATGCCACCGGCGCGCAGCTGAACGCCACACTGCTGGCCAGCGGCGGCACCTCGTTTGGCAGTGACCGTGGCGGCAAGGCCACGGCCACGCTGACCGGCAGTTCGCTGGCCCACACGGTGCTGAGCGCCGAAGCCACCGGCGGCAGCAGCTTTGGCGGCCTGGCGGGCAACGCCAAGGCTGAGGTCACGGCCATCGCCACAGCCGATGGCGGCCTGGCGCAAGCCGTGGCCAAGGCCACTGGCGACGGCGCCAATGCCACTGCGACCACGCAAGGGCTGGGCGCGGCGGACCTGTCGTCAGAGGCGAATGCCAACGGCCGAAATGGCAGCGCCACGGCCATCAGCATGGCCGCCATGGGCGGCGCGAGCGTCACCAACACGGCCACTGCAGCGACCAGCGGCGGCGCGCGCAGCACGGCAGCCGGCACCTACAACACGGCCCAGAGCTTCACGCTCCCCAACCTCGCTGGTGGCAGCAACGGCTTGCAGGCCTTTGCCAGCAGCAATGGCCGGCCCAGTGCCGCCACGCTGAACAGCGTGCTCGCGACCCGGCCCAACGTGGCCGCGGCGCTGGGCAGTGGCAGCAGCGTGCTGGGCCTGGGCGTGATGGGGGCCAACTACGGCGCGGCGGCGGTCGGCAGCAAGACCTACGGTGCGAGCGCCAGCTACAGCTTTTCGCTGTCCAGCAACAGCAACCTGACGCTGGGCCTGCTGGGCCTGACCGGCTACAACGGCGGTTTCAGCTCGATGAGCTTCACCGTCGTCAGCGGCACGACGACCCTGGCCAGCAGCAGCTTCACCAGCTTTGCCGCGGCGCAGAGCTATTTCACAGACCATCCGCTGGCGCTGGGCACTTTCCAGGCCGGCGCCAACAGCCTGGTCGTCAGCTTCAGCCTGACGGCCAGCACGGCCAAGGGCGCCGATTTTGCTTACCTGCTGGCGGCCAAGCCGGTATCGTCGGCGCTCGGCGTGGTGGGCAACACCGGCACCAGCAGCACGCACCGTTCGCCGTTGTTGGCCGAGCGCATGCCGGGCTTCAAGGCGGGCTTGGCCGGCCTGCGGCCGACACTGGGGGGCGCGGCATTGACGGGCCGGCTGGCGCCGCCGATAGAAACCGAAGCCAGCGCCGGCGGTCGCAGCGTGCGCGCGCTGCCTGTGATGGGCGGACCACGCATGGGAGATCGACACTGAGCACGCATCGCATCCGCATCGGCAGTCGCGTCGGCATTCACATCCTTTGGCGGCCACTGGCCCTGGTGGCCTGCCTGGCCGGCCCGCAGGTCGCCTGGGGCCAGGGCGCCCCCGAAGCTCCCGCGCCCGAAGGCCTGGCGCCCGCGCCTGAGGCCAACCCGCCGGGCCTGGCGCCACCGCTGTACCAGCCGCAGGCCTGGACGGCCGGGCCGTTCCAGATCACGCCGCAGCTGGGCCTGGCCTACGGCACCAACAGCAACCTGCGGCTGCAGCCGACGAAGCCCCTGTTCAGTCATTTCCACGCGTGGATGCCGGGGCTCAGCATCGTGCTGCCCGATGGCGACCAGCGCTACGAGCTCAGCACCCGCGCCGAGCTGACGCGCCAGCTCGACAGCCCGCAGGACAACACCGATAACGCCGAGCTGGCGCTGGATGGCCTGAACCTGCTGGACGAGCGCACCGCGCTGGCCTGGCGCGCGGTGCTGCAGGACTGGCACGACGTGGTCGGTGCCGGCAGCGACGACACAGCCGACCACTTCCGGGCCCACGCGTTGGCCGGCGTGCTGCGCCACGACAGCGAGGACGGGCTGCTGCGCTTGGAAGCCGAGTTCACCCGCTCGGCAAAGCGCTACCTCAATCACCGCGAGCAGACCGCGCAGGCCGACATGCAAACCCGACAGGCGGTGCTGCGGGCGCAGCACCTGGTGGCGCCCGGCGTGCGCGTGGGCGCCGAGCTGCGCGACACCCACACCCGCTATCCGCTGGAGGCCTACGCGGCCGACAACGGCGACCGGCGCTGGTATGCCACCGTCAGCTTCGAGCCCAGCCAGGCCGGCATGCCGTGGCCGCTGCCGCCGCTGGAGGGTGCACCCGCGCCGGCGAACCCGGTGGATGCCAGCGACCCGGCCGACCCCGCGCAGGCGGACCCGCAAACGCCACAGCCGTCGGCACCCCCGCCGTCAGACTGGCCCGGCCTGCCACTGGCCGGCACGCTGAAACTGGGCGGCGAGCACAAGGGCTTCGAGGCCTATGCGCCTTACCAAGGCTACAAGCGCCGCGGTTGGAAAGGCCTGAGCTGGGAGGGCGAACTGCACTGGCTGTTCGAGGGTGGCCACCAACTGGACCTGGGCCTGTCGCGCGGCGCCAGTGACGCACCGGGGGATGCGGTGGATTACCAGGTCGCCAAGCGTGCGCAATTCGGCGGTTCGCTGCGCCTGTCCGAGCGCCAGCGCATGTCGCTGTCGTTCAGCCGGACCGATGCGCGCTACCGCGGCACCGAGTTCCCGCTCGGCTTTGTGCTGAACCGCGACGACCGGCTCGATTCCGCCGACCTCGGCTGGCGCTACGACCTGGCGCGCAACTGGCAGCTGGGCGTCAACCTCGGCTGGGCCCGCCGCCAGTCCACGCTGCCGTTTGCCGCCTTCACGCGGCGCATGAACTCGCTGACGCTGACGGCGAACCTGTAGCGCCGCTTTCCGTCAGACCGCGCCGCGCGACGCCAGGTCTGCGTCGCTCGTGTCGTCCGCGTCCAACTGCGCCAGCGCCTGCCAGTGCTCGCGGGCCAACTGCAGCAACAACACGGCGGCCAGCACCGGCACGGCGTAGAAGAAGGGCGCGCTCGACGACTGCAGCGTCGCCTCGGTCTGGCCCAGCCAGCCGGCCAGCGTGTCCAGGTGGTTGCGTGCCACCATCAGCAGCAGCAAGGGCGCAAACCATTTGCCCCAGCGCGCCAGCACCGGATGCGACTCGCGCAGCACCATGCCGCCGGCCAACAGGAACAGCGCCGAGCCAATGAAGATCAGCGAGTAGAAGATCTGCGCGATTGGGAGTGCCGCGCCCAGCAGCGCCTGGTTGGCGAACAGCGGCACCCACAGCAGGTTCACCGCCGCCAGGCCCAGCGCCAGCTTGCGAGCGCGGCCGGAGGCATGGTGGTCGGAGAAGCCTGCCGGGTCGCTGGCGCGGCGCTGCGTGAAGGGCAGCAGCGAGATGAAGAGCAGGCCGAAGAAGGCGTCGATCAGCATGGTCTTGGGATAGCCCACGCTTTCGATGGCAATGCCCTGCCAGGTCGCGCTGTACGAGATGGTCAGGTTGAACATCGCCATGTAGGCGGTGAACTGGGTGCCGGCCACGCGCGGGTTGGTCACGTCCATGTAGAGCGCGGTGGCGGCGCTGTACATCAGGCCCTGGAACACGCCGTAGGACAAGACGGCGGCCCAGTAGGCGTTGATCAGGAACGGCGTGACCGTGGGCCGGCTCGCCGAGCCTTCCGCCATCGGCATGATCCAGCCATGCTGCTGCAGGATGGCCATCATCACCAGCACCGGCAGGCTCATCAGCGCGATGTAGATGCCCAGCGAGCGGCGGCGACCCCAGCGGTCGGAGATGTAGCCGCCCAGCAGGTTGCCGCCCGCGCCGCAGATGGTGGAGAGCATGTTCAGCCAGGCGATCTGGTCGTCGTTCATGCCCAGCTCGACAGCCAGGTTGCTCTGCAGCGCCAGGCCCAGGCACATCGCGCCTGGCGGCAGCAGCGACATCGCCAGCCCGGCGAATGCCCCGCGCGTGCCGAGGAAGGAGCGGAAGGCAGTGACAGAGAAGTCGCGCATCTCGGCGAACGCCGCGGCCATGGCCGAGCCTGCGGCCTTGATGCGGGCCGGGCTGGCGGCTTCCTTCAGCGGCAGCACGACCAGCGCGGTGACGGCCAGGATGCAGGCCGAGACGAAGAAGAAGGTGGACTGGAAGCCGAAGTAGCCGGCCAGGAACAGCGAGCCGCTGCCGCCGATCATCTGGCCCACGTTGGCGCCGGCGAACATCATGCCGTTGGCCGTGCCGCGCTCGTTTTCCTTCAGCGTGTTGACGGCAAGCGCGTCAATGGCCACGTCCTGCATCGCCGCGAAGGTGTTGTGCACCAGCAGGATGATGGTGAACAGCGCCAGCTGGTCCGGCAGCTTCAGCGCCAGCAGCGACAGCAGCGTGCCCACCATGATCAGCTGCGTGCCCAGGATCCAGCCGCGCCGCCGTCCCAGGCGCTCGGACGCGAACACGTCGATGATGGGACCGAAGGCCCACTTGAAGGCCCAGGGCAGGTAGAACGAGCCAACGAAGGCGCCGATCTCGGCCGGCCCCACGCCTTGCCGCCGCAACTGCGTGGCCACCGCGGTGGCCGCAAAACCGAGCGGAATGCCCTCGGTCATGTAGAGGAAGAAAAACGCGGCCAGGCGGCCGCGGGAGGTGGCGAAGAGATTGGGCAGGCGCATGGGGAGCCGGGGTGAGCAACGGGCGACGCGACTCTACCCGCAATCGCCGTGCCGGCAGGCCAGGGTCGGCCCGTGGTGGACAGGCCGCGGACAGCCCAATCCAGCGGCGATCAGCGCTCGGTGAACTCGCGCATGAACCACTCCTTGAGCATCTGCTTCTCATAGCGCAGCGGGTCGGTGGCGCCGGCCAGGCGGGCGTTGGACAGGTAGTCGGTGTCGATCAGCCGCACCTCGCCGCTGCGCAGGCCCACGCCGTTGGCGTCGCTCAGCTGGTAGCGCAGCTCGATGCGCGGCCAGGTGTGCGAACGCAGCACGCGGATCATTTCCTGCCGCGGGCCGACCGGCTCCAACTGACCGGCCAGATCCACGTCGATCACGTTGATGACCAGCCGGCGGTCGCCCAGCAGCTTGTCGCCCAATGTGCGCAGGTAGTCGCCCAGCGGCTTCTCGACATCGGCATTGAAGCCATTGGCATCGCGCACGTCGCTCATCGCGCGCGGGTCCGGGAAATAGGCCTCGACCACGCCGGCCTGGGCCAGTGTGAACCAGGCACCGCAGGCCAGGCCGAGCAGGGCGGCGCGAACGGGCCGGGCGGGGGAGCGGGAGTGCGCAGGCGACATGGCGAATCCTTTGTACAGCGGCAAGGTCTGGGAGCAAGGCGCGGGCCGGCTGTTGGGGGCATGGCGCGGCCAGTGTTGGCAACGCGCGAGCATCATGCGGGGTTGTCTTCGTCCGGCACTTCATCGACCCATGCGCCCATCAGGGTGTAGGTGATGGCCAGCACCACCGGGCCGAGGAAGATGCCGATCAGGCCGAAGGCGATCAGGCCGCCGACCACGCCGGTGAAGATCAGCAGCAGCGGCAGGTCTGCGCCCTTGCGGATCAGCCAGGGCCGCAGCACGTTGTCCAGCGTGCCGACCAGCAGCGACCAGACGAACAGCGCAATGGCCCAGCCGGTGTGGCCCTTCCAGAACAGCCAGCCGCAGGCCAGCAGCAGCACCGGGAACGGGCCGATCTGGGCAATGGTCAGCACGAACATGATGGTCGTCAGCAGCGACACGCCTGGCACGCCGGCCACCAGCAGCCCCAGCCCGCCCAGCAGCGCCTGCGCCACCGCGGTGATGACAACGCCCAGTGCCACGCCGCGCACCGACATCGCGGCCAGTTGCACCATTTCCACGCCGCGCGGCCCGGCCAGCCGGCGCGCGAAGCGGCGGCACAGGTCGGCTGCCGATTCGGCATGTGCGTACAGCACGCCGCAGATCAGCATGGTCATCAGGAACTGCAGGCCGATCATGCCCAGTGCACCGGCCTCGGACAGGATGTTGCGCGCCATGCTGCCGGCATACGGGCTGAGCTTGGCCAGCAGCGCACTGGCGCCGGCCTCGGCGGATTCGCGCCACAGCTGGGCCAGCCGGGCGCCCACCACCGGCAGCTCGGCCACCCAGTCCGGCGGCGCGGCCAGCTTGTCCAGCGGCAGTGAGCGCACCCACTCGACCGCCTCGTCCGCGTGGTCCACCAGCGTGACCAGCGCCGCGGTGATGGGCACGAAAAACAACAGCAGCAGGGCGACCAGCATCAGCGCGACCGCGAGGGTGCGCCGGCCCTTGAGCCGCGCTTCAAGCCGCACCATCAGCGGCCAGGTCGAGACGACGATCATCGTGGCCCAGATCAGCGGCGCGATGAAGGGCCGCAGCACCCAGACCCCGGTGGCGATCAAGGCCAGCAGCGCCAGGATGGACAGCAGTTGGCGCGGCAGATCCGAAGAGCGGTGAGCAGGCATGGCGGCGGCAGTCGTTGCAGACGCCGCAGTATCGGCCAAGCGCAAGCCCCCGCATCTGCCGGCGGCAACGGAAGGCCGCCATGAAGGCGGCCTCGGGTTCAGGCTGCGCGACAGCGCGCGGTCAGAAGCTCTCCCAATCGTCGCCGGGGCCCGAAGGTGCGGCCGGCGGCGGTGCGGCAGGGCGCGGCGCGGCGGGTCTGGTCACTTCTGCCTTGGCTGGTGCAGCAGGTGCAGCAGTTGCAGTCGGGGAGGCCGTGGTGACTTGCGTCGCAGCCGGCGCCGGACGCGGCGCGGCGGCGCTGCGGATGGCCTGTGCCGCGGCCACGTGATGGGCCGGCGGCGCGGCTGGCGGCAGGCCGGCGTCACCGCCCAGCCGGAAGGTGCTGACCAGGGTCACCAGCTTGGCGGCCTGCTGCTTCAGGCTGTCGGCCGCGGCGGCGCTCTGCTCAACCAGCGCGGCGTTCTGCTGCGTCACCTGGTCCAGCTGCGTGACGGCGGTGTTGACCTGGCCGATGCCATCGTTCTGCTCGCGGGCGGCGGCGCTGATCTCGCCGATCAGGTCGGCCACGCGGCGCACCTGGGCGACGATGTCGTCCATCTGCGTGCCGGCGCTGCCCACCAGGCGCGAACCGGTCTCGACCTTCTCGACGCTGGCGCCGATCAGGCTCTTGATCTCCTTGGCCGCCTCGGCGCTGCGCTGCGCCAAGCTGCGCACTTCGCCGGCCACGACCGCAAAGCCGCGGCCCTGTTCGCCGGCCCGCGCCGCTTCCACCGCAGCGTTCAGCGCCAGGATGTTGGTCTGGAAGGCAATGCCGTCGATGGTGCCGATGATTTCCCCGATCTTGCGGCTGCTGCTGGTGATCTCGTTCATCGTGCTGACGACCTGGCCCACCACTTCGCCGCCGCGTGTCGCCGAAGCGCAGGCCGCGGTGGCCAGCTGCGAGGCTTGCTGGGCGGTGTCGCTGCTGGCCTTGACGGTCGAGGTCAGCTCTTCCATCGAAGAAGCGGTTTCTTCGAGATTGGCGGCCTGCTGCTCGGTGCGCTGGCTCAGGTCGGCGTTGCCGGTGGCAATCTCGCTGGAGCCGGTGGCAATGCTTTCGCTGCTCTGGCGCACCTGCCTGACCAGTTCGGCCAAGCGTTCGGCCATCGCATTGAGTGCCTGGTTCAGTGCGCTGACTTCGTCGCGGCCATCGGCCGGCAGGCGCATCGTCAGGTCGCCTTCGGCCACCCGGGTGGCCAGGCTCAGCGAGGCCTGCAGCGGCGTGGTGATCGAGCGGGTGATCAGCCAGGCCAGCACGCCTGCAATCGCCAGTGCGGCAACGGCAAACGAAATGGTCGCAACGCGCGAAGCTTCGTAGCCCTGCACCGACTCGGCCCGCGCGTCGGCTGCGCCCTTGCGGTTGAGTTCCATCATGGCCTTGTGGGTCGCGAGCAAGGCCATCAGCTTGTCGTTCGAGTCTCCGGTGGCGATCACGGCGCTCAGCACCCGACTGGTTTCGGATGCTGCCAGCAGCTTGTTGTCAACCGCGACATAGGCCTTCCACTGCGCGTCCAGCTGCTTTTTCAACTCGCCTTCTTCGGGCGAAGAAACCAGCTTGTCGTAGGCCGCCAGCAGCTCCGGGATTTCCTTCTCCACGGCCTGGTCCCGCATCGCGCGGGCCTTGTTCTTGTTCTCGACGTCAACCACCAGCACATGGCGCAGGCTCGCGGTTCTGGCCTTGGAGATGAGCGCGTCGAGCTCGCTCAGCGTGACCACGCTGGGCAACCAGTTGTCAGTCACCTGCAGCACGTTTTCCTGCATGGCGCTGAGCTTGGCCAGCGCAAGGCCGCTGGACAGCAGCAGCATCGCCGCCATCAGGCCGAAGGCCAGCCGCAGCCGGGTCCCGATCTTCCAATGTCGCATCTTGTTCACTTCGTGGAACCTCCAAAAAAAGCCGGATGTCTCCATTCGCGTGCATTGCAGGCACGCGCCCCGCCCGGGTGTTGCGGATTCGACCCTGTTTATCGACGCTTTCAATGCGAGGCTGAAGCCGGATCAGTGGTGCAAATCCGGACCTATCTGGCGGCCGCCGCTAAAACCCTCGGGTGCATGCAGACAGGCCCCACGGCAGGCCGCTTTGGTTCATCATGGAGGCTGTGGATTTCCACAGCCTCCGCAGCGCCATTGCCCGCCATGAACAAGACCTCCAGCACCACTGGCCGCCGCCCGTCGGCCGCCCCCAGCCTCGCCAACCTGCCGCCGCAGGCCATCAGCGAAGAGGTGCTGGTCGAGAAGTACGCCAAGGGCGAAGAACGCAGCGTCGACGAAGTGCGTGCTCGCATTTCGAACGCGCTTGCCGCCGCGGAACCCGCTGCACAGCAAGCCCACTGGGCCGCGCGTTTCCTGGACGCCCAGCGCCGCGGTTTCGTGCCGGCCGGCCGCATCAATTCCGCTGCCGGCACCGCGCTCAGCGCCACCTTGATCAACTGCTTCGTGCAGCCGGTGGGCGACTCCATCGCCAGCGAAGAAGACGGCGTGCCCGGCATCTACACCGCGCTGACCGAGGCGGCCGAAACCATGCGCCGCGGTGGCGGCGTGGGCTATGACTTCTCGCGCATCCGCCCGCGCGGTGCCTGGGTCGGCTCCACCCAGTCCAGCGCCTCCGGACCGATCAGCTACATGCGCGTGTTCGACCGCTCCTGCGAAACGGTCGAGTCCGCCGGCTCGCGCCGCGGCGCGCAAATGGGCGTGCTGCGCTGCGACCACCCGGACATTGAAGAGTTCATCCATGCCAAGGACCAGGGCGACCTGAAGAACTTCAACATCTCGATTGCCGTGACCGACGTCTTCATGGAAGCCGTGCAGGCCGGCGGCGAGGTCGAGCTGCTGCATCGCGCCGAGCCCGGCGCCAAGCAGAAAGCTGCCGGCGCCTACCAGCGCGGCGACGGCCTGTGGGTCTACCGCCGCGTGCCCGCCCGCGGCCTGTGGGACCAGGTCATGCGCGCGACCTACGACCACGCCGAACCCGGCGTGCTGTTCCTGGACCGCATCAACCAGGACAACAACCTGAGTTATTGCGAGACGATTGCGGCAACGAATCCTTGCGCCGAACAGCCACTTCCACCTTATGGTTGTTGCTGCCTCGGCTCCATTGACCTGACTCACTTCGTGGTGGAGCCGTTCGAACCCGGTGCGCGGTTTGACGCGGCCGGTTTCACCGAGGTGGTGAAGGTGGCCACGCGCATGCTGGACAACGTGCTGGACGTGACCGTCTGGCCGTTGCCGCGCCAGCAGGAGGAGGCGGCCAACAAGCGGCGCGTGGGGCTGGGCTTCACCGGCCTCGGCAATGCGCTGGCTATGCTGAACCTGCGCTACGACACGCCGGCCGCGCGCGACATGGCGCGGCAGATCAGCGAGATCATGCGCGACGGTGCCTATGACGCCAGCGTGGACCTGGCCCAGGAGCGAGGGGCCTTCCCGCTGTTCAATGCGGACCTGTACCTCTCGCGTGGCACTTTCGCCTCGCGTCTGCCGCAGGCGGTGAAGGACCGCATCCGCAAGCACGGGCTGCGCAACTCGCACCTGCTGTCCATTGCACCTACCGGCACCATCAGCCTGGCTTTTGCCGACAACGCCAGCAACGGCATAGAGCCGGCCTTCAGCTGGACCTACACCCGCAAGAAGCGCATGCCCGACAGCAGCTTCAAGGAATATGCGGTGGAGGACCATGCCTGGCGCCTGTTCCGCCACCTGAAGGGCGCCGACACGCCGCTGCCGGAGGCCTTCGTCACCGCGCTGGAGATGAGCGCCGAGGCGCACGCGCTGATGGTCGCGGCGGTCGCGCCCTGCATCGACACGTCCATCAGCAAGACCGTCAACGTGCCGGCGGACTACCCCTACGTCGATTTCCAGGACCTCTACATGACGGCGTGGAAAAGCGGGCTGAAGGGCCTGGCGACCTACCGGCCGAATGCGATCCTGGGCTCGGTGCTCAGCGTCGAGCCCACGCCCAGCGCCACGCCTGCACCGCTCACGACCCTCACCACCGACGGCGCGAACCAGCGCCTGAAACTGGAAAAGCTGCCAAAGCCGGTGCTCACTTCCTTGCGCTGGCCGGGCCGACCGGAACTGCGCGGTGGCAATCCGGCCTGGAGCTACATGATCCAGCACCCGCACGGCGACTTCGCGCTGTTCGTCGGTGAACTGCCGGCCGAAGCCGGGCCGGACGGCGGGCTGTTCGGCCGCACGCTGCCGTTTGAAGTCTGGGTCAACGGTGCAGAGCAGCCGCGTGGCCTGGGTGCGCTGGCCAAGACGCTGTCGATGGACATGCGCGTCAACGACCCGCAATGGCTCAAGCTCAAGCTCGACGCGCTGGCGACCGTCGCCGAGGAGCGCGCGTTCGAGATGGCCTTTCCGCCCAGCGGGGAGAAGCGGTTGTTTCCTGGCGTGGTCGCCGCGACGGCCAGCGTGATTCGCTGGCGCTGCGAGCAGCTGGGCGCGTTGCAGGACGGGCCGACGCCGGTGCTGGACGCGATGTTCAGCCGCGACGAGCCGCGCACCACCACGGCGGGCACGCTGGCCTGGGCGGTCGACGTGGACAACCCGGCCACCGGCGAAGCCTTCACGCTGACCTTGAAGGAAGTGGCGCTGGCCAGCCCGGACGCGCCGGCCGGCTACGTCACCCGGCCGTGTGCGCTCGGCTTCTCCGGCAACTACCCACGCGCGTTCGACGGGCTGGCGCGCCTGCTGTCGCTGGACATGCGGGTCATCGACCCAGCCTGGATCGGCATGAAGCTGCGCAAGCTGCTGAACGTCGGCGAGCCGCTGGGCCACTTCATGGCGCCGATTCCGGGGCAGAAACGCCAGCAGGTCTGGCCGAGCACGGTGGCCTATGTTGCCCGGCTGGTGATCCACCGCTACGCGATGCTGGGTGTGTTGGACGAAGAGGGCTTCCCGCTGCGCGAGATGGGCATCCTGGCCTCGCCAGCGCCCCGCACTTCGGTGGCCGACAAGGTCGTGCCGATGGCCGGCAAGCCCTGCCCGGAATGCGGCAACGCGACGATGATCCACAAGGACGGCTGCGACTTCTGCACCGCCTGTGGCTACGTGGGGCAGTGCGGTTGAATGTCCCCGGCCTGTTCCCGCATCTCTGTCGAAATGTCGCGCAGGCCGTGCAACACACGCCAGACGTCGATGTGGTCCTCGCGTTCGATGTAGAACACCAGGTGCGGGTAGGCGGTCAGGATCCAGGTTCGCAGACCGGGCAGGCCCAGTTCGTGGGCGTAACGCGGCGAACCTGTCGCTGGATGCAGGCCAATGTGGGTGTACGCGTCTTCCAGCGCATCGATGAAGCCCAGTGCCGCCGATTCAGCGTCTTCGCTGAGATAGTGGGCCAGGGCTTCGTCAACATCCCGATTTGCCTGTTCGCGTGGGATGACCGGTCTGGGCGTCACGCCTGCGGCGCAGGCTTGTCTGCCTGACGAGCCCGCTTTCGCAGGCTGTCGAAGTAGGCCTGGGTGACCGGTACCGTGGGGGCAGATGCTGCGCCAGCAAGCAGCAGCTTGCGCAACTGCTGGCGGTCCTGGTCGCGGCGAATCAGCTCCCGCATGTATTCACTGCTCGTGCTGTAGCCGTGTTGGCTGACCTGCGCGTCGACAAAAGCCTTGAGGCTGTCCGGCAGCGAGATGTTCATCGTGCTCATGTCGAAAGCTTAAGTGCTTTGGCAAGAAATGGCAAAGTTGGTGCTTCGCAATAGCTTCACTCAATCAGACACATTCGATCAATCAATCCAAAACATCGCGCGACCGGCCTAATATTCGTCCTGTCGATTGACTGACTTCCACCACCAACTGCCAGAGGAGCTCCAAAGCATGTCCCTGATCAACACCCAAGTCCAACCGTTCAAGACCGAAGCCTTCCACAATGGCAAGTTCATCACCGTCACCGAGGAATCGCTGCTGGGCAAGTGGTCCGTGCTGATCTTCATGCCCGCCGCGTTCACCTTCAACTGCCCGACCGAGATCGAAGACGCGGCTGACAACTACGCCGCCTTCCAGGCAGCGGGCACTGAGGTCTACATCGTGACCACCGACACCCACTTCTCGCACAAGGTCTGGCACGAAACCTCGCCGGCCGTCGGCAAGGCCAAGTTCCCGCTGGTGGGTGACCCGACCCACAAGCTGACCAACGCCTTTGGCGTGCACATCCCGGAAGAAGGCCTGGCGCTGCGCGGCACCTTCGTGATCAACCCGGAAGGCATCATCAAGACGGCCGAGATCCACTCGAACGAAATCGCCCGTGACGTGTCGGAAACCCTGCGCAAGCTGAAGGCCGCCCAGTACACCGCCGCCAACCCGGGCCAGGTCTGCCCCGCCAAGTGGAAGGAAGGCGCCAAGACCCTGGCACCGTCCATCGACCTGGTCGGAAAAATCTAACCACCCCCGAGGCGGCAAGCCGCCTCCCCCTTCGAGGGGGCGCCACCAGCGGACCGGCAGAGCCGGATCCGCGGCGGCTGCTGGACTCGGTTGAGTGTGATGACGGGCTTCGTGTTTGCCCACCTTCTCGCTGAATTCAGGCACTGTTGAAAACCCGTTCCAGCGGTCCGCTGTGGTGGGTTTTCAAGAGGGCCGGGACCAACTCGCCCTGATGAAACAAGTGCCACGAAAGGATCACGCCATGCTGGACAGCAACACCCAAGCGCAACTCGCCACCTACTTCGAACGCATCAGCCAGCCCATCGAGCTGATTGCCAGCCTGGACGATTCCGCTGGTGCCGCCGACATCCGCGAGCTGGTCACCGAGATCGCCGCGATCGCGCCGGACAAGATCAGCGCCCGCTTCGACGGCACCTTCGAGCGTCGCCCGTCGTTCCAGATCACCCGCGTCGGCCACAACATGGGCGTGCACTTTGCCGCCTTGCCGATGGGCCACGAGTTCACCTCGCTGCTGCTGGCGCTGCTGTGGGCTGGTGGCCATCCGCCCAAGGTCGAGCCTGAAGTGCTGGAGCAGATCAAGGCCATCGATGGCGATTTCGCCTTCGACACCTTCATGAGCCTGACCTGCCACAACTGCCCGGATGTCGTGCAGGCGATGAACCTGATGGCGGTCTTCAACCCGCGCATCCGTGCCGTGGCCATTGATGGCGGGCTGTTCCAGAAGGAAGTCGAAGACCGCCAGATCATGGCCGTGCCCAGCGTCTTCCTGAACGGCCAGCCGTTTGGCAATGGCCGCATGGAAGTGGGCGAGATCCTGGCCAAGATCGACACCGGCGCGGCCAAGCGCGAAGCCGCCAAGCTCAACGAGAAGGCCCCGTACGAGGTGCTGATCATCGGTGGCGGCCCGGCCGGCGCGGCTGCTGCTGTCTACGCTGCGCGCAAGGGCATCCGCACCGGCATCGTCGCCGAGCGTTTTGGTGGCCAGACCATGGACACCCTGGGCATCGAGAACTTCATTTCGGTGCTGGAGACCGAGGGGCCGAAATTTGCGGCGGCGCTCGAGGCCCATGTGCGCCACTACGGCGTGGACATCATCACGCTGCAGCGCGTGGCCAAGCTGGAGGCTGCGGCGCAGCCCGGCGGCTACGCCAGCGTGGTGCTGGACAACGGCGCCGTGCTCAAGGCCCGCAGCGTGATCCTGGCCACCGGCGCGCGCTGGCGCAACATCAACGTGCCTGGCGAGCAGGAGTACAAGACCAAGGGTGTGGCTTACTGCCCGCACTGCGACGGCCCGCTGTTCAAGGGCAAGGACGTGGCGGTGATCGGCGGCGGCAACTCCGGTGTCGAGGCTGCCATCGACCTGGCAGGCGTGGTCAAGAGCGTCACGCTGCTGGAGTTTGCCGACCAGCTGCGCGCCGATGCCGTGCTCGTGGACAAGCTCAAGAGCATGCCCAACGTCACCATCCACACCAACGCGCAGACGCTGGAAGTCACTGGCGACGGCCAGAAGATGAACGGCCTGCGCTACAAGGACCGCGTGGGCGGCGCCGAGCACAAGCTCGACCTGGCGGGCGTGTTCGTGCAGATCGGCCTGGTGCCCAACACCGAGTTCCTCAAGGGCACGCTGGAGCTGAGCAAGTTCGGCGAGATCATCATCGACGCCAAGTGCCACACCAGCCTGGCCGGCGTTTTCGCAGCGGGCGACGTGACGACGGTGCCGTACAAGCAGATCATCATCGCCGCCGGCGAAGGCTCGAAGGCGGCACTGTCGGCCTTCGACTACCTGATCCGCACGCCGGCACCGGCAGCTGCCTGACCCCCGGCGCGCCCCACAAAAAATGGCTTCCTTCGGGAAGCCATTTTTGTATCAGGCGCCTGGCAGTGGCTCGACGTCCGCGCCAGCCGCCACGGCCTGCAGGCAGCGCAGGCACAGGCAGCTGCCGTAGCGCTGGCGCAGCGCGGCCAGGGTGCTGTCGCTCAATTTCAGGGTGCTGCAGGCGCATGGGCCTGCGTCGTTCACGCCGCAGTGAAAACCGCCGCCACAGCGCGGGCAGCGGTCGCTGAATCGATTGGCAAGGGGCTGGGCGGTGGGCGTCGTCGTCGCCGGGTCAAGCGCTGGCATGCCGGCAGTGTGGCATGGCGTGGGCTTTGCCAAAGATGCACGGTACTTCCCCTGTACTTGGCCGGTTCTGCTCTCCGGGCGCTGGCTAGCATGCAGCAATGCCTCACTGTGAACGGTAAACCCATGACTTGTCCTGAGGACCTCGTCGCGCACATGCGCCGGGTGTTGGTGGCGGAGCGCGACCTGCACGATCTCGGCATGGTCTGGCGCCTGATCGAATCCAGCGCCGCCATCAGCTGCCCGGCCGAAGCCGCCACCATCCTGCCGACCCTGATCGACACGCGAGAACGTTTCGACCAGCTGCAGCGACGCCTGACCGAGCAGATGGCCGACGAGACCCAGGCCGAGCTGGCCGACGAACTCGCCGCCAAGGCCCAGTGCGCCATCGACATCCTGGTGCGCAACCTGTTCGAGCGCACGGCCGACGTCGGCTTTCTCGCGACCGACGAGGTTGTCGCCCGCTTCTGCGCTGCCGATGCTGCGCAGCGCGCGGCCGACGCGCCCGCGATGCGTGAGCGCCTGGCCGAATACCAGCGCAAGTACAGCGTCTACGACGACGTGCTGCTCTGCGCACCCGACGGCACGCTGCTGATTCGCCTGGACGACGGCAGCACCGACGCCGAACCTGCCGCCCGCCCGGCGCTGCAGCGCAGCCGCGAGCCACTGGTCGCCCAGGCCCTGGCCGCTGCCGGTTTCTGCGAACGTTTTGGCGCCAGCGACCTGGCTGCGACCGGCCAGTCCGCCGCATTGCTGTACGGCCACCGCATTGCCGACGCCGTCGGCCGGCCGGTGGGCGTGCTGCTGCTGCGCTTCCGTTTTGATGACGAGATGAGCCGGATCTTTGCCGACGTGGGCGGTGAGCGCCCACAGATCGCACTGATGCTGGTCGACGGGCAACAGCGTGTCATTGCCAGCAGCGACGTGACCCACGTGCCGCTGGGTGTGCGCCTTGCGCTGGCGGCGCCTGGCGCCACCGCCGGCATGCAGCTGACCCAGTTCGCCGGCCGCGATTACCTGGGCCTGCAATGCCTGGGCACGCCGTACCAGGGCTACCCCGGCCCGACCGGCTGGCGCGCGGTGGCCATGGTTTCGCTGCTGACGGCCTTCGCCAGCCGCCGCGACGCGACCGAAGGCAACCCGGCGACCGACGCGGTGGCTGCCAGCGGCAGCGCACTGGCCGGCATCCGCGACGATGCCGATGCGATCAACCGCGAGTTGCGCCGCGTGGTCTGGAATGGCCGGCTGCTGGCCCGCACGCAGGAAGGCGACCGGCTGCGGCTGACCGCCGTGCTGCGCCAGGTCAGCGCCGCCGGCATCCGCACCCAGGCGCGCGTGGATCAGGCCATTCACGAGATTGGCGGCACCGGCCTCGCGCGCGGACGCCAACGGGCGCACGACATGGCGCGCCTGGCGGCTGACATCCTGGACCGCAACCTCTACGAGCGTGCCAACGATTGCCGCTGGTGGGCCTTGTCGCCGCTGTTGCGTGCCGCGTTGGCCGACGAAGCTGCGTCTGCCAACCCCGCGCCGCTGAACGCGCTGCTGCGCCACATCAACGGCCTCTACACCGTCTACAGCCGGCTGGTCGTGTTCGACCGCCACGGCCGCATCTGCGGCGCTTCGGCCGGGCCGCAGGGCGACGACCCGGGCGATGCGCTGATCGGCACGTCGGTGCCGGCGGCAATGCAAAGCGCGGTCGAAGCCCTCTCCGGCAGCGAGCTGTACGCCGTCACCGGTTTCGACGACAGCGACTGGCATGCCGGCGGCCCGACCTACACCTACCTCGCCGCGGTGCGCGACCCGGTCGACAGCCACCGTGTGGTGGGCGGCATCGCCATCGTCTTCAACGCCGTGCGCGAACTGCAGGCCATGCTGAGCGACATCCTTGCTGGCCGCGACGGCTTTGCCGCCTTTGTCGACCCTCACGGCCGCGTGCTGAGCGTGGCCGGCGACGCGCCGCCCGAGCTGATCGCGCAAGCCGGCAGCGCCACCGCGCCGGTCGACCACGATGGCCAGCGCTACCTGCTGGCGCGCATGGCCGCCGGCGGCTACCGTGAATTCCGAACCAGCGACGGTCATGACGATGGTGTCGCCGCGGTCGTCGGCCTGCGCCTGGGCGCGGCCGAGCGCCGCGACGGCGGCATCGGCCAGGCCGAACTGCGCGCCAGCCACCCGGTGGCCAGCGCGCAGGCCGAGGAGCTGGCCATGTTCCGGGTCGGCAGCGCCTGCTATGCACTGCCGGCGCAGCATGTGCTGGAAGCCGCGACCTCGCGTGGCCTGGTGCGCACGCCTGGTGCGGGTGCTGCCGGGCTGGGTTTGCTCGAAGTGGCGCTGCCGGGTGGCTCGGCGCTGGTGCAGGTCTTGTGCGCGCGCCAGTTGCTGGGCGTGCCCGGCCCGGCGCGGGCGGTGGACGGCACGGTGTTGGTCTTGCGCGCCCAGCATGCCAACGGCGCGCCGCTGCACGTGGGCCTGCGGGTCGACGAAGTGGTCTCGGTGCTGGAGCTGGACCCCGCGCGTTACCACCCGGCGCCCGATGGTTTCCAGGGCTTCGCGCCGTGGATCACCGGCCTGGCCGAATGCCAGCGCGACGGCGACGGCGAGCCGCAGCTGGTGCAGCGGCTGGACCTGGCCGCGCTGCTGCAGGCGGGCGGCATGCGCATTGCGGCGACCGAGCCGCAGGTCGCTGTGGCCGAGCCCTTCATCGCCGAGGCCGCCTGATTCAGGACGGTTCGTACATCGCGTCGTAGCGGCGCTGCATTTCGGTGGGTGCCACGGCCTCGATCTCGTGGCCGATCAGCCACTCGTAGCCAAACGGGTCGCGGATGCGGCCACCGCGCTCGCCGTAGAACTGGTCCTGCGGCGCCATCACCAGCGTCGCGCCAGCGGCCACTGCACGCTCGATCATCGCGTCGGCATTGTCCACGTGCAGGTGCAGCCGCGCGCCGCTGCCCGGTGCGCCAGCGGGTGCATGGATGTCGAACTCCGGGAACTCGTCGGCCAGCATCAACACACGCGGCCCCAGCTGCAGCTCGGCATGGCCGATGCGCCCGGTGCCCGGCTCGGTCAGCCGGAACAGCTCCTCGGCGCCAAAGGCCTCGACGTAGAACTCGATGGCCTTGGCGGCTTCGCGCATCGACAAATAGGCAAACAGGTCATGGACCTTGCTCATGGCGGTCTCCTGGTGATGGACTGGCGCCCAGCGTAGGTCCGCGGCGCGGGGCCGTCTTGTGAAAATTTTCAGTGCGCCGGTGCCGGCTCGGCCAGCGAGACCGTGTTCGGGTAACGCTGCGCGCGCAGGTAGTCGCCCGGCGTGAGGCCGGCCATGGCCTTGAACTCGGCGTTGAAGTGCGGCTGGTCGGCATAACCAGCGTCCAGCGCCAGCTCGCTCAGCGGCGAGGCCGCGTCCCGTGCCAGGAGCGCCAGCACGGCTTGCAAGCGCATCACCCGCGCGTACTGCTTGGGCGTGAGGCCGGTGAGGGCGCGAAAGCGTGCCGGCAGCCGCGTGGTCGACAGGCCGGCCTGCTCGCACAGCGCCCGGATGCCGGCTTGGCCGCCCGTCTCGCGCAGGCGCTGGCAGACCCAGGCGACGCTTGCATCCGGCGGCGCCGCGTCGCGCAACTCGCGCTGCAGCCAGCGTGCGGCGGCCTGCAATTGCGCGGCAGGATGGGGGGCGTCCGCCAGCGCGTCGCCCAGCGCGCGGGCCGCTGCGCCCAGCGCCAGTTCCAGGTCCACCGTACGGTCCAGCGCTTCGGTGTGGGCACCACGCAGCAGTGCCTGGGCGCCCAGCGGCGTGAGCCGCAGGCCCACGACCTGCACCCGCGCGGCCGGCGCCTCCACAACCTCGGCGCGCAGGCGCTGGCCGTTGAAGCACAGGCGCGGAAACCCGTCGCGGTGTTCGTCGCCTTCGGTGCTGCGGTGGCAGGGGCCGAGCTGCACGATCAGCTCGATGCTGCCATCCGGGAACACACGTTCCCGCGCATGGTTCAGCACGCCGTCAAAGGCCCAGAGTTTTTCGACTTGGACGGCCAGCGCCGGTGGACGCCAGTCAGCACCGATCCAAGTGCCGAGCGGACCGTCAACTTGCCAGGTTTGGGGCGTGTCTTGCGTCTGCATGTCCACGCCCCTGCAAGGTCACTGAAGTTGGGGTTCCGTGACGCGCTTTGCGAGGTGCGCCAATGATTCTTCGACCTGGTCCACCAGGATCAGGCATAGGTCGCCCGGCTGCAGCTTGGACAAGGCCTTGTCGATGGCGATGAACTCGCCATGGATCTCTTCGACATGCGAGGTGCGTGGGGCGCCCTGCAGGCCCTGGCGCAGCAGCGCCAGCACTTCACCGTCCTCGCGGCCGCGCTGGCAGGCGTCCTGGAACAGGATCACGTCGTCGAAGGCCTTGCCGAGGATTTGCGTCTGCTCGCGGATGTCCTCGTCGCGCCGGTCGCCAGCGCCGGAGATGACCACCGAGCGGCGCTTGCCTGGCATCGCGTTGACGGCGTCGACCAGCGCGCGCATCGCGTCGGGGTTGTGGCCGTAGTCGGCGATCAAGGTGGCGCCGTGGTAGTCCAGCACATTGAAGCGGCCGGGTGCGTTGTCGGCGTCGTTCAGGAAGCTGGCGAGGCCGGCGCGCATCGCGTCCCAGCCCAGGCCGACGGCCCAGCCGGCGGCAATGGACGCCATCGCGTTTTCAACCTGGAAGCCGATGCTGCCGTTGCGGGTCAGCGGGATGTCGCGCAGGCTCACGCTCTCGCGCCAGTTGCCTTCGGCGGCGACGATGTGGCCGTCATCCACGAACACGCAGCGCTGGCCCTGCGCGCGGTGCGTGGCCAGCACCGGGTGGTGCCGGTCGGCAGCGAAGAAGATGATGCCACCGGGGCTGGTCGGCGCCATTGCCGCGCAGTGCGGGTCGGTCGCGTTCAGCACCGCGAAGCCGGTGGGCGCGACGTTCTGCACGATCACGCGCTTGAGCACCGCCAGGTCTTCGACCGTGGTGATGTAGTTCAGCCCCAGGTGGTCGCCCGCGCCGATGTTGGTGACGACTGCCACCTGGCAGCGGTCATAGCCTAGGCCTTCGCGCAGGATGCCGCCGCGTGCGGTCTCGAACACGGCCGCGTCCACGTCGGGGTTCATCAGCACGTTGCGCGCGCTGCGCGGGCCGGCGCAGTCGCCCGAATCGATCTGGCGACCGTTGACGTGCACGCCATCCGTGTTGGTCATGCCCACGCGCAGGCCGGCGGCAGTGAACAGGTGGGCGATCAGCCGCGTGGTGGTCGTCTTGCCATTGGTGCCGGTGACGGCAACCACCGGGATGCGGCCGTCGTCGCCCGGGCCGTAGAGGTGGTTGATGATGGCTTCGCCGACCGGCCGGCCCTTGCCGAACGAAGGTGACAGGTGCATGCGCAGGCCAGGTGCGGCGTTCACTTCGACGATGCCGCCGCTCTGCTCTTCGAGCGGGCGGATCACGTTGTCGCAGACCACGTCCACGCCGCAGATGTCCAGGCCGATCATCTGCGCCGCAGCCACCGCACGCGCGGCGACCTCGGGGTGCACGTCGTCGGTCACGTCGGTCGCGGTGCCGCCGGTCGAGAGGTTGGCGTTGTTGCGCAGGATCACGCGCTGGCCCTTGTCCGGCACCGACTCGGGCGTCATGCCTTGGATCTCCAGCCGCGCCACGGCAATCTCGTCGAAGCGGATCTTGGTCAGCGAGGTCGCATGGCCGTCGCCGCGTTTCGGGTCGGCATTCACCAGGGTCACCAGCTCGCGCACCGTGTGCTCGCCGTCGCCAATGACCAGCGGGGGGTCGCGCCGCGCGGCGGCGATCAGCTTGTTGCCCACCACCAGCAGCCGGTAGTCGCTGCCGGGCAGGAATTTCTCGACCATGACCTGGCCGATTTCCTCGGCCACCTTGTAGGCAATCTCCAGGTGCTCGCGGGTCACGATGTTGACGGTGACGCCCTTGCCCTGGTTGCCGTCCTGCGGCTTGAGCACGACAGGCAGGCCGATCTCCAGCGCCACTTCCCAGGCTTCGTCCACCGAGTCCACCGGCCGGCCCAGCGGCACCGGCACGCCAGCGGCGCGCAGCAAGGTCTTGGTCAGGTCCTTGTCCTGCGCAATGGATTCGGAAACCGCGCTGGTCGAATCGACCTCGGCCGCCCAGATGCGGCGCTGCTTGGCGCCCCAGCCGAACTGCACCAGGCTGCCCTGCGTGAGCCGGCGATACGGCACGCCGCGTGCCACGCCGGCCAGCACGATGGAACCGGTGGACGGGCCCAGGCGCACGTCTTCGTCGATCTCGCGCAGCGCGGCCACGGTGCCAGTCAGGTCGAAGCTGCCGCCGGCCAGCGCGGCCTGGATCAGGCCTTCGGCTGCGATCAAAGCCTTGCGGCCCACGTCTTCCTCGCTGTATTCCACGACCACCTGGTAGACCCCGGGTTCCAGCGTCGCGGTCGTGCGGCTGAAGGTCACCGGGCAACCGGCCTGGCTTTGCAGCGCCAGCGTCGCGGTTTCCAGCACATGGGCCAGCGAGGCCTGGTCCGGCTGGCGGCGCAGCGGGCCCAGGTTGGGGAACAGCGCGCGCAGCCGGGCCTCGAACTCGGGAAGCGAAGTCAGTGCGCGTTCTTGTTCTCCGCAGGTGACGATGGCCTCGATGGCGGTGTGGCGGCTCCAGAGGTTGGGGCCACGCAAGGCGCGAATGCGGGAAATGTCCATGGTGCTTTTGTTTTACAGCGAGAGCGGGACGGTGGGGCGGGAAAGGAAACAGGCAGCTGGCCCGCTCAGGCGGCGGTTTGCAGCGCGAAGGTTTCGATGCCGGCGGCGATGAGGTCGGGCGAGATGCCGAAGGCCCAGGCTGCGGCCACTGCAGCCAGCAGCAGTTCCATCAGCTCGGGCGTGGGGGCGTGGCCGCGGCGCTGCACGATGCCGGCCAGGTCCACGCCCGGCAGCTCGACAGCGCCTTGCGTCAGGTGCACCCGGCCGCCCCGCAGGAAAGCCACGCGCTTGCCGGCGGCCTGGTGCTCGACCAGCGGCTCGGGCAGCGTGCCGCCTTCGTCCACGCCGTACATCAGCACCTCGCCGTCGCACAGTTCGGCCATCTCGGCGATGCGCGCGTCGCCCGCGTTCAGCACGCCCACGCCGTCGCCCAGTACCACGTCGATCTGGGTGCGCAGCACCTTGTAGAGCTGGTCGGCCTCGGTGATGTCGTGTCGGCCCAGCGCTTCTGCGCCACCGAAATCGGTGATCAGGCCGACGTGGCAGCGGTCGTAGGGCAGCCCCTCGTCCAGCACCAACGCGGCGCTGTTCTCGAACACGGCGGCCTGGGCCTCGCGGTTCATCAGCAGCCGGTGGCTGGCTTCCCAGAAGCGAGCGGCCTGGGGGCTGGCCTTTTCGGTGCGGCGGCTGCCGATGAACAGACCGTCCTGGCAGGCGAGCGCGGTCGGCTTGCCGCTGAGGTGGATCAGCCAGGCGACCGCGCGGGCAATGGTGGCCGTGCCGTGCGTGCCCATCACGCCGACGATGGGGATGCGGCCGGCGTGGCCTTCATGTTCTTCCGCCGGAAACAGGTGCTCGACGATGGCCTGGCCCACCGGCCGCGGCGTGCCTTCGGCCGGCTTCAGGTGCATCAGCAGCCCGGGGCCGGCATTGACTTCGACGATGGCGCCGCCCTGCGCTTCCAGCGGGCGCGAAATGTCCTCGCACACCAGGTCCACGCCGGCAATGTCCAGGCCGACGGCGCGCACCGCCAGCGAGACGACATGCGCCACCTCGGGATGGACCGCGTCGGTGCAGTCGATCGCCACGTTGCCGTTGCGCTGCACCAGCACGCGCTTGCCCACTGGCGGCACGGTGTCAGGCGTCAGGCCCTGGCGTTGCAGGTCGAGCTGGATCACGCCGTCCGAGCGCACGTTCAGGCGGTTCAGCGGATGGTCTTCGGTGGTGCCGCGGCGCGGGTCGCTGTTGATCTGCTGGTCGACCAGCGTGGCCACGTCGTGCTGGCCGTCGCCGGTGACCCAGGCGGTTTCGCCGCGCGCTGCGGCCACGACCTTGCCGCCGACCACCAGCAGCCGGTGCTCTTCGCCGCGGATGAAGGGTTCGACCAGCACCTCGCTGCCGTGGCGTGCGGCCACTTCATAGGCGGCTTCGATGTCGGCCTGCTTGCTCAGGTCCAGCGTCACGCCGCGGCCATGGTTGCCGTCGCTGGGCTTGACGACCACCGGCAGGCCGATGTCCTCGGCGGCAGACCAGGCCTCGGCCGGGCTGTGCACCACCTCGCCTTCGGGCACCGGCACGCCGCAGGCCTTCAGCAGGGTCTTGGTCAGGTCCTTGTCGCTGGCGATGTTCTCGGCAATCGCGCAGGTCAGGTCGGTCTCGGCCGTCCAGATGCGGCGCTGGCGCGCACCGTAGCCCAGCTGCACCAGGTTGCCGTCGTTCAGGCGGATGTGCGGGATGCGCCGGTCGGTCGCCGCGGCGACGATGCAGGCGGTGGATGGGCCCAGGTAGCAATCGTCGATGGCCTCGCGCACGACGGCCACGGCGGCAGAGGTGTCGAACGGCCGGTCGTTGATCGCGGCCATCAGCAGCGCATGGCCTTGCTGCAGCGCCGCTCGGCCGACCTGCTCGTTGCGGGCGCGGAAGACCATGCGGTAGACGCCTCGCTGGGAGGTGCTGCGGGTCTGGCCGAAGCCCGTCGGCATGCCGGCCAGGTTCAGCAACTCGATCACGCAGTGCTCGAGGATGTGCCCGGCCCAGGTGCCTTCGGTGAGGCGCTGCAGAAAGCCGCCGCGCTCGCCCACGCCGCAGTGGTGTTCCTCCAGCGCCGGCAGCAGCTTGAGCAGCCGCTCGGTGAAACCGGGCAGGGTTTGCGAAGGAGAGTCTTCCAGCTCGCCGAGGTCCAGCCAGACCTCCATCACCGGCCGGTAGGTCCAGATGTTGGGGCCGCGCAGGTAGGTGATGCGCAGCAGCTGGATGTCGTTCTTCGGTTCGCTCATGGGCAGGCAGGCAAGGAAAAGTGTGACCCGTTGCCGGCCGTGGTGGCCGTTTTCGTCGGCCCACCGGCCGCGCGGGCAGTGCTGCTTATTGTGTCGGCAGCTGGCAGCTGCCAGCACGTCGCAATCCCGCGATTTTGCGCTCCTCGCCTTGGCCGGCGGCCGGCGGGGCTGTTGATGCCCGACAGTCCCCGCATCGACCCGCACGCCGTGGAGGCCGGATTCGCGGAAAATCCGCCGCTTCAGCGGCCGGCGGCCGCCTGGCGCATCCGCCGGGCGGCTGCGCCGGCCGAATGCCTGCCTCATGCCATACCCACATCCGCATTCCGCTGCCACCCCCGCCCTGGCCGCGCCGCTGGCCGCTGGCGAAACCCAGCTGGCCAGCCTCGCGCTGGACCTGGGCGACGACCTGGTCTTTGGCAACGGCCAGCTGGTGCTCACCGAACTCGGCCTGCTGGCCCGTGCGCCGGGCGCAGCCGACTGGACCCGCATCCCGCTGACGCCCGCGCTGCAGCTGCGCCACCATGACCATGCCGGTGTCGGCACGCTGGAGCTGTCGGACGCCACGGCGCTGCTGGCCCGTTGGCGCTTCACGCTGGGTGCCAACGTGCTGGCGCTGCGCTTCCTCAAGCGCTTCGAGCAGGTGCAGGCCGCGCGCGCCGCCGGCGTGGCCGCCGAGGGCGACGACCCGACGCGCTGCCCGTCCTGCCAGGCGCTGCTGCCGCCCGACAGCGACGAATGCCCCGTCTGCGACCGCGAGCTGCACACGCCGCCGTCCACCTGGGTGCTGCTGCGCCTGTCCCGTTTCGCCAGGCCGTATGCCGGCCAGCTGCTGATCGGCTTCCTGCTGACGCTGGCCGCCACCGCCGCCACGCTTGTGCCGCCGTACCTGACCATTCCGCTGATGGACAAGGTGCTGATCCCGTTCCAGAACGGCCAGCGCATCGACCCCACCTATGTGATGCTGCTGCTCTCGGGCCTGTTGGGCGCGGCGCTGCTGGCCTGGAGCCTGGGCTGGGCCCGTACCTACCTGCTGGCGCTGGTCTCCGAGCGCATTGCCGCGGACCTGCGCACCACCGCCTTCGAGCACCTGCTGCAGCTTTCGCTGGACTATTTCGGCGCCAAGCGCACCGGCGACCTGATGGCCCGCATCGGCTCCGAGACGGACCGCATCTCGGTTTTCCTGTCGCTGCACGCGCTGGACTTCGCGACCGACGTGCTGATGATTGGCATGACCGCGGTGATCCTCACGTCCATCAATCCCTGGCTGGCGCTGGTCACGCTGCTGCCGCTGCCCTTCATCGCCTGGATGATCCACCTGGTGCGCGACCGGCTGCGCACCGGCTTCGAGAAGATCGATCGGGTCTGGGGTGACGTGACCAACGTGCTGGCCGACACGATTCCCGGCATCCGCGTGGTCAAGGCCTTTGCCCAGGAAAGCCGCGAGGCCGGCCGCTTCCGCGAGGCCAACAAGGCCAACCTGGCGGTCAACGACAAGCTCAACAAGACCTGGAGCCTGTTCACGCCCACCGTCTCGCTGCTGACGGACATCGGCCTGCTGGTGGTCTGGGCCTTTGGCATCTGGCAGGTCAGCAAGGGCGAGATCACGGTGGGTGTGCTGACCGCCTTCATCGCCTACATCGGCCGCTTCTACGGCCGGCTGGACTCGATGAGCCGCATCGTCTCGGTGACGCAGAAGGCCGCGGCCGGCGCCAAGCGCATCTTCGACATCCTGGACCATGTGTCCAACGTGCCCGAACCCTCGAACCCGGTGCCCACCGGCGAGGTGCGTGGCGGCGTGACGATGGAGTCCATCGGCTTTCGCTACGGCAACCGTTCGGTGATCCGCGGTCTGAACCTGGAGATCAAGCCCGGCGAGATGGTTGGCCTGGTGGGCCACAGCGGCTCGGGCAAGAGCACGCTGGTCAACCTGTTGTGCCGCTTCTACGACGTGACCGATGGCGCGATCAAGGTCGACGGCGTGGACATCCGGCGCTTCGCCGTGTCCGACTACCGGCGCCACATCGGCCTGGTGCTGCAGGAGCCCTTCCTGTTCTTCGGCACCATCGCCGAGAACATCGCCTACGGCCGGCAGGATGCGACGCGCGAGCAGATCGTCGCCGCCGCGCGCGCCGCGCATGCGCACGACTTCATCCTGCGCCTGCCGCAGGGCTACGACTCATTGGTCGGCGAGCGCGGCCAGGGCCTGTCGGGTGGCGAGCGCCAGCGCATCAGCATTGCCCGCGCGCTGCTGATCGACCCGCGCATCCTGATCCTCGACGAAGCCACCTCCAGCGTGGACACCGAGACCGAGAAGGAGATCCAGAAGGCGCTGGACAACCTGGTCCAGGGCCGCACGACGATTGCCATCGCGCACCGCCTGTCCACGCTGCGCAAGGCCGACCGGCTGGTGGTGATGGACCGCGGCGTGGTGGTCGAGGTCGGCCCGCACGACGAGCTGATGGCCAAGCAGGGCGCTTACTGGCGGCTCTACGAAGCCCAGGCCCGCCGGGCCGATGCCGACGAGGACGGCGAGACCGACCACGAAGCGGCGCTGCTCTCCAGCGCGCTGCCGCAACCCTCGGCGCATGGCGTCCAGGTGTCATGAAGCCAGTCCAATGAAAGTCGCGCCGATGAACCCGTCCGAACCCACTTTCACGCTTGGCCGCAACGCGCTGGGCCGGCTGACGCTGACGACCGCGCAGGGCGTGGTGCACGAGGCCGTCACGCCCGTGCGCGCGTTCCCGATCACCGCGCCGGACGACGGCCTGTCGCTGGTCAGCGCCGAGGGCCGCGAGCTGGCCTGGGTGCCACGGCTCTTGGCCTTGCCGGAGGCGCCGCGCCGGATGCTGGAAGACGAGCTTCGCGGCCGAGAGTTCGTGCCGGAGATCCGCCGCATCGTCTCGGTCTCCACGTTTTCGACGCCCAGCACCTGGGTGGTGGAGACCGACCGCGGCACCACCGAGCTGGTGTTGAAGGTCGAGGAAGACATCCGCCGCCTGGCCGAGCGTGGCCGGCTGCTGATCACCAGCGGCCACGGCATCGTCTTCCTGGTGTCGGACCTGACACTGCTGGACCGGCATTCGAAGAAGCTGCTCGAACGCTTCCTGTGATCGCCGGCCGCCCATGAAAAACGGCGCCTGAGCGCCGTTTCACCTTGATCAGGCCGCGTTGCCGCCGCCTTCACTGCCGGGCGGCTTGCCGCCGGCCGGGCCACGCGGGCCTTGCGGCCTGTCGTCATGGCGGCGCGGGCCGCTGTTGCGCGGGCCACGTGCGCCGGCGCCATCGCGACGCGGGCCACCGCCCTCGCGGCGCGGCGGCGGGCCGTCGCCACGTGGACCATCCGCGCGCGGACCGTCTGCACGTGGGCCATCACCGCGGCCCGGGCCGCGGCCATCGCCACGCGGGCCGGGGCCACCAGGACCGCGCGGACCGCCGCCACCGGGCCGGCGGTCGTCGCGGAACTGGCCGTCGCGCGGTGGGCGGCGGTCGAACTCGCGCTGCGGCGGGGCTTCGGTCAGCTCCTGCCGAGCCTGGGCCAGCGTGGCATGCAGTTGCTCGGGCGTCAGGCCCTTGAGTGCGCAGAAGTTCGGCTCGGTCAGCGTGGTGTGCTCGAAGTCGCGCAGCAGGTTGAAGCGGTCGCGGCGCTGCTGGTCTTCGGCCTCGCGGCGCTGCTGCGTGACGCCGCGGCGGCGCGTCAGTTCATCTACCGCCGCCTGGCGGTGCTCGTCGCTCAACTCGTCGGCCGGCTGGCCGTCAAGGTCGAAGCGGGTCTTGGCCCGGCTCAGCGCGATCAGGTAGCTGGTGCTGCCGGTGTGGCGGCGCAGGAAGGCCGACAGCGACTGGCGCGTGAACACGCCGGGCGCGCGGGCCTGGATGTCGGCCTGGATGCGCAGCTTCAGTGGCTTGGGCGCGCCAGCAAACAGCGCCGGGAAGCGCGACTTCAGCGCCTGGGCGCATTCGGCTGGCGACATGGCCACCGGCGCCGGCTTGGCGCCAGCGGCGGCCGGTGCAGCGTCTTCGGCCGGGGCTTCTTCGCCTTTGGTGGCGTCAGCGTCCACGGCCTCGGTTGCTGCGGCTGCGGGGGTTTCTGCCGCCTCGTCGCCACTGGCTTGCAGGGCCTCGGGTTCAACGGTGGCAGCGGCCTCAGGCGAGTCGCCCGCCTCCGGGCTGGTGGATTCGATGCCGGGCGCGGCGGCGGCCTCTGGCGTCTCGGCCGAAGGGTCCAGGGGCGCCGGGTTCGGCAGCGAAGGGGTCGATGACATGAAGATTCAGAAAGCGCGGGAAAGGCGCGATTGTGCCCATGCTGAGCGGCTTTGCGCGCACAGCCCTTTCAAGCGCTTTGTTACGTGGGGTCGAAGCTTCTCTCATGCGCCCGATTCAGCGGCTGGCGGCGACCTGCGACACCGCCCGCAGATGCTCCAGCTTGGCTGCGTACAGCGCACGGTTGCCAGGTGTGCTGCCATTTTTCGCGGCCAGCGCGAGGTGGCTGCGCGCATTGGGCAAATCACCCAGTTCGAGGTAGACCTGGGCCAGCCAGGCCTGGGCGTCCTGGAAGGTTGGGTCACGTTCGAGTTCGCGGGTCAGTTCATCGCGGGCTTGCAGCCAATCATGTCGCTGCGCCGCGGCCAGGCCGAGGCGGAAGTGGTGGAAGGGCTGCTGCGGCATCAGTTTGGCAATCCGCTGGTCCAGCGGGGTGGCTTCGCTGTCTCGGCCCTCGCTTCGCATCAGGCCGGCCAAATTGGCCAGCGAGCGCAGGTCGGTTGGTTCGAGTGCGAGCGCTTGCCGATAGGCCTGCTCGGCCATAGCGGGAAGTTGGCGGCGTTGGTAGATCACGCCCAGTGTGTTGACGGCAGCGGCGGCGGGTTTTTCATGCGACACCGCGGCTCTGGCCCACCAGTAAGCGGTGTCGAGGTCGCCCTGGGCCATGGACTCGACGGCGCGGTTGTTCTCGAACATCGCGACGACGTCGTCCTCGCTGATGAGCCGTGCGCGCCTGCCGCGCACGGCTTCGGAGGGCATGAAGTCCACGACGAGGGCTTGGCTGTCGCGGCCAAATGCCATCCAGTTGCGCTGCCCGAGTATGACGTTGACATGGCCACTGGCAACCACCATGTCGCCGCTCAGTCCCCAGGTGTCCTCGTCCAGCACCTGTCGGAAGCTGACCTGCAAGCCCAGTCGGTGGCCCAGCGCTGCGGTCAGGATCACCAGCGAAAGACAGTTGCCGGAGCGCGCCTTGAATGCTTCGGCTGCGGTGCGGGTTTGCGTCGCGTCGTAGTCGAGTTTCAGGTACTTGGTGCTTTGCAACGCTTCGTACAGGCCGCGTTGGTTGCCCTCGCTGTGAAGAAACGGTGACAGTTCGCCGCGCAGGAAATGCAGCATCTCGGTGTTCACGGCGAACAGGTCTCTGGTGTCGATGGTTTCCCGCGGCGCGGCGAACAAGCCATCGGCCAGTAGGGCCTCCATGGCCGGTGTCGCTGCGCCCATGCGGGCAACCGCTGCAGGCTGTGAAAGGGACCGCGCAGGATCTTGCGCACAGCCGGCCAGCATGGCGGTCAACGCCAGTGCAGCCGTGCATGCGGCGACGAAACGGGCTTGACCTTGCGTGTGCATGAAACCTCCTGCTGCGCATGGAAGCTGCAGGCCAATGGCCGGCGGCGATGCTTCATCGTAGAGCGGAACCGCTGGCGTGGGAATGGCGCCTTGCCGCATGGGCAGACGTTTTGGTGTGATGCGCAGCGGCGACTTCTGGCATGCCCTTTTTGTAACTCGGCGGCCCCAATGGGAATGGTTACGCCTGCTGCGCCGGGTGGCTGGCCCGAATCATGCTGAAGCAGCGGGCATGAACGGGGATATGACAAGACAAAACCGGCCGACCGACACGGCGGCCGTGCTGGGTGCGATTCAACAGGCAGGCGAAGCGGTACTGGGCTTGACCCACGGGCTGGCCGAGGTCGAATTGCTGGCTTCGGGTACCAAGCGGGGCGAGGTGGCGCGGCAACTGGGGCTGTTGGCCACGGCCTTGCGCCATTTGCCGCGGGATGCAATGCGCAGCATGCCGGAGATCGACTGGGCAGGCTGGCGCGGCATGGCCAGCTCGCTGGATCAGCTCGGCGGCCTGGCCCGCGACGAGGCCTTGTGGTTTGGTGCGCACTCGCTGGTGCCTGCCACGCTGAGCACCTTGCAGCAATACCGGGCCACCCGGCCGGAGCTGTTCAACTACTGGAACTGAGGCTGGCCTGCCGCGAGGGTGCGCCGGTTTGGTGAATGCCGCACGGCCGCAGCGACCGGCTCAGCCGGCCGGCAGGCTGCGCAAGCGACCCAGGTCGTCAGGCGTGTTGACGTTGAAGAAGGCGTCGCTGTCTTCAAAACCGACGAAGGCGCAAGCGTGCTGGCGTGCCCAGTGTTCGACCTGGCGCCGGCCTTGCGCCAGATAGGCCTGCAACGAAGCACGCAGATGGCAGCGCAGGAGGCAGAACACCGGTTCGGGGCGCAGTGCCTCAGCGTTATCGGGGGATCGCGTGGCGGCCATCGCGATCTCGCAGTCTTGCGTGATCGCGGCATTCGCCAGTCGGGCGACCAGGTCCAGCGGGAAATTTGGCGTGTCGCAGGGCACCGTGACCAGCCATGGCGTGGTCGCAGCCGACAGGCCGGCCAGGAAGCCGGCCAGCGGGCCGGGGAAGTCGCCCTCGGCGTCGGCCAGCACGGGCATGCCCAGCGCCGCGTAGTCAGCCAGATGGCGGTTGGCGCTGATCAGGCAGGTGCCGACCTGGGGTGCCAGGCGCTGCAAGGCCCACTCGGCCATCGGCCGGCCGTGCCAGGTCTGCAAGCCCTTGTCGACCCCCCCCAGCCGCTGGCCGCGACCGCCGGCCAGCAGCAGGCCGGTGACCTGCTCGCGCGGGATGCTGGCGGTCATGTTCAGGACCCTTTTGCCCAGAGGGTCAGGTGCTCTTCGAGATGCTGATGCTGGGGAACTTTGACGAGAAGTCCTTGGCGCGCTGCGCGACCTGCACCGCGACCTGACGGGCGATGGCGCGGTAGAGGCCGGCTTCTTCGCTGTCGGGCTGACTCACCACGGTGGGTGCACCAGCATCGGCCTGTTCGCGGATGGCCAGGCTGAGCGGCAATGCGCCCAGATAGTGCACGCCGTGGGTCTCGGCCATGCGCTTGCCGCCGTCGGCACCGAAGATGTGGGCCGTGTGGCCGCAGTTCGGGCAGCAGTAGACGGCCATGTTCTCGACCAGGCCGAGGATGGGCACGCTGACCTTCTCGAACATCTTCAGGCCCTTGCGCGCGTCGATCAGCGCCACGTCCTGCGGCGTGGTGACGATGACGGCACCGGTCAGCGGCACGCGCTGCGAGAGGGTCAGCTGGATGTCGCCGGTGCCGGGCGGGAGGTCGACGATCAGGTAGTCGAGCTCGCCCCAATTGGTCTGGCGCAGCAACTGTTCCAGCGCCTGCGTGGCCATCGGGCCGCGCCAGATCATTGCGTCGCCCGGGTCGACCAGGAAGCCGATGGAGTTGACCTTGATGCCGTGGCCCTGCATCGGCTCCATGCTCTTGCCGTCCAGGGTTTCCGGACGGCCGGAAATGCCCAGCATCGTGGGTTGGCTGGGGCCGTAGATGTCGGCGTCCAGCAGGCCGACCGATGCACCTTCCGCCGCCAGCGCCAGCGCCAGGTTCACTGCAGTGGTGCTCTTGCCGACGCCGCCCTTGCCCGAAGCGACCGCGACGATGTTCTTCACACCCGGCAACAAGGCCACGCCCCGCTGCACCTGGTGCGCCACGATGTGGCTGTTGACCTGCACGTCGACCTGGGTAACTTCGGGCAATGTCCGAGCAGCCGCTGCCAGGGCTGACTGCAGCAGTGCGACCTGGCTGCGCGCCGGGTAGCCGAGCTCGACCTCGAAGCTGACCTTGCCGCCATCGAGGCGCAGGGCTTTCAGCTGGCGGGTGGAGACAAAGTCCTTGCCGGTGTTGGGGTCGACGACGGTTTGCAGTGCCGCGAGAACGGCTTGTTCGGTGAGGGCCATGGGCGTGGAGAGCAGGGGAGGGCGGGGCCGGCGCGGAAGGCGCCAGCAGGCAGCCGGGCGCGCAGTGTCGGTCAGCGGCGGCGCTGCGCGTGGATGGAGAATGCGCTGCAGTCTACCGGCTGCGCCCTTGGTGCATGGGCGCAGCCCACAGGAGCCCTGGTTCGCAGTGGTCCATCTGGAGACGCTTTGCGAACTTTTCACCGGGGCTCGGCAAACCGGAGCCGTTGAATGATGAACGCAAACCATGGTTTTCTTCGCCGCAGGCTGTGCGGGTTCTCGCTGGCATGGGTGCTGGCTGGTTGTGCCGGTGCGGCCAGGGCTGCCACCGCGCCGCCAACCCCGGCGGCCACTGCACCCACGCCGCCGGTGCAGGTCCGCTTGGTGACCGAGCAGGGCACCATCGTGGTGGCTGTTGACCTGGCACACGCTCCTGTGTCCGCTGGCGATTTCCTGCGCTACGTGGACCGTGGGCTGTACGCGGGCGCCAGCTTCTACCGCACGGTGCGGCGAGACAACGATCACGGCACGCCGCAGATCGAAGTCATTCAGGGTGGCGTGGCGGGCGACGACACGCCAGCGCCGCCGGTGGCTCACGAGACCACGCAGGCCAGCGGGCTGCGGCACCATGACGGCACGCTGTCGCTGGCGCGTGGTGCGGTGGGCACCGGCTCGGCCGCGGCGTTTTTCATCTGCATCGGTGAGCAGCCGGGGCTGGATTTCGGCGGCCAGCGCAACCCGGATCGCCAGGGCTTTGCCGCCTTTGGGCAGGTGCTGGAAGGCATGGACGTGGTGCGCCGCATCCACGGCGCGGCGACCGATCCGGCCCAGGGCGAGGACTATGTGCGTGGGCAGTTGCTGGTCAAGCCGGTGCGCATCCTGCGGGCCGAGCGGGTCGAGCCTGCGCCGCAGGCCGTACCGCCCGGCGTGGCGCTGCGCTGAAGCTGCTCAGCGCAGGAACAGCTGATAGACCGGGTTGTCGGTCTCGTCCACGCAGGGGTAGGCCAGGCCGGCAATGAAGTTCTTGAAGGCCTGCTTGTTGCCCTTGGGCACCTGCATGCCAACGAGGATTCGACCGTAGTCTGCGCCTTGGTTGCGGTAGTGGAACAGGCTGATGTTCCAGTCCGGATGCATGGCCGATAGGAAGCGCATCAGTGCGCCCGGGCGCTCGGGGAACTGGAAGCGGTAAAGCCGCTCGTCGCGCGCCAGCTCGCTGCGGCCACCCACCATGTGGCGCACATGCTCCTTGGCCAGCTCGTCGTCGGTCAGGTTGACGGTGGCGAAGCCGTGGCGGGTGAAGCTGCGGGCGATTTTGTCGGCCTCGTCGCGCTTGCTGATGGACACGCCGACGAAGACGTGGGCGATCTTGGCGTCCGAGATGCGGTAGTTGAACTCGGTGACGCTGCGCGAGCCAATCAGTTCGCAGAAGCGCTTGAAGCTGCCGCGCTCCTCGGGGATCGTCACCGCGAACAAGGCTTCGCGTTGTTCGCCAAGCTCGGCCCGCTCGGCGACAAAGCGCAGGCGATCGAAGTTCATGTTCGCGCCGCAGGTCACGGCCACCAGCGTCTGGCCCTTGAGCTTGTGCTCGGCGGCGTACTGCTTCAGGCCGGCCACGCCCATCGCGCCGGAAGGCTCGACGATGCTGCGGGTGTCCTGGAACACGTCTTTCATCGCGGCGCAGACGGCGTCGGTGTCGACGACCACGAAGTCGTCGACCAGCTCTCGCACCAGGCGGAAAGTCTCTTCACCGACCAGCTTGACGGCGGTGCCGTCGGCGAACAGGCCGACATCGGGCAGCGTCACGCGCTTGCCCGCCTTGACCGAGCGCAGCATCGCGTCGGAGTCGACCGTCTGCACGCCAATGACCTTGATCTCGGGCCGCACTGCCTTGATGTAGGCCGCGACACCGGAGATCAGCCCGCCGCCGCCGATGGCGCAGAAAACCGCGTGGATGGGCCCCTGGTGCTGGCGCAGGATTTCCATCGCGATCGTGCCCTGGCCGGCGATCACGTCCGGGTCGTCGAACGGATGCACGAAGGTCAGGCCCTGGGCCTTTTCAAGCTCGACCGCGTGGCCGTAGGCGTCTGAATAGCTTTCGCCATGCAGCACGACTTCACCGCCCCAGCCGGCCACGGCGTCGATCTTGACCTTGGGTGTGGTGACGGGCATCACGATGACGGCGCGGCAGCCCATGCGCTTGGCGCTCATGGCCACGCCCTGGGCATGGTTGCCTGCCGAGGCGCAGATGACGCCGCGCTGCAGCTTTTCCGGCGGCAGGTGCGCCATCTTGTTGTAGGCGCCGCGCAGCTTGAAGCTGAACACCGGCTGCAGGTCTTCACGCTTGAGCAGCACCTGGTTGCCCAGGCGCTTGCTCAGCGTGCGGGCCGGGTCCAGCGCGGTTTCGTCTGCAACGTCATAGACCTTGGCGTTCAGGATCTTGCGCAGGTAGTCGTTGGCGCTCGGCGGCGTGGCCGCTTGGATCGCCATGCTGGTGCCGGACATGGAACGACTGGATGCCGGGCGCGCCGCAGGGCGGGCCGGACGGGCGGCGCCTGCCATGGCGTCTCTCCTCGGTGCAATGCTGGTTGAAATGACTTCGCACGCATCGCCCGGAGGGTCTGCCACGCAGAAGCGCTGCATGGTAAAGCAGCGCGCTGTGACCTACGCCAGATGTCGCCAGACAGAAAAAAGCCCGGAGCTTTGCAGCTCCGGGCTGAATCCACCAATGGAGGAGGTGGAGGAGACAACCGGGGCATTGATCGATAGATCCATCAATGCGATGAATAGAGTTTAACCGCACTTGTGCTGCGCTGCAATATGTTGCAAGCGGCCCGTGGCGAACCTTCAGCGGGGCGCGCCGCGAGATAATTCACATTTGGTGGCGTCGCGAGCCTGCGGCGCTGCCGTCATACGAGGATGAAGTCGATGGAATGCACGATCCACTGGGTGCCGGAAACCGGCATGTCGATGCTGGCGGAGACTGGCAGCGGCCATTTGCTGAGCATGGACGGCGCGCCTGAAGGCGGCGGCCGCAACCTGGCGCCGCGCCCCATGGAAACGCTGCTGGCCGGTGCTGGCGGCTGCACGGCCTACGACGTGGTGCTGATCCTGAAGCGCGGGCGACACGAGGTGAGCGGCTGCACTGTGTCCCTCAAGGCCGAGCGTGCGTCGGTCGACCCGAAAGTCTTCACCAAGCTGCACATGCATTTCGTGGTGACCGGCAAGCAGCTTCCGGAGGCCGCGGTAGCGCGGGCCGTGGCGCTGTCGCACGAAAAGTATTGCTCGGCCACAGCGATGTTGGGCCGCACGGCGGAGATCAGCACCAGCATTGAAGTGCGCGAGGCTGGGGCCTGAGGCTGCGCGGCATCGTCAGATGTAGTGTGCGGTGGTCGTCATGACCTTGGCTGCCACCCGCATCAGGCCGCGAACGGGGGGCGGCAGCCGATGGGCCCCGGCGGCCTCAGCCTGTTCCGAATGCCGGACTTCGTCTGCATGCATCTGCGCCACGATGGCGCGTGACGCATGGTCCTCGGTGGGCAGGCGCGCGAGGTGGCTGGCCAGATGCCGGGCCACCTGCCGCTCAGTCTCCGCGACAAAGCCCAGGCTCCAGCGGTCTCCGGCTCGGCCGGCCAGCAGGCCCAGCGAGAAAGCGCCGGCGTACCAGAGCGGGTTCAGCCAGCTGGCGTGGCTGTTCAAGGCCTTCAGGCGTTCCGCCGTCCAGGCCAGGTGATCAATCTCCTCGTCGGCGGCTTGTTGCAGATCCCGCCGCAGCGCGGGATCACGTGTGCCCAGCGCCTGTGACTGATAAAGCGCCTGCGCACAAACTTCGCCCACATGGTTCACACGCATCAGTGCGCCGGAAAGTCGCTTCTGCGACGCGCTGAGTGCCGTCGCGCCAAGCTCGGGCTGCGCAGGGCTGGCGCGGTTGGCTCTCGCGCCGCCTGAGAGCGTGCGCAGCGCTTGATCTGCGTTGATCAACAAGGTGTCGAGCATCCTGGGTTTCTCCCCATTGCTGGCGTTATGTGAATTTCGCAAGACGCCATTGTGACGCGTTCGTTTTTTGGCCACCCGTTGTCCATAGGCAACGACCCTGGGCCGGATGTGCCTGAAAGTTTGCCTCCTTGGCGGGGCTCTGGTGCAATCACGCTCAGCTTCCGCATCAGGGTTTGCCTTTAGTGCGCTCCGGACCAGCCGCTCAATGAAGCGGCCAGGCCAACCCTCCGGATCTCTCGTACCAATCTTGGAGATAGTTGCAATGAAAAAAACTCTGCTCGCTCTGGCAGTTCTGGGTGCTTTCGCCGGCGCCGCTTCCGCTCAATCGTCGGTGACCGTGTACGGCAAGCTGGACTTGGCACTGGCCAAGACCGTGGCTTCCAAGGACAAGCAAGTTGCCGACAACAACGGCAGCCGCATCGGCTTCAAGGGTTCTGAAGACCTGGGCAATGGCATGTCGGCCATCTTCCGGATTGAAAGCCAAATTTCTGCCGACACCGGCGCTGCACAAGGCGGAACCACCTTCTGGAACCGTTGGTCCTCCGTGGGCCTGAACACCAAGTTCGGTTCCCTGCAACTGGGTCGCATGGAAAGCGGCGCCTGGGATGTGGTGAGCTCTGCTGACCCGTTCGGTGGCGACACCATTGCTCAGCTGCGTGACGTTGGCGCCACGCTGCGCACCAGCAAGTTCGACGCCACGCAGGCGTTGGTGGATGTGCGTCGTCTGGACAATTCTGTTCGCTATGACGGTGCTTTTGGTGCCTTCAAGCTGTCAGCTTCCGTTGCGGAAACTTACGGCGCTGGCACCGAGAAGCCCTATGCGGTCGGTGCTTCCTACACGATGGGTTCGCTGATGGTCGGTGGTGCGTACGAAGCCACCACGTTTGAAAACCAGAAGATGTGGACCGCTGTCGGTTCCTACGACTTCGGCATGGCCAAGCTGTCCGGCTCGTATTCCGATGGCAAGACCATTAATGACGTTGACGTCAAGGGCTTCCTCGTTGGCGTGGTTGTGCCTTACGGCGCCATCAACCTGAAGGCTGGCTACGCACAGTCCAAGGTGGACTTTGCCGCAGGTTCGCAGACCCTGAAGAAGGCTGGGCTGGGCGTGGAGTACAAGCTGTCCAAGCGCACCAAGATCTATGCTGACTACGCCCGCATCGGTGGCGATGTTGGTGGCAGTTTGGCGGCCGACAACAAGAACGGCTACGACTTCGGTCTCAGCCACTCGTTCTAAGTCTCTCCAGGCATTTGCGCAGTCACTCTGCGCGAATGCCGTGTGAGCAAAAGCCCGACAGGCCATGCCTCTCGGGCTTTTTTATTTCTGTCACATCGGCTCTTGCCAAGGCGCGACTCAAGTTGTCGAGTCGGCCTGCGTCACTCAGGGCTGGCTTGCGCTGGCTGCCGGCGCCGCGGTGGAGGCCGGAGAAGTTGCAGAGGCGCGAGACGGCTTGGTTGATGCCTGATCGGGTAGCACCAAATTGGCCCGTTGGCCGCAGCCAGCGCACAGCAGTGCCAGGGCCAGCCCTGCAGCCAGCGTTGCAGTTCGCGGCAGGCCACAGAAGGCATGCGACGAAGAGGTCTTCAAAGGTGCTCGCTTTTGCGGCGCCACTACACTGAACATCACGCAATGCGGCATAACTGAATTTTAGCGATGACCACGACAGCTCCGACCCTGACTGACGCGCAATACCACGAACTGGCTCACCTGGCGCTCGCCAGCGTCGAAGCTCAGATCGACCAGTGGCTGGACCGGGATGTGATCGACATCGACACCCACCGTACCGGCGGCCTGCTGGAGTTGTCGTTCCCCAACGGCAGCAAGATCATCCTGAACACCCAGCCGCCGCTGCACGAGATCTGGCTGGCGGCGCGAGGCGGCGGTTTCCACTACCGATGTGACGTGGCGGCTGGCCGCTGGGTCGATACGCGTGATGGCAGTGAACTGTTCCAAAGTCTTTCGCATCACGCCAGCGCGCAGGCTGGCGTGGCACTTCTGTTCACTGGCGCCTGACGGCGGCGCGGTGCCTCCTCGGGACTCTTTGACGTCAGTTCACACGGCGGCGAGCGAATCTGGTCGGGATGGGCTTCCTACCGGAACAGGTCCAGGATGCCTTTCTTCTCGTCCTCGTTTGGCGGCGTGGGCAGGTGTTCTTCTGTGTTCAGGCTGCTGACGCCCTGGCCGCCACTGAACTCGTCGTAGTACCACTCGCCCGCCACGTTGACCACACCTGGCGTGGGCTGCACTTCGGCCACCGGCACGCCTTTGAGCGCCTGGCCCATGAACTCGATCCAGACGGGCAACGACAGCCCACCGCCGGTTTCACGGTCGCCCAGCTTGCGTGGGTTGTCGTAGCCGATCCAGACGACGGCTGCCAGCGAAGGCTGGAAGCCGGCGAACCAGGCGTCCATGGAGTCATTGGTGGTGCCGGTCTTGCCATAGATGTCCGGCCGCTTCAGCGTGGCCTGCGCGCGAGCCGCCGTGCCGGAGCGTGCGACTTCCTGCAGCAGGCTGCTCATGATGAAGGCGTTGCGCGGTTCGATGACGCGCAGCGATTCATCAGGCGGTGCAAGCCGGGTTTCATGCAGCACGCGGCCGCGGGTGTCGGTCACCCGCGCGATCAAGACCGGGTTGACGCGGTAGCCGCCGTTCGCAAACACGCTGTAGCCGGTCACCATCTGCATTGGCGTGACCGAGCCCGCACCCAGTGCCATCGTCAGGTAAGGATCGTGGCGCTCCTTCTCGAAGCCAAATCGGGTGATCCATTCGCGCGCATAGGGCACGCCAATGGCCTGCAGCACGCGGATCGATACCATGTTCTTGGACTTCGCCAGTGCACGCCGCAGCGACATGGGGCCGTCGAAGGTGCCGTCGTAGTTCTTCGGCTCCCACGGTTGGCTGCCGGTGCTGCCGGCGTCGAAGAACAGCGGTGCGTCATTGACCACCGTGGCTGGCGTGAAGCCTTTTTCGAGTGCTGCCGAATAGATGAAGGGCTTGAAGCTGGAACCCGGTTGCCGCCACGCCTGTGTCACGTGATTGAACTTGTTCTTGCCGAAATCAAAGCCGCCAACAAGGGCGCGGATGGCACCGGTTTGCGGCTCCATCGATACGAATGCCCCTTCGACCTCCGGCTGCTGGGTCAGTGTCCAGTCACCCTTGACAGTCTTCAGTACCCGCACGATGGCGCCGCGTCGCACTTGCACCTTCGGGTCTGCGCGGTCTGACAGGCCGGAGGTCGCTGGCTTCAGGCCTTCTCCAGTGATCGTCAGCGCTTCGCCGGATTGCAGTGCTGCAATGACCTTCTTGGGCGACGCCTCCAGCACCACCGCGGCCTTCAATTCGTCGTTATCCGGATGGTCTGCCAGCGCTTCCGCAATGCGTGCGTCCAGCGCCTTGGGGTCTGCCGGCAGGTCCACATAGGCTTCCGGGCCGCGGTAGACCTGCCGCCGCTCGAAGTCCATCAGACCCTTGCGCAGCGCGTGGTAGGCCGCGGCCTGATCCGAGGCTTGCACCGTCAACTGCACGTTCAGCCCGCGGGTGTAGGTATCAGCGCCGTATTGGGCAAACATCAATTGCCGCGCTGCTTCCGCGAGGTATTCCGCATGCACTGGCACCTCGGTTGGCGTGCGGTATTTCAGGGTTTGTGCGAGGGCGGTCTCGCGCTGCTCGGCGGTGATGAAGCCGTTATCCAGCATGCGGTCCACGATGTAGCGCTGCCGCACTGTTGCCCGGCGCGGGTTGGCGATCGGGTTGTAGGCCGACGGCGCCTTCGGTAGCCCGGCGAGCATCGCCGCCTCGGCCACGGTCAGTTCCCGCAATGGCTTGCCAAAGTAAATTTCGCTGGCGGCCGCGAAGCCGTGCGCGCGCTGCCCCAGGTAGATCTGATTCATGTAGATCTCAAGGATGTGGTCCTTGCTCAGGGCGCTCTCGATCTTCAGCGCCAGCAGCACCTCGTAAAGCTTGCGAGTGATCGTTTTTTCGGTCGACAAGTAAAAATTACGCGCAACCTGCATCGTGATCGTCGATGCGCCCTGGCTGCCTGCGGCACCGAACTGCGCAACGCCAGCTCTCAGCACGCCCAGGTAGTCCACGCCGCTGTGTTGATAGAAGCGGGCGTCTTCGATCGCCAACACCGCGTGTTTCATCACGTCTGGAATCTCGGCAATGGGTGTGAACTGCCGCCGTTCGTCGCCATATTCGCCCAACAGGACGCCATCCGCGGAGAAGACTCGCAGCGGCAGCTTTGGGCGGTAATCCGTGATCGCGTCCAGCTCCGGAAGATTCGGATAGGCGACCGCCAACGCAATGCCGCCGCAAATCAGGCCGGCCGCTCCCAGTGCCAGGGCCACGCCAAACAGCGCCGCCAGCACTCGCAACAGTGCGGCCACCGCCCGCGAAGCGGGGGCGACGGCGGCGTTCGAACTGGAGTGCTTGCCGGGACCTTTGGATGAGGAAGAGGCGGGATCGTTGGGGTCGGCGTCGCTCATGGTTCTCCCGTTGAGCTGCCGATTATAGGAAGTGGAAGTTGCTTCAACTGCCGTTGGCTCAGGCAGCCAGCGCATGGCGCAAACACAGCTTTTGGGTGGAGGCGCAAAGGTTCCGCACCGGTATCGTTTGCTTACCAATCAGTCAGTCTGGCGCAACGGACGCGCGGATTCGTTCCGGGGAAATCCTTGGTTCGTCAACAAGCTTGCTGCTAGCATTGAAGTGCTTTGTTAACTTTGCGCCCGTTCACGGTGTCGCTGGAGCCATCTCCCGTGGGTTTTCTTGATCGCTTTCTGGGCCAGAAACATCCCCAGATGATGGGTCTCGACATCAGTTCATCCAGCGTCAAGCTGGTTGAACTGGGTCAGTCATCGTCCGGCGAATTGGTGCTCGAACGACTGTCCAGCGAGCCTTTTGAAAAAGGCTGGATCGTGGATGGGCAAATCGAGAAATTTGATGAAGTGGCCGATGCGGTGCGGCGCGTTGTGGCCCGCAGCGGCACGCGCACCCGACACGTCGTGATGGCCATGCCGGCCGCAGCGGTCATCACCAAGCGCATCGTGCTGCCTGCCGGTCTTCGTGAAGAGGAGATGGAGCTTCAGGTCGAAACCGAAGCGCATCAATACATCCCGTTCTCGCTGGACGAAGTCAGTCTGGATTTCTGTGTGATTGGACCGAATTCGAATTCGGCCGGTGATGTGGATGTGTTGATCGCTGCTTCGCGAAAAGACCGCGTGCAGGACCGGCAAGGCCTGGCCGAGGCGGCCGGGTTGACGCCGGTTGTGCTGGACATTGAATCGCATGCCTCCCGTCTGGCCATGACGCGGCTGGTCGCCGCTTTGCCTGACCAAGGCAAGGACGCTTTGGTCGCGTTGTTTGAAATTGGCGCGGATACCACCAGTCTCAAGGTCCTGCGGGAAGACGAGTTGCTGTACGACCGCGACCAATCTTTCGGGGGTGCCCAACTCACGCAGTTGATCTCGCGGCAATACGGCTTTTCATATGAAGAGGCGGAGCAGAAAAAGCTCAGTGGCGATCTGCCCGAAGACTATGGCCCCACCTTGCTGACGCCGTTTGTGGACAGCTTGGCACATGAAATTGGCCGTGCTTTGCAATATTTCTTCACCAGCACGCCGCATCACAAGGTGCATTACGTGATGCTGGCGGGTGGCGCGGCATCCATGACCGGGTTGCGCGAACGCGTCAAGGACGTCACCGGTTTCGCCTCGCGCGTGGTGAATCCTTTCGAGAACATGAAATTAGGGCCGGCGGTGCGGGAGGCCAAGCTCAAGCGTGAGGCGCCGTCTTACCTCACGGCCTGCGGCCTGGCCATGCGGAGATTTGTGCAGTGATCCTGATCAACCTGTTGCCCCACCGAGAGGCGCGCCGGCAGGAACGCAAGCGGGCATTTTTCGCGGCCCTGGGACTGGCAGCCATTGTGGGTGCCGGTATCGTCCTGCTTTGGTATCTCGTGTTGCAGCAATTGACTGCCGCGCAGAACTCCCGAAACAGCTTTCTGAAGACGGAAATCACCAAGCTCGAAGTCAAGATCAAGGACATCGCGGACTTGAAGGCTGAAATCGAAGCCTTGAAGGCGCGACAAAACGCTGTGGAAAACCTCCAGACGGATCGGAATGTGCCGGTCTATCTGTTGAACGAGCTTGTCAAGCAGACGCCCGAGGGTGTCTATCTGACTGCCGTCCGTCAAAGTGGGAATCAGGTCACTGTCAGTGGCGTTGCCCAGACCAATGAGCGTGTTTCCGAGTTACTGCGCAACACTGCCTACAACTCCACGTGGTTGGAGCGTCCTGAGTTGGTGGAAAGCAAGTCCGCCAACATTCTGATTGGCAAGGATCAACGCAAATTGTTTGATTTTTCCATCAAAGTGTCGATCAAGCGGCCCGCTCCGCCTGCGGGGGCTGCCAGCGGCGCGGCACTTGGCAAGCCTGCGACCGCCAAAGTGTCCTGAGTATTGACCATGGCGACACAGAAAAAAACCTCTCAAATCGACGTCGGGGCGTCGCTGCGTGCGGCGGGCGGCCAGTTTCAGGGCTTGGACCCCAAGGAGCCCGGACAGTGGCCGATACTGCCAAAGGCTGTGGTCTGGCTATTGGCTGCCGTCGTGGCTGTGGTGGTGGGCTGGCTGTTATTGATCAGTGATGAAACAGATCGTTTGGCGCAATCCCGGGACCTTGAACCAAAACTCAAGACCGAATATCGGCAGAAGCTCACCCAGGCCGTCAATCTTGAAGAGTTACGCAAGCAAAAGGAACAGGTTCAGGAGTATGTGACTCAGCTGGAAAAGCAATTGCCAGGCAAGGCTGAGATGGATGCGCTGCTGTCGGACATCAATCAGGCCGGTGTTGGGCGGGGCATGCAATTTGAGCTCTTCCGGCCGGGGCAGGTGGTGGTGAAGGACTATTACGCCGAGTTGCCAATCGCCATTCGGGTGTCCGGTCGCTTCCACGACATTGGTTCATTCGCTGGGGATGTCGCCAATCTTTCGCGCATCGTCACCTTGCACAATTTGGTTATCACGCCCACTACAGCCAAGGACAACTCGGGTGCCTTGGTCATGGAAGCCACAGCGCGGACCTACCGCTATCTGGATCCAGCCGAGGTGGCTGAGGTCAAGCGAGAGGCTGCTGCAAAGGTGAGCGCAAAGAAGAAGGGCAAGTCATGAGTCGGCAGTTTTTGACTTGGCTTGGGTTGGGACTGATCCTGTTGATGGCTGGCTGTTCTGGTGACAACCAGGAGATTCAGGCCTGGATGGATCAACAGGCGAAAGAGGTTAAGCCGAATGTGCAACCGATTTTACCGCCGCGGAAATTCGAGCCGGAGCCTTATGTTGGCAGTGTTGCGCCGGAGCCGTTTGGTGCGGGCAAGATGGTGGCGGGGACACGACTTGATGCGAGAGGCTCAAATGCGATCCTCGCGGCTGAAATGCGCCGCCGGAAGCAACCGTTGGAGTCGTTTCCTCTGGATGGCATGAAGATGGTCGGCAGTGTGAATCGAGGGGGCCAGCCTCATGCATTGCTGAAGGTTCAGGGGCTGCTGCACTACGTGAAGGCGGGCGATTATCTGGGTCAGAATTTCGGCAAGATCACCAAGATTTCCGAAACCGAGCTCGAGTTGCGTGAAATCGTGCAAGACGCCTCTGGCGAGTGGATTGAACGCACCAGTACCCTCCAGCTTCAGGAGTCGGGGCAATGAACAACAGGTTGGAGTCACGCAAGATGCGTAGTTGGTACGCGGCAGCCCTGGCGCTGTCGATCGGGATGATGGCGCCGGGCTTAGCTATGGCGCAAAACGTCATTCGCTCGGTCACCGGTTCGCAACAGGCCAATGGCGAAGTGATTCGGGTTGAACTCAGCCAGCCTTTGGCTTCTGCGCCCACCGGGTTCGTGGTCCAGGCGCCACCTCGGGTGGCCATCGATCTGCCGGGTGTCACCAATGGTTTGGGCACGTCCAGTGTAGAGGTTAACCAGGGCAATGTTCGGTCTGTCAACGTTGCCAATTCCGGTGATCGCACCCGGCTGGTAGTGAGCCTGAAGCAGGCAACTTCCTACAAGACAGAGATTCAAGGCAAAACGCTCTTGATCCTGTTGGATTCGCAGGCTTCAGCAGGTGCTGCCCAGGATGCGGTGCATTTCGCCACCAACCAGAATTCCGAACAGCTGGCGCTTCGGGACATTGATTTCCGGCGTGGCCCAGATGGCGCTGGGCGCGTCGTAGTGGGGCTGGCCAACACCCAAGTCGGCGTAGATTTGCGGCAGCAGGGCCAGAATTTGGTGGTGGAGTTCCTGCATTCCACCCTGCCGGAGAGTCTGCGTCGCAAGTTGGATGTTTCCGACTTCGGCACGCCTGTGCAAGGCATTTCGGCTGTGCAAAATGGTGACCGAGTTCGTCTGTTGATCGAGCCTCGCGGTGCCTGGGAGCACAGTGCCTATCAGACCGATACGCAATTCGTGTTGGAAGTTCGTCCGGTGCGCATGGATCCGAACAAACTGGTGCAGGGTCCCGGCTTCCAGGGTGAGAAACTGTCGTTGAACTTCCAGAACATTGAAGTCCGCGCGCTGCTGCAAGTTATCGCGGACTTCACCAATTTCAACGTGGTTACCAGTGACACTGTGACCGGCAGCGTTACGCTGCGCCTGAAGGATGTGCCCTGGGATCATGCGCTGGATATAATCTTGCAGGCCAAGGGTCTGGGCATGCGCAAGTCTGGCAACGTGCTGTGGATCGCGCCCAAAGAAGAACTTGCCGCCAAGGAGCAGGTGGATCTTGAGGCAAAAAAGAAGATTACGGAACTGGAGCCCGTGCGGACCCAGTCCTATCAGCTCAATTACACCAAGGCCGAAGAGATTGCAAAGGCCTTGACCGGGCAAGGCAGCGCTGCCGGTGCTGGATCCGCCGCGTCAGGCTCGGGGGCCAACGCAACACGGATTCTTTCGCCACGAGGCTCGGTGTTGGCTGAAGCCCGAACCAACCAGCTTTTTGTGTCGGACATTGCTTCCAAGTTGGAAGAGGTGACGACCATGATTTCCAAAATTGACATTCCAGTGCGCCAAGTGTTGATCGAGGCGCGCATTGTCGAGGCTGATGACAAGTTCGGCCGGGCATTGGGTATCAAATTGGGGGCTACTGACCTGCGTGGCGTCAATGGGGGAGTTCCCGGCTATTCGGTCGGCGGTAGCAACTACGTAACGGTGGGCGGCAACTACAACCAGGTTGGTTATCAGACCAATCAGCAGGGCACCGACACCGCTTACTCCAACAGCCAGTTCGTGAGCCTTCCGGCCAATACCAGTGCCATCAGCACGGCCTCCGCTGCAACGATGGCACTCTCGCTTTTCAGTGCGTCCGCCAATCGCTTTCTGAACTTGGAACTTAGCGCATTGGAAGCGGAAGGCAAGGGCAAGATCGTGTCCAGCCCGCGGGTGATCACCACCGACCAAGGCAAGGCTGAAGTCGAGCAGGGCGTGGAGATCCCGTACCAGATCGCTTCGTCAAGCGGCGCCACCGCGGTGTCCTTCAAGAAGGCGAGTCTGCGTCTGGAAGTGACGCCACAAATCACACCAGAAGGCAATGTGATTCTCGCGCTCGAAGTCAACAAGGATAGTCGAGGCGACAACACCACCGCAGGCCCGGCGATCAACACCAAGCACGTGAAGACCCAGGTGCTGGTGGAGAATGGCGGTACAGTCGTCATCGGTGGCATCTTTACGCAGGAGGAGCGCGACGAGGTCAACAAGGTTCCGCTGCTGGGTGATATTCCTTATCTTGGTGTTTTGTTTCGCGACACGGTTCGGTACAACAACAAGACGGAACTGCTGATGTTCATCACACCTAAGATCATCACGGACAGGTCTGCAGCTCGCTGAGTATTTGCATCGGCTTGGGCCGAAGAGGAATAGAGGGGAAATGATGGTTCGGAAGAAAATTGCTGCGGCTTGGTTGCTTTTGGCAGCCATGTTGCAAGCCTGTGGTGGTGGCGGAGGTGATGCAGGCACGCCCGTGGTTGGTGGCGGTGGCGGAGGCGCAAGCACGGTTGCGGCGTTGCGTTTGGACCTTAGCTCCGCAACGATCATCAACACGGCGCCCGCGGCAGTCACCGTTACTGTTACTGCGGTGGATGCAAATAATCAGGTTGTTAGCGACGCTCCTGTAGTTGTAACGGCGGACAGCGGCGGTGTTGTTACTTCTACTGCTTCTGCGACCGATACATCTGGCGTGCTGACCTCTTCGGTCGGGATGGGGGCAGATACCACTGTTCGTACGATTACGGTCACCGCGACAAGTGGGAAGATAACTGGCGCTGCGCGAATTTCAGTGGTAAGTACCAGTGGCGGCACGACAGTTTCAGCCCTTCGTGTTGAACTGAGTTCCGTTGCGATTGCCAATCAAGCACCGACGCCCGTAACGGTCACGGTTACGGCAGTTGACTCTAACAATCAGGTTGTCAGCGGCGCTCCGGTAGTGGTCACCGCAGACAACGGCGGTGTTGTTACTTCCACGGCCTCCTCCACCAGCACATCTGGCACATTCATTTCGACCGTGAGTATGGGTGCAGACGCATCCACGCGGACGATTACGGTGACCGCTACCAGCGGTAACGTGACTGGTACTGCAAAAATCAGCGTCGTGGAGAGTGTCAGCGGGGGGGCGGCTTCGCTTGCCTTGGCGCTTTCCGCTCAAACCGTGACAGCTTCGAATCCTGTCACGGTATCGGTGACCCTGCAGGATGCGAGCGGGAATGCTGTGCCCAGCGCTGTCGTGTCTTTCAGCACGACACTTGGCCTCGGTACGTTCAGTTCTAGCACGGCACTCACTGATTCAACTGGCAAGGCATCTGTGCTGTTGTATCCGGTGAGTACCACAGCCACAGGCGCCGATTACGTTGTGGCTTCCGCCACTGTCAGCGGCACGGCTTTGACGAAGAGCCTCGGATTCCAAACCAGTGCGACATCCGTTGGCATCCAAACCTTCACCTCTGGGTTGACCGGTGCTCTGAGCGCTTATGGTCAAGCCACGTTGAATGTCAGCCTCTCGGGAACGACGGCAGGTACACCGGTCGGTTTGTCCATTCAGTCGCTGTGCGCCAATAAGGGCAAGGCAACCATTACTCCTGCGTCCGTGACAACGTCCAGTGGATCGGCTAGTTTTACGTACAAGGATGTACAGTGCGGTGCGACGGATACGACCGACACAGTCACGGTGACCGTGGTGGGTACCTCCACCAGCGGCTCTCTGACCATTCCTTTGTCTCAGCCTTCCGCCGGCAGTCTTGGCTTCGTTTCTGCGTCGCCGCAGACGATCTATCTGAAGGGTTCCGGACTGGGCGAAACTTCTGTGGTGACCTTTGTGGTCAACGATCAAGCGGGTAATCCGCTCCCGGGCCAAAGCGTAGCGCTTCAGCCGACCACGACCGTTGGCGGGTTGACCATGGATGCGCTGGGTGTGAATACTGATGGTTCCGCGCCTACGGAAACGAAGATCAGTGACTCGAATGGCCAGGTGGCAGTTCGAGTGAGTTCTGGAACTGTGCCAACCCCTGTTCGAATCAAGGCGACGTTGACCAGTGCAGGCATTTCTACGGTATCAAGTAACTTGAGCATCGCCGTTGGACTGCCGTCCCAGTTGAATTTTTCGCTGTCTCAACAGACGATCAACATCGAAGGCATGAACCATGACGGGACAACCAATACTTACACGGTGATCGCTTCCGATCGAATGGGCAACCCCGTGCCAGCCAACACGACGGTGAATTTCGTGGCCGAGGGTGGGCAAGTCCAATCTCAGGGATTCACTACCATCACAAATGGTTTGGCTGGAACGACGGTGAACTTCCAGTCGGCGGATCCGAGGCCTGTCGATGGGCGAATCACCGTGGTGGCTTATGCGCTGGGTGAAGAGTCGTTCATTGACATGAACGGGGACAACAAATGGGACAGTATTGAGGACTATCAAGATCTGGGTGCTGTGTTCCTGAGTCGTAAATTCAGCCAAGCCTATAATGCGGGCCAAAGCGATCAGTTCATCAAGGGGGCGGGAACCATTGCGTGCCACTCTCCGAGCAGTTCCCTACTTGCCGTCAACGCAAGCATTCCTTTCCAAGCGGGTACTTGCGACGGCACCTGGAGCAATGCAGGCTATGTTCGTCGCGCGGCGGAGACTGTGCTATCCACGTCTGGTTCCCGTCTCATGTGGTTCAGAGATGCAACGTCTACGCCGGTCGTCGCCAATGTGTCCGGTGGTTTGCTTGATGATGGATGTCAGGCGCAGTCCATCGTGGTGGCGGACGACGGCTTCACTACGAGTAGTGCTACTTACTACCGCATGGCAAGCGGATCGTTGTACAAGCTGCCTGCAGCGGGGAGTCTGACTTTCCTGGTTTCTGACGAGAACAACAATCGCCTCAATCCGATGCCCGCTGGCACCACCGTTACCGTGTCGGCGACGGACGGCATCACCACCAGTGTGAGCGGTGGGTCGCCGGTGGCCAATACTTCGACGGCGACCGCTGCGGCGATCAGCTACAAGTTCACAACTGCTAGTTCTGGGACTATCTACATCAGCACAACTTCTCCGTTGGGCTTGACGACGACTTTCCCGGTGGCTGTGTCGACTTCCGCGGCGCCGCCTTCCGGGACCGCCTGCTCGTTGTGATCGTCAGTTTGGTTGGACTGCCGGGCAGCGGTAAGTCCACCATTGGTCGCCAACTCGGGCGCAACCTGGGCTGGCGGTTCGCGGACAGTGACCATGAGATCGAGCAGCAAATCGGCTGCTCGATCTCTACATATTTCGAGCTGCATGGTGAGCCGGCATTTCGTGACGTCGAGGAGTTGGCCATCGCGCGGCTCGCGGTGCGAGATGGATTGGTTTTGGCAACCGGTGGCGGTGCCGTGCTGCGCGAGACCAACCGCCACGCGCTCAAGGCGGATGGCAATCTGGTCATCTACCTGCGATCGCAAGTAGATGACCTGGCCCGCCGGCTGCAGCACGACACCCAGCGTCCTTTGCTCAAAGGCGTGCCGCCTCAGGTTCGGTTGCGCGAACTGTTTGCGCAGCGCGACCCGCTGTATCGCGAGATCGCTGACTTCACCGTCGACACGGGGCGCAGTTCCGTGGCAACTTTGGCGCACTTGATTGCGATGCAACTGGAGCTTGCTCGGCCTGAGCAGTTCAAGGGCCCGGCAAGCGGCTAGTACGTATTCAGCCCCCCAACCATCCATCGAGGGTCGTCGCCGCAGGGCACGGCCGAATCGACTTGAATTGCCTCTTGTAAGCTGCTGATTTGACTAGAACACTGCGGCCTCATGGCAATCACTCCGAGCATCGCGCCGAGCACCCCGAGTGAGGTCGAGGGCGTCAAGCCGGCGACCTTGGCGCAGTGTCACGAGATCATCGCGCAGCAGGCCCTGGAACTGGCCGAGTTGAGGCAGGCCGTGGCGCTGCTGGCCGAGCGGCTGAAGCTGGACTCGCACAATTCATCGAAGCCGCCGTCCTCAGACGGCCCGGGAGGCGCCAACCGAGCGCAGCGCCGCGCCAGTGGACGCAAGCGTGGCGCGCAAAAGGGCCACCCCGGCCCCTACCGTGCCTTGCTGCCGGAGACCGAGGTCAACGGGCTGCACGAGTGCATGTCGCCGCCGCAGTGCGAGTGCGGTGAGGCGGTGGCCGTGCGGGGCAAGCCGTATCGCCACCAAGTGTTCGACATTCCGCCCGCGGTGGCCGATGTCCAGGAGTACCAGTTGTACGGCGGCGTGTGTTCGGGCTGCGGCAAGCTGCATCGCGCGCCGTTGCCGGCCGGCGTGCCCAGCGGACAGATCGGCCCGCGCGCGCTGGCCATCATCGGTACGCTGGGCACCCGCCACCACCTGACGCAGTTCAAGATCCGTGACTTGCTGGCGCAGATGATGGGGCTGGACTTCAGCGTGGGCACCATCTCGCAGGCCCATGGCAAGGTGGCCCAAGCGCTCAAGGCGCCGGTGCATGAGGCCATCGGGTCACTGGCCAAGGCGCCGCTGGTGCACATGGACGAGACGCGCTACCCGCGAGAAGGCCAGACCAACTGGGTCTGGGCTGCGATCCAGCCACACCTGGCGGTCTTCAGCATCTTGCCCTCGCGCGCCCGGTATGTGATCCATGAGCTGATCGGACGCGAGCCCGGCGGCATCGTCGTGTTGGACCGGTATGCGGGCTATGCGTTCATCGATCCGCAGCGGCGGCAAGTCTGCTGGGCGCACCTGCTGCGAGACTTCAACCGGATCGGCCAGCGCCAGGGCTTGGCAGGGCGGATCGGGCGCCGCTTGCTCGGGCTGGGCTTTGTGCTGTTTCGCTGGCGCGAGCGGGGCAAGGCCGGCGCGCAGTTCGAGGCCTTGCAGCGCCGCGTTCACACAGCCTTGACCCGAGGGGTCGAACAGACCGGTTGCCCTCGCACGCAGGCCACCTGCCAGAACCTGCTCAAGCTCTGGCCGGCGCTGTGGGGCTTCGTGGGCAACCCGGCCGTGCCGCCGACCAACAATGAGGCCGAACGGTCGATCAGGTCCATCGTGCTCAAGCGCAAGATCTCCGGGCCGACCCGCTCCAAGCGCGGCGACGAGTTCATCGCGCGTGGCTTCAGCGTCGTCGAAACCTGCCGCAGGCAAGGCCGCGACTTGCTAGCCTACATGCATCAGGCGGTCATCGCCTGGATCGACAAGGCGCCCCACCCAAGTCTGCTGTCACCGCCACCGCAGATCGCGCCTTCAGGTTGATGGCCTTCGGGCTTGGCATCCCTTGCTCGCTCAACTTCCTCGTGAGGGGGCTGAATACGTACCTATTGGCCACGCTTACACTGCCGCATGCCAACAAGGACTGCGACCTCTAATTTGCCGATGATCCGCGTGCCAGTCTGCCTGGGTGATCGTGCATACGACGTGATGATCGGCTCTGGCCTGCTGCGGGCTGAAGAGCATTGGTCCGATTTGCCGCGTGCCTCCGCCGCAGTGCTGGTGACCAACGTTACCGTCGCGCCGCTGTATGCCGCTGCAGTGCAAACCCAGCTGAAAAATAGATTTGCCAAGGTGCATCTGGTGACCTTGCCAGACGGCGAGCATCACAAGACCTGGCAGACGCTGAACCTGATCTTCGACCAATTGCTGGGTCACGAATGTGATCGGAAAACGGTGTTGGTGGCGCTTGGCGGCGGCGTGATTGGCGACATGACCGGCTTTGCCGCTGCTTGCTACATGCGCGGCGTGCCTTTCGTGCAGGTGCCGACCACGCTGCTGGCACAGGTGGACTCTTCCGTCGGAGGCAAGACCGCCATCAATCACCCGCTTGGCAAGAACATGATCGGCGCGTTTTATCAACCGCTGCGTGTCTTCTGCGATGTGGACACCTTGCAGACACTCCCGCCTCGCGAGGTGGCTGCCGGGTTGGCGGAAGTCATCAAGTACGGGCCGATTGCCGATGCGGCTTTCCTGGGGTGGCTCGAAGATCACATCGACGATCTGGTTGCCCTCAAGCCGGATGCGCTGATGCACGCGGTGCGTCGCAGCTGCGAAATCAAGGCGGCTGTGGTGGCGGCCGACGAGCGGGAAGGCGGGCTGCGTGCCATTCTCAACTTTGGCCATACCTTTGGCCACGCCATCGAGGCCGGTCTCGGCTTTGGTGTCTGGCTGCACGGCGAAGCGGTCGCCGCGGGCATGGTGATGGCCGCGGACTTGTCCGAGCGACTGGGGTTGATGCCGGTAGGATTTCAGGTCCGGTTGTCGGCACTGTTGCAACGAGCCGGCTTGCCCGTGCTGGGTCCCAAGCTGCCGGTAGACGAATACATGCAGCACATGCGCGTGGACAAAAAGGCCGAAGGCGGCGACATCCGGTTTGTGCTGATCGACCGCATCGGTTCGGCCGTGGTGCGGCCAGCGCCGGAGGCATTGGTGCGCCAGACCTTGGAGGCTTGCTCCGCGTGAGTGTTCCGGACAGCCCGGGTTCGCCGCTGCGGGCGGTTTACGCGGTGCCTCCGACCAGTCCGGGTGGTCGGCGCGTCGCCGAGCCACCCGCGCCGACACGCAGCGACTTCCAGCGTGACCGGGATCGCATCGTGCATTGCACCGCGTTTCGCCGGCTGGTCTACAAGACGCAGGTCTTCCTCAACCACGAGGGCGACCTGTTCCGCACGCGCCTGACGCATTCGCTGGAGGTGGCCCAGCTCGGGCGCTCCATTTCGCGCAGCCTCGGGCTGAACGAAGACCTGGTGGAGGCCATTTCGTTGGCGCATGACCTGGGCCATACGCCGTTTGGTCATGCAGGGCAGGACGCCTTGAACGATTGCATGGCCGAGTACGGCGGCTTCGAGCACAACCTGCAGAGCTTGCGGGTGGTGGACGCGTTGGAACAGCGCTACCCCGGATGGGATGGTCTGAACCTGTGCCTGGAGACGCGCGAGGGCATCCTGAAGCGCTGCCCGTTGCCATTGGCCCAGCAGATCGAAGCCCGCGAACCATCGGGTGTCGCGCGCCGGTTCCTGGACGGCACGCAACCCAGCCTGGAGGCGCAGCTGTGCAACCTGGCCGACGAGATTGCCTACAACGCGCACGACATTGACGATGGCGTGCGCTCGGGTTTGCTGAGCCTGGCCGCCTTGCGGGAGGTTCGGTTGTTCGCCCGTTTCGACGAGGAAGTCCAGCGTGACCATCCTGGTCTGGCAGGCAAGGCGCCACGCCGCCTGCTTGCGGAAGTCATCCGACGCATGCTCTCGGCCCAGGTCTATGACGTGATTGCCAGTGCGTCGGCGTCGCTCGCAACCGCGGCGCCTGCTTCCTGCGACGAGGTGCGCCGGCATCCTGCCCTGATCCGCTTCACGACCGACATGCGCCATGCCAGCGCCGAGCTCAAGCGCTTCCTCTTTCGTGAGCTGTACCGCCACCCGCAGGTCATGGACACCACCGAGCGGGGTCGCCGCATCATTGCCGAGCTGTTCGCCGCCTACCTCGACGACCCCCGCCAGTTACCGGAAGAGCACCGCGAGCCTGAGACCACGGAGGGCATCAGCCCCCGGCGCGTTGCCGACTACATCGCCGGCATGACCGACCGCTTCGCCACCCGGGAGCACCAACGCCTCACCGGCAGGCAAGTGTTCCTGGAGCGCTGACACCAGCTTGTGCCGCAGACACTCCGACCCCAAAAAAATGGGGTCGGAGTCGATTTGTTTACACTGCCGGCATGGCTCGCCAACCTCGAATGTCGGTCGCGGGATACCCGCATCACCTGATCCAGCGCGGGCACAACCGCGCTGACGTCTTCATCGACAGCGCTGACCGTCAGCGCTATCTGGACATCCTGCGAGACGTGGCACATGAGCACAAAGTGGCCGTGCATGCCTACGTGTTGATGAGCAACCACGTGCACCTGCTGGCCACGCCCGAGACAGTCGAGGGCCTCAGCCGCATGATGCAAAGCCTTGGCCGTCGCTATGTGGGCTGGTTCAACCACAAGCATCAGCGCTCAGGCACGCTCTGGGAAGGCCGCTTTCGCTCCCACCTGGTCGACGCGGACACCCACCTGCTGAGCTGCCTGCGCTACATCGAGCTCAACCCGCATCGGGCCGGGTTGGTCTCGGGCTTGCTTGACCACCCATGGTCCAGCATGGCGCACCACCTTGGGCAGCGCCGCGATCCGTTGTTGACTGACCATCCCGCGTTCTGGCAGCTTGGCAACACGCCTTTCGAGCGAGAAGCGGCTTACAGGCGATGGCTGGAAGAGGGGGTTTCCGAATCCGAGCGGCAACGCCTGACGAGCAGTCTGTTGAAGGCGCAGCCGCTCGGCAGCCCACGTTTCATGCAGCAGTTGGCACAGGATCTGGCGCGGCCTTTGGTCCCCAAGTCGCGTGGTCGGCCACGAAAGCCAGCTGTGACAGATGACTCTGTCCCTATTTAAATGCTTGCATCGGGGTCGTGGCCTGTTTAATTGACTCTGACCCCAATTTATAGAACTTGAAGGGCAAGGCGTTATTGCGCACACTAGGGCATTCCCCAGCTACCGTCGAGGATTGCGCCATGACCCAGGCCGCCACGGGACCTACCCGCCAAGAAATCGAAGCGCTCGCCGAAGGCGGCTTGTATGACCCGGCGCAGGAGCACGACGCCTGCGGTGTCGGCTTTGTGGCCCACATCCAAGGGTTGAAAGCACACCACATCGTCGAGCAGGGCCTGAAGATCCTGGAGAACCTGGACCACCGTGGCGCGGTGGGCGCGGACAAGCTGATGGGCGACGGCGCCGGCATCCTGATCCAGATCCCGGACGACTTCTTCCGCGCCGAAATGGCCGCGCAAGGCGTGGCGCTGCCGCCGCTGGGCGAATACGGCGTTGGCATGATCTTCCTGCCGAAGGAGCATGCTTCGCGCTTGGCCTGCGAGCAGGAACTGGAGCGCGCCATCAAGGCCGAAGGCCAGGTGCTGCTGGGCTGGCGCGACGTGCCGGTGGACCGCGACATGCCGATGTCGCCCACCGTGCGCACCACCGAGCCGGTGATCCGCCAGGTCTTCATCGGCCGCGGGCAGGACGTGATCGTGCCGGACGCGCTGGAGCGCAAGCTCTACGTGATCCGCAAGACGGCGTCCGCCGCCATCCAGCGCCTGAAGCTCACGCACAGCCGCGAGTACTACGTGCCCAGCATGAGCTGCCGCACCATCATCTACAAGGGCCTGTTGCTGGCCGATCAGGTCGGCAAGTACTACAAGGACCTGGCCGACCCGCGCACCGTCTCGGCGCTGGCGCTGGTGCACCAGCGCTTCTCGACCAACACTTTCCCGGAATGGCCACTGGCGCACCCGTACCGCATGGTGGCGCATAACGGCGAGATCAACACCGTCAAGGGCAACTTCAACTGGATGCGCGCCCGCGAAGGCGTGATGAAGTCCCCGGTGCTGGGTGACGACCTGCAGAAGCTCTACCCGATCAGCTTTGAAGGCCAGTCCGACACCGCGACCTTCGACAACGCGCTGGAGCTGCTGACCATGAGCGGCTACCCGCTCGCCCAGGCCGCGATGATGATGATCCCCGAGGCCTGGGAACAGCACGAGAAGATGGACCCGCGCCGCCGGGCCTTCTACGAGTACCACGCCTCGATGATCGAGCCCTGGGACGGCCCCGCTGCGATGGTCTTCACCGACGGCAAGCAGATCGGCGCCACGCTGGACCGCAACGGCCTGCGCCCGGCGCGCTACATCGTCACCGACGACGACCTGGTGGTCATGGCCTCGGAAAGCGGCGTGCTGCCCATCCCCGAGAACCGCATCGTCAAGAAGTGGCGCCTGCAGCCGGGCAAGATGTTCCTGATCGACCTGGAGCAGGGCCGCATCGTGGACGACGGCGAGCTGAAGAACCAGTTCGCCAGCGCCCGCCCGTACCGCCAGTGGATCGACAACGTGCGCGTCAAGCTGGACGAAGTGCCGGCCGCGCAGGCCGCCGCACCGGCCAGCTTCACCGAGGCGCTACTGGACCGCCAGCAAGCCTTTGGCTACACCCAGGAAGACATCAAGTTCCTGATGGCACCGATGGCCATTGCCGGCGAAGAAGGCATCGGCTCGATGGGCAACGACTCGCCGCTCGCCGTGCTGTCGGACAAGAACAAGCCGCTCTACAGCTACTTCAAGCAGCTGTTCGCCCAGGTCACGAACCCGCCGATCGACCCGATCCGCGAAGCCATCGTGATGTCTCTGAACAGCTTTATCGGCCCCAAGCCCAACCTGCTGGACATCAACGCGGTGAACCCGCCGATGCGCCTCGAAGTGGCCCAGCCCATCCTGGACTTCCAGGACATGGCGCGGCTGCGCGCGATCGAGGCGCACACCAGCGGCAAGTTCAAGCCCTACGAGCTGAAGATCACCTACCCGCTGGCCTGGGGCAAGGCCGGCGTCGAGGCCAAGCTGGCTTCGCTGTGCGCCGAAGCGGTGGACGCGCTGAAGAGCGGCCACAACATCCTGATCATCACCGACCGGGCGATGGACCGCGAACACGTGGCCATCCCCGCGTTGCTGGCATTGTCTGCCGTGCACCACCACCTGGTGCGCGAGGGCCTGCGCACGACGGCCGGCCTGGTCGTCGAGACCGGTTCGGCGCGCGAGGTGCATCACTTCGCGGTGCTGGCGGGCTACGGCGCGGAAGCCGTGCACCCGTACCTGGCGCTGGAGACGCTGACGGCGATGCACGCCGACCTGCCGGCTGATCTTTCGACCGACAAGGCGATCTACAACTACGTCAAGGCCATCGGCAAGGGCCTGTCGAAGATCATGTCCAAGATGGGCGTGTCGACCTACATGTCCTACTGTGGCGCCCAGCTATTCGAGGCCATCGGCCTGAACCGCGACATGGTCGCCAAGTACTTCCGCGGCACGGCCACGCAGGTCGAAGGCATCGGTGTGTTCGAAGTGGCTGAAGAAGCGCTGCGCAATCACCGCGCCGCGTTCGGCGAAGACCCGCTGCTCGAAGGCATGCTGGAGACCGGCGGCGAATACGCCTGGCGCACCCGCGGCGAAGACCACATGTGGTCGCCCGACGCGATTGCCAAGCTGCAGCACAGCACCCGCTCGGGCAAGTTCGACACCTACAAGGAATACGCCCAGCTGATCAACGACCAGAGTCGCCGCCACCTGACGCTGCGTGGCCTGTTCGAGTTCAAGTTTGACCCGAGCAAGGCCATTCCGCTGGAAGAGGTCGAATCGGCGGCCGACATCGTCAAGCGCTTCGCGACCGGCGCGATGTCGCTGGGCTCCATCTCCACCGAGGCCCATTCGACGCTGGCCATCGCGATGAACCGCATCGGCGGCAAGAGCAACACCGGCGAAGGCGGTGAAGACCCTGCGCGTTATCGCAACGAGTTGAAGGGCATCCCCATCAACGCTGGCACCAAGGTGTCCGACGTGGTGGGCGCCGACGTGATCGAGTCCGACTACACGCTGAAGGACGGCGACAGCCTGCGCTCGCGCATCAAGCAGGTTGCTTCCGGCCGCTTCGGCGTCACGACCGAATACCTGGTCTCTGCCGACCAGATCCAGATCAAGATGGCCCAGGGCGCCAAGCCCGGCGAAGGCGGCCAGCTGCCGGGTGGCAAGGTGACCGAGTACATCGGCCGCCTGCGCCACTCGGTGCCGGGCGTGGGCCTCATCAGCCCGCCGCCGCACCATGACATCTACTCGATCGAGGACCTGGCGCAGCTCATCCACGACCTGAAGAATGTGAACCCGCGGGCCAGCATCAGCGTCAAGCTGGTGTCGGAGGTCGGCGTGGGCACGATTGCCGCGGGCGTGACCAAGTGCAAGGCCGATCACATCGTGATCGCCGGGCATGACGGCGGCACCGGTGCATCGCCCTGGTCGTCCATCAAGCATGCCGGCTCGCCGTGGGAACTGGGTCTGGCCGAGACGCAACAGACCCTGGTGCTGAACCGGCTGCGCGGCCGCGTGCGCGTGCAGGCAGACGGCCAGATGAAGACCGGTCGCGACGTCATCATCGGCGCACTGCTGGGTGCCGACGAATTCGGCTTCGCCACCGCGCCGCTGGTGGTCGAAGGCTGCATCATGATGCGCAAGTGCCACCTGAACACCTGCCCGGTGGGCGTGGCCACGCAGGACCCGGTGCTGCGCAAGAAGTTCGCTGGCAAGCCTGAGCACGTGGTGAACTTCTTCTTCTTCGTTGCCGAAGAAGCCCGCAGCATCATGGCCCAGCTGGGCATCCGCAAGTTCGACGAGCTGATCGGCCGCGCCGACCTGCTGGACACCAAGAAGGCCATCGGCCACTGGAAGGCCAGGGGCCTGGACTTCAGCCGCGTGTTCCACCTGCCCAAGGTGCCGGCCGAGGTGCCGCGCTTCCATGTCGAGTCGCAGGACCATGGCCTGGACCGCGCGCTGGACCGCAAGCTGATCGAGAAGTGCCGCGCCGCGATCGAAAAGGGCGAGAAGGTCCAGTTCATGGAGGACACGCGCAACGTCAACCGCACCGTTGGCGCCATGCTCTCCGGCGAACTGATCCGCCACCGCCCAGAAGGCCTGCCGGATCACACCGTCTTCATCCAGATGGAAGGTACCGGCGGCCAGAGCTTTGCTTCTTTCCTGGCGCCCGGCATCACGCTGTACCTGATCGGCGAGGCCAATGACTACACCGGCAAGGGCCTGTCTGGCGGCCGGGTCGTGGTGCGCCCCAGCATCGATTTCCGCGGCGACGCCAGCCGCAACATCATCGTCGGCAACACCGCGCTGATCGGTGCCACCAGCGGCGAGGCCTTCTTCCGCGGCGTGGCCGGCGAGCGCTTCGCGGTTCGCCTGTCGGGCGCCACCGCGGTGGTCGAAGGCACGGGCGACCACGGTTGCGAATACATGACCGGCGGCACTGTTGCCGTGCTGGGTGTGACTGGGCGCAACTTCGCAGCCGGCATGTCCGGTGGCGTGGCTTACGTCTACGACGAAGACGGCAAGTTCGCCGAACGCTGCAACACCGCGATGGTGGCGCTGGACAAGGTGCTGCCGGCCGCCGAGCAGGAGGGCGGTACCGACAAGGCGCTGTTCCATCGCGGCAAGACCGACGAAGCCACGCTGAAGAAACTGATCGAGGACCACCACCGCTGGACCGGCAGCCTGCGCGCCCGCGACATCCTGGACCACTGGGCCGAATCGCGCGCCAAGTTCGTCAAGGTCTTCCCGCACGAGTACAAGCGCGCGCTGGGCGAGATGCATGCTAAGCAACAAGCCAGCGAAGTGGTGACCAAGGCAAAGGCTGTTGAAGCCTCCAAGTCTGTCCCCGCCAAATAAGCCAGCCGCAGCAAGCTAGGAATCAAACATCATGGGAAAAGTCACTGGCTTCATGGAGTACGACCGGCTCGAAGAGGGCTACCTGCCGGTCGAGTCACGCCTGAAGAACTACAAGGAATTTGTCATCGGCTTGAAGAGCGATGACGCCAAGGTCCAGAGCGCACGCTGCATGGACTGCGGCACGCCGTTCTGCAACAACGGCTGCCCGGTCAACAACATCATCCCGGACTTCAACGACCTGGTCTTCCGCAACGACTGGCGCAATGCGATCCGGGTGCTGCACAGCACCAACAACTTTCCCGAGTTCACCGGCCGCATCTGCCCGGCGCCCTGCGAAGCCGCCTGCACGCTGAACGTGAATGACGACGCGGTGGGCATCAAGTCCATCGAGCACGCCATCATCGACCGTGCCTGGGCCGAAGGCTGGGTGGCGCCGCAGCCAGCCAAGCACAAGACCGACAAGCGCGTGGCGGTGGTCGGCTCCGGCCCGGCTGGCCTGGCCGCGGCGCAGCAGCTCGCGCGTGCCGGGCATGACGTGGTGGTGTTCGAGAAGAATGACCGCGTGGGCGGCCTGCTGCGCTACGGCATTCCCGACTTCAAGATGGAGAAGACGCACATCGACCGCCGCGTCAAGCAGATGGAAGCCGAGGGCGTGGTCTTCCGCACCGGCGTGATGGTCGGCGCGCTGCCCAAGGGTAGCAAGGTCACCAACTGGGCCAAGGAGACCGTCAGCGCCGAGCAGCTGAAGGCCGAGTTCGACGCGGTGCTGCTGGCCGGCGGCGCCGAGCAGAGCCGCGACCTGCCGGTGCCCGGCCGCGACCTCGAAGGTGTGTACTTCGCGATGGAGTTCCTGCCTCAGCAGAACAAGGTCAACGCCGGTGACAAGCTCAAGGGTCAACTGCGCGCCGAAGGCAAGCACGTCATCGTGATCGGTGGCGGCGACACCGGCTCCGACTGCGTGGGCACCAGCAACCGCCATGGCGCGGCCAGCGTCACCCAGTTCGAGCTGATGCCCACGCCGCCGGAGCAGGAAGACCGGCCCCTGACCTGGCCGTATTGGCCGTACAAGCTGCGCACCTCGTCCAGCCACGAGGAAGGCTGCCAGCGCGAGTTCGCCATCGCCACCAAGGAGTTTGTGGGCGAGAAAGGCAAGCTGACCGGCCTGAAGACGGTTCGTGTCGAATGGCAGGGCGGCAAGATGGTCGAAGTGCCGGGCAGCGAGCAGTTGCTGAAGGCTGACATGGCGCTGCTGGCCATGGGTTTCGTGAACCCGGTCGGCACCATCCTCGAAGCCTTTGGCGTGGACAAGGACAACCGTGGCAATGCCAAGGCCACCACTGAGGCGCACCACGGCTACCGCACCTCGGTCGAGAAAGTGTTCGCCGCAGGCGACATGCGCCGCGGCCAGTCGCTCGTGGTCTGGGCCATTCGCGAAGGCCGGCAGGCCGCGCGCTCGGTGGACGAATTCCTGATGGGCCACAGCGAACTGCCGCGCTGACCAGAGTCGCTTTTCCCACTGAGAAGACCCTGCCGACCGATGGTTGGCGGGGTCTTCGCGCTTTCAGCGCCGCCGAGGTATTGCATTGGCAACGGGACTTGCGTGCGACGCCAACGACAGAGGCTCAGCAGCCGGGCATTTCAGGTTGAACCCGGTATCACACGCCGGAAACCCCCGCGCCACAGGCGAAACGCCAAGATCCGGTATCCTACGCATTGACTTTCCGGTCCCCAGCCATTGGCTGCGCGTGGCCCCTCTTGTCTTCAACCCCTTTGAGTCCGGTCCTGGTGGCCGCGCTTGCCTTTGTCCCAAGCATTGATTGAGATCGACCACGTCACGTTTGGCTACGACCCGAGCCGGCGCATCCTGAACGACGTGTCGCTGAATTTCCAGCGTGGCCAGGTCACCGCCATCCTGGGCGGCTCGGGCTGCGGCAAGACCACGCTGCTGCGCCTGATTGGCGGCGTGCATGCCGTCGACAGCGGCCGGGTGGTGTTCGACGGCGAAGAAGTCAACGTGCGCGACAAGGCCCAGCTGTACCGGCTGCGCCGCAGGCTGGGCATGTTGTTCCAGTTCGGCGCCTTGTTCACCGACCTCAGCGTGTTCGAGAACGTGGCCTTCCCGCTGCGCGAGCATGGCGGCTTGAGCGAAGAAATGATCCGCGACATCGTGCTGATGAAGCTCAACGCGGTGGGCCTGCGCGGCGCTGCGGCGCTGCGCATCAGCGAGGTGTCGGGCGGCATGGCGCGGCGCATCGCGCTGGCTCGCGCGGTGGCGCTGGACCCGGAAGTCATCATGTATGACGAGCCGTTCGCCGGGCTGGACCCGATCTCGATGAGCGTGACGGCCAACCTGATTCGCAAGCTCAACGACGCCACCGGCGCGACCACGCTGATGGTCTCGCATGACGTGCAGGAGTGTTTCCTGATCGCCGACTACGCTTACCTGATGGCCGCTGGCGGCCGGGTCGTGGCACATGGCACGCCGGCCGAGCTGAGTCAGTCCGAAGAGCCGGAAGTGCGCCAGTTCATCCGCGGCGAGCCCGACGGGCCGGTGCGCTTCCACTACCCGGCTGCGCCCTTGGCCGAGCAGCTGGGCCTGGCAGCACCGGCCGCCGACACGCAGGGGGCCACGCTGTGATGGACCTCGTTGCGCGCCTGGGCGCCGCCACGTTGCGCGTGCTGCAGTCGCTGGGTCATGCGACCTTCTTCCTGTTCGACCTGATCCGCTTCCTGCCGGCGGCGCTGCGACGCTTCGGGCTGGTCGTCACGCAGTTGCACGCCATCGGCAACCGTTCGCTGGTCATCATCCTGGCCTCGGGCATGGCGGTCGGCTTCGTGCTGGCGCTGCAGATGTACTACGCGCTGGTGACCTACGGGGCGGCCGAGTCGCTGGGCCTGATCGTCAACCTGGCACTGGTTCGCGAGCTGGGGCCGGTGGTCGCCGCGCTGCTGTTCGCTGGCCGGGCCGGCACTTCGCTGACGGCCGAGATCGGCCTGATGAAGGCCGGCGAGCAACTGGCGGCGATGGAGATGATGGCGATCGACCCGCGTGCTCGCGTGCTGGCGCCGCGTTTCCTTGGCGGCATCATCTCGATGCCGCTGCTGGCCGCGCTGTTCTCGGCCATCGGCATCCTCGGCGCCTATGTCGTTGCGGTGTTGCTGATCGGCGTGGACGCTGGCAACTTCTGGTCCATCATGCAGTCGCGGGTGGACGTGTTTCGCGACGTGGGCAACGGCGTCGTCAAGTCCTGCGTGTTCGGCTTGATCTGCACTTCGGTGGCGCTGTACCAGGGCTATGAAAGCCAGGCCACGCCTGAAGGCGTGGCCCATGCGACCACGCGCACCGTCGTGATTGCTTCCCTGGGTGTGTTGGCGATGGACTTCCTGCTGACCGCCCTGATGTTCTCCACCCCTTGAGCTGCATGTCGAATCCCATGCCCAAGGCGGGAGCACGAAAGAACTGTTTATGAACAAGAAAAGCATCGAAATCCTGGTTGGCCTGTTTGTGCTGCTTGGCGCCGCCGCCATCGTTTTCCTGGCCCTGAAGGCGGCCAACCTGGCCAGCTTCTCCAGCACCGAGGGCTACCAGGTCAAGGCCCGCTTTGACAACATCGGCGGCCTCAAGCCACGCGCGCCTGTGCGTTCGGCCGGCGTCAACGTCGGACGGGTCAAGTCCATCACGCTGGACCCGGCCACCTACCAGGGCCTGGTGACGCTGGAAATCAACAAGGGCGTGCAGTTCCCCAAGGACTCATCGGCCAAGATCCTGACGGCCGGCCTGCTGGGTGACCAGTACGTGGGCATCGAGCCGGGGGCAGATGACAAGAACCTGGCCGCGGGTGACGTGATCAAGCAGACCCAGTCAGCCGTGGTGCTGGAAAACCTGATCGGACAGTTCTTGTTCAACAAGGCGGCCGATGCGGGCGCCGACAGTGCAGGGGATTCCAAATGAGCATGACGACACGCCGCAGCGGCCTTGCCGCCGCGCTGCTGGTGTTGAGCCTGGCCGCGCATGCGGGCGAGGACGACATCGCGGTTGCCGCCGAGCCCTCCGAAAGCCAGCAGTCGCAGGACATTCAGGCCACGCCCGCAACGGACACGCAGCAGGTCGCGCCAGCCGAGGCGGACGCACAGCAGACCGCACCGGCGCCAGCACCAGCTGCATCCGACGCCGCGGCGGCGCCCGCAGCGGAGCCGGCGAGTGCGGTTCCCGCGGAGGCCCAGGCTGACCGTGACACCGAGCCCGGTGACAAGCCCTCGGCACCGACCCCGAACAGGCGCGACCCGTTCGAGTCCTTCAACCGCGGCGTGTTCTCGTTCAACGAAAGCCTGGACGCGCACCTGCTCAAGCCGGTGGCCGAGGGCTACAAGAAGGTCGTGCCGGAGCTGGTGCGTACCGGCGTCGAGAACGTGCTGGGCAATCTGGGCGATGTCTGGTCCACGGTCAACAACCTGCTGCAGGGCAAGATCGAGGGCACGGCGCGCATGACGATGCGGGTGCTGAGCAACTCCATCATCGGCATGGGCGGCATCTTTGATCCGGCCACCGACATGGGCCTGGAGCGTCAGAGTGAAGATTTCGGCCAGACGCTGGGCCGCTGGGGCGTGCCGCCGGGGCCGTACCTGGTGCTGCCGCTGCTCGGCCCGTCGACCGTGCGCGACGCGGCCGCGACGCCGGCCAACATCTACTTCGGCCCGACCTATTTCATCGACGACTCGAACGTGTCGCTGGGCGTCGGCGTGTTGAACGTGATCAGCACCCGCGCGTCGCTGCTGGACGCGGGCCAGATGCTGGACTCGATCGCGCTCGACAAGTACAGCTTCCTGCGCGACGCCTACCTGGCCCGCCGCCGCAACCAGGTCTACGACGGCAACCCGCCGGAAGAGCCGGACGACAGCGACGCCGATGGCGCACCTGTGCCGGCCAAGCCCTGAGGCACACACAACTCGTCACGTCTCTCGCGTCGGCTGGAAGCCGGGCCCGGGCGTTGACTGCAAGCACTGACCGGGCTGTCCGCCCGCTGAAAGGAAATCCAGGCATGTCGTTCGCTCTGTTCCCGCGCGCCGCAATCGTGATCACCGTGGCCGCCTCGGCCCTCGTCTCCACCGCCGTGTTCGCCCAAGCCACCGCGCCCGATGCGCTGATCAAGGATTTGTCCACCGAGGTCATCGACACGGTGAAGTCAGACAAGGCGATCCAGGCTGGCGACGTCAGCAAGATCGTTGCCCTGGTCGACGCGAAAGTGATGCCCAACGTCAACTTCCAGCGCATGACCGCCTCGGCCGTGGGCCGCCACTGGCGCACCGCCACGCCGGAACAGCAAAAGCGCCTGCAGGACGAGTTCAAGATCCTGCTGGTGCGCACCTATGCTGGCGCGCTGACCCAGGTCAGGGACCAGACCGTGGGCCTGAAGCCTTATCGCGCTGCGGCCGAAGACACCGAAGTCGTCGTGCGCACCGAGATCAAGGGCAAGGGCGAGCCGATCCAGCTGGACTACCGGCTGGAGAAGACGGCTGCGGGCTGGAAGATCTATGACGTCAACGTGCTGGGCGTCTGGCTGGTCGAGCAGTACAAGAGCAGCTTCGCGCAGGAAATCGGCACCAGCGGCGTCGATGGCCTGATCGCCAAGCTGGCCGAGAAGAACAAGGCGGCAGCCGGTTCCAAGGGCTGATCTCGCATGATTGCCTTGCCCGCCCACCTGACGCTGCGTGAAGCGCGCGCCACGCTGGCCTCGCTGACGCCCGCGATCGCAGCCAGCACCGAGCCGGTGATCGAGGTGGACGCCGCTGCGCTGACGCACATCGATTCAGCCACGCTGGCGGTGCTGCTGGCCTGCCGGCGCAGTGCCGAGGCCCAGCAGCGGCGCTTCGCGGTGCTGAACGCGCCGGCCCGGCTGGTCGAGCTGGCCACCTTGTACGGTGTGCAGGACCTGCTGGGGCTGCAGGCGCACTGAGTTTGCTGTTCCAAACGGCCAACGGCCGCGCGGACCTCAGGTTCGTGCGGCCGTTGTGCCTTTCGGGCCTGCGCTATTCCGGCTGCGCGTAGCGCCGCATGCGCAGGTTACGCTTGATCTCCTGCAGCACCGGCCGCTGGGCCTGGCCCAGGCGCAGGGCCACGCCAGTGGTCAGGATGTCGATGATCATCAGGTGCAGCATGCGCGAGACCATTGGGCTGTAGCGGTCGTAGTCTTCCGGATGGTCGGCCGCCAGCAGGATCTGGTTCTGGTTCTGCGCCAGCTGGGCCAGCGGCGAACTGCTGGCGGTGATGACGATCAGCGTCGCACCCTTGCGCAGCGCGATCTCGGCCACGTCGATCAGGTCCTTGCTGCGGCCCGAGTTGCTGATGATGACGGCGCAGTCCTCGGCCTTCAGCATCGTCGCGCTCATGATCTGCACATGACCGTCACTCATCGCCACGGCGTTGACGCCCAGGCGGAAGAACTTGTGCTGCGCGTCCTGGGCTACGATGCCGGAGTTGCCCACGCCGTAGAACTCGACCCGGCCCTTGGCCTGCGCCGTCGTCGTCAGCGCGACCAGTGCGCGCTCGAAAGCGTGGCTGGTCGCGTCATTGCGGTACTTCAGCATCGCCGCCACGGCGTTGTCGATCACCTTGACGATCAGGTCACCCGGCTTGTCATCCTCATCCACCGAACGGTGCACAAACGGCACGCCTTCGTTGACCGTGCCGGCCAGCTTCAGCTTGAAGTCGGCCAGCCCGTCATAGCCCACGCTGCGGCAGAAGCGCACCACGGTCGGTTTGCTGACATGCGAGCGCTCGGCCAGCTCGCCCACCGGCATCGACGAAAAGCTGCGCGGGTCCTGCAACACCAGCTTGGCGACCCGCTGCTCGGCGGGCGGCAGCGCAGGGATGGAGGCTCGGATGCGGTCCAGCATGATGGGTGACCTGGTTAGCTGTGGCTCGGGTTGGGCGAGGTTCATCGGCATGTCCTCACCTCTTTTCAGATCACTGCTCTTCGGCCCAGGCGAAACCGTCTCGCGCGACCAATGCGCTCGCTGCAGCGGGGCCCCAGCCGCCAGCGGCGTAGGTCTTCAGGTCGCTGGGGTTGCCCTCCCAGGCGTCCAGGATGGGCTCGACCCAGCGCCAGGCCTGTTCCTGCTCGTCGCTGCGCACGAAGAGGTTCAGCCGACCGGCAATCGCGTCCAGCAGCAGGCGTTCGTAGGCGCCCACTCGCTCGGAGGGGAAGGCCTTGTCGAAGTCCAGGTCCAGTGACACCGGCGCCAACTGCTCGGCCGGGCCGGAGCCCTTGGCGGCCAGCAGGTGCAGCTCCAGCCCGTCTTCCGGCTGCAGGTTGATCACCAGCTTGTTCGCGCGGCCGTTGCTGGCAAAGATCGGGTGCGGCACCGGGCGGAAGTTGACGACGATCTGTGCGTCCCGTGCGGCCAGCCGCTTGCCGGTGCGCAGGTAGAAGGGCACGCCGGCCCAGCGCCAGTTCTGCACCTCGGTGCGCAGCGCCACGAAGGTTTCGCAGCTGCTGTTTTTCGGCACCTTCACTTCGTCCAGGTAGCCGGGCACCGGTTTGCCGTCCACCGTGCCGGCCTTGTACTGGCCGCGCAGCACGTCGCGCGTCACGCTGTCGGGCGTGAAGGGCTTGAGGGACTTCAATACCTTGAGCTTCTCGTCGCGGATGGCGTCGGCGTCGTTGGTCGACGGCGGCTCCATTGCGATCATCGTCAGCAACTGCAGCGCATGGTTCTGGATCATGTCGCGCAGCGCACCGGTGCGGTCGTAGAAGTCCCCGCGCGTGCCCACGCCGATGGACTCGGCCAGCGTGATCTGGATGTTGGCAATGCTCTCGCGGCGCCACAGCGGCTCGAACAGCGCATTCGCAAAACGCAGCGCCATCAGGTTCTGCACCGAAGGCTTGCCCAGGTAGTGATCGATGCGGAAGGCCTGGCGCTCGTTGAACACCGAGCGCACCACGCGGTTGATTTCCTGCGCGCTCGCCAGGTCGTGGCCCAACGGTTTTTCCAGCACCACGCGCACCCGTTCTTCGTTCAGCCCGGCAGCGCCCAGCTGTTCGCAGATCACCGGGAACAGGTACGGGCTGGTCGCCAGGTACAGCACCACGGTTTCGGCACTGCGCGCGTCCAGCCATTGCTTCAGGCCGGCGTAGTCCTCGGGCTTGGACAGGTCCATGCGCCGGTAATGCAGCAGGTCGGCAAAGCGGGCGAACTCCTCATCGCTCGGCCGCTTCGAGCTTTCGACTTCGGCGAAGCGCTCCTTGATGAAGCTGCGGTAATCGTCGTCGCTGCGTTCATCTCGCGCCACCGCCAGGATGCGGCCGCCGGCTGGCAGCTTGCCATGACGGAAGGCCTGGAACAGTGCGGGCATCAGCTTGCGCCAGGTGAGGTCGCCGGTGCCGCCAAAAAACACGAGGTCGAAAGACATGGGAGTGGATGTGTAATTTAATTACCTGGTTCATGATGCATGAGTTTCTTGGACCGGTCAATCCGGCCTGCCAGGGAGGCCAGGACCGGCTGGCGGCACCTGTCTTGCATGCGTCCACAGCGTCGGAACGTAACCGAAACGTACTTGCCGCGTCACGCAATCGCGGTCTAATTGCAACTGCCGTGGCGCGCCCTTCGCGCGTCGGCCCCTCTGATGAACCAGCTCGACCAACTCAAGGCTTTCACCACCGTCGTTGCCGACACCGGCAACTTCAAGCAGATGGCGCAATACGCGCCACGCGACGCGACCACCAACCCTTCGCTGATCCTGAAGGCCGTGCAAAACGCGGACTACGCGCCGCTGCTCCGCGACACCGTCGCCGCGCACCGCGGCGAGCCGCTGGACCGCATCGTCGACCAGGTGCTGGTGCGCTTCGGCCTGGAGATCCTGAAGGTCGTGCCGGGCCGGGTCTCGACCGAAGTCGACGCCCGCCTGTCCTTCGACACCGCGGCCACCATCGCCCGTGCCCACTACCTGATCGGCCTGTACGAGGCTGCCGGCATTGCCCGCGAACGCGTGCTGATCAAGATCGCCGCGACCTGGGAAGGCATCCAGGCGGCCAAGGCGCTGGAGCAGTCCGGCATCCATTGCAACCTGACGCTGCTGTTCAGCTTCTGCCAGGCCGTGGCCTGCGGCGAAGCCGGCATCCAGCTGATCTCGCCCTTCGTCGGTCGCATCTACGACTGGTACAAAAAGCAGGCCGGAGCCAGCTGGGACGAGGCCGCGATGGCTGGCGCCAACGACCCCGGCGTGCGCTCGGTCAGCCACATCTACCGCTACTACAAGAAGTTCGGCATCAAGACCGAGGTCATGGGCGCGAGCTTCCGCAACGTCGGCCAGATCACTGCGCTGGCCGGCTGCGACCTGCTGACCATCAGCCCGGACCTGCTGGCCCAGCTGCAGGCCAGCGACGCGCCGCTGCAGGCCGCGCTCACGCCGGCCCTGGCCGAGGCTGCCACCGATCTGCACGCCGTCAGCTACCAGGAAAGCAGCTTCCGCTACGCGCTCAACGAGGACGCGATGGGCACCGAGAAGCTGGCCGAAGGCATCCGCGCCTTTGCCGTGGACGCTGCCAAGCTCGACCAGCTGATCGTGGGCCTGCAATGAGCGCAGCCGCCGCCCCCCGCTGCGACCAGACGATTGCCTGGACGGCGCTGCAAGGCCACTTCCAGGCCCATGGCCGCGGCCTCGACCTGCGCGAAGCCTTTGCCCGTGACGCTGGCCGCTTCGCAGGGTTCAGCGTGCAGGCGCCGGAGGTGTTTGCCGACCTGTCCAAGAACCGGTGGGACGCGACCACGCGCCGCTTGCTGGTCGAACTGGCCGAAGCTTGCCAATTGCCCGCGCGGCGGGATGCCATGCTGGCCGGCGAGCCGATCAACAGCACCGAAGGCCGGGCTGTCTTGCACACCGCGCTGCGCGCCCCGCGTGGCCAGGGCCTGTTCAGCGCCGAGGTGCACGAGGTGCTGGACCGCATGCTGGCCTTTGCCGAGCGCGTGCGGGATGTGGCGACCAGCGGCATCACCGACATCGTCAACATCGGCATCGGCGGCTCGGATCTCGGCCCGCAGATGGCGATGCCGGCGCTGCAGGCGTATTCGCACCCGGGGCTGCGGCTGCACTTCGTCTCCAACGTCGACGGCCACGACATCACGCCGGTGCTGTCCCAGCTGCGCCCCGAGCGCACGCTGTTCATCATCGCGTCCAAGACCTTCACGACGCAGGAGACCATGGCCAACGCCGCGGTCGCCCGCGAATGGTTCATCGCCCAGGGCGGGCAGGACATTGCAAAGCACTTCGTTGGCGTCACCACCAACCTCGAAGCCGCCGCCAAGTTCGGCGTCACCGAGACCTTCGGTTTCTGGGACTGGGTCGGCGGGCGTTATTCGCTTTGGAGCGCCATTGGCCTGCCGATCGCCATTGGCATTGGCAGCGAAAACTTCCGCGCCTTCCTGGCCGGTGCGCACGCGATGGACAGCCACTTCGCCGAAGCCCCGCTGGCCGACAACCTGCCGGTCCAGCTCGGCCTGCTGGACGTCTGGTACCGCAACTTCCACGGCTTCACCAGCCGCTCGGTCGCGCCCTACCACCAGGGCTTGAAGCGCTTTCCGGCCTACCTGCAGCAGCTGGAAATGGAGTCCAACGGCAAGTGCGTGGACATGGCCGGCCAGGCCTTGCCCTATGGCACCAGCCCGGTCGTCTGGGGCGAGCCTGGCACCAATGGCCAGCACGCCTACTTCCAGATGCTGCACCAGGGCACCGATGTGATCCCGGTCGAATTCATCGCCGTGAAAACGCCCAGCCATCCGCACGCGGACCTGCACACCAAGCTGCTGGCCAACTGCCTGGCCCAGAGCCAGGCGCTGATGCTAGGCATGACCGCGGCCGAAGCGGCCACCGAGTCCGCCCCCACCGCGTCCAAGACCTTGGACCGCGAAGTCCTCTCCCATCACCGCAGCTTCCCCGGCAACCGGCCCAGCAGCACGTTGATGCTGGACGCCTTGACGCCCAGTGCCCTGGGCGCGCTGATCGCGCTGTACGAACACCGCGTGTTCGTCAGCGGCGCGATCTGGGGCATCAACAGCTTCGACCAATGGGGCGTGGAGCTGGGCAAGGCCTTGTGCAGCCAACTGCTGCCACGTTTTGGCAGCGGCGATGCTGCCGGCCTCGACGGCTCCACCGCCGGCTTGCTGGCCAAGCTGCGTGGCTGAATTGGACGTGGCTGAATCCGCGGTCAGGCCCGCCGTCATTTTTGACTTCGGTGGCGTGCTGTTCCGCTGGAACCCGGCCGAACTGCTGGCCCTGGTGCTGGCGGACCGCGTTCGCAATGCCGCCGATGCCGAACACTGGAAGCTGCAGTTCTTCCAGCAGTACGAGGGCGACTGGGGCGCGTTCGACAGCGGCTTGATCGACGTTGCCGAGCTTGTTCGGCGCATCGCGGCCCGCACCGATCTGGCGGAAGCGGAAGTGCGGGCCGTGGTTGACGCGGTGCCCGGTTACCTGACGCCCCAACCCGGCACTGTGGCCGTGCTGCGTGCGCTCAAAGAGGCCGGCCACCGGCTGTTCTTCCTGTCCAACATGCCGGCCCCGTATGCCGAACACCTGCGCCGCACACACGACTTCCTCGGCTGGTTCGAAGACGGCGTGTTTTCGTCAGAGGTGAAGATGGGCAAGCCAGACGCTGAAGTGTTCAAACTCGCGCTGACGCGCTTCGGCCTGCGGCCCGAGCAAGCCTTGTTCATCGACGATCACCCGATCAACCTCACTGCCGCCAACGCGCTGGGCCTGCCTGCCGTGTTGTTCACCAGTGCCGAGCAACTGGGACTGGACCTGCAGGCGCGTGGCTTGCTGGACCCGGCTGAGGGCTTGTCTGCCGGTAGCGCGGCGCATGCCTGAACCGCTTACGCTGGCGCCCGCTTCGCAGTCGCCGGTGATGCCGACCGCTGACGTGCCCTGCGCCACTGCCGTTCCGAACTGAAGCCGCCCAGCGCGGCCGCTTGTTTGCCGGCCAGGCCGGCGGCCCTGGCTTCCACTGCCAGCGCCAGGCGCACTTGCTCCACGTGCTCGCGCGGCGACAGGCCGGCGTGTTGCTGGAACAGCCGCGACAAGTGGCGAGGCGTGACATGGGCCAGGGCGGCCATGCGGTCCAGGGTCCAGTCTTCGCCGGGGGCGTCGACCACTGCGTTTTGCACCGCGTGCACGGCGGGATGCAGGTGGCGGCGGCCAGCCAGCAGTGGCGAGCGTTCCGGGTCTTCGCTGCCGCGGCGGTGGAACACCACCATGACTTGCGCGACGGCCGAGGCCAGGCCTTCGCCCTGGCGTTCGGCGATCAGGTGCAGCGCCAGGTCAATGCCGGCGGTGATGCCGGCGCTGCTCCAGACCGGACCGTCGCACACGAACACGCGGTTGGGCAGCACGCGGGCGCCGGGTGCCATCAGCGCCAGGTCGGCCAGCAGCTCGTGATGGGTGGTGACCTGGCGCTCGGTGAGCAGGCCGGCATCGGCCGCCAGCAGCGCACCCACACAAACGGTCAGCAGCCGGTGTTCAGTGCCCGGGACGGCCAGCGCAGGCGCGAGCACGCGGCCCAGCCAGTCGCGCGTGGCCAGCCAGGCGCCCTGGTGGCGCACGACCTGCAGCGCGTCGCCTGGCCGGCCCAGCAGCACGACCCAGGTGGGCGAGGTGAGTTGCTCGGGCAGTGGCGACAGTGCGGCCAGCCCGAGGCCGACCGATGAGGTGACCGCCGCTTCGGGCCCCGCGAAACGCATGTCGAACCCCGCTGGCAGGCCGCGCCTGGCGAGTTGTTGGTTGGCCAGGCGGAAGGCCTCGGCCGGGCCGGCGAGGTCCAGCAGCAGCGTGTCCGGCAGTACGATGAACAGCACCTGGACTGGCGGTGCGCTGGGCAGGCCGATGGTGGGCAGGCGTGGTGCGGATGGGGTCATGTGGTGCTTCAGGACAGCAGCGGATCGTCGCGCCACGGCGTGTCGAGCTGGCGCGCGGTGCGGCGAGCCCACACGGTGCCGGCACTGTCTGGCCCAAGGCCCGCCAGCGCGGCATCGCCGGCGCGCCGCACGAGATGCAGGCTCAGGTCGATGCCTGCGGCAATGCCCGCCGAGGTCAGCACCCGGCCGGTGTCGACCCAGCGCAAATCCGGCCGCAGTGTCAGGTCCGGTTGCAACCGCGCCAGGTCGGCCAGGTCTTCCCAGTGCGTGGTGGCTTCACAGTGCTGCAACACGCCTGCGGCCGCCAGCACCAGTGCGCCAGTGCAGATCGAGGCCACGCAGCTGGCCGCGCCCGCGCGGCGCTGCAACTCGACCAGCAGCGGCGCGTCGGCCAGCAAGGCACCCACCACGCCGCCGGGCACCAGCAGCCAGTCGCAGGCTGGCGCGTCGACCAGGCGGTATTGCGGCTGCAGCGGCAGGCCCGCGCGGGCCTGCACCGGCTTGCCGTCTGGCGAGGCCGTCACCAGCTCGAAGCGCGGCAGCTGCAGCGGACGGGATCGACCGTCGACAAGCGGCGCTTCGCCGGCTGCCAGTCGGTCGGCCATGCGGTTCGCGGTGGTCAGCACCTCATAAGGCCCGGCGAAGTCCAGCAGCTCGACCTCGTCGAACATCAGCAGCAACACGCGAATCATGACTGCCCCTCGGCCGTCGAATACGTCGGCCGATCCCCCGAGGGGATGCGGGCCGGCTTGGGAGCGGCCCGGCGCTCGGCCCGCGTGCTGCAGGTTGGCGTGGGCAGTCTCATGCAGCCCTCGCTTCTGCGTTGCGTGCTGCCTGGGCGGCGCGGGCCAGGGCCTGGTCCACGCTGCAGATCGTCGCGAAGCGGCCGGCCAGGACGGTCTCGGTGCGCTCGTAGATTGCCGCGGCGCTCAGCACGGTGCCAGCGGGGGTTTGCATGTCGAAGGTCAGCGTGGCCTCGGTCACGTAGTCCACTTCCCAGCCTTCGTCGCTGGCGTGGCGCGTCGTGGTCTCGCAGCACTGCTCGGTGCGGATGCCGGCAACGATCAACCGGCCAATGCCTTGCGCGCGCAGCCAGTCGCCCAGCCCGGTGCCGACCAGTGCGCTGTGGCGGTGCTTGTCCACGCGCAGTGCCGGGGTGTAGGCGGGCAGGCCGTCCAGCGGGCGCACCAGGCCACTGGCGTGCGCGAAGGGGTTGTCGGGGCCCTCCGGGCCGTCGCTGTGGAAGACCTGCACCACCGGGATGCCCTGGGCCTGGCAGCCGGCCAGCAGGCGGCGGGTGGCGTCCAGGTAGGCCGGCAGTTCACGATCCTGCCAGTAGGGCCGTGCGGGGAACGAGGCCTGCACGTCGATGAGCAGCAGGGCGGTTCGGGTGGTGTCAAAAGAGGACATGGGATATTTCTCCGTGGGAAGCGTACATCCGAATATTCCATTCGTCATGGAAGGCAACCAAGGCCGCCGCTGGACCTGTTGCGGTCATTTCAGGACTTCAGATGGCACCCGGTTTGTTCTTCGAGCCGCATTGCCGGCCTGCTGGGAGCTGTCGGCAGCCTGTCTGTGACGAACTGACCGGCGGAACACGGCCTGATCTGCGCTTTGGTGCCGGCGAGCCCGCCGATAGTCAAGGTCTGGCACGTCTTGGCATTGCCCGCCGGGCGGTGAGGCTGTGCCACGTTGGGAGTCCAAGATGAATCTCTCCTCGATCGGCACTGGCGCTGCAGCGCAAGCCCTTTCTGCCGCCGGCGTGTCCGGCAAGACCGCCATGAGTTTCCACGAGCTCGGCAAGTCGCTGCGCAAGGGCGACATCGAAGGCGCCAAGCAGGCCTATGCCGACATCCTGAAGAACCCGCCCGAAGGCGCCACCTGGGACCCGAACAGCGCGTTTGCGCAGTTGGGCAAGGACCTGGCCAAAGGCGACATCGACGGCGCCAAGGCCATCGCGGCCGATGCGATCAAGTCGGCTCGCGAGCAGCGCGGCCATGGCTCGACCACCGGCGGCCCGATCGTGAACCAGGACCCGACGCCGCCGGACGCCGAATCGATGGCCGTCAGCGGCAGCATTTCGTTGACTGCCTGAGGTCCACCGGCTTGGTCAAGCTGGTCAGCGGGCGGCCAGCGCCCGCTTGGCCAGGTTGACCCACAGCGCTGCGCCCTTGGGGATCAGTGCGTCATTGAAGTCGTAATTCGGGTTGTGCAGCGTGCACGGCCCGAGGCTCAGGTCGTGGCCGGCGTAGCCGCGCCGGTGCTCGCCTTCGCCATTGCCGATCATGAAATACGCGCCCGGCTTTTCCATCAGGAAAAAGCTGAAGTCTTCCGCGCCCATGGTCGGGTCGAAGTCCAGCGTGTTTTCGGCCCCCACCGTCTCGCGCATGGCTTCGCGCAGCTGCGCCACCTCGGCCGTGTGGTTGATGGTCGGCGGGTAGTTGCGGTGGAATTCGAACGCAGCCTTCGCACCGAAGGCTGCGGCGGTGTGCTCGCTGATCTCGCGCATGCGCTGCTCGATCATGTCCAGCACGCCGACGGTGAACGTCCGCACCGTGCCCTGGATCTCGCAGGTGTCCGGCACCACGTTGGTGGCCTCGCCGGTGTGGATCATCGTCACCGAAATCACCGCCGCATCGGTCGGCTTCTTGTTGCGCGTCACGATGGTCTGGAAGGCCTGCACCATCTGGCAGGCGACCGGTACTGGGTCGATGCCGTTGTGAGGCAGCGCCGCGTGCGAGCCCTTGCCGGTGATGACGATCTTGAACTCGTTGCTGGAGGCCATGATGGGCCCGTCGCAGACCGAGAAGCTGCCCTCGGGCAGGCCCGGCCAGTTGTGCATGCCGTAGATCGCATCCATCGGGAAGCGCTCGAACAGTCCGTCCTTGATCATTTCGCGCGCACCGCCGCCGCCTTCTTCCGCTGGCTGGAAGACCAGGTAGACGGTGCCGTCGAAGTCGCGGTTGCGGGCCAGGTGCTTGGCCGCGGCCAGCAGCATCGCGGTGTGGCCGTCGTGGCCGCAAGCGTGCATCTTGCCGGCGTGCCTGCTGGCATGCGCGAAGGTGTTGTGCTCGGTCATCGGCAGCGCGTCCATGTCGGCGCGCAGGCCGACGGCGCGTTCGCTGCTGCCGTTTTTCAGGATGCCGACGACACCGGTCTTGCCCAGGCCGCGGTGAATGGGAATGCCCCAGGCGGTCAGATTGCGCGCCACCAGGTCGGAAGTGCGTTCCTCGTGGAAGCACAGCTCCGGGTGCGCATGGATGTCGCGTCGCAGCGCGGTGAATTCGTCTGCATCTCGCAGCAGGTCGGAGATCAGGGGCATGGCGCGTTCCGCTGTCAGGGTTCACGCGATGTTAGCCCTGTGACGCATACCCGACTTGCCGTGGCGGGCGACGGATGCGTTGGCGCTGCGGGGCCGGCGCCGGGCCGCCCCAAGCGGCCCCGCCAACCCGCGAGGCCGGGTGCCCATCTCATCTATCTTCTGACGGCCCCGTTCTCGGTCAGCATCGAAAGCTCGACGAATTTCGAGGCGACGTGGTCGCGCGCGCCAAGGTTCAGGTTGAAGCCGCCGAAGTTGACGTTCTGCAGCGATTCCAGGCCGGTGGTCAGTCCGTCGCGGGTGTTGGCGCGGCCGCGCTTCAGGCCTTCGACGAACACCCGTGCCGCCAGGAAGCCTTCCATGCTGGAGTAGTTCGGCTTTGCGTCATTGCCGGCGGCTTTCACGGCGTCCAGGTACTCGCGGGAGATCGGCGTGGTGGTCGAGAAGGGGAAGGGCATGACCTGGCTGACGACCACGCCCAGTGCTTCCTTGCCCAGTTCGTCCGCCAGCGCCTGCGTGCCGACGAAGGAGACGTTGTAGAAGGTGCCACCGTAGCCGGCCTTGCGCGCGGCGCGGATGAAGGCGGCGCAGCTCTTGTAGGCGCTGATCTGCACCACGCCGTCCGGCTTGGCGGCGACGATGGCCTTGACCGCGGCGTCCACGTCCACGCTGTTGCGCTCCACCGTGCCCACCGCGACAGGCTGCAGGTTGTGTGTCTTCAAGGCTCTGTTCACGCCGTCCAGCCCGGCCTGGCCGTAGCTGTCGTTCTGGCGGAAGACGGCGATCTTGCTCAGGCCAAACGAGGTCATCTGCTTGACGATCAGGGCCGTCTCGTCGTCGTACGAGGCACGCACGTGGAAGACGTTGCGGCTGAACGGCTCGCGCAGCGCCGGGGCTCCGGTGAACGGTGCGAAGAACGGCATCTTCGATTCGTTGACCAAGGGCATCGCCGCCAGCGAGGTCGGCGTGCCGACGTAGCCGAACAGCGCGAACACGTTGTCGGCGATGAATTTTTCGGTGTTGGCCTTGCAGCGAACCGGGTCGTAGGCATCGTCCAGCGTGCGCAGCTCGATGGTCTGGCCATTGACGCCGCCGCTGGCGTTGACCTGGTCGAAATACAGCTTCGCGCCCAGGTTCATCTGCATGCCCAGTTGCGCGGCTGGGCCGCTGAACGCGGCCGATTGGCCGAGGATCAGGCGGTTGTCCTTGTCGGCGCGCGCCGAGGGCAGCAGGGTGGCGGCGGGAAAGGCGGCCAGCGATTGCAGCGCATGCCGGCGCGACCAGCCGTGCAGGCGCGGCTTGACAGATGAATCGGAATTCATGTTTTGTGCTCTTTGAGCTGAGGAATGGGCAAGGCCCAACGAAAAAGACATCGGCCGGTGCAATCCCGGATTGACAGGCTCGATCAATGACTGCTGCATTGTTACAAGAGTGAGCCGGACTTATTGCGCGGAAAAGCGGTTTTTCCATCGCCGCTTCAGCGGCCGCGTGACCTGGTTGACCCTGGCTTTGCCTTGGGGGGGCGACCTTCGCGGTCCTGGTGAGGCCTGTGACATGATTCAAGAATGAGCGATCAGACGACTGCCACCCACCCGGCTGCCGCAGTGCGCGTGGTGCACGCGGCCTGCCCCCACGACTGCCCGGACACCTGCGCGATCCGCGTCACTTTGGAAGGCGAGCGTGTCGTGCGCCTGCAGGGCGACCCGGACCATCCCACCACCCACGGCGCGTTGTGCACCAAGGTTTCGCGTTACGTCGAGCGTGTCACGCACCCGGAGCGGGTGCTGCAGCCGCTGCGCCGCGTCGGCGCCAAGGGGGAAGGCCGTTTCGAGCCGGTCAGCTGGGACGAGGCGCTGAGCGACATTGCCGGCCGTCTGAAAGCGATTGCCGCGCGCGACCCCGAAGCCATCCTTCCCTACAGCTATGCCGGCACCATGGGCCTGGTGCAGGGCGAGAGCATGGCCTCGCGCTTCTGGCACAGGCTCGGCGCGTCCCGCCTCGACCGCACCATCTGTGCCGCCGCCGGTGGTGAGGGACTGCTGCAGACCTACGGCGCCAAGATGGGCATGCACCTGGAACATTTCGCCGAGAGCAGGCTGATCCTGATCTGGGGAAGCAACTCCATCGCCTCCAACCTGCACTTCTGGACTTACGCGCAGGCCGCCAAGCGCAACGGGGCCAAGCTGATCGCCATCGACCCGCGCCGCAGCGAAACCGCCGAGAAGTGCCACCAGCACATCGCGCTGATGCCCGGCACCGACGGTGCGCTGGCGCTGGGCCTGATGCACGAGCTGATCGTCAACGACTGGCTGGACCATGACTACCTCGCGAAACACGTGGAAGGCTGGCCCGAGCTGCGCGAGCGCGCGCTGCAGTGGCCGCCTGAGCGCGCGGCCGAAACCTGCGGGCTGGCGGCAGACGAAGTGCGCGGCCTGGCGCGCGACTACGGCACCACCGCGCCTGCGGCGATCCGCCTGAACTACGGCATGCAGCGCGTGCGAGGCGGTGGCAATGCGGTGCGCCTGATTGCGCTGCTGCCCTGTCTCACCGGCGCCTGGAAGCATCGCGCCGGTGGCCTGCTGCTGTCTGCCTCGGGCTGGTTCAAGCGCGTGCGCAACGATGCCGTGCTGGAACGCCCGGACCTGCTGGCTGGCCGCCAGCCGCGCACCATCAACATGAGCACCATCGGCGACGATCTGCTGAACCCCGGCTCGGCCGCATTTGGCCCGAAGGTCGAGGCGGTCATCGTCTACAACAGCAACCCGGTCGCGGTGGCGCCGGACTCGGCCAAGGTCGTCGCCGGTTTTCAGCGCGAGGACCTGTTCACCGTGGTGCTGGAGCACTTCCTGACCGACACCGCCGACAACGCGGACTACGTGCTGCCCGCCACCACGCAACTCGAACACTGGGACGTGCACACCAGCTACGGCCACACCTATCTGCTGATCAACGAGCCAGCGCTGGCGCCGGCTGGCGAAGCCCGCTCGAACGCCGAGATCTTCCGGCAGCTGGCCGCGAAGATGGGCTTCGACGAACCCTGTTTTGCCGACGACGACCTGACCCTGGCCCGGCAGGCGCTGGTCCCTTCGGTCGATTTCGAGCGCCTGCGCCGGGACGGCTGGCTCAAGCTGGACCTGCCCGAGGCGCCGTTTGCCGAAGGCGGTTTCGCCACGCCCAGTGGCCGCGCACGCGCCACCGTACCCGGCCTGCCGCTGCCGGACTTCGTGCCCAACCACGAAAGCGCGCGCAGCACGCCCGAGCTGGCCGCCCGCTTCCCGCTGGCGATGATCTCGCCGCCGGCGCGCAACTTCCTCAACTCCACCTTCGTCAACGTCAAGAGCCTGCGTGCCATCGAAGGTGAGCCGCTGCTGGAGATGCACGCCGGTGATGCCGCGGCGCGCGGCCTTGCCGATGGTTCGATGGTCAAGGTCTTCAACGACCGCGGCGAGCACCACTGCCTGCTGAAGGTCAGCCCGCGCGCGCGGCCTGGGGTCGTGCATGGCCTGGGCGTGTGGTGGCGCAAGCTGGGTCGCAACGGCACCAACGTCAACCAGCTGACCCACCAGGGCCTGACCGACCTGGGCGGCGGCCCGAGCTTCTACGACTGCCTGGTCGAGGTCGCCGCGCTGCCCGTGGCGGCGTGAGCGCCCAGGCAGCTCAAGGATGCGCTGGGGCAGGTGGCTGGCGGTGAGCACGGCTTCTTTGGTGGGCGTGGTTGTGCTGGCGGCTGGCACGGTCTGCGTCACCAGCGGCTGCAGTTCCATCGGCTACCTGCTGCAGTCGGCGCAAGGCCATGTCTCGCTGATCACCAGCGCGCGGCCGGTGGGCGACGTGATCGCCGATGCGCAGACTTCGGCGGCGCTGAAGGAGCGCCTGGCGCTGACCCAGCGCCTGCGGGACTACGCCGTCTCCGAACTCAAGCTGCCGGACAACCACAGCTACCGCAGCTATGCGGATCTGAAGCGACCGGCCGCCGTGTGGAACGTGGTCGCGGCGCCCGAGCTGTCGCTGAAGCTGCGCACCTGGTGTTTCCCCATCGTCGGCTGCGTGGGCTACCGCGGCTATTACGCACTGGACACGGCCGAGGCCGCCGCGCAGCCGCTGCGCGAGGAGGGGCTGGAAGTGGCCGTCTACCCGGTGCCAGCGTATTCCACGCTGGGCAAGACCGAGTGGCTGGGCGGCGACCCGCTGCTGAACACCTTCGTGCAATGGCCCGAAGGCGAACTGGCGCGGCTGATCTTCCATGAACTCGCGCACCAGGTGGCTTACGCGCCGGGCGACACCTCGTTCAACGAGGCCTTCGCCACCTCGGTCGAGCGCCTGGGCGGCGAACGCTGGCTCAGCACCCATGCCAGCCAGCAGGCACGCGACCAGTACGCCACGCTGAACAGTCGCCGCGAAGACATGCGGGCCATGGTCAACCGCACCCGCCAGGCGCTGGATGCGCTCTACAAGAGCAGCCTGGACGACGACGGCAAGCGCGCCCGCAAGGCCGAGCTGATGGCCGCGCTGCGCGCCGAATATGCGCAGGCCAAGGCCGAGCGCTGGCATGGCTACGCCGGCTACGACCTGTTCTTCGAGAAGCTGAACAACGCCTCGCTGGGCGTGCAGGCGGCCTACTTCGGACTGGTGCCAGCCTTCGAGGCCTTGTTCGAGCGTGAGGGGCACGACTTCCCGCGCTTCTACGCAGCCGTCAAGGCCCTGGCCAAGCAACCGCGCGCCGAGCGCGACGCGGCCATCAAGGCGTTGCTTCCGCCGGGCCAAGCCGTGCCGGATGCCACGCCAGAGCAGGGCGCAGCAAGCGAGCCTTCGTGACGCTTGCGTTCCCAAAGGGGCCGCAGCGGTGACAATCCAGGCTGTTGCGCGCCGCCTGGCGCGCCCCGCTACGTCAAGACTTCGCCAACGCCATGTCCGATTTGAAGATTCGCCGCGAACACCAACTGGGCCTGGCCCGCGCCCGCGCCGTGGCCAAGAAATGGGCCGAACACGCCGAGAAGAAGTTCGACGTGAAGTGCGAGCTGGCGGCTGGCGAGGCGCAGGACGTGCTGCGCTTCAGCCGCGCCGGCGTGAGCGGCGAGATGCTGGTCAGCGGTGACGCCTTCGAGCTGAACGCCAAGCTCGGCTTCCTGTTCAAGCCCTTCGCCGGCCAGATCGAGGCCGAGGCCTGCAAGCAACTGGACACCGCGCTGGCCAAGGAAGCCGCGAAGGGCTGATCCCGCTGTCAGCCTGGCTGAATCACTTCAGCGATTCGATCAGGTCGATGTAGGCCTGCATTGCCTGCTCGGGTGTCTGGCCCTTGAGGTTGTGCCAGGCATCCCACTTGGCGCGGCCGACGAAGTCGGTCATGCCGGGGCGGTCGCCATCGGCGTCGCCGCTGCTGGCCTGCTTGTACAGCGCGTAGATCTTCAGCAGCGTCATGTTGTCCGGCTTTTCCGGCAGTTGCTTGCTTTCCGCCACCGCGGTTTCGAATTCGGTCTTGAGATCGGACATCGGGTTCTCCTTTTGGCTGGACCGCCGGCGATTTTTCGCAGGCGTTGGACGCGCCGGATCTTAACGACGCAGCCCTCGCGGCCCGGTGACCGAAGCGGCCAAATTCCGGGCCGCGCGGCTTGCACAAAAGCCGGCCCCCTGCCGGACGCGGGCCTTTGCCGCCGCTCCCTACAATCGCGCCCCATGCCAGCTGTCTCCTTCCAGGGCGTCGCGAAGACCTACCAAGGCGCCCGCGGTGCATTTCGTGCGCTCGATGGGGTGTCTTTCGACATCGCGCAGGGCGAATTCTTCGGCTTGCTGGGGCCCAATGGCGCCGGCAAGACCACGCTGATCAGCATCCTTGCCGGTCTGGCCCGCGCAACCGAAGGCCGGGTCAAGGTCATGGGCCACGACGTGGTGGACGACTATGCGCGGGCGCGCCGGGCGCTGGGCATCGTGCCGCAGGAACTGGTGTTCGACCCGTTTTTCTCGGTGCGCGAATGCCTGCGCATCCAGAGCGGCTACTTCGGCGTGAAGGACAACGACGACTGGATCGACGAGCTGCTCGCCGGCCTGGGCCTGGCCGACAAGGCCCATGCGAACATGCGCCAGCTCTCGGGCGGCATGAAGCGCCGGGTGCTGGTGGCGCAAGCGCTGGTGCACCGGCCGCCGGTCATCGTGCTGGACGAGCCCACCGCTGGCGTGGACGTGGAGCTGCGCCAGACGCTGTGGCACTTCGTCGCCCAGCTGAACCGAGAGGGCGCCACGGTGCTGCTGACCACGCATTACCTCGAAGAAGCCGAGGCGCTGTGCCACCGCATCGGCATGCTGAAGACTGGCAAGCTGGTGGCACTGGAGCGCACGACCGACTTGCTGGCCGCCACGGCCGTCACCATGCTGCGCTTCAAGACCGACGACGCGATGCCGCCCGAGCTGGCGACGCAGGCGCGCGTGACCGGCCGCATCGCGCAGATCGCCGCGCGCGACGCGAGCGAAGTGGAAACGGTGCTGGCCCGGCTGCGTGCTGCGGGCGTGCGGGTGGAAGACCTGGAGATCGGCCGCGCCGATCTGGAAGACGTGTTCCTGAACATCATGAAAACCGATGGCGTGCCGAGCGCCCAGGCGCTGAAGGTGTCCGTATGAAGCCGGTCGACACCTTGCCGCCGCGGCCGCACCTGCTGGACGGCACCGGCACGCTGTTCCGCAAGGAAGTGCTGCGCTTCTGGAAAGTGGCCTTCCAGACCGTGGGTGCGCCGGTGCTCACCGCCGTGCTGTACCTGCTGATCTTCGGCCATGCGCTGCAGGACCATGTGCTGGTCTACGGCCGCGTCGGCTACACCGCGTTCCTGATTCCAGGCCTGGTGATGATGAGCGTGCTGCAGAACGCCTTTGCCAACACCTCGTCCAGCCTGATCCAGAGCAAGATCTCCGGCAACCTGGTGTTCCTGCTGGTTTCGCCGCTGTCGCACTGGGCCTGGTTCCTGGCCTATGTCGGTGCGTCCATCGTGCGCGGCCTGGCCGTGGGTGCCGGCGTGCTGGTGGTGACAGTGTGGTTCTCGCCGCCAGGGCTGGTCAACGGCCTGTGGGTGCTGGTGTTTGCGGTGCTGGGTGCGGCCTTGATGGGCGCACTGGGGCTGATCGCCGGGCTCTGGGCCGAGAAGTTCGACCAGATGGCCGCCTTCCAGAATTTCCTGGTGATGCCCATGACCATGCTGGCCGGGGTTTTCTATTCGGTGCAGTCCTTGCCCAGCGTGTGGCTGGTGATCAGCCACTTCAACCCGTTCTTCTACATGATCGACGGCTTCCGTCACGGCTTCTTTGGCGTCAGCGACGTTTCGCCGTGGATCAGCCTGGCCGTGGTCGGCGGCGCCTTCATTGCCGTCTCGGCCCTCACGCTGCGCTTGCTGAAGTCCGGCTACAAGCTACGCAACTGAACGCCAGCCCCCCAGTCGCTGCACTCCTGCCCCCGAGGGGCGCGTTCCGGCTTGGGGCGGCCCTGCGCCGGAACCTCTCCCTCCTTCGTTCGGCGATAATCGAACCCATCATGGCCAATCCCACCCCCGCCCAGTTGCACGCGTACATCGCCGCCGGACTTGGCTGCGAGCACCTGGAAGTGCAGGGCGACGGCCAGCACTTCTACGCCACCATCGTGTCCGCCGAATTCGACGGGCTGCCCCGCGTGCGCCGCCACCAGCGCGTGTACGCGGCACTGGGGGACCGCATGCGGGCGGAGATCCACGCCCTGTCGATGAAGACCCTGACCCCCGCCGAATGGGCCGCACTTGGCCCCGCAGCCGGGCTGCAAGCGCCCGCCGAACACCGCCATTGAACCTGCCCGCGGGCCAGCTGGCCGCGGGCAGACGTTGGTGGCGTCGCGCAGGCGATGCGGCCGGTCTGCCCCCAGCAGCGCGCCCGCCTTACGAGACCCCACCATCATGGACAAACTTCTGATCCGCGGCGGCCGCCGCCTGCAGGGCGAGGTGCTGATCTCCGGCGCCAAGAATGCCGCGCTGCCCGAGCTGTGCGCCGCGCTGCTGTCGCCCGAGCCGGTGCTGCTGACCAATGTGCCCAAGCTGCAGGACGTGGCGACCACGCTGAAGGTGCTGCGCCAGCTGGGCGCCACCGCCGAACGTTCGGACACCGCCACCGACCAGGTGCGCATCGACGCCAGCCAGATCAGCACCACCGTCGCGCCCTATGAGCTGGTGAAGACCATGCGTGCGTCCATCCTGGTGCTGGGCCCGCTGCTGGCGCGCTTTGGCACCGCCACCGTGTCGCTGCCGGGCGGCTGCGCCATCGGCTCGCGGCCGGTGGACCAGCACATCAAGGGCCTGCAGGCGATGGGCGCGGAGATCCTCGTCGAGCATGGCGACATCAAGGCCCAGGCGCCGCTGAATGCAAATGGCCAGCGACGGCTGCGTGGTGCCCGCATCACCACCGACATGGTCACCGTGACCGGCACCGAGAACCTGCTGATGGCCGCCGTGCTGGCCGAAGGCGAGACGGTGCTGGAAAACGCCGCGCAGGAGCCGGAGATCCCCGACCTGGCCGAGATGCTGATCGCCATGGGCGCGAAGATCGAAGGCCACGGCACCGCCCGCATCGTGATCCAGGGCGTGGAGAAGCTGCATGCGCCTGTCACCGGCGGCGTGCCAGGTCACCGCATCATCCCGGACCGCATCGAAGCCGGCACCTTCCTCTGCGCCGTGGCTGCCACCGGTGGCGACGTGACGCTGAAGAGCGCCCGTGCCGACCACCTGGGCGCCGTGATCGACAAGCTGCGCGAAGCTGGCGCCACCATCACGTCTGGCCAGGATTGGATCCGCGTTCAGGCCGATGCTCGGCCCAAGGCCGTGAGCTTCCGCACCAGCGAATACCCAGCCTTCCCGACCGACATGCAGGCCCAGTTCATGGCCGTGAACTGCGTGGCCGAAGGCGCTGCCAACATCAGCGAAACCATCTTCGAGAACCGCTTCATGCACGTCAACGAGCTGATGCGGCTGGGCGCGAAGATCACGGTCGACGGCCACACCGCGATGGTCACCGGCGTCGCTCAGCTCTCGGGCGCCGCCGTGATGGCGACCGACCTGCGCGCCTCGGCCAGCCTGGTCATCGCCGGCCTGGTGGCCGATGGCGACACCACGGTGGACCGCATCTACCACCTGGACCGCGGCTACGACCGCATGGAAGCCAAGCTTCGCGGCATCGGCGCTGACATTGAACGAGTGTCCTGACATGCTGACCCTCGCACTCTCCAAAGGCCGCATTTTCGAAGAGACGCTGCCGTTGCTCGCCGCCGCCGGCATCCGGGTCACAGAAGATCCCGAGAAAAGCCGCAAGCTGATCCTGCCGACCAACCGCGACGACGTGCGCGTGGTGCTGGTGCGTGCCACCGACGTGCCGACCTACGTGCAGTACGGCGGCGCCGACCTAGGCGTGGCCGGCAAGGATGTGCTGCTGGAGCACGGCGGCGAAGGCCTGTACCAGCCGCTGGACCTGAACATCGCCAAGTGCCGCATGAGCGTCGCGGTGCGCGACGACTTCGACTACGCCAGCGCGGTCAAGCAAGGCTCGCGCATCCGCGTGGCCACCAAGTACACCGAAGTCGCCCGCCAGCACTTTGCCGACAAGGGCGTGCACGTGGACCTGATCAAGCTCTACGGCTCGATGGAGCTCGCGCCGCTGACGGGGCTGGCCGACGCCATCGTCGACCTGGTCTCGACCGGCTCGACGCTGAAGGCCAACCACCTGGTCGAGGTCGAACGCATCATGGACATCTCCTCGCGCCTGGTCGTCAATCAGGCCGCGCTGAAGCTCAAGCGCGACCTGCTGCGCCCGCTGATCGATACCTTCGCCGCTGCCATTCCTGCCTGATCCTCTTCCGCCGCCATGTCCGCCTTGAACCTGCGCCAGCTCGCCACCACCGCCGCCGACTTCGAAACCGAGTTCGCCCGGCTGCGCCATTGGTCGGCCGATGCGGATGCGGCCATCGAGCAGCGCGTGGCCGAGATCCTGGCGGACGTTCAAAAGCGAGGCGACGCTGCGGTGCTCGAATACACCGCGCGCTTCGACGGCGTGCAGGCCGCATCTGTGGCCGAACTGGAACTCACGCGAGAAGAGCTGAAGGCCGCATTCGAGGCCATCACGCCCGCGCAACGCAGTGCACTGCAAGCTGCCGCAGCACGTGTGCGCAGCTACCACGAGCGTCAACTGCAAGCCTCTGGCCGGAGCTGGCAGTACCGTGACGAAGACGGCACGCTGCTGGGCCAGAAGGTCACGCCGCTGGACCGCGTGGGCATCTACGTGCCCGGCGGCAAGGCGGCCTATCCATCGTCGGTGCTGATGAACGCGATTCCGGCGCATGTGGCAGGCGTCGGCGAAATCATCATGGTGGTGCCCACACCGCGCGGAGAAAAGAACCCGCTGGTGCTGGCCGCCGCCTACGTGGCTGGCGTGCACCGCGCGTTCACCGTGGGCGGCGCACAGGCCGTGGCCGCGTTGGCCTACGGCACCGCAACCATCCCCGGCGTCGACAAGGTTACCGGCCCCGGCAACGCCTATGTCGCCAGTGCCAAGCGCCGCGTTTTCGGTCAGGTCGGCATCGACATGATCGCCGGCCCCAGCGAGATCCTGGTGCTGGCCGACGGCACGACGCCGGCCGACTGGGTCGCGATGGACCTGTTCAGCCAGGCCGAGCACGACGAACTTGCGCAATCCATCCTGCTGTGCCCGGACGCCGCCTACCTGGCCCAGGTGCGCGCCGCCATCGAACGCCTGCTGCCCGAAATGCCGCGCCAGGCCGTGATCCGCGCCAGCCTCGAAGGCCGCGGTGCGCTGATCCACACCCGCTCGATGGAAGAAGCCTGCGAGATCAGCAACCGCATCGCGCCCGAGCACCTGGAAGTGTCGAGCGCCGACCCGCACCGCTGGGAGCCGCTGCTCAGGCACGCCGGCGCCATCTTCCTCGGCGCCTTCACCAGCGAAAGCCTGGGCGACTACTGCGCCGGCCCGAACCACGTGCTGCCCACGTCCGGCACCGCCCGCTTCTCGTCCCCGCTGGGCACCTACGACTTCCAGAAGCGCAGCAGCCTGATCGAGGTGAGCGAACAGGGCGCGCAGGTGTTGGGCGTGATCGCGGCTGAGCTGGCCTATGGCGAAGGGCTGCAAGGCCACGCTCGGGCGGCGGAGATGCGGCTGATCAAGCGCTGATGCGTTGATCGGCCAGCGGGCAATTCAAGCCGCCCAGTTCTCCAGCGTCAGGCCTTCGACGCGCTCGAACTCGCGCAGGTTGTTGGTCACCAGCGTGGCCTTTTCGCTCAGCGCATGGCAGGCAATCCACAGGTCATTGGCACCAATCGGCGTGCCTGCAAGCTTCAGCCGCAAGGCCTGGGTCGCGTAGTGATCGCAAAGGCTGGGCTGCAAGCCCAGCAGCACCGGCACTTCCCGCGCCAGGGCCTCCAGCCGCTGTCGCACCTCGGCCGCGCGCTGGCTACCTGCGGCCCCCTTGAGCAATTCGGCCCAGGTGACGAAGGACATGCACAGGCTGTCTTCGCTCGCCAAGGCATTGACCCGTTCCACCACCGACGCAGGTTTGTGCTTGATCAGGTAGATCAGGATGTTGGTGTCCAGCATGTAGCGGGTCACAGTGGTTCCCGCTCCTGCACGGGTTGCGGCGTGTCGTCCGCCACGGCAGCGGCGAGGGCATCTGCCATGTCGGCGTCGAAGCCATCGAGCGCCCGCAGCAAGGCCTGGCCCCTCGCTTCGGGAAGCGGATGGATCAGCAGGTCGCCATTGGCGGTGCGGGTGATTTCCACACGCTGCGTGTCGAGCCGGAATTCCTGCGGAATGCGCACCGCTTGGCTGTTGCCATTCATGAAGACGCGGCTGGCCAAGGTGCTCATGATGTTTGTGTGTACAGGGATGTGTGTATTCTGATCTTCGCCGGGTCTTCTGGCAAGTTGGGTACCACGAACTTCGTGCAACACGAACTTCGTGTTATTCTTTGTTCGCGATGAAAAACGTGACCGTCACGATGGAAGATGCGGTGGCCGACTGGGCGCGCATGGAAGCGGCTAGGCGCAACACCAGCGTCTCTCGCCTGATTGGCGAGATGCTGGCCGAGAAGATGCGGCATGACGACGCCTATGTGCGGGCGATGCGCGAGGTGCTGGACTTCGAAAGCTTCGGCAAGTCGGACGGCGAGTACCCGAAGCGGCAGGCGCCGGTGGACCGGGGTGCTGAATGAGCAGCCCGCCGCCGGTCACCGTGCTGATCGACAGTCACCTGCTGCTGCACGCGGTGGATGACCTGGACCCGGCCAAGCGCGACCTGGCGCGGGCCTGGATCGCCGCCTGCTGGACGCGGCGCTGCGGCCGCGTCAGCACCCAGGTGCTCAACGAGTTCTATTTCCACGCCCGCAAGAAGTTCTCGTCGGCCAATGCGGCCGGCGATGCGCGTGCCGTGGTGCGCCGCTACCAGCACTGGAAACCCTGGGCGGCCGACCAGGCCACGGTGGAAACCGCCTGGGCGATCGAGAGCCGCTACGGGCTGGGTTACTGGGACGCCTTGATCGTCGCATCGGCCCAGCACCAGGGCTGCCGCTATGTGCTGTCCGAAGACATGCCGCAGGATCAGTTGATCGACGGCGTGATGATCGTCAACCCCTTCCTCGTCGGCCCCGAGCTGCTGGATGCGCCAGCCCCCGCCTGGGCCAAGGACCTCGCCTGATGACCGCTTCCCTGCCCAACCGCATGACCCGCTACCTCCGTGCCGACGTGCAAGGCATGCATGGCTACGCCGTGCAGCCCAGCGCCGGCATGGTCAAGGTGGACACGATGGAGAACCCGTTTGGCCTGCCCGCGGACCTGCGCCGCCAGTTGGGCGAGCGGCTGGCCGAGGTCGCGCTGAACCGCTATCCGGCCGAGCGTGGCGAGGTGCTGCGGGCTGAACTGGCCAGGCATGCGCAGATGCCGGCCGGCAACGACATCATGCTGGGCAACGGTTCGGACGAGTTGATCAGCCTGCTGACACTGGCGGCCGACGTGCCGGGCAACGTGGTGCTGGCGCCGCTGCCGGGCTTCGTGATGTACGAGATGAGCGCGAAGCTGCAGGGGCTGAAGTTCGTCGGCGTGCCGCTGACGGCCGACTTTCAGCTCGACGGCCCGGCCATGCTGGCCGCCGTGCGAGAGCATCAGCCGGCACTGGTCTGGCTGGCCTACCCGAACAACCCGACGGCCAGCCTGTGGGACGACGATGTCATCGAGGCCATCATCGAGGCCGCGCCCGGCCTGGTGGTGATGGACGAGGCCTACCAGCCGTTCGCCTCGCGCGATTCACTGGACCGCCTCAAGCGCCATGACCACGTGCTGCTGATGCGCACGATGAGCAAGTTCGGCCTGGCGGGCGTGCGCATCGGCTATCTGATCGGCCGCCAGCCGCTGATCGCCGAGATTGACAAGCTGCGCCCGCCGTTCAACATCAGCGTGCTGAACTGCGAGGCGGCGCTGTTTGCGCTGGAACATGCCGATGAATACGCGCGCCAGGCCGCGGTGATCCGCGCCGAGCGCGAGATGATCTTTGCGGCGCTGGGCGCGATGCCCGGGCTGCAGCCCTTCCCGAGTGAAGCCAACATGGTGCTGGTGCGCGTGCCGGACGCGAAGAAGACGTTTGATGGCCTGAAAGCGCGCAAGATCCTGGTCAAGAACGTTTCGGCGCTGCATCCGCTGCTGGCCAACTGCCTTCGCATCACCGTAGGCACGCCGGAAGAAAACCAGTTGATGCTGGCGGCATTGCGCGAAGCACTGCAAGATTGACCCCTCCAAACCCATGAGCCCGATGAGCGACACCCCCGCCCGCATTGCCGAGGTCCAGCGCAACACCAAGGAAACCCAGATCCGCGTGCGCGTGAACCTGGATGGCTCCGGCCAGGCCAGGCTCGCCACCGGCATCGGTTTTTTTGACCACATGCTGGACCAGATCGCCCGCCACGGGTTGATAGACCTGGACATCGAAGCCAAAGGCGACCTGCACATCGACGGCCACCACACGGTGGAAGACGTGGGCATCACGCTGGGCATGGCGGTGGCCCAGGCGGTGGGCGACAAGCGCGGCCTGACCCGCTACGGCCACAGCTACGTGCCGCTGGACGAGGCGCTGTCGCGCGTGGTGATCGACTTTTCCGGCCGCCCGGGGTTGGCGATGGACGTGAAGTTCACCTCGGGCAGCATCGGCGCCTTCGACACCCAGCTGGCTTTCGAATTCTTCCAGGGCTTCGTCAACCATGCGCTGGTCAGCCTGCACGTGGACAACCTGAAGGGCCACAACGCGCACCACCAGTGCGAGACCATCTTCAAGGCTTTCGGCCGCGCGCTGCGCATGGCGATGACGCTGGATCCGCGCTCGGCCGGCGTCATCCCATCCACGAAGGGAACGCTGTGAGTGCGCAAAGCCGGCCGAGCGCCGGGCCGTCCCAAGCCGGCCCGCATCCCCTCGGGGGATCGGCGAACGTACCCGTTCGTCGAGGGGCCAGAACAGTGGCGGTCGTGGACTATGGGATGGGTAACCTGCGCTCGGTTTCGCAGGCGGTGCAGCATGTCGCTGCCGACAGCGGTTTCGACGTGATCGTCACCTCGCGTCCCGAAGACGTGCGTGCCGCTGAGCGCGTGGTGCTGCCGGGCCAGGGGGCGATGCGTGACTGCATGCGCGAACTGCGCGACTCGGGCCTGCAGGAGGCCGTGCTGGAAGCCGCGCGCAGCAAGCCGCTGATGGGCGTGTGCGTGGGCATGCAGATGCTGCTGGACCATTCAGACGAGCAGGACACGCCGGGGCTGGGCTTGATCCCGGGGCAGGTGCATCGCTTCGAGCTTGCGGGTCGCCTGCAACCCGACGGCAGCCGCTACAAGGTGCCGCAAATGGGCTGGAACCAGGTCTGGCAGCAGGCGCATGACGGGGCGGCGCACCCAATCTGGGCCGGGGTGCCGGACGGTGCGTACTTCTACTTCGTGCACAGCTACTATGCGGCGCCGTCAGCCTCGCGCCACATCGCGGGTGCGGCCGATTACGGCGAACGCTTTACCTGCGCCGTCGCTGACGATAATATTTTTGCCACGCAGTTCCATCCAGAGAAGAGCGCGGCCCACGGGCTGGCGCTTTACCGCAATTTCCTGCACTGGATCCCCTGACTGGCCTTTGGGCCAGTCCCGGTCCGCACCCGGAGGTGGCCATCCTGCGCCCCCGGGATCCCGCTTCGATTCTTCACTCGTGCTCACGGAGCCATGCTGCTGATCCCCGCGATCGATCTGAAAGACGGTCAATGCGTTCGCCTTGAACAAGGCGACATGAATGTTTCCACCACCTTTGGCGAAGACCCGGCCGCAATGGCCAGACGCTGGGTGGAGGCCGGCGCCCGGCGCTTGCACCTGGTGGACCTGAACGGCGCATTTGCCGGCAAGCCAATCAACGAGGGCGCGATCAAGGCCATCCTGAAAGAGGTGGGCGCCGACATCCCCGTGCAACTCGGCGGCGGCATCCGCGACCTGGACACCATCGAGCGCTACCTGGATGACGGGCTGAGCTTCGTCATCATCGGCACCGCCGCGGTGAAGAACCCCGGTTTCCTGCGCGACGCCTGCTCGGCCTTCGGCGGCCACATCATCGTTGGCCTGGACGCCAAGGACGGCAAGGTGGCGACCGATGGCTGGAGCAAGCTGACCGGCCACGAGGTCGTGGACCTGGCGAAGAAGTTCGAGGACTACGGCGTCGAAGGCATCATCTACACCGACATTGGCCGCGACGGCATGCTGACCGGCATCAACATCGATGCCACGGTGAAGCTGGCGCAGGCGCTGACCATCCCGGTCATCGCCTCCGGCGGTCTGGCCGGCATGGCCGACATCGACGCGCTCTGCGCCGTCGAAAGCGAAGGCGTGGAAGGCGTGATCTGCGGCCGCTCGATCTACACCGGTGCGCTGGACTTTGCCGCCGCGCAAGCCCGGGCCGACGCGCTGAAGGACGTGGCCTGAACACCCGCCGCTGAGCTGCTGCCGCGCCAGTGCGGCGGCAGGGCCTGCAGCACCTGCTGCGGGTTCAGCGTGCGGATCGGCACGCTGGTGTCCGCCGGAATGCCCTGGTGCGCCAGCAGCGCCTCGTAGCGCAAGGCGCTGACCCGCAGGAACGAAGCGAAGTTGCCGGCTTCGCCGCGGGCGGCGATCAGCTCGTCATAGAGCTTTTCGATCAGCTGCACCACGCCCATGCCGTCGCGCCCGGCAATCTCTTTCAGCACGTCCCAGAACAGGTTTTCCAGCCGGATGCTGGTGACCACGCCATGCAGCCGCACCGAACGCGTGCGGCTGCCATAGCCCTCGGGATCGGCGCCGATGAAGATCTCGCACATCGATGAACCCTTTGTTGAAGCGCGCCAGGCCATGAAGGGCCGGCGAGAAGCACTCTACGCCGGCCGCCGCATCGCTTCAATCGGGTCCCTGCCGGCCGGCGGGTCAGCAGGCCGGCAGCTCGTTTTCACAGGCTGATGCGGGTGCCCAGAACGGTGAGGAACTGCGAGATCCAGGCCGGGTGTGCCGGCCAGGCTGGTGCGGTGACCAGGTTGCGGTCGGTGACGGCCGCGTCCATCGCAATGCCCTTGTACTCGGCACCGGCCAGTTCCACTTCCACCTGGCAGGCCGGATAGGCCGAAATGATGCGGCCCTTGATCATGCCGGTGGCGGCCAGCAGTTGCGCGCCGTGGCAGACCGCGGCGATGGGCTTGTCGGCCTTCAGGAAGTGGCGGGTGATCTCGACCACGCGGGCGTTCATGCGCAGGTATTCGGGCGCACGGCCGCCGGGGATCACCAGCGCGTCGTACTGCTCGGGCTTCACGTCGGCGAAATTCGCGTTCAGCGCGAAGCGGTGGCCGGGCTTTTCGCTGTAGGTTTGCGCGCCTTCGAAGTCATGGATCGCCAGGATCACCGATTCCCCGATCTTCTTGTCCGGCGCCACCGCGTGCACCGTGTGGCCCACGGCCTGCAGTGCCTGGAAGGGCACCATGGTTTCGTAGTCTTCGCCGTAGTCGCCGCACAGCATCAGGATCTTCTTGGCCATTGTCGTCTCCTTGGAATGAGGGGCCAGCCGGTGGCTGGTGACAGCCATTTTTCGCGCCCGGAAGCCGCGGCGGGTAATAGCCGGTTGTGTCGCCGCCCGGCCGCTGGTTTGCGAGGCATCGGCGACAATCCGGCCCATGCTGGCCAAACGAATCATTCCGTGTCTCGATGTCACCGGCGGCCGTGTCGTCAAAGGCGTCAACTTCGTCGAACTGCGAGATGCCGGTGATCCGGTCGAGATCGCCGCGCGCTACAACGAGCAGGGCGCCGACGAGCTGACCTTCCTGGACATCACCGCGACCAGCGACGGCCGGGATCTGATCCTGCCCATCATCGAGGCGGTCGCGTCCCAGGTCTTCATTCCGCTGACGGTGGGTGGCGGCGTGCGGGCGGTCGAAGACGTGCGGCGGCTGCTGAATGCCGGCGCCGACAAGGTCAGCTTCAACTCGGCCGCCATCGCCAACCCGCAGGTCATCCGCGACGCGTCCGACAAGTACGGCGCGCAGGCCATCGTCGTCGCCATCGACGCCAAGCGCCGCGTGGGCGAGGATTTGGCTGCCAAAGGCCCGGGCTGGGACGTCTACAGCCATGGCGGGCGCAAGAACACCGGGCTGGATGCCGTCGAATGGGCCAGCCGCATGGCGACGCTGGGCGCGGGCGAGATCCTGCTGACCAGCATGGACCGCGACGGCACCAAGAGCGGCTTCGACCTGGCGCTGACCCGCGCAGTCTCCGACGCCGTGCCTGTGCCGGTGATCGCCTCCGGCGGCGTCGGCGCGCTGGAGCACCTGGTCGAAGGCATCCAGATCGGCGGTGCCGACGCGGTGCTGGCGGCCAGCATCTTTCATTACGGCGAGTTCACCGTCGGCCAGGCCAAGGCCCAGCTGGCGCGGGCCGGCGTGCCAGTGAGGCCCGCATGAAGCCCCCGGTGACCAAGTCCGCTTCAAAGGGCGGCAAACCGCCTGCCGCATCCCCCAAGCAGGCGGCTGCCAAAGGCGCGCCGAATGCAAGGCACGAGGTGCGCATCGTCGGCGGCCAATGGCGGCGCAGCCTGCTGCCGGTGGCCGACAAGCCTGGCCTGCGGCCCACGCCTGACCGCGTGCGCGAAACCCTGTTCAACTGGCTGGGCCAGGACCTGAGCGGATGGCGCGTGCTGGACGCTTTTGCCGGCACCGGCGCGCTGGGTTTCGAGGCCGCGTCGCGTGGCGCAGCCGAAGTGCTGCTGATGGAGCAGGACGCGGCGCTGGTCACCTCCTTGAATGCCTCGCGCATCCGCCTCAAGGCCGAAGCCGTGCTCCGCGTGCAGCGCGGTGATGCGCTGGCCTGGTTGCGCGGCGCGGCGCCACAAAGCCTGGAGCTGGTGCTGCTGGATCCGCCGTTCGACAGCGTGCTGCTGGCGCCGGCCTTGCTGGCTGCCGCGCGTGTCGTGGTGCCGGATGGTTTTGTCTACGTCGAGTCCGGCGAAGCCTTGGCCGAGCCGCTGCCGGACGGTCTTGTGCTGTACCGCCAGGGCCGTGCCGGCGCGGTGCACCATGCGCTGCTGCAGCGTGTCGCCGAGCAGCCCGCCTGAAGCCGTCTTTTGCCTTGAAGGACTGACCCGATGAGCGCCACCCCCCCCGTCACCGCCGTCTACCCCGGTACCTTCGACCCGATGACGCTGGGCCACCAGGACCTGATGCGCCGGGCCAGCAAGCTGTTCGACCGGCTGATCCTCGCGGTCGCCGCCGGCCACCACAAGCGCACGATGTTCTCCGCCGAAGAGCGGCTGGACATTGCGACCGAGCTGGCGCGGCCGTATCCCAACGTCGAAGTGATTCCCTTCAGCGGGCTGCTGCGCGACTTTGTCGTCGACAAGGGCGGCCGCGTCGTCGTGCGCGGGCTGCGTGCGGTCAGCGACTTCGAATACGAGTTCCAGATGGCCGGCATGAACCGCCAGCTGATGCCCGACGTCGAGACCTTGTTCCTCACGCCCAGCGACCAGTACCAGTTCGTCAGCGGTACTTTTGTGCGCGAGATTGCCACCCTCGGCGGCGATGTCTCCAAGTTTGTGGCACCTTCGGTGCTGGAGCGTCTCAAGGAACGGGTCGCCCGAACGAAGGACGCATGAAACCGCACGGCGATCCGCACAATGACCGCCCGGGAGCGATGAAATGGCGTTGATGATCACCGACGAGTGCATCAACTGCGACGTCTGCGAGCCCGAATGCCCCAACGAGGCGATCTCGATGGGCGAGCTCTACTACGTCATCGACCCGGCCAAGTGCACCGAATGCGTCGGCCACTTCGGCGAGCCGCAGTGCGTGCAGGTCTGCCCGGTCGAGTGCATCCCGGTCAATCCGGAGCATGTCGAAACCCAGGACCAGTTGCACCGCAAGTACCTGAACCTGGTGGCGCTGGCGCTGCGGCCCGGTGAGCCGCTGCCGGCGGGCTCGCAGAGCTGAAGATCTACTTCTTCTTGGGCGCAGGCTGCTGTGCGACCACGGCAGCCGAAGCCGCGGGCTTGGCCGGTGCCGGTACGTAGATGACCGCCGGGCAGCCTGACTTCGACTTGCCTGCCTTCTTTTTCTCGCCTGGGGCGAGTTCCACGTAGACCGGGCTAGGGCAGGCCAGCACAACTTGCTCGCTGGCTTCGGCGTCCTTCCTGGCGGACTTGGCGGCGGCTTTGCGCTCACGCTCGGAGGCGGCTTCGTCTTTCGCGCGGGCCTTGGCGTCCGCCGCTTCCTGGCGGTGCCTGTCCTCGGCCATGTCGTTGGCCAGCCGCTGCTCGGCGTCTGCGCGTTCCTGCGCCTGGCGGCGCTGTTCCTCGCTGGGCGCCGGCGCGGTGTTCAAGGCCTTGCCGCCTTCGCAAGGCACTTGCTGGTAAGTCTGGCCACAGCGGTAAATCATCGCGGCCTGGCTGCCGCCGGCAACTGCCAGCAGGCTGGCCGCGAGGGCCAGCGCCTTCGAGCATCCGGTGTGCATCTCTGTCCTCCCTTTTTTGACATCCCTCAGCGATCGATTCTTTCGTGGCGCCGGCGGGCTGTCATTCACCCACAGGTGGGGGTGCGGCCAGTTCGGGTTTCGGTGCGGCCGGTTCGGGGCGCGGCGGCTTGGGCCGGGGCGGCTTGGCGTGGATCTTGGCCATCGCCTTGTCCATGCTGCCGGCCAGCATCAGCGGCAGCGTGGCCAGCGAGTCGTCGATCATCTTTTCGATGCCATCGCGTTCGGCCTGCGGCGGCTTGCGCAGCACATAGGCCGCGACTTCGCTTTTCACGCCCGGATGGCCAATGCCCAGCCGCAGGCGCCAGAAGTCGCCGCTGCCGAGCTGGGCCTGGATGTCCTTCAGCCCGTTGTGGCCGCCATTGCCGCCGCCCAGCTTCAGCTTCATCTGGCCGGGCGGAACATCCAGCTCGTCGTGCACGACCAGGATCTCGCCGGGCAGGATCTTGAAGAAGCGCGCCAGCGGCGCGACCGACTTGCCCGAGAGGTTCATGTAGGTCATGGGCTGCAACAGCCACACCGGGCTGCCATCTGCCGCCGCGCCGTTCACCCGCGCGACCATGCCGTGGTAGGCCCGGTCCGGCTGCAGGCTGCCGCCCAGCTGGCGCGTGGCTTGGTCCACCCACCAGAAACCGGCGTTGTGCCGGGTGTCTTCGTATTCCGGCCCAGGATTGCCCAGGCCCACGATCAGTCGAATCATGGGGTGGCATTATCCGGTGGTGCCAGCACGGCGCCCGCACCCTGCAGCAGCGCATGGCCGATCTGGTCCATCAGGCTGGCAGGGGAGCGCCCCCAGGACTGGTCTGCGCCTGGCTCCAGTCCTTGCTCGGCGCTGAGCTTCCACTGGTGCCAGTACAGCGCCACATCCAGCGTGATCTCTGGCTTCAGCGGTGTGAGCCGGCCGTCGTCCATCATCGGCCTGGCCAGCAGCTCCGGCAGCACCGCAATGCCCCAGCCCATGGCCGCGGCGCGTGCGCCGGCTTCGCTGCTGGGCACGTAGCGCTCTTGCAGCCGCGGCTCGCGCACGCCGAAGGCTTGCGAGACCCACTGCGCCTGCATGTCGTCCTTGCGGTTGAAGACGATGAAGGGCAGGTGGGCGAAGTTGCCGGCGTGCAGCCCGCCCGGCAGGGCCTTGGCAATGAAGGCTGGGCTGGCTGCGGCCACATAGCGCATGCGCCCCAGCGGCAGGCAGGCGCAGCCGCGCAAGGCCTGCGAGACGGTGCTGACGCAGCCCAGCACCTCGCCCTGGCGCAGCCAGTCGTGCGTGAAGTCCTGGTCGTCGACGATCAACTCCACGCCGTAGCCCTGGCGCTGGCCGGCGCGCACCAGCGGGTCCAGCGCGGGCAGCACCCAGGTGGCGAGGCTGTCGGCGTTGACGGCGATCGGCAGCCGTTCCTCGCGGCCCAGCGTGGCGCCCAGCTCGCGTGCCGCGTCGGCGCGCAGCGCCTGCATCTGCCGGGCGTAGCGCAGCAGCACCTTGCCGGGCTCGGTCAGCCGCAGTGGCCGGGCCCGCACCACCAGCAGGTGGCCAACGTGGCTCTCCAGCGAGCGCAGCCGCTGCGACACGGCCGACTGGGTGATGGCCAGCAACTGCGCGGCCTTTTCGAAGCTGCCGGCCTCGGCCAGCGCGGCCAGGCAGTCCAGGCCGGCAGGGTCCAGGACGTTCATCTCAGGCGGGACAGGGCGTTCATCAGTCTGGCTAATGTAGCGGCGTCGCTGCCGCGCCTGCAGAGGTGTTGCCCGCAGTGCCGGGCGCGGGACTCAGGGCGCCGGTGCGGTGCCGCTGATCTTGTACTGGCCAATGCTGGCGTAGTCGCTGTAGCCGTTGGTGAGCGGATCGCCGAAGCCGATGCCGTCGATCAGCAGGTAGTAGGTGCCGGCAGCCGGCAGCGTGAAGCTCAGCGTCGCGCCCAGCGCGTCCACAGGGTTGGACTTCAAGAGCAGCGTGCCATTGACGTCTATCAGCTTGGCCAGCACGTCCAGGTTGGGCGCGCGGCTGTCCGGCGAGACGGTGATGGACACCGGACCGGCGCCGGCGGTGAACGAGAACACGTCCTTGTCGCCACGCTGCTCGATCACGCCCTGGCCGGACACGGTCAGCGTCACACCATTGGCGGTGACGGTCAGCGGCGTGGCCTTGGCGGTGGTGTTGCCGTGGTCGTCCTTGCGCAGCGTGCCGCCGTTGGCTGCGATCACCGCGAGGTCGTCCTCCTGGTTGTTGGCGCTGCTGTATTCGCCGATGCTCCACTGCGTGACCGGCTGGTAGTAGCCCGCGCCCATGATGGGGGCCCAGCCGGTGGCGCCGCTGCCGTGGCCGGTGTCGTAGCCGCTGGTGGCATTGCCGTCGTGGCTCAGGCCCAGGTTGTGGCCGGCTTCGTGCGAGATGGCCTCGGCCACGTACTTCTCGCCACTCGGGCCGAGCATGTTCCAGAACACCAGCGCGGGCTTGTAGAAGTCGCCCACGTTGTCGAACACGCCCACGTAGGCCACGCCGCCGCAGGAGCAGTTGTAGACACCACTGTTGTTCGTGATGACCACAGTGCTGCCGTAGATCTGGTCGTCGGTGCTGGCGCGGGTCAGCTTGTCGGCGGCCGGCTCCTGGGTCGTCACGTCAATGCCGAAGGGGGCGTAGTCTTCGGCCACGCGCTGCCAGATGTACTGGATGCGTTCCAGCTCGGCATCGGAAAACGTGCCCGGGTTGCCGTCCATGTCGAAGGGCTGGGCGGTCAGTGTGTTGCCGTTGCTGTTCCAGGCGGTGCCGGTCAGCGTGGCGCCGTTGAAGTCCAGGTACAGCATGCGCTTGGCGCCTTTCAGGCTGTGCAGCTTGAAGGTCTTGTCCAGCGTGGTGGGCGTGGCGGTGGCGGCGAGGCTGGCTTCTTCCGCCGGTGCGATCAGTGGGGCTTCCAGCTCGTCAACGGCGTACAGCCGGCCGTGGCGGTCCAGGCGCATCAGCGGGTCGCGCAGCAGCATTTCGCGGAAGGCCTGAGGGCTGCGGCGGTACCAGGCGGCCACTTCATCCAGCCTGGACCCGAGCAGGTCGATGGCGCGCTGGCCGGAAGCATCGGCTTCGGCCAGCTCCAGGCGCGGGAAGCTGGTTCGCTCTGCCGTGGCGGCCGCTGCCGGCTGGATCAGCCAGAGCAGGGCGGTGGCCGTCAGGGCGGCGGAGCGAAGGGTCGGGCGGCGCATGCAATGTCCTTGTCTTGTGTGGGGTGGATAGGTCGGCGATGCTAGCCACCGCAGCGCCTTGCGCAGCCCCGCATCGCGAGGGAAATTTGCATCGAAGAGAAACAGCGCCGGAGCGCGCAGCGCTGCATCAGCGCCGCTAATGCGGCTGGAGACTTGGCAATGCCGCTGGTCAAGCGCGCCCGGCTGTTTCCAAATGGGCCTTCATCCCAACACAAACATAGGAGACAAGCCATGCGTGTCGGTGTACCCAAGGAAATCAAGAACCATGAATACCGCGTCGGCCTGACGCCGGCCAGCGTGCGCGAGTTCGCGGCCCGCGGGCACGAGGTGTTCGTGCAGAGTGGCGCGGGCGCGTCCATCGGCCTGGCGGACGAGCATTACGCTGCCGCTGGCGCCACGCTGCTGAAGGACGCGGCCGAGGTCTGCGCCCGGGCCGAGATGATCGTCAAGGTCAAGGAGCCGCAGCCGGCCGAGTGCGCGATGCTGCGCGAAGGCCAGATCCTCTACACCTACCTGCACCTGGCACCGGACCCGGAGCAGACCGACGCGCTGCTGCGCTCCGGCGCCATCTGCATCGCCTACGAGACCATCACCGGCCCGCAAGGCGGCCTGCCGCTGCTGGCGCCGATGAGCGAGGTGGCTGGCCGCATGAGCATCCAGGCGGGTGCTGCGCACCTGGAAAAGTCCAAGGGCGGCATGGGCGTGCTGCTGGGCGGCGTGCCGGGCGTGGAGCCGGCGCACGTGCTGATCATTGGCGCGGGCGTGGTCGGCACGCACGCGCTGCAGATGGCCGTGGGCTTGGGCGCGCGGGTCACGGTGCTGGACAAGAACGTCGAGCGGCTGCGCCAGCTGGACCTGGTGTTCGGCAACCGCATCAAGACGCTGTATTCCAGCGCCCAGGCGCTGGAGGAAAAGGTGCTGGAGTCGGACCTGGTGATCGGCGGCGTGCTGATCCCCGGCGCCGCGGCGCCCAAGCTCGTGACCCGGCCGATGGTGCGCTGCATGAAAAAGGGCGCGGTGCTTGTGGATGTGGCCATTGACCAGGGCGGCTGCTTCGAGACCTCGCATGCCACCACGCATGCCGAGCCGACCTTCGTGGTCGACGACGTGGTGCACTACTGTGTGGCCAACATGCCCGGCGCCGTGGCCCGCACCTCGACCTTCGCGCTGAACAACGCCACCATCGGCCATGGCCTGGCGCTGGCCGATCTGGGCTGGCAGCAGGCGATGCGCGAGAGCCCGCACCTGAAGGCCGGCCTGAACGTGGCCGCTGGCAAGGTCACCTGCGCGCCGGTGGCTGCAGCGCTGAACCTGCCAATGACGCATGCCGATACGCTGCTCTGAGTCAGCCGGCCGCCCATGAAAAAAGCCCCGCAGTGCGGGGCTTTTTGTCGGCGAGCCGAAGAAGTTGCGGATCCCGCAGGGGATCACTTTTTCTTCTTGCCCTTCTTGTCTTCGACGACCACGGGGGCGACGATGATTTCTTCTTCGACCTTGGGCTCGGCGACGGACACCAGGACCGGATCCTTCTTGCCGTGCGTGACGACCTTGACGCCGGTCGGCAGGACCAGGTCAGACACGTGCAGGCTCTTGCCCTTGACCAGACCGTTCAGGTCCACGGCGATGAATTCCGGCAGCTGAACGGCCAGGCATTCGATCTCGACTTCGGTCAGGACGTGGCTGACCACGCACTTGTCGGTCTTCACAGCCACCGAGTTTTCTTCGCCCGAGAAGTGCAGCGGCACCTTCTTGTGCAGGCGGGTGGTTTCGTCCACGCGCTGGAAGTCCACGTGCAGGACTTGCTGCTTCCACGGGTGCATCTGGAAGTCGCGCAGCAGGACCTTGGTGGTCGCGCCGGCCAGTTCCATCGTCAGGATGGACGAGTGGAAAGCTTCCTTCTTCAGGGCGAAGTACAGGGCGTTGTGATCGAGTTCGATCATGGTGGGGGTGCCGGCACCAAACACGATGCCGGGAACCTTGCCAGCGCTCCGCAGGCGGCGGCTCGCTCCGGTCCCCTGCAGATTGCGCTCAAAAGCGGTGAATTGCATGAATCTCTCCAATGAGTCGGGGCGCCCGCGACCAGGCTGCCCCATTCGAAAAAGGCAGCCCGGGGGCTGCCACGAAACGGATCGAAGCCCGGAGGCCGCGATCAGAAGTTGTTGTTTTGTTCCGAGAACAAAGAGGTCACCGACTCACCGTCCGAGATGCGGCGGATCGTCTCGGCAAACAGGAAGGCTACCGACAGTTGGCGGATCTTCTTGCAGGCCTGGCCGGCTTCGCTCAGCGGAATGGTGTTGGTGATGACGACTTCGTCCAGGTGCGAGCCCTTGATGCGCTCGATGGCCGGGCCGGAGAACACCGCATGCGTGCAATAGGCAAACACGTGCTTGGCGCCACGGTCCTTCAGCACTTCGGCTGCCTTCACCAGCGTGCCGGCGGTGTCGATCATGTCGTCCATGATCACGCAGTTGCGGCCATCGATCTCGCCGATCACGTGCATCACTTCCGACACGTTTGCCTTCGGGCGGCGCTTGTCGATGATGGCCAGGTCGCAGCCCAGTTGCTTGGCCAGCGCACGGGCGCGCACCACGCCACCCACGTCCGGGCTCACGACGACCAGGTCGTTGTAGTTCTTGGACTTCACGTCGGTCAGCAGGACCGGCGAGGCGTAGATGTTGTCGACCGGGATGTCGAAGAAGCCCTGGATCTGGTCGGCGTGCAGGTCCATCGTCAGCACGCGCTCGACGCCCACGGTTTCCAGCAGGTTGGCCACGACCTTGGCCGAGATCGGCACGCGCGTCGAGCGCGGGCGGCGGTCCTGGCGGGCATAGCCGAAGTAGGGGATCACGGCGGTGATGCGGCGCGCGCTGGCGCGCTTCAACGCATCGACCATGATCAGCAGTTCCATCAGGTTTTCGTTCGTCGGCGCGCAGGTGGACTGCACGACGAAGACGTCCCGGGCGCGCACGTTCTGCTGGATCTCGACGGTGACTTCACCATCTGAGAAGCGGCCGATGGACGCCTTGCCAAGCTCCGCACCCAGGTGCGTTGCGATCTCCTTGGCCAGGACGGGATTGGCGTTGCCAGTGAAGAGGACGGTGTTGAACAGCACGTCATTGGCTCCAGGGTGGGCAGGCGGCACGGGCAGAAGAGATGCTGGCAAGACCTGCGCGGACGCAGGCTCTGAAAACACAAACTGCGCCCGAAGGCGCAGTAGGCATCCGCGGCGTTCGCGGAACAAGCAATATTTGGCAGGGGAGGAAGGACTCGAACCCTCGCATGTCGGAATCAAAATCCGATGCCTTGACCAACTTGGCGACTCCCCTACACAGGACATGACCTGACGGTCACACCCTCAAACCTTTTCAGTCTGCCCACCCGACCAGCGGATGATGCGGCAAACCGCGGCACATTCGACCCACCCAACCGTTTGGCAAATCCTGAAAGACATCATCTCCCAGAACCTGGCCATTCAGCCCGGTCGCCACAGGTGAATTTCCTGCGCCTTTTCCAAAATTCTCGTACTTGCCGGCCTGCGCAAACACTGCGCTGCCTGAACCCGTCATCCGGCTGTTGCCGAAGCGCTGATCCAGCCAGCGGCCTGCGCGTCCCACGTCCGGGCACAAGGCCTCGGCCACAGGCTGCAGATCGTTGCGGCCGAAAAATGGACTCGCAGTTTGCTGGTTGCCCAGCTGACTTTCGTCTGTTTTTCGTCGCTGCTCAATGTCAGCAAGTAAGCCCGCTACTGTAGCAGTGTTTGTATCGCGTGTCAGCTCAGGGCTGGAAAAAATTTCTGGGGTCGCGATGGATGCGCTTGGTTTGACCACGGCCCAGTGGGCATTTTCCAGTTCCGGCAGGGCCGTGGGCGTCAGCAGCTCGCCAATGCCTTCGACCCAGGCGTTGTGCCCGCCAACGAAAAACGGGACGTCGGCGCCCAGTGTCGCGCCCAGCGCCAGCAGTCGCGCACGCGACCAGCCGAGCTGCCACAGCCGGTTCAGGCCCAGCAGCACGGTGGCGGCGTCCGAGCTGCCGCCGCCCATGCCTGCGCCCGAGGGCAGCTGCTTGGCAACCGAGATGTCGGCGCCCAGCGTGCAGCCGCTGGCCTTCTGCAGCGCGCGTGCGGCCTTCATGCACAGGTCGTCCGCGGGCAGCGGTGTCGTCAGGTCATGGCGCCGCAGCAGGCCGTCAGTGCGGCGTTCCAGGTGCAGCGTGTCGGCCCAGTCGATCAGCAGGAAGACCGACTGCAGCAAGTGGTAGCCGTCGGCACGCCGGCCGACGATGTGCAGGAACAGGTTCAGCTTGGCCGGTGCCGGTAAGTCGTAAAGCGATTGGAGGCTCATGCGAAAACGGGGGTCAGCGGTCCAGCTTCACGCGCAATTCCAGCGCTGGCGCGGCCGGGCGACGGGCCAGCAGCAGGCCTTCGTTGGCCAGCGCCGAGGTGTCGATCAGCCAGCCGGCCTGCTCGAAGCCTTGCGCGGTGGGCTGGGCAGGTGCCTGCGGCCAGGGTTTGCCGGCCAGCCAGTGCAGCAGCGCACCGAGCGGAATCGCCTCGCCCAGCGTTTCGCTGGCCAGCGCTTCCATCGATTCGAACTGGCGCGTGCCATCGCCGGTCTGCAGCGTGACCTGGCCGGCCTGCCAGTGCGCATCGGCCACCACCGTGCCCAGCGGGCTCAGCAGCTTCAGCTGGCCTTGTTGTTCGGTGCCAGCCAGCTCGAACGCTGCATTTTCGGCCTTGGCGATCTGGTTGGCCGTGGCGGCCACCCGCACGACCATGCGGCCGGTGGTGATGGGCCCGAGATCGGGTGGCGCGGGCGGGGCGCTCACGCAGCCCGCCAGCACCATCGCGGCCAGCAGGCATGCGCGGCGCAGCCCGGAGGGTGCCGGGCTCACAAGGAAACGAAGGGCCGTTCCCGAGTTTTCTTGACCCCCTCGGGGGGCCTGACGCGAAGCGGCAGGTCTGGGGGCTCTCACAAAGAGGCCTTGAGCCGCTGCAAGGTGTCGCGCAGCACTTCGTTGTCGCTGCCGTTGCGCGAGCGGCCTTCGCGCCAGACGCGGGTCGCTTCGTCGCGCTGGCCGGCGGCCCACAGCACCTCGCCCAGGTGCGCGGCCACTTCCACGTGTGGCCGGGCGTTGTAGGCCTGGCGCAGCAGGCGCAGCGCGCTGGCGGTGTCGCCGCGGCGGAAGGCCACCCAGCCCAGGCTGTCGGTGATGAAAGGATCGTCCGGTGCCAGCGACGCGGCCTTGTCGACCAGGGTTTGGGCCTCGTCCAGCCGCACATTGCGCTCGGCCAGCGAGTAGCCCAGCGCGTTGTAGGCGTGGGCATCGTCCGGCTTGATCGTGATGACGCGGCGCAGCAGCGCTTCCATGTCGTCGTAGCGCTTGAGGTGCTCGGCGGTCATCGCCAGTTCGTAGATCAGCACGCTGTCTTCCGGCGCGGCGCGCACGGCGCCCAGCAGCAGGTCGTACGACGCCTGCCAGCGATTGCCTTCCTGCAGCAGCTGCGATTCGGCCAGCACGCGGGTGCGCGGCTCCAGCGTGCCGCGCACCGGCGCTTCGCGCACCAGCTTGCGGGCGGCGTCGAGCTGACCCTGGTGCACCATCAACGAAGCGCGGCGGCTGACCAGTGCGAGGTCGCTGCGATCCGGGTCGACCTTGTCCAGCCAGCCCAGCGCCTCGGGGTACTGGCGCAGTTGTTCGTTGGCCTGGGCCAGCAACAGGTAGGCGTAGTCGATGCGGCGCTGCGCCCGGTCCTCGTGGTCCTCGTCATCGTCGCCGACGGCGGGCGTGGTGGCGGCTTGCTGGCCGGCGTTGGCGGCGCGCTCGGCTGCATCGCGTTTCACGTCGGCGCTGTCCAGGAAGCGGATCAAGGCCTTGATGGCTTCCTTCGGTTCACCGAGCTCGACCAGGTAGGCACCCAGCGTCAGCCAGGCCTGTGAGGTTTCTGGCTGCTGGGCCAGTGCCAGCTTCAGCTGGTCGACTGCCTCGCCAATGCGCTGGCGCTGGTCCAGCGCTTGCACATAGGCCAGGCGCAGCGCGGCCAGCGCGTCCGGCCGGGCCAGGTAGGCACGCACCACGGCCTCGGCCGGCGGCTGGCTGGCCATCAGGTCCAGCGCCAGCAGGATGGGGCCGGGGGCGCTCGGGTCGTCTTCATTGGCGCGGCGCATCAGGCCGAGCGCTTTTTCGGATTGGTCCGCCGCCAGCGCCAGCCGGCCCAGCGCGGTGCGCGATGCCGTGCGGGTGCCCTCGGCGTTGACGAACGGCGCCAGCGCTGTTTCGCTCAAGCCCAGCACCGCGGCCTTGTCGTGCGCACCACCGAGGAAGCGCGGCACACCGGCAATCACCGCCGAGCGTTCTTCCGGCGGCACCTGTTCGACCAGCAGCTTCAGCGGCTCGGCCAGCTCATCCAGCCGCTCCAGCGCCACCAGCAGCTGCACCTGCGTGCGCACCGCCTCGGTGGAGCCTGGCAGCGTGGCGCGCCAGGCTTCCACTGCGACCAATGCACGGTCGCCTGAGCGGCCCTGCACGGCGATCTCGATGGCCCGCTGGAACAGCACGCTGTCCTTGGAGCGCCGCGCGGCGTCCAGGATCACCTCGAAGGCATTGCCGCCGCGCCCGGCCTGGGCTTCCATCTCGCCGATCAGCAGCTGGTAGAACATCGGCGCGTCGAGCAGCGAGTTGTTCACCGGCTCAGGCTGCGCCGCGGCTTCTTCGGGGCTGGAGGCGGGTGCCGAAGCCGGCGGTGGCGCATCGGCCGGCACGTTGCGGTTCTGCGCCAGCGCTGGCAGGGCAGCCAGCAGCCCGGCACCCAGCCAGGCCCAGGCACGCAGACCAGGAGAGGCCGGAACACCCGTAGAGGGACGGGAAACCGGGCGGGCAGGACGAAGCTTCATCTTTTCTCCAAAGTCCGAAGGATTCTAGTGTCGGCCTGTCAAGCCCGGATTGCTGCCGATAATGGCCCCCATGCCGGAATTACCTGAGGTGGAAGTCACGCGGCGCAGCCTGGTCGGCATGGCCGGCGCCCGCGTGTTGGCCATGCAGATGGGCAAACCGCTGCGCTGGCCGCTGGGCGTCGCGCCCGCCTCGCTGGTCGGCCTCACTGCCGGCACCTGGCAGCGGCGCGGCAAGTACCTCTGGCTGCCGCTGATGCAATCTGACAGCCCCCAGGACCGGGCTGCGCCCAGCCCGCCCCCCGCGGGGGATGGGGAAACTTGGGGCGGCCCTGCGCTTCCCCGGGATGGCGCCAGCGCCGGCGGGCTGCTGTGGCACCTGGGCATGTCCGGCTCCTTGTCTTTCACCGAGGCGCCCGGCCCGGCCGGCAAGCACGACCACGCCGAAATCACCACCGAACGCGGTGTGCTGCGGCTGACCGATCCGCGCCGCTTCGGCGCCGTCGTCTGGTCGCCCGCGCTGGACATGGCGCCGGCCGCCAAGCTGCTGGCCGGGCTGGGCGTGGAACCTTTTGACACCACCTTCGGCCCCGCGGATTTCCACGCCGCGCTGCGTGGCCGGCGCACGCCGATCAAGCAGGTGCTGCTGGCGGGCGACATCGTCGTCGGCGCCGGCAACATCTACGCCAGCGACGCCTTGTTCGAAGCTGGCATCGACCCCCGCACGCCCGCCGCCCGCATCGGCCCGCTGCGCGCCGGGCGGCTGCTGGCGGCTGTGCGTCAGGTGCTGGCCGAGGCGATTGACGCTGGCGGCTCCACGCTGCGCGACTTCAAGGACGCCCACGGCAGCACTGGCCAGTACCAGGGCCGGGCGCGGGTCTATGGCCGGGCCGGTGAGGCCTGCAGCCGCTGCGGCGGCATCATCCAGCGCATCATGCAAGGCCAGCGCGCCACCTATTTCTGCGCCGGCTGCCAACGCCGCTGAATCTGCCGCAGACCGCCGCTGAGGTGCCATCGCCTACCGTCGGGCGACCCGCCTGCGAGAAACAGCGGCGCCAGCCCGGTGTTGCAAGGCAGTTGCCGGGCATTTCGCGCTAGCATCCCAAAGCTACCGTCGCCACCGCCGTCACACCGACGCAAGACTGCCCGCCCCAAGCCGATGCTCACCTCCGCCACTCCCTCCCAGCGCCTGGACATGCAACCGTCGCTTGTGCCCGGGCTGGACGCACTGGCCGACTGGCGCCTGGCGCTGGAAGGCGAGCTGGCCCGGCTGGAAAGCTTCCTGGCCCACAGCGACCTGCTGGCGCCTTCGGCGGCGGCGGCTTCGGTCGCGCTGCGCCGGCGGCTCACCACCGACAAGCTGGTGGTCGCCTTTGTCGCCGAGTTCTCGCGCGGCAAGAGCGAGCTGATCAACGCCATCTTCTTTGCCGACGCCGGCCGCCGCATCCTGCCGGCCACGCCGGGTCGCACGACGATGTGCCCGGTCGAGCTGTCCTGGGACGGCGCCGAGCTGCCGACGCTGGACCTGCTGCCCATCGCGACCCGGCGCCACAAGGCCACGCTGGCCGAATGGTGCGACCAGCGCGACAAATGGCACCGCGTCCCACTGGACCCGAGCAACCCCGACGCACTGGCCGCCTCGCTGCAGCAGGTCACCTACACCCAGAAGGTCAGCCGCGACGAGGCGCAGGCGCTGGGCCTGTGGTCCGAGGAGCACACCGCCGACAACCCGCCGACCACCGAAGACGGCCTGGTCGAGATCCCCGCCTGGCGCCACGCCGTCATCAACTACCCGCACCCGCTGCTGCAGCGCGGGCTGGTGGTGATCGACACGCCTGGCCTGAACGCCATCGGCACCGAACCCGAGCTGACGCTGGGCCTGCTGCCCAGCGCCCATGCCGCGCTGTTCGTGCTGGGGGCAGACACAGGCGTGACCCGCTCCGACCTGGACATCTGGACCGACCACCTGGGCGGCCAGGGCCTGGCCTGCTTCGTCGTGCTGAACAAGATGGACACGCTGGCCGACCCGCTGGCCACGCCGCAGGAGCAGTTGGCCATCATCGAGCGCCAGCGCGTGAGCACCGCACAGACGCTGGGCATTCCGCGCGAACGCGTGTTCCCGGTGTCGGCCCGCCAGGCCCTCAGTGCGCGCCTGCAGGGCGACGCCGCCGGCCTGGAAGCCAGCCGCCTGCCCATCCTGGAAGCGGCGTTGAATGCCGACCTGCTGCCGCAGCGCCAGCGTGTGCTGGCCCGCGCCGTGATCAGCGGCGTGCAGTCGCTGCTGGAACACTCTACTCGCCGCCTGCGCGACCAGCGCCGCCACAACGCCGAGCAGATGCTGGAACTGCGCGGCCTGCGCGGCAAAAGCGCCGGCCGCGTCACGCAGATGCTCGAACGTGTGCATGCCGACACGGCCGAGTTCGAGCGCTGCACCGCTCGCCTGACCGCCTTGCGCACGGTGCACGCCCGCCTGCAGCGCAGCGCGCTGAAGGCGCTGGACGCAGACCGTGTTCGCGATGCCGTCGCCGAGCTGCAGCAGGCCATCGGCAGCGGCTGGTTCAACCTGCGCGCCCGCGCGGCCTTCGCCAAGCTCTGCCAGCGCCTGTCGGCACAGCTGGACCAGGCGACGGCCTTGTGCGCCGAAGCCGGCCAGATGCTGAACGCCTTGTTCACCCAGCTCAACACCGAGTTCGGCTTTTCGCTGGTGCCGTCGCCTGCGCCCGAGCTGTCGCCGTTCAAGCAGGAGCTGATGTTGATCGAGCGCAGCTACGGCCGCTACTTCAGCGTCACCCGCTCGATGCGGCTGAACTCCACGGCCTTCAGCGAACAGTTCCAGCGCATGCTGGTCTCCAAGCTGCGCGTGATCTTCGAGAACGCCAGCGGCGAGATCGAGGCCTGGAACCAGGCGGCCTCCGGCCAGATCGACGGCCAGTTCCGCGAGCGGCGCCGCAGCTTCAAGCGCCGCCGCGAATCGCTGGAGCGCATCCAGAGCGCGGCCGGCGAGCTGGAGCAGCGCCTGCTCGAAGTGGAGAACCAGGACGCCAAGCTGTTGGAGCTGGTGGACCGTGCGTATTCGCTGGCTTCGGCGCTGCGCAGCCGCGCCGAGCAAGGCCCCAGCTTCGAGCCTGAAGCGGCCGAGGACGATGCCGGCATGCAGATGATCACGACCGACGGCTGGCAGCCCGGCACCGCGGCAAGAGCCAACTGATCCGGACTGACATCTCCCTTGCCTGACGTCAATGATGCCGCGGCGCTGGCCCCTGCGCTGATCCACTGGCAGCGCCAGCACGGCCGCCACCACCTGCCCTGGCAGCAGACGCGTGACCCCTACCGCGTCTGGTTGTCGGAAATCATGCTGCAGCAGACCCAGGTCAGCACCGTGCTGGGCTACTACCAGCGTTTCCTGGACCGTTTCCCCGATGTCGCCGCACTCGCCGCCGCGCCGCTGGACGATGTGCTGACACTGTGGGCCGGCCTGGGTTACTACAGCCGCGCCCGCAACCTGCACCGCTGCGCCCAGGCCGTGATGCGCGACTTCGGCGGCGCTTTCCCGCCCACCGCCGCGCTGCTCGAAACCTTGCCCGGCATCGGCCGCAGCACCGCTGCGGCGGTGGCTGCGTTCTGCTACGGCGAGCGCGTGTCCATCATGGACGGCAACGTGCGGCGCGTGCTGAGCCGCGCGCTGGGCTTTGGCGAAGACCTCTCGTCACCGCGCAACGAGCGCCTGCTGTGGACCGAAGCCGATGCCATGCTGCCCACGGCCGGTGAAGACATGACGGCCTACACCCAGGGCCTGATGGACCTGGGCGCCACCGTCTGCACGCCGCGCTCGCCGGCCTGCCTGCTGTGCCCGTGGGAAACGCTGTGCGTGGCCCACCGCGAGGGCCGGGAAACCGACTACCCGGTCAAGACCCGCAAGCTCAAGCGCAGCAAGCGTGCGCATGCGCTGCTGTGGCTGCAGCAGGGCAACGCAGTGTGGCTGCAGCAGCGGCCGGACACGGGCGTGTGGGCGGGGCTGTTCAGCCTGCCGGAATTCGAGGACGTGGCCACGCTGCAAGCCTGGTTGGCGGACGGGCCTGGCGAGGGCGAGCCGCTGCCCACCATCTCGCATGTGCTGACGCACTTCGACTGGGCACTGAGCCCCGTGCGCGCCAGCCTGCCCGAGCGCTCGCCGCTGGCCCAGGCCTTGCCGCTGAAGTGGCCCACCGGGCGCTGGGTGGCGATGGAAGAGCTGCCCAGCTATGGGCTGCCAACGCCGGTGCGCAAGTTGCTGCGGCCGGATTGACTTCCGGTCAGATCGCGCGCTTCAGATCACTTTCTGCTTGCGCAGGAAATCGTCCACCAGGCCCAGCCGGGTCAGCGGCTCGTCCAGTTCCATCAGCTTCTGCTTGGCCACGCGGCTGATCGGCAGCAGCTCGCACCAGCGGTTGGCCACCCAGCCGGCGTCCTCCAGCCGGCGTGGGGTCTGGGCCAGCGCTGGCACCGGCGGCTGCATGGCCTCCAGCGCGTCCAGCGCGCGGCCCAGCGCGGCGGCGGCTTCGGCGAATCGATCGCCCGGCGGCGTGGGCAGGTCATCGTCCAGCCAGGCCACCTGCGGTGCCACCCACAGGCCTTGCTGCTGCACGGCGTCGCCCAGCAGCTTGAAACGCGGGCCGCCTTCGCACCAGATCTTCAGCAGGTTGGTGCCTTCGGCCTCGGCCGCCTGCAGCCGGGCCAGCACGCCCACGGGCTCGAAACGCACCGGCTGCCCGGCCTGACTTGGCTGGAGCACTTCGCTGCCCTGGCTGAGGCCCACCACGCCAAAGCCGGTGCCCTCGCGAAGGCAGCGGCTGATCAGGTCCAGGTAACGGGCCTCGAAGATCTTCAGGGCCAGCCGGCCCCCGGGAAACAGCACGGACTGCAGCGGGAACAGCGGCAGGTCCTGGGTCGGAAAAGGCATTGGTTCTGGTGTGGCGCGCCTAGCTGCGCGCGTCGAGTTCACGGTGGCGCTTGAGCGTGGCCACCTGGTCGGCGAAACGCTGCGCCAGCGTCTCGACAAAAAACACCGAGCGGTGCTGGCCACCGGTGCAGCCAATGGCCACCGTCAGGTAGCTGCGCTGGTCCTGCTCGAAGGCCGGCAGCCAGCGCCGCACAAAGGCCTCGATCTGGCTCATCATCTCTAGCACTTCGGGCTGCTCGCGCAGGTAGGCCGCCACCGGCGCGTCCTGGCCGGTCAGCGGCCGCAGCTCGCGCAGGTAAAACGGGTTGGGCAGCACGCGCACGTCGAACACCAGGTCCGCGTCCAGCGGCACGCCGTGCTTGAAGGCAAAGGACTGGAACACCAGGGTGAGCCGGCTGCTGGTCGCACCCACCAGGTCGCGCACCCACAGTCGCAGCTGGGCCGGGCGCAGTTCGCTGGTGTCCAGCACGGTGGACTGCTCGCGCAGGTCGGCCAGCAGGTTGCGCTCCAGCTCGATCGCGTCCACCAGCGCACGGTGAGGGTCGTCGCCGCCTTCCAGCGGCTTGCTCAGCGGGTGCGGCCGGCGGGTCTCGGAAAAGCGCTTCACCAGCGCGGTGGTGTGCGAGTTCAGGAACACGCTGCGCACCCGCACGCCTTCGGCCTTCAGTGCCGACAGTGTGGGCAGCAGCACCGGCAGCGAATTGGCCGAACGCACGTCGACCGCAATCGCCATGCGCCGCACGCCGTGGCCACGCTCGACGCGGATGAAGTCGCGCAGCAGCTCGGGCGGCAGGTTGTCCACGCAGAAGTAGCCGGCATCTTCCAGCGCATGCAGCGCGACCGACTTCCCCGAGCCTGAAATGCCAGTGACCAGCACCACCTCGCGCTCTTCCAATGCCGGTGGCATGACCGGCACCGGCACCACATCGTCCTCGGACGGGTCGGGCAAATCGTTCATGGCCATCTCAGCGGAAGCGCGCCGCGCGCGGTGCCGCCTCGGCCACCGCCTGGTTGATCAGCTCCTGCGCATGCGCCAGGCTGGTGCCAGACTGCTTGTCGCCACCCAGCATGCGCGCGACCTCGGCCACTCGTGCCTCGCCGCTCACGGGCGTGACCTGGCTGTGCGTCCTGCCCTGGCGCGTGGCCTTGGCGACGACGAAGTGCTGGTCCGCGCATGCCGCCACCTGCGGCAGGTGGGTCACGGCCAGCACCTGCACGCTCTGGCCCAGCTGCTTCATCAGCCGGCCGACGGCGTCGGCCACCGTGCCGCCCACGCCGGAGTCGATCTCGTCGAAGATCAGCGTGCTGGGGTTGAGGTCTGTCGCCGCAGTCTTGGGCGCGCTGCCGCGGCGCTGCGCTGTGGTCACGGCAATCGCCAGCGCCAGCCGCGAAAGCTCGCCGCCCGAGGCGACCTTGGCCAGCGGCCGAGGCGCGCTCCCGGCATGCCCGGCAACCAGGAATTCCACCGTCTCCAGCCCGAAGGCCTGCGGCGTGTCCTGCGGCAGCAGCGCCACCTCGAACTTGCCGCCGGCCATGCCCAACTGCTGCATCGCTGCCGTCACGCGCTGGCCCAGCGGCCCGGCAGCCTGCTGGCGGGCGCGGCTCAGCGTGCTGGCCTGTTCGCGCCATTGCTGCTCGGCCTGCTGCACACGCTGTTCCAGGCCTTGCAGGTCGGCTGCGGCTTCGAGCTGTGCCAGCGCCGCGCGCCATTCCTCGCGCAGCGCCGGCAGGTCTTCGGGCTGGCGGCGAAAGCGCCGGGCCAGGCCCATCCAGGCCGAGAGCCTGCTGTCCAGCTCGCCCAGGCGGGAAGGGTCCAGCTCGGCGCGGCCCAGGTAGGCCTGCAAGGTGTGCGTGGCGTCGTCCAGTTGCACGCTGGCGCTGTGCAGCCCTTCGATCACCGGTGCCAGCCGCTCGTCGTAGTCGCTGACGGCTTGCAGTGAATTCAAGGCTTTGCCCAGCAGCCGCGCGGCGCTGGCCTCGTCTTCTTCCAGCCACTGGCCGGCCTGGTGCGCAGCCTCAATCAACGCCTGGCCGTGCGCCAGCCGCTGGTGCTCGTGGTTCAGCTCCGGCCATTCGGTCTCTCCGGGCGACAGCTTGTCCAGCTCCCCGAGCTGCCACTGCAGGCGTTCGCGTTCGTCCTCGCGCTCGCCCTGGTGTTCGCGGGCTTGCGCCAGCGCGTCGGCCGCGGCTTTCCAGGCGGCGTAGGCGCGGGCCACCGGCGTGGTGTCTGCCCCGGCCTGCTGGTCCAGCAGCGCGCGCACCGAGGCGGGCTTGGTCAGGCCCTGCCAGGCATGCTGGCCGTGGATGTCAACCAGGTGTTCGGCCACTTCGCGCAGCTGGCTGGCGGTGGCCGGGCTGCCGTTGATGAAGCCGCGGCTCTTGCCCTGGGCGTCCACCACGCGGCGCAGCAGCAGGTCGTCGTCCTGCTCGAAGCCGGCTTCTTCCAGCCAGGCGGCGAGCGAGGCGGGTGAGTCGAAGCCGGCGGTGATTTCGGCGCGCGAAGCGCCTTCGCGCACCATCTGGCTCTCGGCCCGGGCGCCCAGCGCGAGCTGCAGCGCGTCGATCAGGATGGACTTGCCGGCGCCGGTCTCGCCGGTCAGCACGGAAAAACCGCCATCGAACGCGAGGTCCAGCTCGCTGACGATCACGAAATCCTTCAGGGTCAGGTGCTTGAGCATGATCAGACCGTGCCTTCGTACCAGCGCAGCTTGCGGCGCAGCGTGGCGTAGTAGCTCCAGCCACGCGGGTGCAAGAAGCGCACCATCTGCGACGAGCGGCGCATGCGCACCTGGTCGCCGTGCAGCAGGCTGGCCAGGCTTTGCATGTCGAAGCTGGCGCTCGCGTCTCGCCCGGCCACGATGGTGATGGTCACTTCCTGAGAGTCCGGCAGCACGATGGGCCGGTTCGACAAGGTGTGCGAGGCAATCGGCACCAGTACCCAGCCGCCGATGGACGGGTGCAGGATGGGCCCGCCGGCCGACAGCGAATAGGCGGTGGAACCGGTGGGCGATGCCAGGATCAGGCCGTCGGCGCGCATGTTGGCGACGAAGTCGCTGCCCACGTCCACCCGCAGCTCGACCATGCTGGACGTGGCACCTCGGCTCACCACCACGTCGTTCAGCGCCAGGCCTTCGAAGATGGTCGCGCCGTCGCGCCACACGGCGCCTTCGATCATCGCGCGCCGCTCTTCTTCGTAGTCGCCCTGGATGATGGGGCCCAGTGCCTCGGCCCAGTCGCTCAGGCGCACGTCGGTGATGAAGCCCAGCCGGCCCTGGTTGATGCCGACCAGCGGCAGGTTGTGCGCTGCCAGTTCGCGGGCAATGCCCAGCATGGTGCCGTCGCCGCCCACCACCACCGCAATGTCGCACTGCGCGCCGATCTCTGCCGGGCTCAAGGCCGTGTGTTCGGTCCAGTCGGTGTTGTGCGCGGTCTCGTGGTCGATCGAGACTTCCAAGCCCTGGCGCCCCAGGAAGTCGGCAATGGCTTCGAGCATCGGTCGGATGCCCTGGGCCTGATACTTGCCTATCAGCGCGGCGTGGCGAAAACGGGTTGGCATGGTGCGAAGAATTACACCACACGCCCTTCTGTGAGACCCCCTGGGCTGCCCTCGTTGGCGCCCTGCACAAGTGCATGTCCGTACAATGAAAAACATGCTCGACGATCGCGCCCGATCACTGCTGAAAACCCTGGTTGAACGCTACATTGCCGACGGGCAGCCCGTGGGCTCGCGCACGCTCTCCAAAGCCTCAGGTCTGGAGCTGTCGCCCGCGACCATCCGCAACGTCATGTCCGACCTGGAAGACGCCGGCCTGATCATCAGCCCGCACACCTCTGCCGGCCGCATTCCCACCGCCCGCGGCTACCGGCTGTTTGTCGACACCATGCTCACTGCCCGCCCGCTGGACCTGGCCGGTAGCGCCTCCGAATTTGCCGCCGCCCGCGGCCAGCTGCAGCCGGACCAGCCGCAGCGCGTGATCGCCCAGGCCGCGCAGCTGCTGTCCAACCTGTCGAGCTTTGTCGGCGTGGTCACCGCGCCGCGCAAGGCCAGCGTGTTCCGCCACGTCGAGTTCATGCGCCTGGGCGACAAGCGGGTGCTGGTGATCCTGGTCGCACCGGATGGCGACGTGCAGAACCGCGTGCTGTTCACCGCGCACGACTACAGCCAGGGCGAACTGATAGAGGCCACCAACTTCCTCAACGCCCACTACGCAAACCTCAGCCTGGAGGAAGTCCGCGAGCGGCTGCAAGGCGAGGTCGAAGTGCTGCGCGGCGAGATTGGCGTGCTGATGCATGCGGCGGTGAAGGCAGGCTCCGAGGCGCTGGCCGAAAACGAGGACCAGGTCATCGTCAGCGGCGAGCGCAACCTGCTGGGCGTGCAGGACTTCGGCCACGACATGGGCTCGCTGCGCAAGCTGTTCGATCTGTTCGAGCAGAAGACCCAGCTGATGCGCTTGCTGGACACCTCCAGCCGCGCCGAAGGCGTGCGCATCTACATCGGCGGCGAGAGCCGGGTGGTGCCGTACGAAGAGCTGTCGGTGGTCTCGGCGCCGTACGAGGTCGACGGCCACGTCGTCGGCACGCTGGGCGTGATCGGCCCCACCCGCATGGCCTACGACCGCATGATCCAGATCGTCGACATCACGTCCAAGCTGGTCGGCAACGCCCTGAGCCAGCGCTGAACAGCCAGCACTGAGCAAGACGGCGCAGCCATGTTGCTGCGCACTTACCGGCGCCACAAGCGCGCTTGACACAAGGCTTCCAGCATCGCGGCCTGCGCTGTTCGGCGCTGTCCCGTCCTGCTCTGCTGAAGTCCTTGCTGTGAACCTTTCTGGAATGACGCGGCCCGCGTGCTTGCGCGCCTGGCCGTGCCTGCTGGCCGCTTGCCTCCTCGCTGGCGCCGCCGCCTCGCATGCTGCGTCCACCAACCGTGCCTCGTCCAAAGTGGCCGCGCACGCGGGCGGGGCCACGCTGAACTTCCCCGACATCGAAGTGGAGGCCGCCGCCCGCGTGATGGCCGACCTGCTGAACCGGCCCATCCTGGTCGACCCGCGCGTCAAGGGCAAGCTCACGCTCTACACCGAGCAGCCGGTCAGCCAGGCCCAGGCCTTGTCCATTTTCGTCGCCGGCCTGCGTGGCCTGAGCCTGGCCATCATCGAGTCCAACGGCCTGTTGAAGATCCTGCCCGAGGCCGATGCCAAGCTGCAGAGCGGCACCGTCTCCGTAGAAGGGGCTTCGCGCGCAGGCGACACGGTGCAGACGCAGATCTTCCGCCCCAGCTACGAAAGCGCCGCCAACCTGCTGCCGGTGCTGCGCCCGCTGATCACCGCGAACAACACCATCAACGTCAGCGCCGGCAACAACGCGCTGGTCATCACCGACTACGCCAGCAACCTGCAGCGCCTGGGCCAGATCATCAGCGCGCTGGACCAGCCCAGCGCCACCGACGTCGAAGTCATCCCGCTGCAGCATGCGCTGGCGGTGGACATGGCCGTGCTGGTGCAGCGACTCAGCGAAGAGGCTGGCGGCTCATCATCCGCCAGTCCAACCCCCGGCGCGCAAGCCCAGCGCAGCAACGCCAGCGCAAGCAGCGGCGCTGGCGCCGCATCCATCGTCGCCGACAGCCGCATCAACGCCTTGCTGGTCCGTGCCGCCAACCCCGCCCGCTTGGCCGCCGTCCGCGCGCTCGTCGCCCGGCTGGACCAGCCCGGTGCCGCAGGCCTGGCCGGCAGCAACGTGCACGTCATCTACCTGCAGCACGCCGAAGCCACGCGCCTGGCCACCGTGCTGCGCGCCGCCTTCAGCAGCGACGCGACCGGGCAGGGCGCCACCAGCAGTGGCGGCGCCTCGTCCCAGTCGCGCAGCAGCGGCCCCAGCAGCAGTGGCTCGTCCAGCCTGAACGCCAGCACGCCATCGAGCACCAGCTCAAGCAGCAGCGGCAGCACCAGCACGGCCGCCACCACGCCGCTCAGCAGCACCGCGGCACCGGCCACCGGCGGCAACATCCAGGCCGACCCGGCCACCAACTCGCTGATCGTCACCGCACCCGAGCCGCTGTTCCGCCAGTTGCGCGCCGTCGTCGAGCAGCTGGACACGCGCCGCGCCCAGCTCTATGTCGAGTCGCTGGTCGTCGAGGTGGACGCCAGCAAGGCCATGGACGTGGGCATCCAGTGGAAGCAGATCTTCAACATCGCCGCCACCACGACCGACATCACGCTGGCCACCGTCGCCCAGGCCATCCAGTCCACCTCCGGCACCAACATCCTGTCCACCGCGAACCTCATCACGCTGGACAACGAAGAAGCCAAGATCGTCGTCGGCCAGAACGTGCCCTTTGTCACCGGCTCGTACACCTCCACCACCAGCTCCAGCCCGTTCCAGACCATCGAGAGGAAAGATGTGGGCCTCACGCTGCGCATCCGCCCGCAGATCGGCCCGAACGGCGCCATCCGCCTGACCATCCTGCAGGAATCCTCGTCCGTCTCCAGCACCACCACGCCCGGCACCACCAACGCCGGCCCGGCCACCAACAAGCGCTCCATCGAATCGACGGTCATGGTCAACGACGGCAAGATCATCGTGCTTGGCGGTCTGATCGAAGACACGTACACCAGCGACGCCGACCAATGGCCAGTCCTCGGCGACATCCCCTACCTCGGCGCCTTCTTCCGTACCCTCAGCCGCACCCGCAAGAAGACCAACCTGATGGTCTTCCTCCGCCCGGTCGTCATGCCCGATGAAGACAGCAGCACCAAGCTCTCGCTGGACCGCTACGACCTCATCCGCGCCCACCAGCAAGCCCTGCCCGAAGACGTCAGGCAAGTCCTCCCCGGCCCCGAAATGCCCCTCGCGCCAGACGCGGGGCGCTGGCGCATCGAGTGACCCGCCAGCGGCCCGCCGCAGCTTCTACAATGCGCCCCTTCGGTAGGGGGCCGTTAGCTCAGTTGGTCAGAGCAGAGGACTCATAATCCTTTGGTCGTTGGTTCAAGTCCAACACGGCCTACCACTCACACCAGTGCTTGGGCTGTGACGTGCGGCCGTGGCAGCTCGGTTGCCATTGCTTTCTGACGCGCAGACCTGAGCCAACGCTACCAAGCGGAGGGCAGGGCGCATGACACCGGAAGCGAAGGCACGCGAATTCATCGATGCCTATCTGAGTGCCTTGGCTGGGTGATGCCGCAGAGGCGGCCATGCAAAGGGGTGACATGAGCACACGCAAAGTAGCCGAGCCTCCAAAGCCTGGTGCTACTGCGGTTGTCACACCGATGTCGGTATCGGATGCAGCCGTGCTGCTGGCCGAGCTTCGGCAGCTCATTGACGAGGCACGTCGCGCGGCCGTCGCGGCGGTCAATGCCGGCCTGACCCTGATGTACTGGCGAATCGGCCAGCGCATCCGTGTCGAGGTGCTGGGCGGCCAGCGGGCCGGCTACGGCGAGGAGATTGTCTCGACGGTGTCGCGACAATTGACGGCCGATTTTGGCCGCAGCTTCAGCGCCAAGACTCTGCGGCACATGATGCGGTTTGCCGAAGTGTTTCCGAGCTTGGAGATTGTCTCGACGCTGTCGAGACAATTGGCATGGAGCCACTTTCTGGAGCTGATCTACCTGAAAGACCCGCTGGCGCGGGATTTCTATGCCGAGATGTGCCGCATCAAGGGCTGAAGCGTGCGCACGCTGCGCGAGCGGGTCGACGCGATGCTGTTCGAACGCACGGCGCTGTCTGGCAAACCGAAAGAACTGATCCGCCACGAACTCGATGTGCTGCGTGACGGGGGCGACCTCACGCCGACGCTGGTGCTGAAAGACCCGTACGTGCTGGACTTCCTGGGCCTGCAGGACCGTTACCTGGAGAAGGACCTCGAAGACGCCATCTTGCGCGAGCTGGAAACCTTTTTGCTGGAGCTGGGCGCAGGCTTCAGCTTCGTGGCGCGGCAGCGGCGCATTCAGCTCGACCACGACGACTTCTACCTCGACCTGCTGTTCTACAACCGCAAGTTGCGCCGGCTGGTGGCGGTGGAGTTGAAGCTGGGTGACTTCAAGGCCGAGTACAAGGGGCAGATGGAGCTGTACCTGCGCTGGCTGGCCCGGTACGACCAAGAGCCGGGCGACGGGCCGCCGCTGGGCATCATCTTGTGCACAGGCAAGAAGCGCGAGCAGATCGAGCTGCTGGAGATGGACAAGGCGGCATCCACGTGGCCGAGTACCTGACGGTGCTGCCACCGCGCGAAGTGTTGGAGCAGAAGATTCAAAGTGCGCTGCAGGCCGCCCAGGCGCGGCTGCAAGCCAAGGCCGACGAATGAACATCCTCCCTGATCTGAAGGTCCTGAGCCGCTGAACATTCATACGAGATCCCATCTTCCGGAAATCGATGCTGCGGGCAATGGCGCGCCAGCGCTGCGGGTGTGTGGCGCTGGCGAAACGCGCTTGGAGTCTGGTCAGCGACCGTCGTGGTCCGAATCGCCCGGGATGGCGCGTTCCACGCCGTTGCTGACGCGTTCCCACGCGTCGCGGGTGGCGTGCTTGGCCTTGTCCCAGCTCAGCGAGGAATTGCCGCGGTAGCGTTCGTCCCAGTCGCGGCCGAGTTGTGGCTCGATGTCGTCGAAGCTGGCGTCCGGGTATTGGCTGTAGTACTGGTGGCCCAGGCTGTAGGCGGGGGCGTACTCGTCATAGGCGAGAGCCGAGTCCACATAGGGCCGGTCGCGGTAGTTCTCGCGCCAGTAGGCGTCTTCGCGGGTGGGGTCCACCTGTTCGGCCACGCCTTTGCCTGCCAGGCCGCCGATGATGGCGCCGGCTGCTGCACCGATGGCGGTGCCGACGGGACCGGCCACCGTGCCCATCGCAGCGCCCGCGGCCATGCCGCCGACCGCAGCGCCTACGCCGGTTCCGATGGGGTGGGCGCCAGGTGCGCCGGTGATCGGGTCGCGATTCGCGTCGGCAAGCGGATTCGAAGTCGTCATGTCAGTCTCCTTGTTGATCAAGTGCCCGTGATGGGCACCACGGAGCTGATGTTCCGCGACGCGCTTCGTCGCCCACGTGGGACTGCGAAGCGCTTGCAGGTAGGAGACTTGGGCGCGCGCCGTAGGCTCAGAAGACGAACAGCACCGCCATCAGCGCGGCCATGCCAAAGGGCGCCAAGCTGAGCAGGCGCAACTGCCGTGCCTTGTCCGGCTGCTTGCTCGCCTGGTACAGCGCAAGCCCGCCTCCACAGAGGCCGGTGACCATGGAAATCATTGCGAGCATGGGTGTCCTTTCGATGGCGTTGACAATGGACGAGGCGCGAGACGGCCTCCATTGCTGAACGTGGTCGAGCGCTCGAATGCGACATGGAAAGGCGCAGTGCGGGCTGCGCTGGCCGCCGCCTGGACATTGCGCCAATGCAAGAGACACGCGACGACTCTCCCCACGCTGTCGTCCGATTGCGCGCCGCTTGCATGGTGCAAAGCGGCATGTTGCCCCGACTGGACCGCAGCGCGCAAATCACGGATGTCTCCGCAGCCGGCTCGTTCTCAGGCTATCAAGAGCGCGCGCAATGCGGAATCAATAGCCCCGAATGCGATCCACCAGCCCGTCCATGGGCTGCCCATTCTCATGGCGCCTCAGGTTTTTCATGACCGCTTCCGCTGAGGTCAGCGCCTGCGTTTCGCTGGCCACATGCGGCGTCATCCAGATCTTCGGGTGATGCCAAAAAGGGTGGTCCGGCGCGGGCGGCTCGGGTTCGCAGACGTCCAGGACGGCCGCGCGCAGATGGCCGCTGTCCAGTGCATGGATCAAGTCGTTGTCGACCACATGACCGCCTCTGCCGGCATTCACGAAGGCTGCACCGCGAGGCAGCTTCGCCAGCAGGGAGGCGTTGATCATTCCCCGGGTCTGTGCAGTCAGCGGCAGCAGGCAGATCAGGATGTCGGTCTGCGCGACAAGCGCCGTCAGCCCTTCGGTGCCAGAGAGGCATTTCACGCCCTCGATGGCACGCTGTGAGCGGCTCCAGCCGGCGCAGTCGAAGCCGAAGTTGCCCAGCGCTGAAAGGACTGCGCGCCCGAGAGATCCGAGGCCGAGCACGCGGACGCGGCGACGGCTTGCGGGCAGGCGGGGCCGGGCTTGCCAAAGCGCGGCGCGCTGCTGCTCGAGGTAGGCCGGCAGGTCGCGATGCAAAGCCAGCACGGCCAGCGTGACGTACTCCACCATCCCGGCCACGATGCCCGGCTCGATCATGCGAACGACGTGCAGCGTGGGCGGCAGCTCCGCCAGATCGAACTGGTCGATACCGGCGCCAACCGAGAACAGCACTTCCAGCGCGGGGAAGCGGCTGGCCAGGTCCGGCGGTGGCTCCCAGGCGGCCAGGAACCTGACCTCGGCGGGGTTGCCGACCTCGGGCCACTGGCGAAACTCGATGCCCGGGAGGTTCTCCTCGAAGCATTGTTTCCAGATCGCGCCGCGAGCCGGATCGGACTTGTACAGGAACGCCGGCCTGGCCATCATCCCAGCGCCTGGTTGATCAGGGCGTACAGGCCAGAGGCGGGGCCGCGCCTGGGCGGCGTGCCGCGCGTCATCATCTCGACGCTGCCCGCGCGATTCAGGCCCTGGTCCTCCAGCCAATCGCCGAGACCGCTGCCGGCCTCGACGTCGATGCGCAGGAACCTGCCGGCGCATTGGCTCGTCCAGTGCGCGATCAAGGCCCGCGCCCCGGAGGCATCCGGCGCGACCACGGGGCCGATCGCGTATCCGCGTCCGAACCGCCGCAACAAAGAGAAGCCGACGGGCTCGCCATCCCGGTCGAGCACGATGCCTTGGGCATCCGCGATCAGCGCGCGAACCGCTTCGCCGCGTGCCATCCCGCTGGCGGCGGCGTCTAGCGCCACGAGCCTGTCCACGTCGGCCCGGCCCAGCGGTCGTAACCGCAGTCCCGGTGTCATGGCGGCAAGAGGGGCCGGACGTGCCGTTCCCTGGTGCTGTCGCACTTCCCCGAGGGCGACGAATCCGAGCCGTTCATAGAGTGCCCGGCCCTCGGCCGTGGCATGCAGCGAGACGTCGAACTGCGCCAGGTCATCCAGCAGCGCGCGCATCATCTGCGCGCCGATGCGGCGCCCCTGCATGGGCGGTGCCACGATCACCATGCCGAGCGTGGCACGGCGATCCGGCCACTTCCAGCAGTGGGCCGTGCCGACCAGTTGGCCCCTGCATTCCGCAACCACGCCCGCGCCCAGCGCGGCGACGAAACGCCAGTCTTCAGGACGATGCGGCCACTGCACTTCCATCGAGAGCGCATGCGCCGCTTCGAGATCGGCCGGAGTGAAGGGCCGCAGGTGAACGGTGTCGACCTCGGGGTCGGCCGCGCCAGTTGTCTGCGCCACCGCGCGCTCCGAATTGCTGTTCATGACGGCCGAATTGTGGAGCGCGCGCGCTGGCAATTGGCATCGAAACAGACCGCGGACGAAATTCGACAGCATGTTCTGTGGGCGGCGGCTCAACGACGGGGCGCTGCTGCCGAATGCGGTGCGCTCGAAACCATCTGCCGAGCCGTGGCGCCGCGCACGGGCTTCCGTCGGCCGGCTCCGAAGACCGCTGGGCGCGGGCTTGGCAGGCCGTGCTGTCGCGGTGCGCCAGAACGGCAGATCGCGTGTCTTGCGCAGACCGAGGGCCGACGACGCTGCTGCACGATCCTGCTTCAATCGAACAGGATCGTCGAATGAGCCTCCCACAAGATCGCCCTCATTCCGGGCCGCGCACGCGCGACCTGGGGGCGCGCCGTCCACCACCGAGAGGGGACCTGCCATCGCCGACCTCGTCCCGCAACCCTGATTCCAAACCAAGATGTCCCTGCTCACGCTTCAAGACCCCTCGCTGCTGCGCTCCGCCAACCTGATCGACGGACGTTGGTCCGAGTCGGCGAGCGGCGCCGCCTTCGATGTCAGCGATCCGGCCACCGGGCTCGCATTCGCCCGGGTGCCTGACAGCAATGCCATCGACGCCGCTGCCGCGGTGGACGCTGCGCACCAGGCGTTTGCGGCCTGGCGCGCGCGAAGCGCACGTGACCGGGCGCAACTCCTCAAGCGCTGGCATGCCCTGATCCTGGCGCACCAGGACGACCTGGGTCGGCTGGTGTCGCGCGAGCAAGGCAAGCCGCTGGCGGAAGGGCGCGGCGAGATCGCCTATGCGGCCAGCTACGTGGAATGGTTCGCCGAGGAGGCGACCCGCACCTACGGCGACCTCATTCCCGAGCCGGTGCGCGGCCGCAAGATGCTGGTGTTGAAGGAGCCGGTAGGTGTTGTTGCCGCGATCACGCCCTGGAACTTTCCTGCGGCCATGATCGCGCGCAAGATCGCGCCCGCGCTCGCGGCCGGATGCACCGTGGTGGCCAAGCCCGCGGAGGATACGCCGCTGACCTCGCTGGCCCTGGCTGCGCTGGCAGAGCAGGCGGGCATTCCGGCCGGTGTGGTCAACGTGGTCACGGCGTCGCGCGAGAGAACGCCGGAAGTCGTCGATGTGTGGCTCGCCGATGACCGTGTGCGCAAGATCACGTTCACCGGGTCGACGCCGATCGGCAAGCACCTGGCGCGCGAATCCGCCGCGACGCTGAAGAAGCTCTCGCTGGAACTGGGCGGCAACGCGCCCTTCATCGTGTTCGACGACGCCGACCTGGACGCAGCCGTGGCCGGGCTCATGGCCGCCAAGTTCCGCAATGGCGGCCAGACCTGCGTGTGCCCGAACCGCGTCTACGTTCAAGCCGGTGTCCATGACCGCTTCGTCGAGCTGTTGACCCGCCGGGTGGCTGCCCTGTGCGTCGGACCCGCGTCGGCATCCGAATCCCAGGTCGGGCCCATGATCAACGGGCGGGCCGTGGACAAGATCGCACGGCATGTTGACGATGCCGTCGAGAAGGGCGCGCGAGTGGTGCTGGGCGGCGAGCGCCTGACGGGCGGCGCCTGGGCGAGCCCGAATTACTTCGCGCCGACCGTGCTCACCGGCGTGACCGCAGACATGGCGTGCGCGCGCGAGGAGACCTTCGGGCCGGTCGTGCCCATCTCCAGCTTCACCGATGAAGCGCAGGTGCTCACGCTGGCCAACGGCACGCCGTTCGGCCTGGCGGCGTATTTCTACACGCGAGACATCGCGCGAGCCTGGCGCGTCGCCGAGGCCTTGCAGAGCGGCATCGTCGGCATCAACGAAGGTGCGCTGGCCGCGGAGGCTGCCCCTTTCGGGGGCGTCAAGGAGTCCGGCTACGGCCGGGAGGGCTCGCGCTACGGCCTCGATGACTACATGCAGACCAAGTACGTCTGCCAAGGCGGACTGGGGTAGGAGGCGCGCGCGGTGCTCACCGTGCCGGTGCGTTCATTGCACCATGCTCGGCCGACCCGCACCACGGCGCGTTTTTCGGCAGCGACAGCTCGCCGCAAGCCACCGAAAGACACGAGATTGTGGCTGCCCGAGCCTCAACAGCAGACTCTGCGCGCAGCGTGATTTCATAATTTCGACATGGCCCATCCCCCTGTCCCCGCTCGCTCCCTGCGTCTCGATGCGGCCAGCGTCCCCCACCCGGCCGGCAGTGGCCGAAGGCGGCGCTTCACGTACCTTGCCCGACGCTGAGTCGCGGTCGATTCCAGCCCCTTTCCTGTTTCAAGGCCTGTGTCCACCCGGACGCAGGCCGGGAGCGGTCACGCCTGTGCGAGCCAGGTGATGCTGCCGTGCCGTTCGGTTTTCAGATCAACGACCCTGAGGAGTACCCACGTGATGAACAATCGACGCTTCGCTCTCGCTGCAGTGCCTGCTGCCGCGCTCCTGGCCTGTTGCGGATCTGCCAGTGCGCAGGATGCTGCTGCCGCGCCGGCAGCCGCTGCCAGCCAGCCCGCCGATGTCCCGGTCACGTCCGTGACGATCTCGGCCGTCAAGCAGCCGTACCGCAACCTGTCGGCGACCGGGGCCACCAAGACCGACACGCTGCTCAAGGACCTGCCGCAGAGCGTGCGCGTCCTGACCTCCGACCTGCTGCAGGACGTGGGCGCGACCAAGATGGCCGACGCGCTCGAACTCACCAGCGGCATCTCCAAGCAGAGCAACCTCGGTGGTCTGTGGGACAGCTACTCGATGCGCGGCTTCACGGGTGACCCGAACTTCGGCTCGGACTACATGGTCAACGGCTTCAACTACAGCCGCGGCTACAACGGCGTGCGCGACTCGGCCAACACGGCCACGGTCGAGATCCTCAAGGGCCCGGCCTCCGCGCTCTACGGACGCGGCGAGCCGGGTGGAACGGTCAACATCACGACCAAGAAGCCGCTGTTCCAGCCGTCGCAGACCGTCAGCCTCTCCGCCGGCAGCCACAACACGCGTCGCCTGACCGCGGACGTGACCGGCCCGATCGGCGAGGAAGTCGCCTATCGACTCAATGCGGCTGGCGAGCGCGGCGACAGCTACCGCAACGATGTCGGCTTCGACCGCTACATGATCTCGCCGTCGTTCATCTGGGTGCCGTCGTCGGACACGACGATCTCCTATGAGCTGGAGCTCTCCAAGCAGCGCGCAACGTTCGACCGCGGCGTGGTCGCAGTCAACGGCAAGCTGGGCCTGGTGTCGCCTTCGAGCTTCTACGGCGAGCCCGGCGACGGCAAGACGACCATCAAGACGACTGGCCAGCAGCTCTTCGTGCAGCACTACTTCAACGACGACTGGTCCGTTCAGTCGGGCGTGAGCTACCGGGAGAGCTCGATCAACGGCGCCTCGACCGAAGCGCGTTTCCTGCAGGCCGACGGGCGCACGCTGGTTCGCCAACACCGCACACGTGACAACTCGGCCACGGATCTTTCCGGCCGCCTGGAACTGCTGGGCAAGGTCCCGACGGGCCCGGTCGTCAACAATTTCCTGGTCGGCATCGACGCCTACTCCTTCACCGACAACCGGCTCCAGTACCGACTGGCCAACGCCGGCAACATCGACATCTACGAGCCGGTCTATGGCAACGTGTCCAGCGCCATGACCAAGAATACCGACACGAAGGAACACCAGCGTTCGAAGGCCTTCTACCTGCAGGATCAGATCGACCTGAGCGCGCAGTGGAAGCTGATGCTGGGCGCGCGCCGCGATTCCTACGACCAGTCGCTGGACAACCACATCGCCGGCACCAGGGTCAGCCAGACGCTGACCGCGACCACCCCGCGCGCCGGCCTCGTCTTCCAGCCGACCAAGACCATTTCCCTGTACGCCACGGCCTCCAAGAGCTTCCGCCCGAACAGCGGCGTCAAGAGCGACTTCACGTCCTTCCCGGCGGAGAAGGGCAAGTCGTACGAAGTCGGTGCCAAGTACGACTCGGCGGAAACCGGCATCACCAGCACGCTGGCGCTCTACAAGATCACGAAGAACAACGTGCTCACGCCAGACCCGGCCGATCCGAACAACTTCTCCGTCGCCGCGGGTGAAGTCGAGAGCAAGGGTGTCGAGTTCGACGTGTCGGGCCAGATCGTCTCCGGCTTGCGCCTGTCCGCGGCCTACGCCTTCACTGACGCGAAGGTGACCCGCGACAACAACAGCTTCCTCGTCGGACGCCAGTCGGCCAACGTGCCGCGCAACAGCGCCAACCTGTTGCTGGTGAGTACCTTCCTCGCGGACGGACACGCCGCGTCGCTGGGCGGCGGCATCAACTACGTGGGCGAGCGCGAAGGCGCGGTGGCGCCGACGGTGGCGAGCGATGACTTCAAGCTGCCTGCCTACACCACCTTCAAGCTGATGTCCTCGTACGATTTCAACCGGCACCTCAAGCTGTCGATCAACGTCGACAACCTGTTCGACAAGGTGTACTACGCGAGCTCGTATAGCCAGGCCTGGGTCTACCCTGGCAGCACGCGCACCGTCACGGCCACCGTGCAATACAAGTTCTGACGCGTACCGGCGCCCCGTCTGGACGGGGCGCCTTCCCCGCGAGAGCCCTCCCGCACACCCGTCTCATCGCTCCCCTGCGGCCCACGAAATCCACCGGCAGATTGCGCTGCGGCCCGGGCGTGAATCGCACGTTTGTGTCCTTTGCGAGGGGCGCCTTCGGCACCAAAGAAGAGGCCCTGGCCCTAGCATCTTTGCGTACCTGTTCCACTCAGCCGCCACATCTCTCCATGTCCAGACTGCTCGTCAACTTCGACTTCGCCAAGCTCGGCGAGCCACGCGAATACCGTCCGCCCGCAGATCGGGTGTTGGAGGGCGACATCGTGTGCCGCAACTGGGACATCGACAGCGCCAAGGACGGCCAGGTCCGCGCGGGCGTTTTCGAGTCCACGGTCGGCATGAACCGCTCGATCAAGGGCGAGACCTGGGAGTTCTGCCTGATCCTCTCCGGCGTGGCGGAGATCACCGAGGACGGCCATGCGCCGGTCACCTACCGTGCAGGCGACTGCTTCATCATGAAGCCGGGCTACGTGGGCACCTGGCGCACTCTCGAGACGGTGCGCAAGGTGTGGGTCGCGGCCTGAGCGGGAAACAGACGATGCCTGCTCCGCTCACCCTGGTCGAGACCACGCCCGACCTGCCCGCTGCCGCCGACGTGGTCGTCATCGGCGGCGGCATCATCGGCTCGTTCACGGCCTACTACCTGGCCCGCCGCGGATTGAAGGTGGCGCTGCTCGAAAAGGGTCGCATCGCAGGCGAGCAGTCCAGCCGCAACTGGGGCTGGTGCCGCCAGCAGAACCGCGACGAGCGCGAGCTGCCGATGGCGACGAAGAGCCTCGATCTCTGGGAGCGCTTCGCAGTGGACGAGGGCGAAGACACCGGTTTCCGCCGCTGCGGCCTGCTTTATCTGAGCAACGACGAGTCCGAGCTGGCCGGCTGGGCGCGCTGGGGTGAGTTCGCGCGCACCGTCGGCGTGAAGACCCAGATGCTCAGTGCCGACCAGGCCGCGCAGCACGGGCGCGTCACCGGCAAGGCCTGGCGCGGTGGGGTGTTCTCGCCCACCGATGGCATCGCCGACCCGTCGCGCGCCGCCCCGGCGGTGGCGCGAGCCGTCATGCGCCATGGCGGAACGGTCCACCAGGCGTGTGCCGCGCGTGGGGTCGAGACCGAAGGCGGCAGGCTGTCGGCCGTCGTCACGGAGAAGGGCACGATTCGAACCCGCATCGCCGTGCTCGCGGGCGGCGCCTGGGCCTCGTCGTTCTGCCGCCAGGTCGGCATCCGCTTTCCCCAGGCCACCATCCGCCAGACGGTGCTGTCCGTGGCGCCGGGTGCCAGCGAGCTGCCCGACACGCTGCACACCGCCGGCGTGAGCATGACGCGCCGCAGCGACGGCGGCTACACGCTGGCGGTGAGCGGCCGCGGCCGCGTCGACCTCACCCCGCAATTCTTCCGCTTTGCGCCGCAGTTCCTGCCGATGTTCCTGCGGCGCTGGCGCAACCTGGCGCCCGGCCGGCTGGACGGCATGAGCTCCGGCCGGGAAGGGCTGGGGCGCTGGCAGCTCGACAAGCCCACGCCGATGGAGCGCCTGCGCATCCTCGATCCCGCGCCGGACCAGGCCCTGGTTCGCCTCACGCTGCAGCGCGCCGTCGAGTTGGTGCCGGCACTCAAGGAGCGTGCGATGACCGCGGCCTGGGCCGGCTATGTGGACAGCACGCCCGATGGCGTGCCCGGCATTGGCGAGACGGCGACCTTGCCCGGCCTGGTGCTGGCCGCCGGCTTCAGTGGCCATGGCTTCGGCATTGGCCCCGGCGCGGGCCACCTCATCGCCGATGTCGTCAGCGGCAGTGTGCCGCTGGTCGACCCGACGCCGTATCACCCCGACCGCTTCCGGTCATCGGCCTGGGGCAAGGTGGCAGATTTCTAGCGGCCACATCACCGCTCAGTTGCCCTCGGGACGCAGCGCCTGCGTCAGGAAGGCCAGCAGCGCCTGCAGTCGGGCCGGGCGTCCCTTGCGCGAAGGCAGCAGCAGCACGACGTCCGCGCTGTCCAGCCGCCAGTCGGGCAGCAGGCGCACCAGCGTGCCACGGGCCATCGCCTCTGCCACGTCCCATTCCGAGCGCAACACCAGCCCCAGTCCCTGCTCGGCCCAGCCACGCGCCACCGTGCCGTCGTTGGTGAGCAAGGCTTGCGGCACGCGAAGCGTCTCCCGCGCCGCAGGCCGTCCGGAGGGATCGCCGGCGGGGCGGTGGAAGTGCCACAGCGTCGCATCCTCGTCGTTCTCGCGGATGCAGATGCATCGATGGCGCAGCAGGTCCTGCGGCGTCGACGGGACGCCGTGGCGATCCAGGTAGGCCGGACTGGCGCACAGCCAGCGCTCGTTCGACGCCAGCTTGTGCGCGACCCAGGAGGAGTCTCGCAGCCGGCCGATGTGGACGATGGCGTCCACGTCGTTGCGCTCCGGCCATGGCGCCTCGCCCAGCGTGAGATGGACTTGCAGCTCGGGATGCGCCTGCGAGAACTGGCCGATCAAGGGCGCGATGCGGCACCGGCCATAGCCGAAGGGTGCTGCCAGCCGAAGCACGCCGGTGAGCCGGCCATCGTCGATGCGGAAGCGTGCCGGCAGGTCCTCGATCTGCTTGAGCAGGGCGGCGGCCTCGCGGGCGAAGTTCTCGCCTTCGGGCGTGAGGCGCAGTTGGCGCGCGTCGCGCAGGGCCAGCACCATGCCCAGTCCCGCCTCCAGCTTGCGCAGGCGCATCGACAAGGCCGGCGGCGTGACGTTCAGGGCGCGTGCCGCCGCGCTGAGGGAAGGCGAGGCAGCCAGCGTCGCGGCAAGGCGCAGGTCATCGATCTGGATCATTCAATTGAAGTGAAAGATTGATGATTTGAAGATTAAGCGTGGCTTATCAAAAACTCAATAGAGTCAAGTTGTCCCCGACATCAGCCGCGTTGCACGCGCCCACTCGCATGGCCCATCTCAGCGACCTCGACACGCCCGCCGCCGTCATCGACATCCGCCGCATGCAGCGCAACATCGAGCGCATGCAGCGCCGCATGGACGAACTCGGCGTGGCCTTCCGTCCGCACGTGAAGACCAGCAAGTCCATGCCCGTCGTCCGGGCCCAGCTCGCCGCAGGCGCCAAGGGCATCACCGTCTCCACACTCAAGGAAGCGGAGTTTTTCTTCTCCGAAGGCGTCTCGGACATCCTCTATGCCGTCGGCATGACCGCCCGCAAGCTGCCGCAGGCCCTCGCGCTGCGCCGCCGCGGCTGTGACCTCAGGATCCTCACCGACAACGCCGACTCCGCGCGCGCCATCGCGGACTTCGGGCGCGAACGCGGCGAAGTCTTCGACGTGCTGATCGAGATCGACACCGACGGACATCGGTCAGGCATCAAGCCCGACGAGCCGGCCCTGCTGGAGGTTGCGACGGCCCTGGCGGACGGCGGGATGCGGATCGCAGGCGTGCTGACCCACGCCGGCTCCAGTTATGACCTCGACACGCCGGCCGCCCAGCAGGCCATGGCCGAACAGGAGCGGGCGGGGTGTGTGCATGCCGCCGAGAGGCTGCGCGCGGCCGGCTTCAGCTGCCCCATCGTGAGCGTCGGCTCCACGCCGACCGCGCTGGCCGCCCGCCATCTGGAAGGCGTGACCGAGGTGCGCGCGGGCGTCTATGTGTTCTTCGACCTGGTGATGGCAAACGCGGGGGCTTGCAGCACCGACGAGCTCGCGTTGAGCGTGCTCGCCACCGTGATCGGCCACCAGGTGGAGAAGGGCTGGGCCATCGTGGATGCAGGCTGGATGGCCATGAGCCGCGACCGCGGCACGCAGAAGCAGAAGAAGGACTACGGCTACGGCCAGGCATGCACCCTGGATGGGACCGTGCTGCCCGGCTATCTGCTCACGGGTGCCAACCAGGAGCACGGCATTCTTTCGCGCGAAGGCGAGCGCGACCCGAACATCGCCGAACGCTTACCCATCGGTACGCTGCTGCGCATCCTGCCCAACCATGCTTGCGCGACCGGGGCGCAGTACCCCGCCTATCAGGCGCTCTCCGAGAACGCGCAGGTCGAGCCCTGGAGCCGGCTGCACGGCTGGTGACGCGGTTCCTGCGCAAGGTCCCACTCGATTCCGGAAAGCCCACCGCCATGCCCTGCGACGCCACCTTGCTCCTGCTCGACAAGCACCACGTGGAGGCCTTGTTGTCCAAGGACGCCGTGCTGGCGGCCGTGCAGGAGTCGTTCGAGCTTCATAGCGACCGGCTCGGCCGCGTCTTCCCAGTGGTGCGCGAAGCGCTGCCCACCGGCGGTGTCTTCGGCATCAAGTCGGGCGACGTGCCGTCCCAAGGCCTGCTCGGCTTCAAGGCAGCGGGCTTCTGGCCTGCCAACCGCGCCGTGGGTGGCGAGCCGCACCAGGCCACGGTGGTCCTCATCGACCCTGGCACAGGCCGGCCCACCTGCATCATCGACGGCAACGCCATCACCACCGCGCGAACCGGTGCCGCTGGCGCGCTGGGACTGCGCCTGCTGGCGCGCCCCGACACGGCCTCGGCCTGCGTCTTCGGCACGGGGGTGCAGGCGCGTGTCCAACTGGACTTCGCACTGGACACGCTGCCCGGCATCACGCAGGTGCGCTACGTGACGCGCGACGGCAGGCGCGACCCGGCGTTCGAGGCGGTGTTCGCCGGTCGCTGTGCGATCTCGCTGGCGGCGGACAGCAATGCGGCGGTCGCCAGCAGCCACCTGATCATCACCGCCACCCCTGGCCGCGAGGTCTTGTTTGACGTCAGCGCGGTGCAGCCAGGCACCCACCTGAACTGCGTCGGTGCGGACACCCGCGGCAAACGGGAACTGCCTGATGGCTTGCTGGCGCGCGCCCGCATCGTCGTGGACGACCTGGCCCAGGCGAGGCAGATTGGTGAGTGCCAGTGGCTACCCGAAGCCGCTTGCATCGAACTGGGCGACCTCCTCTGCGGCAAGGCGGCGCTGCAACGCGAACCCGCCGACATCACGGTCTTCGACATGACCGGCCTGGCCTTGCAGGACCTGACCGTGGCTCGGCAACTTCAACGGGCCGCATTGGCCACCGGGCAAGGGACGCGGCTGCCCTGGGCTTGGTGAGCGGATGCATCGCGCGCGCTTGCGGGTCAGCGTCGCTTCTCTCACGAGGTGTCGGGGCCTGAGGCAGGCCGACAGCACCTTGGGCTGAAGCGGCTCGCAGCAATTTGAGCCTGTGTTTCACTCAATACTGAACTTTGGCAGTTCGTTTCGGTGAAGACTGAACCTCGCCTGCGGCATGCGGTTTGCCATGTGGCGTATGATGTTTGCCAAATGGCAGGAGCAGCAGCATGAAGTCGTCCAGCGAACATTCGACCGCCAAGCCCAAGAAGGGCGCCTCCCAGACTGCCGCAGCAGCAACCCTCGCGGAAGATGCGCTCACCACTGCGGATATGAAGGTCCATGGGGTCCGAGGCAAGAAGGCCGCGAACGTGAAGATCCTCACGGGCCGAAAGCCTGCGCGAAACGTCCAGGTGTTCGATGGGTTCATCGACGCTTTCGAGGGCTCCAGAGTCATGGCCCACGATATGGTGATGAAGGGCGTGTCAGGCCGGGCGCTGACCAGCATATGGGAAACCAAGTTGGATACCCTGCCCACCGATGCCATCCTGAAGGCCATTGGCGTGAGCGCGCGAACCGCCCACCGCATCAAGTCCGATCCAGACAAGCTGTTGGATGCGCGCACGACGGACGGGATCTACCGGCTCGAGTCTGTGCGCGCGATGGCAGAAGAGGTGCTTGGCAGCGCGGAGGCCGCCAACGAGTGGCTGAACACCGAGGCGATGGGTCTGGAGTTCAGGAAGCCGATCGATCTGCTGAGCACTTCGCCGGGTGCCGAAGCCGTCAAGACCTTGCTGCAGCGAATGAAGTACGGGGTCTACGCTTGATCCCGCTGCCGGCGTCCCTGGGCGGCACCGGCACCCTCGCAGGGTGGACGCTCCAGGATGCGCGCTATGCCGCCACCTGGAACTCCGGCATCGGCTCGGCTACGCACGGCGGCCGCTGGAATTCGATCGGCAAGCACGTGATCTATGCGGCCCTGGACCCGGCCACCGCCATCCTGGAGGTGGCCGTGCACAAGGGTTTCAAAGTGCTGAACACCGTCGCCCACAACCTCATCTCGTTCACTGTCACCGATCCGGCTCTGGTCCGTGTCGTGCAGCCGGGCCACGTGCCCAATCCGCACTGGCTCCACCCGATTCCCCCGAACAAGGACCAGCAGGAGTTTGGCGACCAGTTGATCGACGCCCACCCGTTCGTGCTGCTGCCCAGTGCCGTGAGCGGGCACTCGTGGAATCTGCTTGTCAACGTCGCGACGGCGCTGCCCCTGGTGACCGACATCCAGTTCGAGCGCTTCGCCCTTGACCCGCGCCTGCGTGCCAAGCCCTGACGCATCAACGGCTCTGGTTTCAGACCCGAACGAAAACCGACAGTCAGGCTGTCGCTAGCGCGCGCGCTGCCACCTCGCACAGCCACGCAACGCCCAGCGGCAAGGCTGCGTCGTTGAAGTCGTAGCAGGGGTGGTGCAGCGGGCGCTCGCCTTCGGCTCCCGGGTCGGGGCGTCCCTGGCCCAGCCAGAGGTAGGCGCCGGGCTTGTTTTGCAGCATGAAGGCGAAGTCCTCGGACGTGAAGGCGCCGCGCGGTGCCATGTCTGCCTGCAGGCCAACGGCGCGCGCAGCCGCCAGGGCGATCTCCGCCTGCGCGGGTGAGTTGACGGTGGCGGGGTAGTAGCGGTCGTAGTTCACGTCGACTTCGATGCCGTGCGCCACGGCCAGGCCGGCCGCCGCGGCGCGCAATGCGGCTTCGATGCGATCCTGTGTCGCCGGGTCGAAACTCCGCACCGTGCCGGTGATGCCGACCTCCGCGGGCAGCACGTTGTGGCTCTGGCCGCCGGCGATGCGCGTGACGGACAGGACCGCGGACTCGTTCGGGTCGATGCGGCGCGCGACGATGGTGTTGAGCTGGCCGACCAACTGGCTTGCGGCCAGGATCGCATCCGGCGTGTGGTGCGGCAGCGCTGCGTGGCCGCCCTTGCCGCGAACAGTGATGTCGAAGCGGTCGGCAGCGGCCATGATGGGGCCGGCACGGGTCTGTGCGGTGCCGAGCGGCAGGTCGGGCCAGTTGTGCAGCGCATAGACGCTGTCGCAAGGAAATCGGTCGAACAGGCCGTCCTCGATCATGCGGCGTGCGCCCCCTTTGCCCTCTTCCGCCGGCTGGAAGATGAAGTGCACCGTGCCGTCGAAGCGCCGGGTGCGCGCCAGCTGGCGGGCGGCACCGATGAGCATGCTGGTATGGCCATCGTGGCCGCAGCCATGGTGCGCGCCGGCATGCCGGCTGGCGTGGGGCGCGCGCCCGAGTTCCGTCATCGGCAGGGCGTCCATGTCCGCCCGCAGCCCGACCGTCCGGGGGCCGTCTCCGCATCGCAGCGTCCCCACGACACCGGTTCCCCCGATGCCTTCGGCGACCTCTATGCCCAAGAGGCGCAGTGCCTGGGCGACGATGCCGGCCGTGCGGCGTTCTTCGTAGGCCAGCTCCGGGTGGGCGTGCAGGTCACGGCGCATCGCCACCAGTTCCGGCATCAGGTCCGCGATCGCGGGGAAGTCATTTGCTTGCAGTGGCATGGTGGGTCTCTCGCTGCGATCAGCAGGCGTGGCGGGCATCGCCATCCGCAGCGCCGCCAGCCATGGCGGGCAGGCGGCGGGCGCTGAGCCCCTGGAACTGGCCGGGCGTGAGGCCGCGCGCACTCTTGAAATGGCGGGCAAGGTGGCTCTGGTCGTAGAAGCCGGTCTCGCTGGCCACCTTGGCTGCAGCCATGCCTTGGCGCAGTAGCAACTCGGCCTGGTCGACACGGCGTGCGCAGACATACTGGTGCGGCGAGATGCCCATGGTCTGGCGGAACACAGTGGCGAAGCGCCAGACGCTGAGGCCGGCGACAGCGGCAAGTTCCGCCAGCAACAGCGGCTGACCGAGATGGCCTGCGATGTAGGTCAATGTCCGCGCAATGGTCGCCGGCAGAGGTTCGGCGGGCGGAGGTGAGGGCGAGAAGAGCGGCAGGTCGGACATCCGCAAAGCTTAATTTTTTCGGACGGCGACATGTGCTGAACGTCGGGGGGCGCGATGCGGCGAATCTGCTGTTTCTCAGGCGGCCGCAGCAGTCAATGCCGAGCCCGTGCCGGCGGCCTCATGCCTCATTCGTCCATGGTGAGCAGCTGCTGTATCGGGTAGTGGTTCTTGACGAACGGCGACTTGATGACGATGAAGCTGAAATACTTCTCGATCCCGATGTTGCGCTCGAGCAGGCCCTCGATCAGCGTCTGGTAGTGGTTGACGCCGCGCGTCGTGAACTTGAGCATGTAGTCGTAGCCGCCGCTGACCAGGTGGCACTCGAGGATCTCGGGCACGCTGCGGATGCTGGACTCGAAGCGCACGAAGTCTTCGCGCCGGTGATCGGCCAGCGTGACTTCGGTGAACACGGTGAGGGTGTCGCTCAGCTTCTCCAGGCGGACGTTGGCACCGTAGCCGGCGATGTAGCCAGCCTGCTCCAGGCGCTTGACGCGGATCAGGCAGGGGCTCGGCGAGAGGCCCACGGCGTCCGCCAGGTCCACGTTCGTGATGCGGCCGTTCTGCTGGAGCTGGCAGAGGATCCGGAGATCAAGGCGATCAAGCTTGGGATTCGCTGCAGTCGTCATGGGGGCACCGGTTATGCGGGGAGAGGAGCGCGTCCAAGGTCACTAAGCAATAAGCCTGCCTGCCTCTCGCAGCATTTCATGCTGTCGCGCGCCGCACGTCCGCGAAATCCAGCACATCGTCCAGCGTCTTGCGCAGCCGTGCCGCCATCAGTTCGAACTCTTCGGCCGTGAAGCACAGCGCCGGTGCGAAACCGAGGATGTTGTCGCCGAAGGACCGGAACACCAGCCCGTTGCGATAGCCGGTTGCGAAGACCCGGTCGGCAAGGCCCAGCGCAGGATCGAATCGCGCCTTCGTCTGCTTGTTGCTGACCAGTTCCAGTGCGCCGAGCAGGCCTCGCTGGCGGGCCTCGCCCACCAGCGGGTGGTCGGCCAGGTTGGCCAGGACGCGCGCGAAATGCGGCGCCATGGCTTGCCCGTTGGCCAGCAGGCCGCCTTCTTCATAGAGCCGGATGACTTCGAGGCCCACCGCCGCGCTGACCGGGTGTGCCGAGTAGGTCGTGCCGTGGCCGATCGGCACGCCCGCGGGCGCGCCGTCGGCGATGGTCTGGTAGATCTCGTCGGACATCAGCATCGCGCCCATGGGCACGTAGCCCGAGGTCAGCCCCTTGGCCATCGTCATCATGTCCGGGTCCACCCCCTCGGCCTCGCAGGCGAACATCGGCCCCGTCCTGCCGAAGCCCGTGATGACCTCGTCGGCCACGAAGAGGATGCCCAGTTCGCGGCATGCCTGGCGCATGGCCTTGAGCCAGCCCTCGGGCGGCACGATCACGCCGCCCGAGCCCTGCACCGGCTCGCAGAAGAAGGCGGCCACCTTGTCCTGGCCGATCTGCTGCACCGTGGCGCGCAGTTCCGCCACGGATGCGCTGATGATGGCCAGCGGATCGCTGCCCACCGCACTGCGGTAGGCGTATGGCGAGGCGATGTAGTGCTGTTCCGGCAGTGGCAGGCCGAAGCCGCGATGGAAGGCCGGCAGCGCCGTGAGGCCCGCGCCGAAGAACGACGAGCCGTGGTAGCCGCGCTCCAGCGAAATGAAGTGCCGGCGCTGCGTCTGGCCGCGGGCATGGTTGTACTGCGCGATGAGCCTCACGGCGGCCTCGACCGCGTCGGAGCCGCTCAGCGTGAAGTACACGTGCTGGAGCGACGGTGGCGCGAGGTCGACCAGCTTGGCCGCCAGGCGCGCAGCGGGTTCGCTGCCGAAATGAAAGTACCCGGTGGCATACGGCAGCTTGCGCATCTGCTCGGTCGCGGCCTGCACGACCGATTCCTGTCCGTAGCCGGCGTTCACGCACCACAGGCCCGCGAACGCGTCCAGCAGTTCGTGTCCTTCGGTGTCTCGCAACCAGGCGCCCTTGCCGGATTGCAGCAGCGTGGCACCTCGCTTCTCGTGTGCACGCCAGGACGAAACAGGGTGGATCAGGTGCTCGCGATCGAGCTCAAGGGCGCTGGTTTGGGGAAGGGACAGGTGGGAACTGGAAGCGAGGGCCGACATGCTGCACGCCTTTTGAAGGGATGCAAGGATCGTAGGTCGACCACCGCAGCTTGTGCTGCGGCAATGCGCGGGAAAACCGCTGGAGGAAATCGTTATGGCGACAGCGGCGGCAGATCGTGCCTTGCGGCCTCAGCCGAGCGACTGGCTCAGCAGGGCAAATGACCGGATGGCACCGGAGGCCGCCACTGCGCCTTTGGTCATGGGGATGGCCATGGCCACCCGCCGCAGGCCCAAGCCTTCGACCCACTCGATCAGTTCCCCGTTCGCCCGCACGTCCACGCGCAGGAACTTGCCTGCAGCGAGCCGCGTGAAGTGGGCGATCAGCGCCTTGGCGCCGTGCAGATCGGGCGCGATGACCGGCCCGATCACCAAGCCCCGGCCGAAACGACGCATGACGGCAAAGCCGACCGCCTCCATGTCCCGATCCAGCACGACGATCTCACCTTGATCCAGCAGCATCCGCAAGGCGCGCTCGCGCGGCATGCCCATCGCTTGCAGGTCAAGTGCTGCCAGCCTCGGAGGGTCGTTGCGGCCCGCAGGGCGCAGCCGCTCGCCGGGCAGGAAGCTCATCAGCGGCGCCGGGGAGGCGATCCCCTGGTGCTGGCGCACGTCTCCAGTGCTGACGAAGCCCGAGCGCTCGTAGAGGCCCAGCCCCTCTGTGGTCGCGTGCAGCGAGACATCACGGTCCTCGAGGCCCTCGAGCAGGGTCTGCATGATGCGCGTTCCGATGCGCTGACCCTGGTACCGCTGCGTGACGATGATCATGCCAAGCGTCGCGTGGCGCTCGCCCCACTTCCAGCGCATGCCGGTGCCGATGACCTGGCCGTCGCGCTCGGCGACGAATCCCTGCCCGAGCGTGGACGCGATGTGCCAGTCCATGGAGCGATGTGGCCACTGCACTTCGACGGACAGGGCGTGCGCCGCATCCAGGTCGTCGACGTGAAGCGGCCGCATCAGGACGCCGTCAGCGACCGCGGGCGATGGGAATGTGCGCAGCGACAAGAAGAACTCCCGCATTTTTCATTGAGCATGGTTTCTCGCACAACGGGTGACAGGAATCTAGGAGATTCTTGGCGCCCACGCTGGCAGAAGGACCACGGCACGAAATGCTGCCCGGACTCGCGGAGAGCATCAAAAAGGTGCCTCAGCATGTTCTGCGGGGCATCTTGGTGCGCGGTGCGCCGTTCGGGGGACGCGCATGCACAGCATGCCGAGCGGGCCGTCACATTCAGCAGTTTTCACCTGGCTCGCTGCGGCAATCGCCACAACCTCCTACGGGCTGCGTGCTCCAATTTCTTCGTTGCCAGACCCTCAACCACATCTTCCCAACGCATGAAGCTGGACTCCTACTGGACGGCCACCGCAACCGCGCATTCCGTGCTGGAAAAGCCCTTGCCCGCGCGCGCCGACGTGGCGATCGTGGGTGGCGGCTTCACGGGCCTGTCCGCAGCGGTGGCCCTTGGCAGGCGCGGCGCGCGCGTGGTGGTGCTGGAGGCCGGCGCGATGGCGGGCGAGGCTTCGGGGCGCAACGGTGGCCATGTCAACAACGGGCTCGCTGTCGACTACGCCACGCTGGCGGCAAGCGTCGGCACCGAGCGCGCGAGCGCCTGGTATCGCGCCTACGACGCAGCGGTCGACTCGGTGGCACGCATCGTGCGGGAAGAGCGCATCGATTGCAATTTCCTGCGGAACGGCAAGCTCAAATTGGCCGCACGCGCTTCCGATTACGACACCCTGGCCAGAGGCTTCGACCGCCTGCACCGCGAAGTGGATTGCGACGTCGAGTTGCTGGATGCCGCAGCGATCCGCGACGAGATCCAGAGCGAGCGCTTCGTGGGCGGGCTGCTGCAAAAGCGCAGCGCGCAGATGCACATGGGTCGCTTCGGCGCTGGCCTCGCGCAAGCGGCAGAGCGTCATGGTGCCGAGTTGCATGCGCAGACCGAAGTGCGCCGCCTGGAGCGGGTGCGCGGGCAGGTGCACAGGCTGCACACGGACCGTGGCGTGGTCGAGGCCGATCAGGTGCTGGTCGCCACCGGTGCCACGATGCATGGCAGCTATCCGTCGTTCGGCTTCTGGCGCCGTCGGATCGTGCCGATCGGCAGCTTCATCATCGTGACCGAGCCGCTGGGGCATGAACTCGCGCGTCGCATTCTGCCGGGCATCCGCACTTACACAACGGCAGCGCACATCCACAACTATTTCCGCCTCACGCCCGATGATCGGCTCGTCTTCGGCGGCCGTGCGCGCTTTGCGATGTCCAGCCCCAACTCGGACGCGAAGAGTGGCCACATCCTGCGCGAGGCCATGACCTGGGTGTTCCCGCAACTGTCGAAGACGCGCATCGACTACTGCTGGGGCGGCATGGTCGACATGAGCCGCGACCGGCTGCCGCACGCCGGCGAGCATCGGGGTCTGTACTACGCGATGGGCTACAGCGGGCACGGCACGCAGATGTCCGTGCACATGGGGCAGTGCATGGCCGACGTGATGGCGGGCGATTCCGCTGCCAACCCGTGGCGCGACCTGGCGTGGCCGGCCATCCCGGGGCACTTCGGGCCGCCGTGGTTCCTGCCGTTGGTGGGTGCCTATTTCAAGCTGAAGGACGCGCTGCGCTGACGCGCGCGGCCGACCTGACGAATCGTTGACCTGAAATCAGTCGAAGGAAATCGCATCGTGAACAAGCCCATTGCTCCGCCGCAGGACCTGATCGGTTCCGAAGACAGTTCGCGCCTGCTCGACGCCCTCCGGCGTGGCGCGACGCGCCGGGACCTGCTGGCGATGCTGATGGGCGGCGGCATGCAGGTGGCGCTGGCGACCACGGCTGCTGGGTGGGCCACCACGGCTCAGGCCGAGACGCCGCGGCGCGGCGGACGACTGCGCGTCGCAGGAGCGTCTTCGTCGATCAACGACACGCTGGATCCAGCACGACAGGCAAGCCAGTCGGACTACATCCGGTGCAACATGTTCTACAACGGCCTGACGGTGCTGGACAACGCGCTCGTCGCGCAGCCCGCCCTGGCGGAATCGTTCTCGCACCAGAAGGCCACGCTGTGGACCTTCAAGCTGCGCAAGGGTGTGCAGTTCCACGACGGCAGGGCACTGACGCCGGCCGACGTCGTGTTCTCGCTGAACCGCCACAAGGATCCCGCGGTCGCGTCGCGCGCGAAGACGCTTGCCGACGAGATCGAAGAAGTGCGCCAGAGCGGGCCGAACGAAGTGCAGGTCCGGCTGAAGACCGCGAACGCCGACTTCCCGGCCATTCTTGGCACCTACCATTTCAAGGTCGTGCCCGATGGCACGACCGACTTCAGCAAGGGCATCGGCACAGGACCGTTCAAGTGCAAGGAATTCAAGCCGGGCGGTCGCTCGCTGGCGGTGCGCAACGAGTCGTACTGGCGGCCTGATCGCCCGTACCTCGACGAGATCGAATATGTCGGCATCGGCGACGAATCGGCTCGCGTCAACGCCTTGCTGTCGGGCGGCCTGGACCTCGTGGCTGCCGTCGATCCGCGTTCCAGCCAGCGCATCGGCCAGACGCCTGGCTACGGCGTGTTCGTCGCGCCGTCGGGGCAGTACAGCGACCTGGTCATGCGCCGGGACAATGGACCGGGCAGCAATCCGGATTTCGTGCTGGCGATGAAGCACCTGTTCAATCGGGAGCAGATGCGCAAGTCGATCGCCTTGGGCAACGCGGCCATCGGCAACGACCAGCCCATCGACCCGACCAACCGCTATTTCAACGCCGCGCTGCCGCAGCGCGCGTTCGACCTCGACAAGGCGAAGTTCCACTTGCGCAAGTCCGGCCTGGGCAGCGGCGCCATTCCCATCGTCGCGTCTCCTGCGGCCACCTATTCGGTCGAGATGGCGCTGGTGCTGCAGCAGACGGCGCGCCAGATCGGCCTGAATCTCGAGGTCAAGCGCATGCCGGCCGACGGCTACTGGTCGAACCATTGGATGAAGAGCCCCATCGGCTTTGGCAACACCAACCCGCGTGCAACGGCGGACATCCTCTTCACGCAGTTCTTCAAGTCCGACGCGACCTGGAACGAGTCCGGCTGGAAGAGCGAGCAGTTCGACCAGCTTCTGCTGGCGGCGCGCGGCGAGGCAGACGAGGCCAGGCGCAAGAGCCTGTACGGCGACATGCAGGTGCTGGTGCACGAGCAGGGTGGCGTGGGCATTCCGCTGTTCATCTCCAGCCTGGACGCTCACTCGTCCAAGGTGCGCGGCTTCGTGCCCATGCCGCTTGGCGGGATGATGGGCACCGCGTTCGCCGAGCACCTCTGGCTCGCGGCCTGAGGGCTTCAGGCCTCGTGCGCATCATGAATCTCCTCCTCGCCCGCCTCATTGCCCAGCGAGTCGGCACGGCGCTGCTGTCCTTGCTCGCGGTCTCGGTCATCGTCTTCGCGATCACCGTGCTGCTGCCTGGCGACGCCGCGCAGCAGCAGCTAGGGCAGGAGGCCACGCCCGAGACGCTGGCCGCCCTGCGCCTGGAGATGGGGCTGACGCAGTCCGGGCCCGAGCGGTATGGGCACTGGTTGCTGGGCATGCTCAAGGGCGCACCGGGCCAGTCGCTGGTCAGCGGGCAAGGTGTGGCCGAGATGATCGGCGAGCGCCTGCCCAATTCGCTGCTGCTGGCGCTCATCACCGCGGCCATCTCGGTGCCGCTGGCGCTCGGCCTGGGCATCGCTTCCGCGGTCTGGCGGGGAACGTGGTTTGATCGCGTCGTGACCGTCGGCGCCGTCGCGGTGGTGTCGGTGCCGGAGTTCCTGGTCGCGACCCTGGCCGTGCTGGTCTTCGCCGTGGAGCTGAAATGGCTCCCGGCCCTCTCGTATGTGAACGACATCGCGTCGGTGGGGCAACTGCTCAAGGCGTATGCACTCCCCGTTCTCTGCCTGTGCTGCGTGATCGTGGCGCAGATGATGCGGATGACGCGCGCTGCCGTCATCGACCAGCTGCGTGCGCCCTACATCGAAATGGTGCTGCTCAAGGGCGCCAGGCGCAGCCGCATGGTGCTGGCGCACGCGCTGCCCAACGCCGTCGGCCCGATCGCCAACGCGGTCGCGCTGAGCCTGTCGTACCTGCTGGGCGGAGTGATCATCGTCGAGACCATCTTCAACTATCCCGGCGTGGCCAAGCTGATGATCGAAGGCGTGACCCAGCGCGACATGCCGCTGGTGCAGGCATGCGCCATGCTGTTCTGCGCCGCCTACCTGATGCTGGTGACCGCGGCCGACATCTTCGGCATCCTCTCCAATCCCCGCCTGCGCCACCCATGAACAAGCCCTCGAGTCCCGCTCCAGCCGCCTGCTTGCAGTCCGCCGCGGCCGCCGCCGCCGGCACGCCGCCCGAGCGGCATTGGCGCATTCCTGCTGCCGGCGTGATCGGCCTGGCCGTCATCTTTCTGTGGATGGCGGCGGCCGTGTTCGGCCCATGGATGCTGGCGGCGGACTCGGGCGACATGAGCGACGCCGCGGTCTTCGCGCCGATGGGGGGCGCCCATTGGCTGGGCACCGACTACCTGGGGCGCGACGTGCTCAGCCGCATCGTCGAGGGCGCGCGCTACACGGTGGGCGTGGCGCTGGCTGCCACGCTGTGCGCCAGCGTTGCCGGTACCACGCTGGCGCTGCTGGCGGCTGCCCGGGGCGGCATGATCGACGCCCTGATCAGCCGCTCGCTCGACACCCTGGTCTCGGTCCCGAGCAAGATGTTCGCGCTGCTGATGGTCGCGGCGTTCGGAGCGTCCGTGTCCATGCTGGTGCTGATCGCCGCCATCGTCTACGCGCCGGGCGCCTACCGCATCGCGCGGGCGCTGGCGGTCAACATCGGCGCGATGGACTACGTCACCGTGGCCCGCACGCGGGGCGAGGGAACCTGGTACGTGATGCGCCGCGAGATCCTGCCCAACATCGCCGGGCCCATGCTGTCCGACCTGGGGCTGCGTTTTGTCTACGTGGTGCTGCTGCTGGCCGGCATGAGTTTCCTGGGCGTGGGCATTCAGCCGCCTGACGCGGACTGGGGCTCGCTGGTGCGCGAGAACATCGGTGGCCTGTCCGAGGCGGCGCCGGCCATCATCGCCCCGGCCCTGGCCATTGCCAGCCTGACCATTGCCGTCAACCTCGCGATCGACGCCTTGGGCGGCTCGCACCGCCGGTCGGAGTGAGCGAAAACATGGGAGCTTCCGTTTCAGTGCAGGGCCTGCGCATCGTCGCGGGCGAGGGCGATGCCGGGCAGGTGATCGTCCACGACCTCAGCTTCGCGGTGAAGCCGGGCGAGGTGCTGGCCCTGATCGGCGAGTCCGGCTCCGGCAAGACCACCACCGCGCTGGCGCTGATGGGCTATGCCCGCGAGGGATGCCGCATTGCCGCAGGGACGGTCGACATCGGTGGCGTGGACGTCCTGTCGCTCGATGGCGAGGGACAGCGCCGCCTGCGCGGCCGCACGGTGGCCTATGTGGCGCAGAGCGCGGCCCAGTCCTTCGACCCATCGCGCACGCTGATCGACCAGGTGACAGAGCCGGCGCGCATCCACGGCCTCATGTCGCCTGCGGCGGCAAAGGCCAAGGCGCTCGCGCTGTTCCATGAGCTGGCCTTGCCCGACCCGGATCACATTGGCGAGCGCTACCCGCATCAGGTCTCCGGCGGCCAGCTGCAGCGCATCATGGCGGCGATGGCGCTGATCACGGACCCTGACCTGATCATCCTGGACGAGCCCACCACGGCGCTCGACGTCACCACGCAGATCGAAGTGCTGCGGGCCTTCCGGCGCGTGGTCCGTGAGCGGCGAGCCACGGCCGTCTACGTGAGCCACGACCTCGCGGTGGTGGCGCAGATGGCCGACCACATCCTCGTGCTGCGCGAGGGCCGCATGCGGGAGTGGGGCGGCACGAACCGCGTCATCACTGCTCCGCAGGACGACTACACCCGTCGCCTGCTGGCGGCAGCCCGGCCCGAAGTGCAGGAAGTCGCGCCTGCGCGCGGCGAAACCGAGCTGCTGCTCGAGGTGCGTGACCTGGCCGCAGGCTACGGGCCGCTCGACGCTGCCGGCAGGCACCAGGTGCCTATCCTGCAGGACATCCAGCTGCGCCTGCATCGTGGGCAGGCCATCGGCGTGATCGGCGAATCGGGCTCCGGCAAGACCACGCTGGCGCGCGCCATCGCGGGGCTGGTGAAGCCCTCCGGCGGCAGCATCCTGTTCAACGGCAGCTACCTGGCGCCCACGCTGGCCAATCGGCGGAAGGACGAGCTGCGGCGCATCCAGATCGTGTTCCAGATGGCCGACACCGCGCTCAATCCCGCGCACACGATAGAGGCGATCCTGGCGCGGCCGCTGCAGTTCTTCCATGGCCTGCGTGGCGCGCCGCTGCAGGCGCGCATTGGCGAATTGCTCGATCTCGTGAAGCTCCCGCAGTCCCTGCGTCAGCGCCGGCCCAGCGGCCTGTCTGGCGGCCAGAAGCAACGCGTCAGCCTGGCCCGCGCACTGGCCGCCAAGCCGGACCTGATTCTTTGCGACGAGGTCACCTCTGCGCTCGACACCGTGGTGGGTGCCGCCATCCTGGAACTGATCGCCGACCTGCGCCGCACGCTGGGCGTGTCCTTCCTGTTCATCAGCCACGACATGCACACGGTGCGTGCCGTGTGCGATGAGATCGTGGTGATGCAAGGCGGCCGCAAGCTCACGCAGATCGCGCGCGCGGACTATGCGCGCGGGCCGCATCACCCGTACTACGAATTGCTGTCGCGCTCGGTTCCGGAATTGCGTACCGGCTGGCTGGACGAGCTGCCGGCAACGGACGCGCCCGAGCTGGCTGTTTGAGGGGCGGCGGCGGCCGCAGCAAGTTGCGGCGACCGCCGGCGATTCGCCACGAACCTTGCGCTGCGGCGCGCCAACACGGCATTTTGAGAAGCGTTGCGCTGGTCTAATTTCTGCTCAATCTGGTACGGAGTTCGAGCATGTCCACAGTGGCAATGAACGGCGTGAGGGCCGCGGTGCGGTCGGTTGGGACGATGAGCTCGCGCCTGTCGAGCATCGACGCCCTGCGCGGTCTCGTGATGATCTTCATGCTGCTGGATCACATTCGCGAGACCTGGTTCCTGTACATGCCGGTGACTGATCCGGTCAATGCGGCGACCGTCGCGCCCACGCTGTTCTTCACCCGCATCACGAGCACGCTGTGCGCGCCGATCTTCGTGGCGCTCACCGGCCTTGGGGCGTACCTGTTCAGCCAGAAGCACACCAAGCGTGAGACCAGCGAATTCCTGCTCAAGCGGGGCTTGTTCCTGGTGCTTCTGGAACTCACGCTGGTCAACTTCTCCTGGCGGGCCGAGCTGCCGTTCACGGTCGTCTACCTGCAGGTGATCTGGGCCATCGGCCTTTGCATGATCGCGCTGGCCGCGCTGATCCACCTGCCGCACCGGGCGATCCTGGCGATCGGCCTGGTGATCGTCTGCGGCCACAACCTGCTCGACGGTGTCGTCGTCGACAAGGACAGCGCGCTCTACATGCCCTGGGGTTTCCTGCACCACCGCGTGGTGATGGACGTCGCCGGCGTGCCGGTGAAGTTCAACTATCCGGTGCTGCCCTGGCTGGGCGTGATCAGCCTGGGCTGGGCCATCGGCCCGTGGTTCAGTGAGCTGGCCGCCGAGCTGCGCCAGCGACGGCTCATCCGCCTGGGCCTGGGCATGATCATTGGCTTCGTCGTGCTGCGTGCGCTGAATGTCTACGGTGACACGCCGTGGTTCGTCGTCCCCGGGGACGAGCTGCGCACCGTGATGAGCTTCCTGGCCATGACCAAGTACCCGCCCTCGCTGCTGTTCCTGCTGCCCACGCTGGGCATCGGCCTGGTGCTGCTCGCGTATTTCGAGCGCTGGCAGGGCGGCCCCGTCTCCGAGCGCCTCGCGGTGTTCGGTGGCGCGCCGATGTTCTTCTACCTGCTGCACCTGTACACGCTGCGCGTGCTGTACCTGTGCGCCAGGGCCATCTACGGGACCAATCATGGCGACGTGTTCGGCGTCTCGTCCATCGTCTATGTGTGGCTCTGGTACATCGCCTTGATCGTCGCCTTCTACTTCCCCACCGCCTGGTTCTCCGGCTTCAAGAAGCGCCGCAAGGACATCTGGTGGTTGAAGTACCTCTGAGCAGCTTCATCGCGCAGGAAAGCGGCCGGTGCCCTGCGGGACACCGGCCGCTTTTTTTGCTCAGGCCTCGCCGAAGCCGAGGATGGCCTTGGTCTCCAGGTATTCCTCCAGGCCGTGCCGCCCGTATTCGCGGCCATTGCCCGAGAGCTTGTAGCCGCCGAAGGGCGCGAACGGATCCCAGGCGGGGTGATTGATCAGCACCTGGCCGGCACGGATCCGGCCGGCGACGGCGCGAGCCTGGGCGACATCGGTCCCCTGGACGTGCGCGCCCAATCCATAGACCGTGTCGTTGGCGATGGCGATCGCCTCTTCAACCGTGTCGTAGGGCAGGATGCAAAGCACTGGACCGAAGATCTCCTCCTGCGCAATCCGCATCTGCGTCCGGACGGACGAGAAGATGGTCGGCCGTGCGTAGAAGCCTGTAGCGAGGCCGTCAGGTCGGCCGAGGCCGCCGCAGAGCAGGCGAGCACCATCCTCGAGACCGACGGCGATCATCTGCTGGACGCGCTCGAACTGTGCGCGGTTGGCGATCGGTCCCAGGGTCGTGTCCGGCGACATCGGGTCGCCGACGATCAACGCGGCTGCCGCCTGGCAAGCCAGCTCCTCCACCTGGCGCAGCGCATTGCGCGGGACGATCATGCGCGTGGGCGCGCTGCAGGACTGGCCGACGTTGCGGAACGCGGCCGCCACGCCCAGCGGCACCGCACGGGCGAAATCGGTGTCGGGCAGCATCAGGTTCGGGGACTTGCCGCCGAGTTCCTGCGTGACGCGCTTGACCGTCGGTGCAGCAGCCTGGGCCACGAGGACGCCAGCGCGCGTCGAGCCGGTGATCGAGATCATGTCGATGCCGGGATGCTCGGCCATGGCGGCGCCAACTTCCGGACCCGAGCCGTTGACCAGGTTGAACACACCGGGCGGCACGCCGGCGTCGTGCATCAGCTGGGCGAACATCAAGGCGCTGTAGGGCGACAGCTCGCTGGGTTTGAGCACCACGCAGCAGCCCGCGGCGATGGCTGGCGCCATCTTGGCGGTGATCTGGTAGAGAGGCCAGTTCCAAGGCGTGATGAGCCCGCAGACGCCGATGGCTTCGCGCGCCACAGCCGTCGTGCCGTGGCGCTGCAGGAAGGGATAGGCGAGCAGTGCTTCGCGCGCCACACGCACATGTTCCGCGGCGAGCGGAACCTGTGCCGCCCGCGCATAGGTGCAGGCCACCCCCATCTCCAGGCTGAGCGCGAGCGCGAGTTCGTCGGCCCGCTGCAGCATCAGCGCGTGGATGCGCTCCAGCAGCGCGGCGCGCGCCTCGACGCTGGTGCCAGCGAACCCGGGAAAGGCACGCCGCGCGGCGGCCACGGCCCGGTCGACATCGTGCGCATTGCCCATCGCGATCTGTCCCAGCACGCATTCGGTCGCGGGATTCACGACATCGAAGGACGCTGGTGCCTCGGCCTGCTGCCACGCGCCGTCGATGTAGAAGCGCTGGGGGTTGACGCAGTCGACGATGGCCTGTTGCGGCGGTGGGGTCAATTCAGAGGCGGTCATCTCTGCAGTCTTTGAAAGAGGATTGAAAAAGCCCGGCGGCGACGGGATTCGCGGGCCGGGCAGCTTCGGGGAACGGGCGGTCTACTTCGGGATGTAGAGCTTCTCGTAGAAGCCCGAGGTCCGGATCTTGAGGGTTACATCGCTCTCGCCGCGGTTGCGCCAGAACCAGCCGTGGTGCCCGTCGAACGGGGCCGTGAACGACCCTTGCGCGGTCGTCAGGTCGGACTGCATCCAGTAGCGCGTGAAGCGTTCGCCGTCATTGGGCTTCTCGCCGTGCATGTCCATCTTCAACGGGCCGTTGGCGTCCCAGTGGAAGATCAGGTGGTCGCCCGTCTTCATCTCCGCCTTCACCTCCAGGCCGCTGTGCGGCTTGAGCACCACGGTCATCTCGTCCGACCGCATGGGGGTGGCCTTGGAGATGGACTGCTGGCTCTGCGGCTCGACGGTGATGGCGGCCTGCGAAGAGGAAGAGGTCGGGCTCGGGGCTGTCGTCGCGACGGGTGTTGTGTCGGGTGTTGCGTCAGCCTCGCCGCTGCGCATCTGCGTCAGCCCGAGTTTGGCGCCAAGCCCGGTGATGTCGATGCCGCGTTCGGCCGGCAGCACGAACAGGGTCAGCACCACGGTGGCGACGGCGAAGGCGCTCGCGCAGGCCAGGCCGAGCGTGCGTGGCGAGACCTCGTAGGTGGGGCCTGCAGGCGTGTTGTCGAGGGCGATGCTCATGGCGGAGAGATGGAGGTGAAGTAGCCCGAAAGCTGGTAGCCGATCAGCACGAAGCCCGCGCTCATCAGGGCCGCGTTGGCGAGCACGACGCTGCGCTGGAAACTGGCGGTCTGCCGCCAGAGGGACATCAGCAGCAGGATGAGGCCGAGGGCCAAAAACTGCCCCATCTCCACGCCGACGTTGAAGCTGACGAGGTTGGGCAGCAGTCCGTCCTGCGAGATCGAGATCTCCTGCAGCTTGGCCGCGAGGCCGAAGCCGTGGAACAGGCCGAAGATGAGCACCGCGGCCTTCTGGTTGGGCTCGAAGCCGAGCAGGCGCTTGAGGCCGCCCAGGTTGTCGAGCGCCTTGTAGACGACCGACAGGCCGATGATGGCGTCGATGACGAATGCGTTGGCGTGCACGTTGCCCAGCACGCCCGCCAGCAATGTCGTGCTGTGGCCGATGGCGAACAGCGTCACGTACGTGCCCACGTCCTTCAACCGGTACAGGAAGAAGATCACGCCGAACAGGAACAGCAGGTGGTCGTACCCCGTGACCATGTGCTTGGCGCCGAGGTAGATGTACGGAATGATGTTGATGCCGGGGTTGGACTCGATGAACGACTTGTCGCCATCGGACACGCCGTGCGCGCAGGCGGCGCTCGTCGCGACCGCCGCAGCAACCGCCGCCGTGGCGGCCAGCAGCATCGGCAGCCTCCGATGAGGCGCCGACGGCAGCGCTGGAACTGCGCGGCGTGTGTGGGTCGGCGTCGCGTGACTCACGGCTTACGGGGCGGTGAATTCAGCCGAGGTCTTGGCCATCGTGGCGGTGTTGGTCAACATGACCTCGACCTTCGAGCCAGGCTTGACCTTGCTGCCCTTGGCTTCGAACTTGTTCCCGGCGGCCGCCTTCATGGCCACCTCGGACTTCACGCCCTTGTAGGTGATCACCAGCTTGGCCGACATGCCGCTGCTGGGCACTTCTTCGTCCTCGTCGACCACGAATACCGACACGCCCGTGGGCTCGGTCAGCAGTTCGACCAGCGTCTCGCCGGACATCTGCACGATGCCGCCGTGCGAAGGCTTGGTGGCGCCATGCGCGAAGGTGGCGGCGCTGAAGGCGAGCGAGGCGCTGGCGAGAGCCAGCAGGAGAGCGGTTTTCTTCCAGGTCAGTGGCAGCGTCATGATGCGTTCTCTGTGGGTTGGGTTGCGATGGGCACTCGAGGCGCTCATTCCGGCGCGTGCTGTAGCGTGAAGCTGAGCGTGGCGAGGTGCACGGTCGCGTCGGCCTTGGCGGGGTCGTCCGACGGGCCGTTGTAGGTGGCAGCAAGGACGTTGAAGCCCTGGTTGCGGACCTTGATCGTGGCGGTGCCGTCGGCGCCGGTCTTCACGCCCGCGTTGTCGGGGTCGTTGATGTAGTCGTTCTGCACGATGGCGCCCGCGATGGGCTTGCCCTCGTACAGCACGCGCACGGTCAATGGCTGGTCCAGCATGTCGGGCAGCTTGCTCGCCAGCGGCACGATCTGCAGGGTCTGGTTCGCGAGCACCGGGATCGGACCGGACAGCGGCCCGTTGATGCGCACCGTGTACTTCTTCGTGTGTTCGCTGACCACGGCGCCAGGGACTTCGCTGCGCCCCTTCTTGTGCCACTCGCCGTCCGGCGTCTTGCTCCAATAGCCGTAGTCCATGTCGGCCGTCAGGATGGTGGCCGGGCTGTCGGTGTCGACCAGAACGATGGGGCCGGCTGGGCGGAGCTTGACGGGAATGGCCTTGTAGGCCGTGTCATAAGCGGCGTAGTGGTTCAGCAGCGGGAGACGCTTGACCATGTCGAGGTCGTCGGCGCCGACACCGTAGATCAGCGCCGTCTGGGTGGCGCGCTGGGCGAACCAGATGGCGTGGGCCTGCGCGGCGGAGGCGGCGATCAGGCCGGCCGTGAGGGCTGCGACTGCGACGAGTTTGGGGAACTTCATCTGGGACTCCGACGGTGAACATATGAAAGGATTCGACCCCGGCAAGAATACGGAATCGCCGGCGAGCAAGCTGCCAAATCGCGCGTGCGAGCGGGCACATCGTGCCGAATCGCGCGCTGGAAACCGCAGCCGCGGGAAGGGGCACCAAGCGGGGTCGCTGCGCACCAACATCGCAGGCGATCATGGTGCGCGAGAGGGCTGGAAACGAGCTGGTGGAAACTGCCGCAAGGCGCGATGCCGTGCGCTCGATTCGCATTGCCGGAGGCTTGTTCCATCTGCGAGTCCCCACCCGAAACGGCCGCCGCATGGCGTGCTGTTCGAAGACGGGAAAACGAAACTTCAGGGGCAGCCAGAGCCGCCCATTGAGGACTCCTTGCGGTGCCTTCATGCTTCAATTTCGCCATCGTTCATAGACAGGCGACCCGCATGACGTTCCGACCCAAATACATCACGTTCGATTGCTACGGCACCCTCACGCGCTTCCAGATGGGAGAGACCGCGCGGGCCATGTACGCCGATCGGCTGTCCCCGGAGAAGCTCGAGGTGTTCATCTCGGACTTCACCCACTACCGCCTTGACGAAGTGATGGGCGACTGGAAGCCATACGCGGACGTCCTGAAGAGCGCGCTGGAGCGGACCTGCAAGCGCCATGGCGTCAAGTTCATCGAGGCGGAAGGCCAGAAGTATTACGACCTGGTGCCGACCTGGGGCCCGCACGCCGACGTGCCGGAGCCGCTGACGCGCATCGCCAAAGAGATCCCTCTGGTCATCCTGTCGAACGCGATGAACAGCCAGATCCAGAGCAACGTGGACAAGCTCGAAGCGCCATTCCATCGCATCTACACGGCAGAGCAGGCGCAGGCCTACAAGCCGCGCCTGCAGGCGTTTGAATACATGCTGGACCAGCTCGGCTGCGGCCCGCAGGACATCCTGCACGTCTCCTCCAGCCTGCGCTATGACCTGATGTCGGCCGACGATCTCGGCATACAGCACAAGGTGTTCGTGAACCGTGGCCATGGGCCCGGCAATCCGGCTTACCGCTACACCGAGATCAAGGACATCGGCGGATTGCCTGCGGTCGTCGGGCTTTGAAGCCTTGCCATGGCCTGTGAAGGCCGGGCAGCCATGGTGGCAAGCGGGGCCGGCTTGATGGCCGCTCGGCGGCTGGTCGCTGCCGCATGCGAGCATGCTAGATTCGACTGCTGGCGCTGCTGCTTGATCCGGTGCGCCAGAACAGTTGGTCCGTGAATTTTGTGACATGCCCCACGCCGTGGCCCGCTTGCGCGCCGCATGCATCGCGCAAAGCGGCACCATGCCCCGCTTGGACCGCGATGGTCCGCGCAAGCTGCGCTGTGTCACTTGCCGCCTGATCCCCAGTCACTGCATGTGCGGCCTGAGGACCGTGGTGCAGACACGCGCTGCGGTGTGTCTGATCATGGCCGAGTTCGAACCGCTCAAGCCCAGCAACACGGGCTGGTTGATTGCGGACGTGGTGCCGGAAACGATGGCATTCAGCTGGTCCCGCAAGGCGGTGGACCCGGCGCTGCTGGCCTTGCTGGCCGATCCGCAGTGGCAGCCTTATGTCGTGTTCCCGGGCGAGTTTGCGGCGCCTGAGCGGGTCACTACGGAGCTATTGGACCAGGCGGGTGTTGAACAACCGGGCAAGCGCCCGCTGTTCATCCTGCTGGACGGGACCTGGTCCGAGGCGCGCAAGATCTTCCGCAAGAGCCCATACCTGAATGCGTTGCCGGTGCTGAGCCTGCGGCCCGAGCAACTGTCCCGCTACCGCCTGCGCCGCTCCACGCACGAGCACCATTTCTGCACGTCAGAGGTGGCGGCCTTGTGCCTCGCGCTCGCCGGTGAGCTTCACGCGGCGCAAACGCTGGAGGCCTATCTTGACGTGTTCAGTGCGCGCTACCTGAGTGCGCGGCAAAGCGTGCCGGCTGACGCGGAGGACGCGGCACACCAGCGTTTGCGGGCGCTGCGCGGACAAACCAGCCCACTGCCTGCCGGGCATCTGCACATTCGCAGCAGCTTGCCGCCACCCATAATCTGACGCAACAAGACGTTGCGGACGGCCCCCGCGGCGGCGCATTCGCGGATTGGCCATGAATGGCTCCGTCGCAAGCCCGCTGACTTCAGGCCCTCCGGTTTTTCCCAGCCGTGCAGCCATTGCTGCCGGGTTGCCTCCACTGCCCTGTTCATGCTCGACGACATCAAGAAAACCCTCTGGGCCACGGCCGACAAGCTGCGCGCCAATGTGGACGCGGCCGAATACAAGCACCTGGTGCTGGGCCTCATCTTCGTCAAATACATCTCCGACACTTTCACTGCCCGCACCGCCGAGCTGGCCGCCCGGCTGCGCGACCCGGAAGACGAATACTTCTACGGCGAAGGCCTGAGCGATGAAGACATTGCCGCCGAGCTGGAAGACCGCGATTACTACCGCGCGGCCAACGTCTTCTGGGTGCCCGAAGGCGCCCGCTGGGAAGCCTTGCGTGCGGCGGCTAAGCAGCCCGACATTGGCAAGCGCATTGACGATGCGCTGACCGTGCTCGAAGGCGAAAACCCCAAGCTCAAGGGCATTCTGGACAAGCGCTATGCCCGCTCGCAGCTGCCAGACGGCAAGCTGGGTGAACTGGTGGACCTGGTCTCCACCATCGGCTTTGGTGCCAGCGCTTCCGAGGCGCGGGACGTGCTGGGCCAGGTTTACGAATACTTCCTCGGCATGTTCGCCAGCGCCGAAGGCAAGCGCGGCGGGCAGTTCTACACGCCAGCCAGCATCGTCAAAACGCTGGTGGCCGTGCTGGCCCCGCACCATGGGCAGGTGTACGACCCCTGCTGTGGCTCGGGCGGCATGTTCGTGCAGAGCGAGCGCTTCATCGAGGCCCATGGCGGCAAGCTGGGGGACGTTGCCATCTACGGCCAGGAGGCCAACCCCACCACCTGGCGCCTGGCGGCGATGAACCTGGCCATTCGCGGCATTGACTTCAACCTGGGCCGCGAACCCGGCGACACCTTCACCCGCAACCAGCACCCGGACCTGCGGGCCGATTTCATCCTCGCCAACCCGCCGTTCAACATCAGCGACTGGTGGCATGGCAGCCTGGAAGGCGACCCGCGCTGGCACTACGGCGACCCGCCGCAGGGCAATGCCAACTACGCCTGGCTGCAGCACATGCTGCACCACCTCAAGCCCACCGGCCGCGCCGGCATCGTGCTGGCCAATGGCTCGATGAGTTCCAGCCAGAACAACGAAGGCCAGATCCGCGCCGCGATGGTGGAGGCGGACGTGGTGGAAGTGATGATCGCGCTGCCCGGCCAACTCTTCTTCAACACCCAGATCCCCGCTTGCCTGTGGTTCCTGGTGAAGCAGAAGCCTGCCGGGCGCAAGGGCCAGGTGCTGTTCATCGACGCCCGCAAGCTGGGCCGCATGATCAGCCGCGTTCAGACCGAATTCACCGACGCCGTGATCGAGCGCATCGGTGCCACCGTGGCCGCCTGGCGCGGCGAGGCCGAAGCCGGTGCCAGCGTGACCGCCTACGCAGACGTGCCAGGCTTCTGCCGCAGCGTCCCCCTCCCCGAAATCGCCCAACACGGCCACGTGCTCACACCCGGCCGCTACGTGGGCGCCGAAGAAGTCGAAGACAACGACGAAGCCTTCGCCGACAAGATGCAGAAGCTCACCGAAAAACTAGGCGAGCAGATGGCCAAGGGCGCGGAACTGGATGCATTGATTCGGCAGAAGTTGGGAGGGCTGGGGTATGACTTCTGAGTGGGGGAAATTCACAGACCTGCTCTCTGCCATCGTGGACAACCGAGGCAAGACTTGCCCGGTTGGTGACAGCGGCTTGCCACTCATCGCCACGAACTGCATCAATGCTGACGATCTTTATCCGCGATATGAAACGAAGCGCTTCGTTTCAGACGAAACCTACAGAACATGGTTTCGTGGGCATCCGAAACCGGGTGACATTCTCTTTATCTGCAAGGGGAGTCCTGGCCGTACCAACTGGGTTCCCGATCCAGTTGATTTCTGTATTGCCCAAGATATGGTTGCAGTAAGGGCAAATCCTGCAAAGGTTTACCCCAAATATCTGTTTGCGACATTGCGCTCTGAGGTTGTGCAGTCCCAAATTGACAACATGCATGTCGGCACAATGATCCCGCATTTCAAGAAGGGAGACTTCGACAAGCTTCGGATTCCCTTGCTTGATAGCGTGGCACAGGTGGGTGTTGGCGATTTTTATTTTGATCTGGCAGAGCGAATAAACCTCCTGCGCGAAACCAACGCCACCCTCGAAGCCATCGCCCAGGCGCTGTTCAAGTCGTGGTTCGTCGATTTCGACCCCGTGCGCGCCAAGATGGAAGGCCGTGCGCCCGAAGGCATGGACGAGGCCACGGCGGCGCTGTTTCCTGATTCGTTGGAGGAGACGGCGTTGGGGTCGGCGCCGAAGGGGTGGACTTTCAAGCCTGTCGCTGAAGTCGTTCAAGGCGTGTACGACGGCCCGCACGCGACCCCCCCGGAAGCCGAGTCGGGCGGCGTATTCCTGGGCATCAAGAACCTGACGGGTACGGCGCTGGACTTGACCGAGATTCGGCACATCGGCGAAGACGACTGGGCCAAGTGGACCAAGCGGGTCGAGCCTCGCATTGGTGACATCGTGTTCAGCTATGAGGCTACTCTGGGATTCTTTGCCTTGGTGCCGCCGGACTTGCGGTGTTGTTTGGGGCGCCGTTTAGCGCTCATACGGCCGAATACCAGAGATGGCGCAGGGCACTTCTGGTTTCATCAGTTTGTGGCCGAACCATTTCAACGTTTGCTGGACAAGCACACCATCCACGGCGCGACGGTCAACCGCATTGCATTGAAGGAGTTTCCGTCTTACTCGGTACTCACGCCACCAGTGGCTTTGCAAATGGCCTTCGATCAGGTCGCTGCGGCCATTTGGTCGCGGATTCATGCAAACCAGGCGCAGGCACAGGTGCTTGCACAGTGCCGGGATACCTTGCTTCCCCGTCTGATCTCCGGTCAAGTCCGCCTGCCCGAAGCAGTGCAATCGCAAGAGGAGTACGCGCTATGACGGTGAGCGTGAGTGATCGTTATGCGATGTGGGACCAGTTTCTGGCGCGTTGGCCGCTGAAGAGCTTGGGCGAGATGACTTTGCAGCAGTACACCCAGGCGGGCGACAAAGATAGTTTCACGAACTGGCTGGAAACCGGGACGGAGGACTTGGGCTCGATGTGGGGTGGCTCGTCCTTCAAGTTTGGCGTCTATTCGCGGAAAAATCAGTCCGCCAAGACAGATGGCGAGGGCCTGCGCTACACGCAGGACTACGCATGGCTGAACAAGTATGGCGAGACGCCAGAAGTTGCCTTCCGAGAGGTTCGGACCGCCATCGTGCAGGTGGCAGAGGCGGCGAGTCGCGGAGATCTTGCCGCCATCGACGAGGTCGACCTTGGCACGGTCACCAAATGGAAGATCGCGTTTCTGTACCAAGACCGGGCGCATCCATGTGTGTTGCCAATCTTCAAGCGCGAAAGCTTGCAGTCCTTGGTTGGACCTGGCAAACAAAGCTGTGCGGCGCTTCAGTACGCATTGACGGCGAAGCGCCACGACCTGGATCTCCTGGCCTATGGAGATGAGTTGTGGTCCGACATCCAGACCATTGAAGCGGCCAAGTTGGGCTTGGAGGCTGCTTTGGCCTATCTGGAAAGCCACGATGGCCTTCAGCCCGTCAAAGAGCCGACCAAATACCTCGCGGGCTTCAAAACCGCATCAGGCTTACAACTGGCATTGGTGAGAACCAACAACACGCCCACGCTCTGCCTCAGCCCTGGTGATTGGCTGGATGGGGTTCGCGGCGAGTTGCAAGACATCAAGTTTCATGCGGCGGACAAGCCGCGCAATAGCAACCTGGCTGCTAACGCGCCGTCGCTCGCCGTAGGGCAACCTATGGTGCAAGTGGCAGTTCCCAGTCTCAAAGCCTTGATGGACCTCTGTGAGGCCTATATCGGCGCCACCGAGTCAGAGTCCGCGGATACGCCCTCTCCCGCGCGTGCCATGCAACCCATGCTGCCCATGCCCCAGCCACCACTGAACCAAATCCTGTATGGCCCGCCGGGTACTGGCAAAACCTATGCAACGGTGAACGCCGCGTTGGCCATCCTCGACCCGGCCTTTTTGGCTTCGCATGGTGATGACCGGGCTGCGTTGAAGGCTCGATTTGATGCGTTGATCGAAGACCAGCGCATTCGCTTCGTGACCTTTCACCAGAGCTTCAGCTATGAAGACTTTGTGGAAGGGCTGCGAGCCACGACTTCGGAGGACGCCGGCCAGATCCGCTACGAGATCGTGGATGGGGTGTTCAAAGTGATTTGCGAGGCGGCTGCGGCCAAGGTTGTGCTGCCGGCCGAAGCTGGGGCGGGTGCATTGCCCACGTTGGACGTGAAGGGCCGGCGCATTTGGAAGATGTCGCTGGGCAATACCTTGGGCAGCGATGCTTCGATCTACGACGAGTGCATTGCCAGCGGCTACGCGCTGCTGGGCTATGGCGGCAAGGTTGACTTCGCCGGCTGCAAGTCTCGCGAAGAGGTGCTGCAGCGCTACCAAGCCGGTGGTTTGCGCCTGGAAAACGCGCAAACCGACTACGGCGTGACCAGTGTCACGGCCTTTGTGGTCCGCATGAAACCGGGCGACCTGGTGGTCATCAGCGATGGCAACTTCAAGTTCCGGGCGATTGGTGAAGTCGCTGGGGACTACGCCCTCAAACCGCACAGCGAATACGACAACGACTATTCGCAGATGCGCCCCGTCAGGTGGTTGCGCACCTATGTGCCATCGCAGCCGCATGGCGAGCTGATGAACAACCAGTTCAGCCAAATGACGCTGTATGAGCTGCGGCCTGGCTCCATCGATGTGGCCAAGCTGCAACGGCTGTTGGGCGAAGGCAGGTCAGAGGTTGGCTCCGGCCAGTTGCAGCTTGGCACCGTGGGTTCCTCGGGCTACGAAATCACGCGGGTGAGCGCCGATCTGGTTGAGCTGAACAAGCCCAACGGCAACCGCTTGGCATTTGCGATGAGCTTGTTGAACACCCTGGCAGCCGCTGTGCGGGCAGGCCAGATCAGTGTTGAAGACATTCGGCAGAAGCGGGCCGTGGAAAAGCTGCCAGGCCAGGGCTTGGAGCCGTACCTGGTGAACGGCTACCCCAACATCCTGGCGCCCTTGGTAGAGCGCCTCGCAGGAGGCGGAGCGGCTGTGCTTGGTGGCAAGGCGGGCGACGTTTCTCCGGATGCTCGAGTCTTGATCATCGACGAGATCAACCGGGGCAACATCTCCCGCATCTTCGGTGAGCTGATCACGCTGATCGAGCCCTCCAAGCGGGCCGGTGCTGACGAGGCGCTGGAGGCGGTGCTGCCGTATTCGCAAGAGTCGTTCAGCGTGCCTGGCAACGTCTACCTGATTGGGACCATGAACACGGCGGATCGCTCACTCGCGGGGCTGGACATTGCGCTGCGTCGTCGCTTTGTGTTCAAGGAGATGCCACCTCAGCCGGATTTGCTACGCGGCGTGGAAGTGGCGGGAGTGGACTTGGGCGAGTTACTTGCCACCCTGAACCAGCGCATCGAGGCGCTGCTGGATCGCGAGCATTGCCTGGGCCACGCCTATTTCATGCCGCTCAAGGCGGCGCCTTCGTTGGCGAAGCTGTCGGAAGTGTTCCGCAATCAAGTGCTGCCGCTGCTGCAGGAGTATTTCTTCGAGGACTGGCAGCGCATTCAGTGGGTGCTGAACGACCATCGCAAAGCCAACCTGGAGCATCAGTTTGTGCAAGCAGTGCCACTGGATGCGGCGCGGCTGTTTGGACCTGGCGTGAATGTGTCGCAGCAGCGTCCGGCCTGGCGCGTCAATGGTGATGCCTTCATGCGAGCCGAGAGCTACCTGGGCGTGCTGGACGCAACGGCCGCTGTGTGAATACGGTCATCAGCGTCCGCGAGCACGCGTGGCTGAGCACGACGCCTCAGCCACCGTCCTTGGACTGTGCGCAGATCAGCGAGAGTGCCTTCGATCATCTTTGCCAGGTCAGCGAGCTGTTTTCACGCAGTGGCGCGCCCTTGGCTCAGCTGGAGGGCAGGCGGCGCTTGAAGCTGGACAACTACGTGGGCGTGATTTGCACGCCTTGCGGCACCACGCTGGAAGTGTTGCCCAAGCTCCACGAGTTGGAAGACAGCGTGGCGGGCAGCCGGGCACTGTTGCGCAAACTGATCCAGGCGAGTTTGAACTTGTCCGCCCGCGAGGTGGGGCAGGCGGCCATTGAGCGGTTCGATGCGCCATTGTCCGAGTGGGTGATGCGCCGATTTCTGGACGAGCTGGACACCGTGGTGAAGCGAGGCCTGCGCTTCGACTACCACCGACTGGAAGAGGAACTGCCCTTTGTGCGAGGTCAACTGGATTTGAAGGCGCAGCTGCGCCAGCCACCCGGCAAGGCGCACCGCTTCCACGTTCGACACGACGTTTACTTGCCAGACCGCGCGGAGAATCGGCTTCTCAGGTTGGCACTGGAGCGCGTGCGCGTGGCCACGCAGGACCCGGACAGCTGGCGCTTGGCGCAGGAGCTGAGCATGCGATTGATCGAGGTGCCATCCAGTCGGCATGTCCCCGGTGACTTCCGAGCCTGGGGCAGTGATCGGTTGATGGCGCACTACCGCGCCGTGAAGCCCTGGTGTGAGCTGATCTTGAATCGCTTGATGCCGCTGGCCGTGTTGGGCGTGCATCAGGGGTTGAGCCTGCTGTTCCCGATGGAGAAGCTGTTCGAGCGTCACGTGGCGGCCTGGCTGCGCCAACACGTGCTGCCGGAGGTGGGCATTCGCACGCCGGCCGCCAGCGAGGCGCTTTGCCTGCATTTGGATCGGCCCATGTTCCGGTTGGAGCCGGATGTCCTGCTGCGCATGGGCGCGGTGCGCCGCGTGCTGGACATGAAATGGAAGCGGCTGGATGCGGGCAACCGCGAGCAGAAGTACCAGTTGAGCCAATCCGACCTGTATCAGATGTTCGCTTACGGCCACAAGTACCTGGCAGGCGCTGGGCAGATGGCGCTGATCTATCCGCGATCGGCCAAGTTCAGCCAGCCGCTGCCACCATTTGATTTCAACGGCGGCATGCGGCTGCATGTGCTGCCGTTTGATCTGGACCGGGACGAATTGGTCGGGGCTGAGCGGGTGCTGGCAGGATTCAGCGACCGCTGGTCTGCGGTGCCGAAGGTCGATGGCGCAGTGCTGTGCGCCATTGAAACCAAGCTTTCATAAGACCGCTTCGTATTAAAGAATGCTTTAATACAAGCCCACTCATTCAAAGAATCTTTGCATGTGATGCGCAGCACTGGCAGCTTGGTCACGACCACCACCCTGGGTGAAGCCGTTCAGGCGTTTGTGCCATGTCCGTTGCCGCCGAGCGAGCCGGCACTGGACCTGGCCGGCTTCGAGCCTGCCCATCGTGCGGCCGAGGTGGCCCTGGCCAGGCTGGCCGGCGTTTCGGGCTTGGTGCCTTCGGTGGACTGGCTGCTCTACAGCGCCATTCGCAAGGAGGCTTTGCTGACCTCGCAGATCGAGGGCACGCAGGCCACGCTGGACGACTTGTTCGAGGACGAAGCGGGCTTTGCCGTTGCCAACACCGAGGACGTGGAGGAGGTGACGAACTACCTGCGCGCTTTTCGGCTGGTGCGCGAGCAGTTGCAGGACCCGCACGGCTTGCCGATCAGTGTGCGGCTGCTGTGCGAGGCGCATCGGCTGTTGCTGGATGGTGTGCGGGGTGCGGGCAAGCAACCGGGTGAGCTGCGCCGCTCGCAGAACTGGATCGGCGGCACGCGGCCTGGCAATGCGGTGTTCGTGCCGCCGCCGGCAGATCGCATTGGTGCCTTGTTGGGCGACCTGGAGCGCTTCATCCATGCACCTGCCGGCGGCTTGCCGCCGTTGGTGAAGATTGCGCTGGTGCATGCCCAGTTCGAAACCATCCACCCCTTTCTGGATGGCAATGGCCGCATAGGCCGCCTGCTGATCGCCGCTTTGCTGGAACATTGGGCCTTGCTGCCCGAGCCCCTGATGTACCTGAGCGGATACCTGAAGCAACACCAGGCCGAGTACTACCGGCGTTTGTCTCTTGTTCGCTCACAAGGCGACTGGGAAGGCTGGGTGGGCTTTTTCCTGGGGGGCGTTGAGGCCGCAGCTGCGCAAGCGGAGCGGGGCATTGTGGCCATTGCCAGCCTGGTGGCGGCCGACAGGCGGCTGCTGTTGGATTCCCCCAAGGCCGGCCCCGCCAGCTACCGGCTGTTCGAGATGCTGCCGATGATGCCGCGCTTCACCGTGGAGCAGGTGCGGCACAAACTGGGCACGAGTTTTCCGACGGCCAACGCAGCGGTGCAGGTGCTGGCCGCGCTGGGCATCGTGGCCGAACTGACCGGACAAAAGAAGAACCGCAGCTACAGCTATCCGGCCTACATCGCGCTGCTCACGCGCTGAACCCCTACCTGAACGCGCATGACCGAAGACCAACTCGAACAGGAAACCCTGGGCTGGCTGGCCGAGCTGGGCTATGCGGTGCAGCATGGGCTGGACATTGCGCCAGACGGCGCCAACCCTCAGCGCGCGGACTACCGGCAGGTGGTGCTGCCGTTCCGGCTGCGCGAGGCCATTCAGCGGCTGAATCCTCAGGTGCCCACGGCGGCGCGGGAAGACGCGCTGCAGCAGGTGCTGAACCTGGGGGTGCCGGCCTTGCTGTCGGCCAACCGGGCGTTCCACAAGCTGCTGGTGGGCGGCGTGCCGGTGCAGTACCAGCTGGACGGCGAAACCCGCGGCGATTTTGTGCGGCTGGTGGATTGGGCCGATGCCTCGCGCAACGAGTTCTGGGCCGTCAACCAGTTCAGCATCAAAGGCCCGCGCCACACGCGCCGTCCGGACATCATCCTGTTCGTCAATGGCCTGCCGCTGGTGCTGCTGGAGTTGAAGAACCCGGCCGACCAGGCGGCCGACATCTGGAAGGCGCACGACCAGATCGAGACCTACAAGGCCCAGATCCCGGACGTGTTCCAGTACAACGAAGTGCTGGTGATCACCGACGGCACGGATGCGCGCCTGGGCTCGCTCTCGGCCAATGCCGAGCGCTTCATGCAGTGGCGCACGATTGACGGCGTGGCGCTGGACCCGTTGGGCGAGTTCAACGAGCTGGAGACGCTGGTGCGGGGCGCATTGGCGCCGCGCCTGCTGCTGGACTACCTGCGGTTTTTCGTGCTGTTCGAGGACGACGGCACGCTGGTCAAGAAGATTGCCGGCTACCACCAGTTCCACGCGGTGCGGGCGGCGATCGAGCATGTGGTGGCGGCTTCGCGCGCCGACAGTCCGGCAGCGCTGCAGGGCAAAGGCGGCGTGGTGTGGCACACGCAGGGCAGCGGCAAGAGCATCACCATGACCTGCTTCGCGGCCAGGGTGATGCAGGAGCCTTTGATGCAGAACCCGACCATCGTCGTCATCACCGACCGCAACGACCTGGATGGCCAGTTGTTCGGCGTGTTCAGCCTGGCGCAGGACCTGCTGCGCGAGCAGCCGGCGCAAGCCAGCACGCGGCAGTCGCTGCGCCAGTTGCTGGGCGGGCGGCCATCGGGTGGCATCGTCTTCGCCACGATCCAGAAGTTCATGCCTGGCGAGGACGAGGACATGTTCCCGGTGCTGTCCGACCGCCGGAACATCGTGGTGATTGCCGACGAGGCGCATCGCACGCAATACGGCTTCGAGGCGAAGCTGAAGACGCGCAAGCTGCGGCCAGATGCGGATGCGGGCAAGAGCCCGGCACGGGCCATCGTGGCCAACGATGGTTCACCGCTGGTGACGGCGCTGACAGCGGACTTTGTCCCGCCAAGCTATGCGGCCTCCTACCAGGTGGGCTATGCCCAGCACCTGCGGGACGCGCTGCCGCACGCCACCTTCGTGGCCTTCACCGGCACGCCGGTGAGTGCGGCCGACCGCGACACACGTGCAGTCTTCGGCGACTACATCCATGTCTACGACATGCAGCAGGCCAAGGAAGACGGCGCCACGGTGGCCATCTACTACGAAAGCCGGCTGGCCAAGCTCAAGCTGAAGCAGGAAGACCTGGCGCTGCTGGACGACGAAGTCGACGAGCTGGCCGAGGACGAGGAGGAAAGCACGCAGGCGCAGCTCAAATCGCGCTGGGCGGCGCTGGAAAAGGTGGTGGGTGCCGAGCCGCGCGTGGCCAGTGTGGCGGCGGACCTGGTGGCGCACTTCGAGGAGCGCAACAAGGCCCAGGAAGGCAAGGCCATGGTGGTGACCATGAGCCGCGACATTTGCGTGCACCTCTACAACGAGATCATCAAGCTGCGCCCGGATTGGCATGACGACGACCCCGAGCGCGGCGCCATCAAGATCGTCATGACCGGCAGCGCCAGCGACAAGGCCTTGCTGCGGCCACACATCTACAGCGGCCAGGTGAAGAAGCGGCTGGAAAAGCGCTTCAAGGATCCCAAGGACCCGCTGCAACTGGTCATCGTGCGGGACATGTGGCTGACAGGCTTCGACGCGCCTTGCGTGCACACCATGTACGTGGACAAGCCAATGAAGGGGCACAACCTGATGCAGGCGATTGCCCGCGTCAACCGCGTGTTCTGCGACAAGCAGGGCGGCCTGGTGGTGGACTACATCGGCATTGGCAATGAGCTCAAGGCCGCGATGAAGGAGTACACCGCCAGCCAGGGCCGTGGCCGGCCGGCGGTGGACGCGCACGAAGCGCTGTCAGTGCTGCTGGAGAAGCTCGATGTGCTGCGCGCCATGCTGCACGGCTTTGACTACTCGGCCTTCAAGATCGGCGGCCACAAGACGCTGGCGGGCGCTGCCAACCATGTGCTGGGCCTGAAAGCCGAGCCAAAGGACAGCCAGCGGGATGGCAAGAAGCGTTTTGCGGACGCGGCGCTGGCCTTGAGCAAGGCCTTCAGCCTGTGCTGCACGCTGGACGAGGCCAAGGCCGTGCGTGACGAGGTGGCGTTTCTTCAAGCCGTGAAGGTCATCCTGACCAAGCGCGACCTCAGCACGCAGAAGAAGACCGATACCCAACGCGACGCGGCCATTCGCCAGATCATCAGCCAGGCGGTGGTCAGCGAGCGGGTGGTCGACATCTTCGATGCCGTGGGCCTGGAGAAGCCCAACATCGGCCTGCTGGACGATGCCTTCCTGGCGCAGGTGAAGAACCTGCCGGAGCGCAACCTGGCGGTTGAACTGCTGGAGCGCCTGCTGGAAGGCGAAATCAAGAGCAAGTTCGCCAGCAACGTGGTGCAGCAGAAGAAGTTTTCCGAGCTGCTGAGCGGCGTGATCACGCGCTACCAGAACCGCAGCATCGAGACGGCGCAGGTCATGGAAGAACTGGTCGAGATGGCCAAGAAATTCCGCGCCGCAGCCAGCCGGGGTGAGCAACTGGGCCTGACAGAAGACGAGGTGAAGTTCTACGACGCGCTGGCCAGCAACGAATCAGCGGTCAAGGAACTGACCGATGAAACGCTGAAGAAGATCGCCCACGAACTGACCGAGAGCCTGCGCAAAAACGTCACCGTGGATTGGTCGCAGCGTGAAAGCGTGCGAGCCAGCCTTCGATTGATGGTCAAGCGGGTGCTGCGCAAGTACAAGTACCCACCAGACAAAGCCGATGCGGCTGTGGAGCTGGTGTTGCAGCAGGCCGATGCGCTGGGAGAGGCCTGGGCCTGACCTCGCGCTTCGGCCGCCGTCAAACTCAGATCGCGCTGGCCTTGCTGCCAGTGGCCACGGCAGCGGGGCCGCGGTCCTGCGTGCTGGAGATCACTTCGACCTTTTCGAACGACGTTGCGACGCCGCTGTTCCGGCGCTCCCACTTTTCGGCGGGGGTCAGCTGGCGCGAGGTGATCTTCAGGACCTGGCGGGTCGGGTATTCGCCGGCGGCGCGGGCCTGGGCGATGGCCACGTCCTTGGCCACGCCGGTGTGAATGGCGTAGGCCGCACGGGGGCCTGGGACGAGGTGTTCTTCAACGCGGACGTTGGACGACCCGGCCTGCGCGGTATCGCTGAAACCGGCAGTCTGGCCGCCCACGGCGCGTTGGTAGATCTGTTCCGGCGAGGCGGACGAGCCAGCTGCGAACGACGAGGCGGCGGCCAAGCTGATCAGGGCGCCCAGGGCCAGGGTCTTGGCGGTCTTGGAAGCGGAAGTGTGGAGGGTGAACATGGTGAAACCTCTGAGGAATGGGTCAGTGGGCTCGCTCAGGGAATCGGCACTTCGTTGTCGGTTCTGCTTGCCCTGGGTGCATTGCAGCATAGGGTTTTCACTAGTGCTTCTGGACCTCGTTTTTGACCTCATTCGAAGTGTGCGCAATCGTTTGCGCGCCTCGCGTTCACTGCTTTTATGGAGTATGGGAGGCTTGGCCGGGGCTGAAGCTGGTTCCAGGACGTCTTTCGGGCGTGCGCCCCAAGGCCCGGCCGGCTTCAGCGTTTGACCGTCGCCGGCTTGTCGCCTTGGGCGACAGGACCGGGACCGGTATCAGGCGCGCTGGACAGCACTTCCACCTTCTCCCAGGGCGACACGTAGCGGCCGTTGACGCGGTCCCATTGCTCGGCCGGCGAGAGCTGGCGCGTGGTGATGCGCACGACCTGCCGGATTGGTACTTCACCGCCGGCGCGGGCCTTGGCAATGGCTTCGGCCTTCGGTACGCCGGTGTGGATGGCATAGGCCGCGCGCGGCCCCGGTTGCAGCCGCTCTTCGATGCGCACTGCCTGCGAAGGCTTGCCGTCGCCGCAGCCCCAGGTCTGGCCGGCAACCGCGCATTGATAGGTCTTGTCCTGCGGGTCGGACGGACCGAGCGCGTACGAGGCGGTCGTCGCGACGAAGGAGGCGATGGCGACCAGTGCCGTGACCGCCGCCTTGGGTACGTGAAATGTGCGCATGGTGATCCCCTGATGCTGGTTGGACCGCGGCGGACGCCGCGGGCATCAGGAGGCCGGCGCTGCGACTGGGCTGGCGCGGCGGTCCTGACAGCTGAACCATAGGATTCGCCCGGGCGAGGCGAATCTGCCATGCGGGGGGTGAGGCGGCCACACTTTGGGACGGCCGCCTCTTGCCCAGAAGCCTTCAGAACCCGGCGAGTACCACTTTGCCCAGCGCGCGGCCGCTTTCGATCAGCGCATGGGCGCGCTTCAGGCTGGCGGCGTTGATGCTGCCGAAGTTCTCGCTCGCGGTGGTGCGCACGCGGCCGGCATCCACCAGCTGCGCCACCTCGGCCAGCAGCTCGCCCTGGCGGTGCATGTCCGGTGTCTCGAACATCGGGCGGGTGAACATCAGCTCCCAGTGCAGCGACAGCGCCTTGGTCTTGAGCTTCATCGCGTCCAGGCCGTCCATGTCGTCAATGCAGCCGATGGCGCCTTGCGGCTTCAGCGCTTCGATGATCTGCGGGTAGTGATGCGCCGTCTGCGTGAGGGCGGCGACGAAGTCGGCCTGGCCTTCGCCCGCGGCTAGCAGCTCTGTGGCCAGGGGCTTGCTGTGGTCGATCACCGCATGCGCGCCCAGGTCCAGGCACCACTGGCGCGTCTCGGCACGCGAGGCGGTGGCCACCACGCGCAGTTGCGTGAGCTGCCGCGCCAGCTGGATCAGGATGGAGCCCACGCCGCCGGCGCCGCCAATCACCAGCAGCGTCTGCCCGGCGCCGCCGCCCTGGGCCACGCGCAGCCGGTCGAACAGCAGCTCGTAGGCGGTGATGGTGGTCAGCGGCAGCGCGGCGGCCTGGGTGTCGTCCAGCGAATTGGGCGCCAGCGCGGCGATGCGCTCGTCCACTGTATGCAACTCGCTGTTGGCACCTGGCCGGTTGATCGCCCCGGCGTAGTACACCCGGTCGCCCGGCTTGAACTTCGCCACGGCCGCACCCAAGGCTTCGACCGTGCCCACCGCGTCCCAACCTAGCACACGCGCCTGGCCTTCGGGGGGCGGGCTGTTGCGGCGCACCTTGGTGTCGACAGGGTTGACCGAGATGGCTTTGACGCGCACCAGCAGGTCGCGCGCGCCAGGCGCGGGTGCTGGCAGTTCAAGGTCGAGCAGCGCGTCTGTGTGGTCGACGGGCAGGTTCTGGCGGTAACCAATGGCTTTCATGGTGCGGTCCTGTGAGGTCCTGTGAAGAAGGGAATGGCTTCACTGTAGAATTTCAACGCCTCGTTGATAAGTCGATGACGACACTATCATCTTCAAATGAAGATTGACAATCCCGGCGACCTGCGCGTGCTGCTTCAAACGGCTCGCGGCGGTTCGCTGACGGCGGCGGCCACCGCGCTGGGCATCACGCCCGCCGCCGCCAGCGCCACGCTGAAGCGCCTGGAGCAGCAACTCGGCACGCGGCTGTTCGAGCGCTCCACGCGGGCCATGCGCCTCACCGCCGCCGGCCAGACGCTGCTGGACTACGCTACGCGTGCCTTCGAGCTGCTGGAAGAGGGCGAAGCGCAATTGGCAACGGACGCTGGCGCGCTGGTCGGCACGCTGCGCGTGGCCGCACCTTCGGATCTCACGCGCACCGTGCTGTTGCCCTGGCTGGACGAATTCCTCGCCATGCACCCGGGGCTGCAGCTGGCACTTTCGGTGGGCGACCGGCCGCGCGACGTGGTGCGCGACGAAGTGGACCTGGCGCTGCGCTACGGCGCCTTGCCGGACTCGCGCCTGGTCGCTCGGCGCCTGGCCGTGGGGCGCATCGTGCTGTGTGCCTCGCCGGCCTACCTGGCGCGCCATCCGGCGCCGCAGAACCCGCAGGACCTGCTGCGCCACAACTGCCTGATCTTCGACCGCGGCGGCAAGCCCTACAGGCGCTGGCGCTTCGGCCAGCAGGGCCAGTGGACGGAGGTGACGGTGCATGGCGACCGCAGCGTGGACGACGCTTCGCTGGCGCGCGACTGGGCGCTGGCCGGCGCCGGCATCATGCTGCGCTCCGAGCTGGACCTGCTGCGCCACCTGGCGTCCGGCGAATTGGTTCCGCTGATGATCGACTGGGAAACCGAGCCGTATCCGCTGCACGCGCTGCTGCCCAGCGGCCGCTTCGTGCCGCGGCGGGTGCGGGCGCTGGTGGACTTCCTTGCCAAGCGCTTTGAGGCGCTGGACGCCGCTGGCGCTGCCGGGCTGGCTACACCTTGATCGGCATCGGCCTGTCCAGCGAGTCGGCGTCCTTGCAGAAGTAGCTGTCGGCCAGGTAGACCGCGTCGTACTGGCGCACGTCGTAGTGCACCCAGGTCGGTGCGATGGAAGAAGGCTCCAGCGCCTTGCGGTTGGCAGCTGTCCAGCCGATCTGGGCGTTCGAAAGCTCCACCAGCTTGCCGCGCACGGCATCGCACTTGACCGCGTCGTCGCGCTTGCTCTCGCCGGCCTTGAGCGCAATGTCCAGGTCCACCGCTTTGCCGTGGTGGTTGGTGCTGGTGCGTTTGTGCTGCTGGTTGTCCACGCTGCAGCGGTAGCCCGAGCTGAACGAGAACTGGTGCTCAGGCATGTAGAAATACGCCGCCCGCACGGCCCACAGCAGCATGCGGTGGATGCCGGGGTATTCGTACAGGTTGTTGATCTCCTGGCCCTGGCCGCCCGGCAGGTACTGGCCACGGAACAGCCCGCGGCCAAAGCCGCTGCAGGTGCCGCAGGGGCACTTCAGCTGCTTGAAGTCGATCGGGCAGCGTTGCGCGAACTGGTCGATGGCGATGAAGGTCGCCTTGTCCACCACCCGCGTCGGGCTGGCCATCTTCATCACGTCTCGCTGGAACTGCTGCACCTGCAGCTCGGTGCCCGAGCCGAAGTCGCCGTCCGGCAGCGTGCCGCGGAATCCCGCCAGCCGCAACTGCAGCTCGGCCACGTCCGGGCCCTTCATGTCTTTTTGCAGAACGCGTTCACCGTAAGCGGGCATGTGCATCTCCTTGGCAATCGTTGGCATGAACCACAGGGGAAGGGACGGCCGCAGTGTGCGGCCGGCAGGGCGGGCCGCACGTCCCCACCTTGGGGGAACAAAGCCTGGCCCGTCATCCTCTTGAACGATTGTTAAGCGTTTAATTTGGACAAGCTTAGAAAGCCGATGCGCGGCGATTTGCCTGTCTGGATCAGATGCGGGATAGCCCTATTGGCACTGCGCAGGCAGCGGCTCAAAAATCCGCGCACAAGATTAAGCGTTTAACTTAAATATTTCTACCTCAAAGGCGGTGCTGCTGTGGCATGCCGCCCCGCTTGGTCTGAATGCCACCCTTGGAGACAAAGGAGTTCCCGATGACCGGATCGCTGACCCGCCGCGCTGCGGCCCACACCTTGCTGGCTGCGGCCGCGCTCACCGCCATGCTCGGCGCCAGCGTCGCGCACGCGGCCGATGGGAGCCTGCTGATCTGGATCAACGGCGACAAGGGCTACGAAGGCATTGCCAAGATCGCCGAAAAGTTCAGCGCCGATACCGGCATCGCCGTCAAGGTCGAGCACCCGGAAGACGCCATCGCCAAGTTCGAGCAGGCCGCCGCGGCCGGCAAGGGCCCGGACATCTGGATCTGGCCGCATGACCGCGTTGGCAGCTGGATCTCTGCCGGCCTGATCGCGCCCGTCACGCCAAGCAAGAAGACGGTGGACGCCATCGACCCGCTGGCCTGGAAGGCCTGGCGCATCGGCGGCAAGACCTGGGGCTACCCGCTGTCCATCGAGGCCCTGGCGCTGATCTACAACAAGGCCCTGGTGCCCACGCCGCCCACCACCTGGGACGAGGTGGTCGGCCTGGACAAGAAGCTCTCGGCCCAGGGCAAGCGCGCCATCATGTGGCCGATGACGGAGATCTACTACTCCTACGGCCTGATGTCCGCCGGCGGTGGCTATGCCTTCAAGCGCAACGCCGACGGCACCTATGACGCCAAGGACACAGGTGTCAACAACCCCGGCGCGGTGCGCGGCATCGAGACGCTGATGTCGCTGATCAAGGCCGGCGTGATGCCCAAGACCGCCAGCTATGCCGAGGCCGAAGCGGGCGTCAACGAGGGTCGCGTGGCCATGACGATCAACGGCCCCTGGGCCTGGAACAACCTGAAGAAAAGCAAGATCAACTTCGGTGTCGCCCCGTTCCCGAAGATCGACGGCAAGCAGGGTGGCCCGTTTGTCGGCGTGCTGGGCGCGATGATCGCCACCAACAGCAAGCAGAAGGAAGCGGCCAACGAGTTCCTGGAGAACTACCTGCTCTCAATGGACGGCCTGAAGGCGATGAACGCCCACGTGCCGCTGGGCGTGCCAGCCAACAAGGCCTACTACGCCGAGCTGAAGTCCGACCCGCTGATCGCCGGCACCTTTGCCGCCGCCCAGTCCGGCACGCCGATGCCCAACAACACCGAGATGACCCGCTTCTGGACCGCGATGGCCGCCGCGCTGCAGAACATCACCCAGGGCCGCGAAACCGTGAAGGACGGCCTGGACCGCGCCGCCAAGCGCATCCAGGGGGAGTGATCCCCGCGGCCCCGTGCTGGCGCAACCGCTGAGCCCCAGGCGACAGTGGCTGGCATCCGGGTGGGCGAGGGCGGCCAGTGCACCGTGGGCCTGCGCGTGATGCGCCGGCCGCTCAGTCGAGCGAACGCAAGGCGGCCACCAGCGGCTCAAGGCCATCGGCTGCGGCGGCCGCCCGATCAGCGATTTCGGGCTCACGGCCGCCCTTTATGCACGCCTGCTCCAGTGCCTCGGCAGCACGCTGGAGGGCGTGCGCGCCGATCTGCCCGGCCCCGCTCTTCAGGTCGTGGGCCAGGCGCATTGCGCCATCCGCGTTGCCGCCGGCCCGGGCCGCGTGAAACTTCTGGCGGAAGTCCTGTTGCTGATCGCGGAACAGGCGCAGCAGGCGGCGGTACAGCACAGCGTCGCCCATCACGGCGTCAAGCCCGGCGCTCGCATCCAGGCCGGGCACCTGATCGGGCAGCTCGGTCGCGAGCCGCGACGCTGCCGCCACGGCGATCGGCCCGGCGCCACCCGGTTGGATCCAGCGCGCGATCGTTGCGAACATTTCGTTGACCTTGATCGGCTTGGCAATGTGGTCGTTCATGCCCGCAGCCAGCACCTTCTCCCGGTCGCCAACCATGGCGTTGGCCGTCATCGCAATCACCGGCAGGTCCTTCAGCCGCGGGTCGCGGCGCAACTCGCGCGTCGCCGTGTAGCCGTCCATCACCGGCATCTGGCAGTCCATCAGCACGCCATCGAACGGTTCACGCTGCAGTCGCTCGAGCGCTTGTGCGCCGTCACCGGCAACGCTGACGACGATGCCGGCACGGCCCAGCAACTCGACCGCGACTTCGCGATTGATCAGGTTGTCCTCAACCAGCAGAATGCGCGCGCCCTTCAGACCGGCGCGGTGCGCCGAACTGACGCGCTCACGCAGGCGCGCTCGGCTGGTCGGGTCCAACATCAGGCCGAGCGCGGCGCAGCAGGCTTCGTACAGTGTCGACGGCGTGACTGGCTTGGTGAGCAGAGCGCCCACCTTCAGCGAAACCTCGTCCAGACGTCTTTCGATCTCGTCGCGGCCGAACCCCGTCAGCATCATGACGGCCGGTGCAGGGTGGCGCAGTGCGCGATCACGAATGCGGCGCACGCACTCGACACCATCCATGCCGGGCATCTTCCAGTCGACCAGCAGCAGCTGATAGGGCACGATGCTCGCATCGGCCTGCGCCATTGCCGCCAGGGCCTCCTCGCCGCTGCTGGCCGCTTCGGCATGCATGCCGAGCGCGCCGGCCATCTTGCACAAGAGTTCGCGTGCGGCTGCGTTGTCGTCGACCACGAGCACACGCGCCTGCAATGAGTCGACGGGCGTGGGTGGGTCCAACGCGGCGTCCGCTGGCAAGCCGAAGCGGGCGCTGAAATGGAAACGGCTGCCCTGCCCCGGTGTGCTCACCACCCCGATCCGGCCGCCCATCAGCTGCACCAGCTGCTGGCTGATCGCCAGCCCCAGTCCTGTGCCGCCGTAGCGGCGGCTGGTTGACGCATCGCCCTGCACGAAGGGCTGGAACAACCGGGCGCAGTCCGCGGCATCGATGCCGACTCCGGTGTCACGCACTTCGAAGCTGAGCACCACCGACGCGGCATCGCGTTCAAGCAGCTGCACGCCGATCGACACTTCGCCACGTTCGGTGAACTTGACGGCGTTGTTGCCCAGGTTCAGCAGGACCTGGCCCAAACGCGAAGGGTCGCCCAACAGCAAGGGAGGCAGTCCCGGCGGCAGCACGAGCAGCAGCTCCAGACCCTTTGCCTCGGCCTTCAGCCCCACCAGATTGCTGGTGTCGTCCAGCACCTCGGCGACGCTGAACGGGATGTGTTCGACATCGAGCTTGCCGGCCTCGATCTTGGAGAAGTCGAGGATGTCGTTGATGATGCCGAGCAAGGCCTCGGCCGAGCGATGAACCTTGGTGATGTAGCCGCGCTGCCGGGCGTCGAGATCGCTGCCGAGCGCCAGGTGTGACATGCCGATGATCGCGTTCATCGGCGTGCGGATTTCGTGGCTCATGTTGGCGAGGAACTCGCTCTTGGCCCGGTTGGCGGCCTTGGCCATTTGTTGCGACTGTTCGAGGTCGGCGGTGCGGGACCGCACGCGTTCCTCCAGACTTTGGTTGAGCAAGCGGATCTCTTCGTTGACCCGTTTGCGCGCCGTCACGTCGGAGAACACCGCGACGCCGCCGCGCGCCGCGCCTTCGGCATCGACCAGCGGACGCGCCGTCACGATCAGCCAGCGCCCTTCGGGGCAACTGGCATTGCGCAGGTACAACTCGACTGCGTCGCAGGACTGGCCGCGAACCGCACGCGCGAGCGGCAGGTCCACGACCGGGTAGGGAGTTACCTCGTCGGGCAGGTAGATGCCGAGCATCCGCGACCAGTCACGCGCGTCGACAACCTTGTCGACGGGGCCGAGGATCTGCTCGCCCGCCGGATTCATCAGGATCAGATTGCCCTGCTCGTCGGACACGGCGACGCCATCGCCAATGCTGTTGAGGATCAGCCGCAGGATGCCGGCCTGGTGCTGAATCTCGTCCTGCGATTGCGTGAGGCGGGTGTTGATCACTTCGAGCTGGCGCTGCGAGCGCCGCAGGAACACGACGAACACGATGGCCCCGGTCAGCGTGATGATGCTGCCGCCCAGCACCGTCCACAACCAGCGCTGCTGTAGCGCCCGTTGCGCCAGCTCAGCCGTCTGCTGCTCGTTGCGGCGTTCGAGTTCGGCAATCTGCCGCCGCCGGCTCTCGGATTCGTAGCGCTGCGCCAGCTCAACCATGTGGCTGCTGGCCTTCTCGCGCGCGGCCTTGTCGGTCATGTTGGAGGCTTCGAGCAGCAGCTCATAGCCTTGCCGGGCATTGCCGGCAGCCGCGACCACTGCGGCCAGCCGCCGCGCGCTTTCGCTGCGGTAGAGCGGGAAGCCGATTTGCTGTGCCAGTCGATAGGCCTCATCGGCGGCGGCGCGAGCCTCGGCCCTGCGGCCTTGCGCTTCGAAGTTGCTGCTCCGCGCGTTCAACACGAACCACTGGCCAATGAGGTTCGGGTGTTCGAGATAGCGCGCGAGCACCTCGTCGAGCAATTGCCCGGTCTCGGCAAGACGACCCTGCTTGCGCAGCAACTCTGCCAGCCCGAATTGTGCAAAGCTGATGCTGAACGGCATGCCGATCGCGCGGTACAGCTTGATCGCTTCGCGACAGAGCCGTTCGCCGGCCGCCATATCGCCGAGCCCGGCCACCACGCCGCCCAAGTTGGAGAGCGCATCGGCCTCGAGCATCCTGGAGCCGGCCCGTTGCGCCTGCACTCGCATTTGTTCGAAATGCTCGCGCGCCTCTGCAAGGCGACCGCTTTGGTTGAACGAGATGCCCAGACCCTGGTGTGCGTAGGCCAGCACACGCGGCTGGCTCGTGCGCTGGGCGATCTCCATCGCCTGCATCGTCATCGTGACCGACTCGTTGACCTGGCCGATACGGCGGTACGACATTGCCATGCGCAGCATCGCCTCGCCGAGCAGGTCGGGCCGGTCGACCCCATCGAGCACGGCCAGGCCTTGCGTCGTGGCAGCCACGGCGGCGTCGATGCGGGCCTGGTTGATCGCGCTCAGCGCGATGTTGAGTTCGGCCTCGGCCTGTCCGACACGATCGTCCGATGCCTTGGCGAGCGCCAGCGCCGCGCTGGCATGCCCGGCCCCGGCTTCGGTCTGCGCGAGATAGACCTCGGCGCGCGCCACCAGGTTCAGCGCCCGGGCCCGGTCCACCGGCGAGGCGTCCACGGGCAGCGCCGCCAACAATTGCTGTGCCTGGTGAAGGGCACGTGGCGCGTCGTTTTCGACCAGCTCGCGGGCCTGGGTGGCCTCGAGATTCCAGGCGGCGTTGGGCGGGATTGACGATGCGACGGCATGGTTCATGCCGATCAACAAGGCGTTCAAGACGATCACGCTGGACATCCGCCATGCTGCGAGTCGTCGACCAGGTGTCTGCATACCGCCCACTGCCACTCCCGATCAATCCATTGACACTTCTTCGAGACGACGGCCGCCGCCGATGCGGCCAGGTTGCCATTGTCGCGCCAGCAGGCGGCTGCCTGTCCTGCTTTAGAAGCGCATTTGCAGCTGGGCGGTCTCAGAAGCGGAGCGTCGCGCCGAGGCCGATCTGAATGTCGTTGATCCAGGCGCTCTGCGGTCGTGTCGCGACCGTGTAGTACGAAGTCCGGCGCGTGTTCAGCAGGTTGTTGCCTTCGAGCGCAAGCGTGAGTTGTGTGCTGACCTTCCAGCGCAGCGACGCATCCAGCCAGCCGTAGCCGCGCGTGTAGACAGGCTGCGAGCCCAGGTTGACGATGTTGGTGATCCCGCTCAAGAACCGGCTTCGCCAGTTGTAGGCGAGGCGGGCCGACACCTGGCCGAATTCGTACAGACCGATCAGGTTGCAGCTGTTCTTCGAAAAGTTCTGCAGCGGCAGCCCGGTGCCCCGCATTTCGCTGTCCACGTAGGTGTAGTTGGCCTGCAGTCCCAGCCCGCGCCAGGCGCCCGGCAGCCAGTCGAAAAACTGCTGGTAGCCGATCTCCAGGCCGCGCACGTCGGCCATCGGCCCGTTCTGCGGCCGGCTCACCTGGTAGGTCACGCCGTCATGGGTCTCGGGATCGCTTACCGTCGTGACGAAGCCATCGACCTTCTTCACGAACCCGGTCAGATGGGCCAAGGTGGTGGCACTGAAGTAGGTCTCCAGCGCCAGGTCGAGGTTGCGCGAGCGCACCGGCGCCAGCCCGGGGTTGCCGGCGGCGCCCTGGTTGAGGGTCGGGTCGACCGAGTTGCGGACCAAGGTCACCGACGGCGACAGCTGGTCGAAGTTCGGCCGCGTCAGGGTCTTGGATGCGGCGGCGCGCAGCTGCCATCCGGGCGCCAGCCGGTAGCGCAGATTCACGCTGGGCAGCAGGTCGACGTAGCTGCTGGCGATCGTGATCGGCGCGGTGCTGCCGGTGGCGGGCAGCGCCTGATTGCCGTCGACAGACTCGCTGGTGCGCACGATGCGCAGGCCTGCGTTGCCGTCCAGCGGCCAGGCCGAGGCCTTGAACACCGTTGCCGCATAGGCCGCCTGGGTGTCCTCGCGAATCGTCCACAGGCCCAGCGGGTTGCCGCCGGCGGGGATCGGCGTGGTGATGCCGAAGGCACTGCGGTAGGTCACCGCATCGCGGGCCGCGTCGAGGTTGCCGACGATGTAGTGCGCCAGGCTGTTCGAAGATCCCGTGCCGAGAAAATCGCCATAGGGATTGGGAACTGCAAAACCGGCCTGGTCCGCGGCCGACACCCCGGACACGGGCGCATCGGCGAAGACCAGCCCGGGGCTGTCGGTTGCGCCGCGCCGCGCGAAGCGCAACCCGGCCTCCAGCGTCCGCAAAAAGCTGCCTTGCAGCACTTGTTCGAGATCGATCGTCCCGGCTGCAAGGTGGCCCTCGAACGGGCGAGTGCGGTAGGCGATCGAGCTGACCTGGAAGTTGTGCGGATCGAGCAGATCGGTTCCGCCGACCCGGGTGAACGGTACCGGCGTCGACACGTCCTGCGTGAAGCTCGCGGCCGTTCCCGCGAGCGTCGGACCCGAAAAGAACAGGTGGTTGAAGCTCCGCGCGTGACTGAGGTCGAGCTTGAGGGTCGTGGCTTCATCGCGCCAACTGCCGCCAAGCGCGGCACTGCGGGTGCGGTCGGTGGTGTCGCGCGCGAAGCTGAGGATGGAGATCGGTGCGTTGGTCCAGGTGATGCGCCGCACGTCGCTGGTGCCCGGGAACAGTTGCACACTGTCTGCCTGAAACGTTGGTGCGGCCGACGCGTTGATCTGGTACGAGTCCTGCCGCGTGGCCAGCCGAGCGCTGATGGCCTCGGCATAGAGTTCGAGCTGCTCGTTCGGCCGCCACTGCAGCACGCCCGCAATGCCGGTGCGCCGACGCAGGCCGACACTCGTGGCTTCCGACGTGCTGCTGGCCACGTTGACGATCTGGCCCGCCACGATGTCGCTGCGCGCGATGGGATTGCCGGTGCTTTTCTGATCTTCGCGCCATGCACGGTCCTGGCGCGAAACGTTCACGAGCAGGCCGAACTCGCCGGCGCCGGCCGTCTGCCAGCGGTCGGACGCCAGCACCGAAAACTGGTTCGCCCCGGCCTGTGCGAGCTGCGAGTCCACACGCCGCAGCGAGATGGCCGCCTCGCGCCCGGCGAAGTCGAAGGGCCGGCGGGTGCGCATGTCCACGAGGCCGCCAATGCCGCCTTCGATCTGGGACGCCGACGAAGTCTTGTACACGCGAAGGCTGGCCAGCATCTCGGCGGGAATGTCGGCAAATTCGAGGTTTCGCCCGGTCCCTGCACTGAAGACCTCCCGGCCGTTCAGCGTCGTCTGCATCTGCGTGAGGCCGCGGATGGCGGTGGCGGTGCCGTCGCCCCGGTCACGTGCGACCTGGACGCCGGTGACGCGCTGCAGCGCATCGGTCACGCTGAAGTCCGGCAGTTTCAGGATGTCGTCGGCGAGCACCGCATCGACGACCTCCAGTGAATTGCGTTTCAGCTGCTGGGCCGACATCAGACTGGCGCGGGTTCCGGTGACGACGACCTGAGCCAGCTGCTCCGTTGTGCCAGCCGTGGCCGGCGAGGGCTCCGGATCGACCGGTTGGCCACAGGCCCACAGCGGTGACGCCGCCGCAAGCAGCCCGGCAAGTGTCCGGCGCGAAGCCTGCGCCGGGTGGGGGCTGGAGCCAGGAGCAAGCGTCGTCACACTCATTCTCATGGTGTCAATACTTCACGCTTTACCGCATCGATTTCCGTCGCCTATTGTGTACCCCATTTCTCGGATGGCGGCGCGAAGCCTCAGGTCATGCCGATCACCGGCTCACCACTCCGCCACGCTCCCGTCCTTGTGGCGCCAGATCGGGTTGTGCCAATCGGGCGCGTTCTTGGCGGCGCGGATCACGCGTTCTTCGTCCACTTCCACGCCCAGGCCGGGCTTGGGCAGCGCATGGATGTAGCCGTTGGCTATGCGGAAGTCTTCCTTGTTGATGACGTAGTCCAGCAGCTCGGCACCTTTGTTGTAGTGGATGCCCATGCTTTGTTCCTGCAGCACGGCGTTGTGCGAGACGAAGTCGACCTGCAGGCAGGCGGCGAGTGCCACCGGGCCGAGCGGGCAGTGCGGTGCAAAGGCCACGTCGTAGGCCTCGGCCATCGAGGCGATCTTGTGGCATTCGGTGATGCCGCCGGCGTGCGACAGGTCCGGCTGCACGATGGCGATGCCGCCGGCTTCGAGCACGCGCTTGAACTCGAAGCGCGAGTACATGCGCTCGCCGGCGGCCAGCGGGATGCTGGTGGACGCGGCCAAGCGCGCGTAGTGCTCGGCCTGTTCGGCCAGCACCGGCTCTTCGACGAACAGCGGACGGAACGGCTCCAGCGCCTTCAGCAGCGGCTTGGCCATGGGCGCGGAGACGCGGCCGTGGAAGTCGATGCCGAAGCTGACCTGGGTGCCCAGCGCGTCGTGCACGCCGGCGATCTTGGCCACGGCGGTGTCGATGGCGCGCGGCGTGTCCAGCAGGCCGAATTCCTCGGTACCGTTGAGCTTGAAGGTGTCGAAGCCGCCTTCCATCAGGCGCTGCATGTCGGCCACGATGTCGGCCGGCCGGTCGCCGCCGACCCAGCTGTAGACCTTCATCTTGTCGCGCACCAGGCCGCCCAGCAACTGGTAGACCGGTACGCCCAGGGCCTTGCCCTTGATGTCCCACAGGGCCTGGTCAATGCCGGCGATGGCGCTCATCAGGATCGCGCCACCGCGGTAGAAATGGCCGCGGTACATGGTCTGCCACAGGTCGTTGATGCGCATTGGGTCCTGGCCGATCAGGGTCTCGGCGAATTCCTGCACGGCGGCTTCGACGGTGCGGGCCCGGCCTTCAAGCACGGGCTCGCCCCAGCCGGTGATGCCTTCATCGGTCTCGACCTTGAGGAACATCCAGCGCGGGGCAACGCGGTAGGTGGTGAGGCGGGTGATCTTCATCTCAACTTCTCTTCGGGGGATCTTCGGGGAGTGGTGGCCTGGCGGGCAGAACATCGCACAAGTGGATGGCGCCGGGGTGGCCAATACCGGCAATGTGCCACGGCCAGGCGGCCCGGGTCGACAAAGGGCTCAGTCCAGCCACCAGGCAGCCACGCCGCCGGCTTCCAGTACCGGGCCGCCGAGCACGAAGCGTGCGTCGGCCGGCGCGGGCAGCTGCACCGCTTGCTCGCCATAGTGGACGGCGAACTGCAGCCTGCCGCGCCGCCGCAGCCGCAGGCCTTCGGGCAGCGGCTGCGCAGGCAGGCCGGCCGCGCTTGCGGCGCGGGCCATCACCGCGCCCAGTCCCGCGTCGCACAGCCAGCCGCTGATGTAGCGGGCCAGGCCGTGTTGCACGACGGCGGCATGCCCGTCCGAGTAGCTCCCCTCGGCCGTCAACCCGGCTGGCAGGTCCAGCACGTCGCGCCAGCGCGTCACTTGGGCCGACGTGTCGCCCAGCGAGACTGGCAGCGCAATGCCGGGCCGCAGGCCTTCGACCGCGGTGACGCGCAGGCCAGGGAAGAGGGCGCGCAGCGGCCCGGGGGGCAGGCCTTCGGCAATGTGCATCTCGGCCGTGCGCGAGCCGCTGCGCGGGCCGAACACCAGCTGCGCGCCACTGCGCTGCAGGCGGTCCACGAAATCCGGCGAGACGACAGGCAGCGTCGGCACCGCCACCAGCTGGTAGCCGCTGAAATCGGCCGAGGCCGGCAGCACGTCCACGTCCAGCCCCAGGCGGCGCAGCGCGCTGTACCAGCGCAGCTGCAGCGTGTGCACGTCGAAGTCGGCGCTGTTGGGCAGCGCGTCCAGGGCCCATTTGCCGGCGTAGTCCACCACCAGCGCCACGCGCGCCGGCCGGCTGGTTTCCACCGGCACGGTGGCCAGCTCGCGCGCCACCTGCGCGGCCTCTTCGCCGCCGGTGGCCAGCAGGTTGTCGGGCGTGTTCAGGCCGGAGTGCAGCTGCTCTTGCGCGTACGGCACCTGGCGCCAGCGGAAGTAGGAGACCAGTTCCGCCCCGTGCGCAAAGGCTTCCCAGGTCCAGGCGCGCACCATGCCGGGCAGCGGCAGCGCGTTCCACGGCGCCCAGTTCACCGGCCCGGCCTGCTGCTCCATCACCCACCAGCGGCCACTGGCCACCACGCCGCGGTACAGGTCGTGGTTGAACGCTGCGATGTCCGGATGGCCGGTGCGGCGGTGGGCCAGCTTCTCGGCTTCGCTGGCCACGTTCATGCCATCCAGGTGGCCCAGCGGGTAGCTGTCCCAGCTGGCAATGTCCAGGTCGCGGCCCATCTTGTGGTGCTCGAAGCTGCCGAAGAAACCCATGAAGTTGTGCAGCACCGGCCGGCCGGGTGCGTGCCGGCGCAGGATCTCGACCTGCATGCGGTTGTAGCGCAGCACCTCGTCGGAAGCGAAGCGCTGGAAGGCCAGCAGCTGCGAGGGGTTGGGCGGCGCCGGCATCGCCACCGGCAGGCCCACGTCCTCGAAGCGCGCGTAGGTCATGCTCCAGAAGACATTGCCCCAGGCCTGGTTCAGCGCTTCGATGCTGCCGTAGCGCTCGGCCAGCCAGGCGCGGAAGCGCTTCAGCGCGCCCTGCGAGTAGGACACGGTGGTGTCGTGGCAGCCGTATTCGTTGTCGGTCTGCCAGGCGATCACGGCCGGATGGCTGCCATAGCGCTCGGCCATCGCCGTCACCACGCGGGCGCTGGCGGTGTGGAAGGTCTCGCTGGAAAAGCAGTAGTGGCGGCGCGAGCCGAAGGGCTTGGTGCGCCCGTGTGCATCCACTGCCAGCACGTCCGGATGCTGCTCGACCAGCCAATGCGGCGGCGCGGCGGTCGGCGTGCCCAGCACGACTTCCAGGCCGGCTTCGGCCAGTGTGTTGATCGCCCGGTCCAGCCAGTCCCACTCGAAGCGGCCGGGGGCCGGCTCGATCAGCGCCCAGGCGAACTCGGCGATGCGCACGGTCGACAGGCCCAGCTCGGCCATGCGGCGCGCGTCCGAGGCCCACAGCGATTCGTCCCACTGCTCGGGGTAGTAACAGACGCCCAGCTTCATGGCGCAGGCCCAGGAAAAGTTTTGGTGTGCATAGATTAAACGCTTAATCCTTTTCCCGTCAATGGCGGTTTTGCCGGCCAAACGGCCCGTCCCGGCTGGGCCGAAAACGTTGAGGGTTTTCCCGCTGGCTCGGGCGGAATGCAGCCGACACACTGCCGGAAGTTAATCGCTTAACAAAGCATTCCGCCTTCATTCCCTGCGCCGATGAACCTCCCGTCTTCCCTCCCGCTGAGCGGCCCGCTGGGCTTGCAGCTGCCGCCCGCACCGGCGCGTGCCGAAACCGGTTTCCTGAACCTGGGGCAGCACCCGCGTGCCGACCGGAGCCTGGCCGTCAACAGCCGCTGGCTGACGCTGGACGGCAAACACTGGATGCCGGTGATGGGCGAGTTCCACTACTCGCGCTTCCCGGAAAACGAGTGGCGCACCGAGCTGCTGAAGATGGCCGCCGGTGGTGTGAACATCGTCGCCAGCTATGTCTTCTGGAACCACCACGAGGAACAGCGCGGTGAGTTCGTCTGGACCGGCCAGCGCAACCTGCGCCGCTTCGTCGAGCTGGTGGCCGAAGCTGGGCTGCTGTTCTACCTGCGCCCGGGTCCCTGGGTGCATGCCGAGGCGCGCTACGGCGGCCTGCCGGACTGGGTGATGGCGCAAGGCCCGGTGCGCAACAACGATGCAGCCTACCTGGCGGCGGTGCGCGCTTTCTACGGTCAGATCGGCGCGCAGCTACGCGGCCTGCTGTGGTGCGACGGTGGCCCGGTGATCGGCCTGCAGCTGGAAAACGAATACGACCAGGTTGGCCCCGGCCGCGGTGCCGAGCACATCGAGGCGCTGCGCCACATCGCCATCGACAGCGGCCTGACCGTGCCGCTCTACACGGTGACCGGCTGGCCCACGCTGGACATTCCAGAGCGCGAGGTCATCCCCGTCTCCGGCGCCTATGCCGACGGCTTCTGGAGCGGCGCTACCGAACCCCTGCCGCCGTCCGGCGTGTTCCTGTTCGACACCAGCCGCGCGATCGGCGAGATGGGCAATGTCGGCGGCACACCGGCCGAAGGCCGCATCGACCCGTCGCACTACCCGTTTTTCCTCGCCGAAGCTGGCGGCGGCATGCACGTGTCCTACCACCGCCGCCCGGTCGTCACGCTGCAGGATGTGGCCGCCACCGCGCTGGTGCAGGTCGGCTCCGGGGCCAACCTCTATGGGTATTACATGTACCACGGCGGTTGCAACCCTGCCGCCCTGGTGCCCGGCGCGCGCCTGCAGGAAACCCAGGACACCGGCTACCCGAACGACGTGCTGGTGCTGAACTACGACTTCCGCACCCCGCTGGGCCAGTACGGCCAGGTGCGAGCCTCCTACGGCCGGCTGCGCTGCCTGCACCAGTTCATGGCCGCATTTGGCGAGGAGCTGGCCGCGATGGAGGCCGTGCTGCCTGCCGAGCGCGCCAGCGGGCCGGAAGACCGCAGCCGCCTGCGTGCCTCGCTGCGCGGCGCTGGCGACAACGGCTTCCTGTTCGTCAACAACCACCTGCGCCACCACCCGCTGCCAGCCTTCTCGGGCGTGCAGTTCGAGGTCCAGCACAGCGGCGGCACGACGCTGCTGCCCGCCACACCGGTGCAGGTGCCCAGCGGCCTCAGCTTCATCTGGCCCATCGGCCTGCGCCTGGGCGCGGCCCGCCTGGCCCACGCCACGGTGCAGCCGCTCACCCGCTGGACCGAGCCGGACGACACGCAGGTGCTGGTCGCATTTGCGCTGCCGGAGTTCGGCGCCAAGCTGCACTTCGAGGCGGCGTCAATTGAGGTCACTGATTCAACGCCGGGCGATGAAATCCAGCAGGACGCCCAAGGCTGGCAGCTGGACATCGCCGTCACCATCGCGCCGCGCCTGCTGCGCGTGACCGATGCCACTGGCGCGGTCCACAGCGTCGTGCTGCTGCCGCAGGCGCTGGCCGACCAATGCCTGCACGCGAAGCTGAATGGCCGCGACCGGCTGCTGATCAGCCCGCAGCCGCTCTACCTGGACGGCGACGAGGCGGTGGTCTCGGTGGCCGACGACGGCCTGGCGCAAGTGCAGGTGTGGCCGGCGAACGAGGTGGCCGCGGGCTTCGCCGTGCAGATGGCTTCGCTGCCCGCGCGCGTGCCCGGCGAGGTGGCGCTCGCGCTGCTGCAGGACAACCCGAGCCCGCCGCCCGTGCGCCTGGGCCCGCACGTGGCCTGGCGCGGCAAGTCCACGCCGCTGGCGCCGGACGACGAGGCTTACGCCCAGGCCACACGCTGGAGCCTGGACCTGCCGGCCGAGCTGGCGCAAGGCCCTGGCCGCGTGATGCTGGTGCTGGACTACCTGGGCGACGCGGCGAGGCTGTATGCCGACGGTGAGCTGGTGGACGACCATTTCTACGACGGTGAGCCGTGGCAGATTGGCGTGGACCGTTTTGTCGTGCAAGGGAACGCCGGGCCGTCCCAAGTTGCCTTGTCCCCCACGGGGGGCGGGCTGGGTATCGCCCAGCCCTGGGGGCACTCAGATGGCCGCTGGCCGGTGCTGGAACTGGCGGTGCTGGCGGCCGACCCCGAAGCGCCCATCTTCCTCGAAGCCTTCGCGCGCGAGCGCTTGCGCGAGGTGGGTGGGCGGCCCACGCTGGCCAGCGTGGCGCTGCACACACGGCGCGAGCTGCGCCTGTCCCTCTGACGACCGGATCGGAAAGCCCATGGCCAGTGTGACCCTGGAACATTTGTTCAAGCGCTACGACGGCGGCGCCGACATCGTGCGCGACGTTTCGCTCGACATTGCCGACGGCGAGTTCTGCGTCTTCGTCGGCCCCAGCGGCTGCGGCAAGTCCACGCTGCTGCGCATGATTGCCGGGCTGGAAGACATCACCGGCGGCACGCTTCGCATCGGCGGCAAGCCTGTCAACGACCTGGCGCCCTCGGAGCGCGACGTGGCGATGGTGTTCCAGAACTACGCGCTGTACCCCCACCTCAGCGTGTCGCAGAACATCTCGTTTGGGCTCAAGCTCTCCGGCATGAAAAGCCCGGAAATCCGCACCCGCGTCGGGCAGATCGCGAAGGTGCTGGAGATCGAGCACCTCCTGGAGCGCAAGCCGCGCGCGCTGTCCGGCGGGCAGCGGCAGCGGGTGGCCATCGGGCGCGCCTTGGTGCGCAATCCGGGCGTGTTCCTGTTCGACGAGCCGCTGTCCAACCTGGACGCCGCGCTGCGCACCCAGACCCGGCTGGAGATTGCGCGCATGCACCGTGAGTACGGCCGCGCCAGCACCGTCTACGTCACGCACGACCAGGTCGAGGCCATGACGCTGGGCGACAAGATCGTGCTGCTGCACACCGGTGAGGACATGACGCGCCACGGCAGCGTCGCCCAGGTCGGCACGCCGATGGACCTGTACCAGCACCCGCGCAACCTGTTCGTGGCTCGCTTCATCGGCTCGCCGCAGATGAACCTGCTGAGCGCGCAGGTCGTATCGCTGGCGCCGGGCGGCGTCACGGTCGCGCTGCGCGACGGCACGCAGGTGACGGCCGGTGTCTCGCCCGATGGCCTGGCGCTGGGCGCCAAGGTCACGCTGGGCGTGCGCAGCGAGCACCTGTCGCTGTGCGAGTCGGCCAGCGACAACGTGCTCGGTGGCCGCATCCAGTGGGTCGAGCACCTGGGCGACACCACCTTTGCCTACGTGGACGCTGCGCACGGCGGCACGCCCGAGCGCGCGCTGGTCGTGCGCCTGCCGGGCGACAGCGCGGTGGTGGTGGGCGACGCTGTGGGCCTGCGGCTGCCCACCGAGCACCTGCACGTGTTCGGCGAAGACGGCCTCGCACTGCGGCGCCTGGCAGCCCGGCCATGACTGCGCTGAGCATGCGCAAGGTGGAAGTCCCTTCGCCTCGCTTCAGCCGGCTGCATGCGGTGGTGGCGCTGCTGGGTGTGCTGGCATTGCTGGCAGCGCTGGCCATCGTCGTGCTGCTGCTGGCTGCGCACCAGCCGGCCGCGGCCGCTGGCGTGCTGGCGGTGCTGGGCGTGGCGGTCTTCATCTACCTGTCGCCGCGCTTCTACGCCTGGCGCTATGTGGTGCCTGGCCTGCTGGCAGCGCTGGTCTTCATCGTCGTGCCCATGGGCTACACGGTGGCGATCAGCTTCACCAACTACAGCTCGGACCACCTGCTTACCTTCGAGCGTGCCACCGAAGTGCTACTGAGCCGCAGCAACAGCGACGGCGCCGGGCTGGACTTCAAGCTGCTGGAAGATGCCAACCGCTACCGCCTGGCCTTTACCGATGAGGCCGGCCAGCACTACTTGAGCGCGTCGTTTGCACCAGGTGCCGCGCAGCGCGTCAAGGCCGAAACGGTGGCCGACGAGCCCGCCGGCACCGCGCTGCCGCTCAAGCGCGTGATCGCGCTGCAGGAAGCGCTGAAGCAGGTCACCGCCGAGCTGCCGGACGGCACCGAGCTGCACCAGAGCAGCCTGCGCCGCTTCGCCGCCAGCCGCCCGGCCTACACCCGCAACGCCGACGGCACGCTCACCGATAACGCCGACGGCGTGCGCATCCAGGCCAACTGGGCGGCAGGCTACTGGCAGCGGGCCGACGGAAAGACGCTGCAGCCCGGCTTTCGCGCTTCTGTGGGCTGGCACAACTACGTGCGCATCTTCACCGAGCAGCGCTTCCTCGAACCCTTCCTGCGCGTGTTCGCGTGGACGGTGAGCTTCGCCGCCCTCAACACGCTGTTCACCTTCGCCATTGGCGTGGTGCTGGCAGTCGCGCTGAACTGGGACGCGCTGCGCGGGCGCAACTTCTACCGGCTGATGCTGTTCCTGCCTTATGCGGTGCCGGCCTTCATTTCCATCCCGGTGTTCCGCGGCCTGTTCAACGAGAACCTCGGCGAGATCAACCTGGTGCTGGACCAGTTGTTCGGCATCCGCCCCGGCTGGTTCTCGGACGCGACGTTGGCGCGCAGCATGGTGCTGCTGGTCAACGCCTGGCTGGGCTATCCGTACATGATGATTCTCTCGATGGGCCTGATCAAGGCGATCCCGGACGAGCTGTACGAAGCCTCGGCGCTGGCCGGCGCCGGGCCGCTGACCAACTTCTTCCGCATCACGCTGCCGCTGATCGCCCGGCCCATCGCGCCGCTGCTCATCGCGTCGTTTGCGACCAACTTCAACAACCTGACGCTGATCGCGCTCTTGACCAATGGCGCGCCGGATTACCTCGACACCGCCGTGCCGGTGGGCGCCACCGACCTGTTGGCGTCCTACACCTACCGCATCGCCTTCCAGGACTCGGGGCAGAACTATGCGCTGGCCTGCGCGATCTCGTCCATCGTGTTCCTGATGGTCGCGACGCTGGCGGTCGTGAACCTGAAGCTGTTCAAGGTCGGGCGCGATCCGCGTTGACCAATTGAGGTAACTTATTCATGGCCATCGTCCTGAAGAAGTCCCAGCGCTGGCGCGTGCTGGGCATGCACGTGGCGCTGCTGGCCTTCATCGGCCTGACCATCACGCCCTTCCTGATGATCCTGTCGATCTCGCTGCGGCCGGGCAACTTCGCCGGCGGGCACCTGATCCCGCCGGAGATCAGCTTCGAGCACTGGAAGCTGGCGCTGGGCATGTCCTACCAGGACGCGGACGGGCAGATGATCCACCCGCCGTTCCCGGTGCTGCAGTGGATCCTGAACTCGTTCAAGGTGGCCGGCATCTCGGCCACCGTCTCGCTGCTGCTGTCCATCACCAGCGCCTATGCGTTTGCGCGCATGCGCTTTCGCGGGCGCGACGCCACGCTGAACGGCCTGCTGCTGCTGCAGATGTTCCCCTCGGTGCTGGCGCTGGTGGCCATTTACGCGCTGTTCGACCGCATTGGCGAAGCCGTGCCCTGGCTGGGCCTGAACAGCCACTGGAGCCTGGCGCTGGCTTACACCGGTGGCGTGGCCCAGCACATCTGGCTGATCAAGGGCTATTACGACAGCGTGCCCGGCGAACTGGAAGAGGCCGCCGCGGTGGACGGTGCCACGCCGCTGCAGGCCTTTGTCTACGTGCTGCTGCCGATGGCGCTGCCCATCCTGGTGGTCGTCTTTGTGCTGGCCTTCCTCGGCGGCATGATCGAATACCCCATCGCCTCGGTGCTGATGCACGACGAGGACAAGCTGACGCTGGCCGTCGGATCGCGCCTGTTCCTGTTCAACCAGCGCTACCTCTGGGGCGACTTCGCCGCCACCGCCATCCTCGCCGGCCTGCCGCTGACGCTGCTGTTCCTGGTCACACAGCGCTGGCTGGTCTCGGGCCTCACCTCTGGCTCGGTGAAAGGATGAGTTTGTATCCAGTCGTTTATCCTGCCCCGCATGAACCCTTCTTCTCGCTGTTTCCCGCATGACCACGCTGGCTGAAGTCGCCCGCAAGGCCGGCGTCACCGCGGCCACGGTGTCCAACGTGCTGCGCGAGCGCGGCAAGGTGAGTGTCGAAACCCGTGAGCGGGTGCTGGCCGCCGTGCGCGAGCTGGGCTACCGGCCCAACCTGACGGCGCGCGCGCTGGCCGAGGGCCAGCCGCAGACCGTGGCGCTGATGGTCTCCAGCATTGCCAACCCGTTCTACCCGGCGTTTGCGCTGGCGGTCGAGCGCGCGGTGCGCAAGCTTGGCTATTTCCTGATCGTCTGCAACACCAACGACGACCCCGAGCAGGAGCGCGCCTACCTGGACGCTGTCGCCGGTTCGCTGGCGCGCGGCGTGCTGGTGATGAACGCCGACTTCGTGCAGATCGACGAACTGGTCAAGTTGCGCGAGCGTGGCGTGCCGGTCGTGCTGTGCATGTGGGAGAAGCCGGACCAGCCGCCGCCGCTGCCCAGCGTCGCGGTGGACTTCTTCCGCGCCGGCATGATCGCCGCCGAGCACCTGGTGAAGCTGGGCCACCGGCGCATTGGCGTGGTGATGGGCAGCGAGCTGAGCGGCAACCACATCTGGCGCTACCGCGGCTTTCTGGAGGGCCTGAAGCGGGCGGGCCTGGAACTGCCAGAAGGCCATACCGTGTTCGGCCACGACACCATCGACGCAGGCCGCAACGCCGGCCACGCGCTGCTGGCCGCGGTGCCGGACCTGACGGCCGTCTTCGCGTCCAACGACCTGCCTGCGCTTGGCGTGCTGCAGGCCGCTGCCGAGGTCGGGCTGGACGTGCCCGGTGACCTCTCGGTCATCGGCATCACCGACATCGCGCTGGCGCACCAGGTGCGGCCCGCGCTGACCACGGTGGCCGTGCCCATCGACGAGTCGGCCGAACTGGCCGTGGAGCTGATCACGCAGATGATCCGCGAGACCGGCACGCCCGGCGGCCAGCCGCCGCTGCGCGAAGCCTCGGTGCCGAGGTTGGTGGTGCGCGCGTCCACCGGGCGGGCCAGCAAGGCCGCGGCCGGCGCGAAATAGCCCCATCCCCCTAGCTTGGGTAGGCGGGGCTTTCGGCGCCCTGTTTGGGCTCGGCTATTGCTAGACAGCTGGCGCAAATCGGCGGCTCTCAAGGGCCGTGGCGCACCGGCCTCAAAGGGTTGCACCCGATGTCCCTGGCGGGTGGCGCTCCTAAATTTGCGCCGCTGCCGTTCAAGAGACGGCGGCGTCCCCATCGTCGACACACACACTCGGAGAACCCAGTGCAAAAAGTTTCCAAAAGGATCGTCAAAGGGATGTTCAAGACCAGCACCATCGTGGCAGCGATGCTGGTGGCCGCCGGCGCTTCGGCCGCCGCACGCGAAGTGCTGGACGTGCAGCTCTCGCTGGACAGCGCGGTCGTGCAGGGCGACAGCCAGGTCGCGGTGCACGTCACCGTCACCAATACCACCGGCCATGATGTGAAGGTGCTGAAGTCGCAGCTGCCTTCGAAGCACCTGCAAGGTCCGCTGTTCCGCGTGCTGCAGGACGACGGCACGCCGGCCGCCTACGTCGGCCCGCTGGTCAAGCGCGCCGCGCCCACCGCCAAGGACTTCGTCGCGCTGCCGGCCGGCGGTTCGCTGAGCTACACCGTGGACCTGAGCCGCGACTACGCGCTGGGCAACGGCCACTACCGCATCGAATACGTCGGCGGCGGCCTGCGCCAGGGCGCCGTCGATTTCGCATCGACCGCACCGGCCGAGCTGTGGACGCAGGGCCGCAGCGCCGAGCAAGCCGCGTTCATCGACCCCGAAGAAGCCGTGCAGGCGCAGACCGACGAGTTGCTCGGCCGTGCCCACCTGGCCAGCATCAGCTACACGGGGGCCTGCACCTCGACCGAAAAGAGCACGCTGGTCAGCGCCGTCAGCGCCGCCACCACCTACGCGACCAACACCACGACCTACCTGAGCGGCACGCCTTCGGCCACGCAGCGCTACGTCAAGTGGTTCGGCACCTACTCGTCGTCCGGCTGGAACACCGCGAAGAGCCATTTCACCAACGAGACAAGCGCCTTCACGACCCAGCCGCTGACGCTGGACTGCTCCTGCAACGACAGCGGCACCTATGCCTATGTCTATGCCAATCAGCCGTACAAGATCTACCTGTGCGGCGCGTTCTGGAGCGCCCCGATGACCGGCACCGACTCCAAGGGCGGCACGCTGGTGCACGAGATGTCACACTTCACCGTGGTTGCCGGAACCGACGACTGGGCCTACGGCCAGACCAAGGCCGCGCGGCTTGCCAAGACCAACCCGACCAAGGCGCTGGACAACGCCGACAGCCACGAGTATTTCGCCGAGAACAATCCGTCGCTGCCGTGATCGTCAATTGAGATGCCTCTTTCCTCCGGTCGCGTGATGCGGTCCGGAGGAAGGGCCCGTGCCGAGCGGGTCAACGCGGCACGACGCCCAGTTGCTGCAGCAAGCCGAGGTTGTCCTCGAGGTGCCAGTTCTCGGCGATCTGGCCCGACTCGATGCGGTAGATGTCGGTGGCGATGAAGTCGATCGCGCGGCCATCGCCTTGCCGCGCATTCGCACCGCTGCCCAAGCGGCCGCTGAAGTGGCCGGTGAAGCGCAGCCGGCCCACCACGCGGTCGCCCACCAGCAGCATTTCCTCGACCTGGGCGCGCAGGTCCGGCACCGCGGCGCGGAACTGCTGCGAAGCGAACAGCGGCCCTTCCGGGCCTTGCGGCCGGCCGGCTGGCAGGTTCCGGTCGATGAAGGCAGGCGACAGTGCGGCCTGGGCATAGGGCGCCTCGCCGGTGTTCCAGAACGCGTAGTAGCGGCGTGCGGCCAGCGCCATCGCGTCGCGCTGGGCGGCTGGCAATGAACGGTCCACCACCAGCGAGGCTGGCTCTGGCAAGGCTTCGGCGGCGTGCGCGGCGTGACAGGCGCTCAGTGCGGTCAGCGACGTGGCAAGCAGGGTGCGGGCAAGGTTTTTCATGGCGGGAAGAAGCCCGTGGCGGGGCAGGACGTTTGACATGCCCGCATCGTCGTCTTTTCGGCCCTGGATCAAAATGGCTCAAGCTGTTGCGGCAGCTGTTCCAATTCGAGAAAGATGAAAGGTGACATCGCGCATGGCCGATCTGTCTGACATGCGGCTTTTTGTGCAGAGCGTGCTGGCCGGCAGCCTGTCCGCCGCTGGCCGGGAGCTTGGTTTTTCACCGGCGGTGGGCAGCAAGCGGCTGGCGCGGCTGGAGGCTGGGCTCGGCGTGCGGCTGCTGCAGCGCAGCTCGCGCCGGTTGGCGTTGACCGAGGAGGGTCAGCGCTACTTCGAGCGTTGCCGCACCATCCTGGCGGACGTGGCCGATGCGGAGGCCGAACTGGCCCAGGGCAGGCGCGAAGCCACCGGCCTGCTGCGCGTCTCGTCGCCGGTGGCGCTGGGCCGGCGCTGGATCGGCCCGGCGATCCAGCGCTTTGCCGCCTTGCATCCGCAGCTGCGGGTGCAGCTGTCGCTGTCCGACAGCGTGGTCGACCTGCTGGATGGCGGCTTCGACTGCGCGGTGCGCATTGGCGGCGACCCGGCCTCGCGCCTGGTGGCCCGCCACCTGGCCGACAACCGCCGCGTGGTCTGCGCCGCGCCCGCCTACCTGCATCGGCGCGGGGTGCCGCAGTCTCCGGCCGAGCTGGCTCAGCACGACTGCATCGTGCTGAGCCGTGGCAGCGCGAGCTCGTCGGCCGACTGGCGCTTTGTGCCTGCAGGCCCGGCCGGCGCGGCACCGGTCAGCGTGCGGGTGAGCGGCCGGCTGCAGACCGACAACGGCGAGCAGGCGCACGACTGGGCGCTGGCCGGCCTGGGCCTGGTGCGCCGCTCGGTGTGGGACGTCGCGGCCGAGCTGGCCGATGGCCGGCTGGTGGCGGTGCTGCCGGCCTGGACCGGCGAACACGCCCCCATTCACGTGCTGTTCGCTTCGCGCGAGTTCCTGCCGCTGCGCACCCGGCTGTTCATCGACGCGCTGGTGGCCGAGTTCGCCGAGGCTGCGGCCGGCCTGGCTGGCCAGGCGCCGGCCAGGCGAAAGCCGCCGTCAAGGTGAGGCGCGGGGTTCAGGTCGCTGCGCCAAACAGCTGCTGCCGCCCCGCCTGCGTGATGGCCGAGACGGCAGGGTGCGTGATGCGCCGCTCGACCGAGATGGCGTAGAACTCTTCCACCAACTCGTCGCTGCGGCCCAGCACCTTCACACCGTACTGTTCGCAGGTCTCCTGCTCCAGCACCGTGGGCGAGGTGAACACGCCGCGACCCTCGCGGCCGAAGGCCTTCATCAGCGCCGCGTCGTCGAACTCGCCGATGGTGCGCGGGTGCAGCTGGCGCTCGGCGAACCATTGCGTGAGCCGCTGGCGCATCGCCGAGCCGGCCCCGGGCAGCAGCATCGGTGCGCCGTCCAGCTGTTGCGGGAAGCGCCCCTTGAGCGTCTTCTTCAGGTCAGCGGTGCAGAAGAAGCTGGTCGCGGTCGTGCCCAGCGGGTGGTTGAAGGCCTTCACGCTGAGCTGCTTGTTCATCGCCTCGTCGGCCATCACCAGGTCCAGCCGCTGCACCGCCAGCTGGGCCAGCAGGTCCTGGAACTTGCCTTCGTGGCAGATCAGCCGCACCTGCTGCGGCACGGCGTCCAGCGCGGGTGCCAGCAGCCGGTAGGCAATGGACTTGGGAACAGAGTCGGCAATGCCCACGCGGCAGTCCAGCGCCTGCCCGCCCGCGCGCGCCTGGCCGATGGCGGTTTCCATCTCGGCGCTGAGGCTGAAGATCTGCTCTGCGTAGCCCAGCATCACGCGGCCTTCTTCCGTCAGTTCCAGCTTGCGCCCGTGCTTGCGGAACAGCGGGTAGCCCAGCCGCGCCTCCAGCAGCTTGATCTGGCCCGAGAGCGTTTGCGGCGTGATGTGCAGCTGCTCTCCGGCCCGCATCACGCCACCGGCCTTGGCTGTGGCCCAGAAGTAGTGAAGGTGCTTGAAGTTCATCGGTGCTCCAGGGCGAGCTGTGGGATTTCTCGAAGCATTGGATCAAGAAATACGAATTTACGCGAAGTGTCTTCGCGCGTAAGGTGTGGGCAACGCTCAAACGATGCGTTGTTGCTCCAGAAAGGACTCTCATGAGCCAACATCTCCAAACCCTCTCGCCGGCCTTTGGTGCCGGCGCTTCCGGCTCGGTGGCCCAGCGCAACCGGGTGTTGCGCAACACTTACTGGCTGCTGGCGCTGTCCATGGTGCCGACGGTGGCTGGCGCCTGGCTGGGCGTGGCCACCGGCCTCGCCAGCGCGATGAGCCCCATCGTCAGCATGGTCGTGTTCCTGGCCGGCGCGTTCGGCTTCATGTTCGCGATCGAGAAGACCAAGAACTCGGCCGCAGGCGTGCCGGTGCTGCTGGGCTTCACCTTCTTCATGGGCTTGATGCTGTCGCGCATGATTGGCGCGGTGCTGGGCCTGGCCAACGGCGCCGGCCTGATCATGACCGCCTTCACCGGCACCGGCCTGATCTTCCTGGGCATGGCGACCATGTCCACCGTGATCAAGCGCGACCTGTCCAGCATGGGCAAGTGGCTGTTCATTGGCATGATCATGCTGCTGGTCGCCGGCATCGCGAACGTGTTCATCCAGTCCAGCGCGCTGATGATCACGCTGTCGGTGGTCGCCATCGGCATCTTCTCGGCCTTCATCCTGCATGACTTGAAGCGTGTGCAGGACGGCTACGAGACCAACTACATCAGCGCCACGCTGGGCGTGTACCTGAGCCTGTACAACGTCTTCCAGTCGCTGCTGGCCCTGCTGGGCATCTTCGGCGGCCGGGACGAGTGACTGGCCTAACTGGTGCGGCCAGAAAGCCGTGGCCACGTGCGCAATGAAGTGCGCAATGAAGTGTGTGCGAAGCGGTAATTAGCGTTTCGCATCAACATGATGGGTGAGTCACAATGTTCGCAAATGAGCTTGTACGACTCACCCCAGCAATTTGAGCCCTTGTTGCCTTCGGAGCGCCAGCAAGAGCCTTTGCTGGCGCGCGCGCATGACTTGGCGCGCGCCGCAGTTTCGCTGAGCAGCCAGCCGATCACGCCGGCATTGCGCCAGTTGCTGCGCGGCATGAATTCGTACTACACGAATCGCATCGAGGGGCAGCACACGAGACCGCGCGAGATCGAGCAGGCCCTGCGTCGCGATTTTTCCTCCGACCGGGATCTCGCCGCCCGGCAGCGCTTGGCGGTGGCGCACATTGAGGCCGAGGCTGCAATCGAGCAGAGATTTGCCGGCGATGCTGGTGCGGAGCAGCTCTACAGCGCAGCGGCCGTGGCCGACCTGCACCGCGAATTGTTCGCCCGTTTGCCCGCCGACGATTTGCGCACGGCCGAGGGTGTGACCCTGGTGCCCGGGCAGTGGCGGGGCAGGGACGTGCAGGTGGGCGCGCATGTTGCGCCAGTGCACAGCAGCCTGCCTGCATTCCTGCAACGCTGGGCATCGTTCTATGGTGGGGTGCGTCGGGGCGAGGCGTCCTTGCTGGCACTGGCGGCTGCCCACCAGCGCTTGGGATGGATTCATCCTTTCGTGGATGGCAATGGCCGCGTGATGCGGTTGCACACCCACGCCATGCTGCATGCGTTGGGCTATACCGGCGGCTTGTGGTCTCCGCTGCGCGGCTTTGCCCGCAGCACCGACCGCTACTACGCATTGCTTGCGGATGCCGATTCGGCGCGCCGAGGCGATCTGGACGGGCGTGGCAACCTGAGCGAACAGGCCTTGGTGGCCTGGATCGAATATGTGCTCGAGGTCTGCCAGGATCAGGTGAACTTCATGGCCCGCCTGCTGGACTTGTCGAGCATGGAGCGCCGGTTGGCAGCCTGCCTGACCCACGAGGAACAAATCCTGAAGTCGGGCGTGCGGCGCGAAGTGCTGCGGCCCTTGCACTACCTCTTTCTCACAGGCGGCGAACTTGAGCGCGGCGAGTTCAAGACCATGACCGGCCTGGGCGACCGCACCGCGGTGTCGGCCTTGTCGGCGCTGCTCAGGCGCGGACTGCTGTCCTCTGACAGCCCGCAGGGCAAGGTGCGCTTCGCGATGCCCTTGCACGCCTTGCGCTTCTATTTCCCTGCCCTCTGGCCGGAGGCGGAAGCGGACGCCGACGAGTTCGCCTGATGGCTTGACCCAGGCGGCTGCTGCGCCCCAGGGCGTTCAGCCGGCAAAGCGGTTGGGCTGCAGCCCGGTCACGTTCGTCTCGACCGTGAACAGCGCGCCAGCCAGCGGTTGTGCCGCCAGCTGGGCTTCGCTGAGACCGAAACGGGCGCTGGTGATGTGCAGCGTCGTCAGGTCCGGGCCGCCGAAAGCGACATTGGTGATGTGGTCGGTGGGCAAAGGCACGCGCAGCAGTTCGGCGGCCGTCACCGGGTCGTGGCAGGTCACGCAGGCGGCGCCCCAGTGGCAGATCCACAGGCGGCCTGCCGCGTCGCTGGTCATGCCGTCGGGGTGGCCGTCGTGTTCGGCGAATTTCAGCCAGACGCGGCCGGCGCCGACTTCGCCGGTGACCGGGTCGAACGCGTAGGCCATGACCTTGCGGTGCACCGTGTCGTTGAAGAACATGGTGCGCTGGTCGCGCGACCAGGTCGGGCCGTTGGTCACCGGGAAGTTGGCCTGCAGCGCCAGCGTGGCCTGGCCGGCGGCGTCGAAGCGGTACAGCGAGCCGGTGGGCGCTTCGCAGGCGAAGTCCATCGTGCCGCCCCAGAAGCGGCCTTGCGCGTCGCACTTGCCGTCGTTGAAGCGGTTGCCGGGCAGTTCGGGTTCGGGCGCGTCCAGCATCTGCAGCGCGCGGCCCTTGGGGTTGAACAGCGCCAGGCCGCGGCGCAGCGTGATGGCCAGGCCGGGCTGCGTGGCCCGCTCGGCCACCGCGCTGATGGTGTCGTCCATGTCCCAGCTCTGCTTGCCGCCAGTGGCCGGCTCCCAGCGGTGCAGCTGCTGGCCCAGGATGTCGACCCAGTACAGCGCCTGCTCGGAGGGCGACCAGCAGGTGCCTTCCCCAAGCGTGGCACCAGCGGCCCAGACGCAGCGGGGTTCGGACAGGAGGCGAGGGGCTTCAGCTTGGCTCATGGTCGGTCTCGGCGGAAATGGCTGGAAGGTGTCGACGGACCGGACGGGCTCGAGCGGGTCGTCGGAACGGGCTCAATCTAGGCGCAAAGCGGAACCGTGGTTCGTGCCACGGCGAGCATTTGCAACGACGAGTGGGCTCGTTCTGGCGGCACGAGCGGGCTTGGCCGGTTCGTACGCACCTTCCTAGTGTGAATCACGCGGGATCGGCGCGCCACTGCCGCCAACCAGGAAGTCCAGGTCGGCGCCCAGGTGGGCCTGCTGCACGTGTTCCACGTAAAGCTTGTACCAGCCGCGTTCAGGCGACGGTGGCTTCTGCCATTCGGCCAGGCGGGCGGCCAGCTCTTCGTCGCTGATGTCCAGGTGCAGGCGGCGGGCCGGCACGTCGAGGTCGATCATGTCGCCATCGCGCACGACGGCCAGCGGGCCGCCGGCCGCGGCTTCGGGCGAGGTGTGCAGCACCACGGTGCCGTAGGCGGTGCCGCTCATGCGCGCATCCGAGATCCGGACCATGTCGGTGATGCCCTTCTTCAGCACCTTGGGCGGCAGCGGCATGTTGCCGACCTCGGCCATGCCGGGGTAGCCGCGCGGGCCGCAGTTCTTCAGCACCATCACGCAGTGTTCGTCGATGTCCAGCGCGTCATCGTCGATGCGCGCGTGGAAGTCCTCGATGTTCTCGAAGACCACCGCGCGGCCGCGGTGCTGGAGCAGGTGCGGCGAGGAGGCCGAAGGCTTGATGACGGCTCCATTGGGCGCCAGGTTGCCCTTGAGCACCGCGATGCCGGCGGCCGGTTTGAAGGGCTCGACCATGGTCTTGATGACCTCGGGGTTCCAGCACTGGGCCTCGGCGATGTTCTCGCCAATGGTCTTGCCGTTGGCGGTGGGCTGGTCCAGGTGCAGCAGCGAGCTGATTTCCTTCATCACCACCGGCAGGCCGCCAGCGTAGCAGAAGTCTTCCATCAGGTAGTGGCCGGACGGCTGCAGGTTGACCAGGCAGGGGATCTCCGCGCCCAGGCGGTCCCAGTCTTCCAGCTTCAGCTCCACGCCCATGCGGCCGGCAATGGCCAGCAGGTGGATCACCGCGTTGGTCGAGCCGCCAATGGCCGCATTGGTGCGGATCGCGTTCTCGAAGGCCTCCCGGGTCAGGATCTGCGACATGCGGATGTCCTGCTTGACCATCTCGACAATGCGCCTGCCGGTCAGCTGCGCCAGCCGGTTGCGCCGCGTGTCGGCCGCGGGAATGGCGGCGTTCTCGGGCAGGGACATGCCCAGTGCCTCGACCATGGAGGCCATCGTCGAGGCCGTGCCCATGGTCATGCAGCTGCCCTTGGAGCGGTGCATGCAGCTCTCGGACGCGGTGAATTCTTCCTGCGACAGCTCGCCCGCGCGCACCATCTCGCTCATGCGCCAGACGCCGGTGCCCGAGCCCAGGTCCTGGCCGCGGAACTTGCCGTTCAGCATCGGGCCGCCGGACAGGCCAATGGTCGGCAGGTCGCAGCTGGCCGCGCCCATCATCAGCGACGGTGTCGTCTTGTCGCAGCCCATCAGCAGCACCACGCCGTCGATCGGGTTGCCGCGGATCGACTCTTCCACGTCCATGCTGGCCAGGTTGCGGAACAGCATCGCGGTGGGGCGCAGCTGGGTCTCGCCCAGGGACATCACCGGGAACTCCAGCGGGAAGCCGCCGGCCTCGTACACGCCGCGCTTGACGAACTCCGCGAGCTCGCGGAAGTGCCCGTTGCAGGGCGTGAGTTCGCTCCAGGTGTTGCAGATGCCGATGATGGGCCGGCCGTCGAACAGGTCGTCCGGGTAGCCCTGGTTCTTCATCCAGCTGCGATGCACATAACCGTCCCGGTCCTGCCGGCCAAACCAACCCTGGCTACGGCGGACGGGCTTCTTTTTGCTGTCCATTGATCTTGTCTCCTGAGCTTGACGCGGCGCATCCTATCCCCGCAAACTGATATAGGAAAAATAAAGAATGAAGCCTCATTCATATCCGTTTTGACATAGCTTTGGGCGCTCAGTGCATGAGCCCCGCCGCCTGGCCCTTCCGAACAAGCCACCGCCACCCGCTACGCCAGCCTGCCGTGTGACGCGTGGATGTCGGCCGAGGACGAGGCCATGCTGGCCCAGAATCAGTGCATGCCCGACGGGCTGCAGCCGGAAGATGTCGCGACGATGGTGCTGTTCCGGGCGTCGGACGACGGCAAGATGTGCACCGCGCAGGAGTAGGAGTTCGTCGCGGACGGCGGATTGACAACGCAGGCCCCGCGCTGGGTGCGCTGTCAGATCAGCGCCGCGCTCTCGCGAAGCCGCTCGGCAGTTTTGCCCAGACCGGCGCGGGCGAAGGCGGTGGCAAATTCCTCGGGCGTCAGGGGTGGATTGGCGAGCCGTGTGCGCTGGATTTTGAAAGCCGCCAGCGCTTGCGCTGCATGGGTCGCCAGCAGTTGAACGAGGAAGTCGTCGGGATGGACTGCGCGAATCCCGTGCACGTTCAAAAGCTGCTGCGGGAAATCTTTCAGATTTGCCGTGACGATGCAACTGGCAGCGGCAGCAATGGCTGCAGCGAGCACGTGGCGGTCGCCGGGATCGGGCAGACGGAGCCCGTCAAGGTGCGGAGTCCATTGCGCTGCGGGCACTTCCCAATCGGGTACTGCTCTGCGGGCGGCGTCGCGGCGCCGATCATAGAAGCCCGCGGGTTTTCCATTGTCTCGTGCCAGATTGCGGGTCCACTCCGCATCGATCTGAGCAGTCCACTTCGGCACGAGCAAGCCTGCAGTGGCCAGGGTCAGCAGCGCATCCGAGATCACGATGGGGTACATGACGCAAGCGTCGAGTATCACCGGTGCCAGCCGCGTGGGCGCGATCACCATCAGTACTCAAGTCCCAGTTCGCGCGAACTTGCTGCCAGGTCGTCGAGTGCCTTGTCGCGGTCCGTCCGCATCTTGGCGGCGTACTTCATCAGTTCGGAGAACTCAATGCGGCGGTGCGTGCCAACCTTCCGGCAAGGCAGGCGGCCGGCCTCGATTTCCTTCACGATGAAGGGCCGGGAGACATTCAGATAGTTGGCAGCGTCTTGGGTGGACAGCTCTTGAGGTGCCTGAATCACGGCCACTTCCAGCCCCTGGCTCATCGCGCGCAGCACGTCCTCGATCGCTGCCAGTGCCTCGGGCGGCAGCTGAATGCTCGGAGACAGGCCAGCTTCGGACGCCATCACGATGTACACCGGTTGGTCGCGGTGCTCTGCGGCCGCGAGGGCACGGTAGGCCAAACCCGCAGCCTCTGCAGCTGTGCCGGGCGAAGAGCGAACCTTGTCTGTGGAATCTGCGGTGTTCATGTTGATGGCTCCGGTGGCTTGCAACAGCCGCAGTTTATCTAAACGAATTTAACGAAACCAACGAATCTAACGAAACGCGCAAGGGCATGGCGGAAGCCGGTGTTTCGCTTACTCAAGCCCGGTCAGGTCGAACTGGGTGCCGTAGATCGCCAGCGCGGTGCTCTTCAGCGCGCGCAGCATCACCTTGGCTGCCGGCGACAGCAGCCGGTCGGTGCGGGTGATCAGGCCAAACGCGTCCATCTTGCAGGGCAGCTGGATGGGCAGCACCGCGCACAGGCCGTGTTCGGCGTAGTAGCGCGCCACGTCGGTCGCCACCACGGCCAGCAGGTCGCTCTGCTGCATCATCTTGGTCATGAACAGCAGCGCGCTGGTCTCCACCAGGTTGACCGGCGCGTCCAGCCCTTCTTCCTGGAACATCAGCTCGAAGCGGTGGCGCAGCACGCTGCCGGCGGCCGGCACGATCCAGCCTGCGCCCACCAGGTCGCGCAGTGTCAGCCGCTGTACGTTGAGCAGCGGATGGCCGGGCCGGCCCACGGCCGAGACCGGTTCCTCGACCAGCGCCTCGTAGCGCAGGTCCGACTTGTCGTGCCGCTCGAACAAGCGGCCGATCACCATCTCCAGCTTGCCTTGCTGCAAACGCTCCATCAGCACGTCGCTGGTTTCAATCTGCAAGGAGATGCGCAGGCTGGGGTGCTCTTCCTTGACCAGCGCCACGGCCGGCGGCAGCAGGCTCATGCCGGGCGAGGTGATGGCGCCCACGCTGACCTGGCCATAGCGGCCGGCCTTCAGCGCCTCGATCTCGTCGTGTGCCTGCGACAGATTGGCCAGCGCCATGCGCGCGTGGCGAATCATGGTTTCCCCGTACCAGGTCGGCCGCATGCCGCGCGGCAACCTGTCGAACAGCTGTACTTCCAGCATGTCCTCCAGTTCCTTGAGCAGCTTGGACGCGGCCGGCTGCGTCATGTTCAGCACCTGTGCTGCACGGTTGATGTTGCCTTCTTCCTCCATTGCCACCAGCAGCAGCAGCTGGCGCGTCTTCAGGCGCGCGCGGATGAACCAGTGGGTGTAGTTGGTCGACGAGGACATATGCCAGATCGTATATGGATGCTGCTTGTAAATCTATTAGAAAGATATCGCTCAGCTTCGTACCATGCGCGCCAAACAAGACCACTGCGACCAGGGCGATTTGCCCGGCCGCCAGATGCAGGAGACCTCGTCGATGTGCCGATTCCCGGACCTCGTTGCCACGCCCGGCAGCGCCCGCCGCTTCTTCCAAGCGAGCTGAGCGCGCCGCTGCCATGCAAGCAACGCTGAAGCTGTTCATCAATGGCCGCTGGGAGACCGGCGTGACCTTGGGCATCAGCGAAAACCCGATGTCGCAAGGCGACGTGGTCGCCGAGTTCGCGCGCGCCGACGCGATCCAGACCGAGACCGCCGCGCGCGCCGCCGACCAGGCTCGCCGCAGCTGGGCCGGCAGCGAGCCTCAGCGCCGTGCCGACGTGCTGTCGACCATCGCCGCTGAGCTGCTGGCGCGGCAGGATGAGCTGGCCCGCCTGGTGGCGCGCGAAGAGGGCCGGCCGCTGGATGAAGCGCAGGCTGAGGTGGGCCACGCCGGCCAGTTGTTCCGCTTTTTCGCAGCCGAGGTGCTGCGCCAGGCTGGCAACGAGCGTGCCCCTGGCAAGGGCCAGGCGCGTGCCCCGGCAGCTCGCGCGCCCGTCGGCGCAGTGGCGTTGATTGCGCCGTCGCAGTGCCCGTTTGCGATCCCCGCCGAGCAGATCGCGCCGGCGCTGGCCTTTGGCAACACCGTGGTCTTCAAGCCGGCAGAGCGCGCCTCGGCCTGCGGTTGGGCATTGGCCGAAGTCATCAGCCGGGCCGGACTGCCCGCGGGGGTATTCAATCTCGTGATGGGCAGTGGCCGGCTCGTAGGGCAAACCCTTGTCGACAGTCCCCTGATGTCTGCGGTCTGCTTCGCGGGTTCGGCTGCGATTGGCGAAGGCGTTCTTCAGCGCGCCAGCACGCGGCGCGCCAAGGTTCAGCTGATGCCCCTGCCGGTATGGCCACCATTGGCGCTGCCACAGGCTTCAACGGCTGGCGCGCGCCAGCTGGCACGGCGCGCCGCCGAGTTTTTCACTACCCCCGTCGCCGCCCGGGCGGCGCCTGTGTTCCGGGCATGAGCCCACGTTCTCGTCAAAGCAACCACAAGGAGACAGACATGATGAATTCCCGTTTGAACCGCCGCCACGTGCTGAGCGCGTTGGGCGCTGCCACGCTCTCGGCAGGCCTGCCGCTGGGCGCGCTCGCCGCCGACAAGAAGCTGGTCCTGGGCTTCTCGCAGATCGGCGCCGAAAGCGAATGGCGCACCGCCAACACCGAGTCGATCAAGGCCGCCGCAGCTGCCGCCGGCATCGAGCTGAAGTTCTCGGACGCGCAGCAGAAGCAGGAAAACCAGATCAAGGCGCTGCGCTCCTTCATCGCCCAGAAGGTCGATGTGATCGCCTTCTCGCCGGTGGTGGAATCGGGCTGGGAAACCGTGCTGCGCGAAGCCAAGGCCGCGAAGATCCCGGTCATCCTGACCGACCGCGCCGTCAACGTGAAGGACGATTCGCTGTACGTCACCTTCATGGGTTCGGACTTCCTGGAAGAAGGCCGCAAGGCCGGCCGCTGGCTGGTCGAGAAGACCAAGGGCTCGACCGGTGATGTGAACATCGTCGAGCTGCAAGGCACCGTGGGCTCGGCCCCGGCCATCGACCGCAAGAAGGGCTTCGAGGAAATCATCAAGGCCGACCCGAAGTTCAAGGTGATCCGCTCGCAGACCGGCGACTTCACGCGCGCCAAGGGCAAGGAAGTCATGGAAGCCTTCCTGAAGGCCGAGGGCAAGAAGATCAATGTGCTGTACGCGCACAACGACGACATGGCCATCGGTGCGATCCAGGCGATCGAGGAAGCCGGCCTGAAGCCAGCAAAGGACATCACCATCATCTCGATCGACGGCGTCAAGGGCGCCTTCGAAGCGATGATTGCCGGCAAGCTGAACGTCAGCGTCGAGTGCAGCCCGCTGCTGGGCCCGCAGCTGATGCAGGCCGCCCAGGACCTGAAGGCCGGCAAGACCTTGCCCAAGCGCATCGTCACCCAGGAATCCATCTTCCCGATGGAAGTCGCGGCCAAGGAATTCCCCAGCCGCAAGTATTGAGCTTTGATCGGATGATCGCGGGCCTGGCCCTCGGCCATCCGTACCCTCTCGGGGGACCTGGCGCCATGCGGCAGGTCAGGGGGGCTCTCTGAAATGAAACTGGAGACACGAACATGAAGTTGATGAACAAACGCACGCTGCTGCTGGCCACCAGCCTGATGGCGACCCTGGGCTGGCTGCAGCCCGCTGCCGCGCAGGACAAGGGCCCGATCGGCATCTCGATGCCGACCAAGTCCTCGGCCCGCTGGATCGCCGACGGCGACAACATGGTCAAGTACTTCAAGGACAAGGGCTACAAGACCGACCTGCAGTACGCCGACGACGACATCCCGAACCAGCTCGCGCAGATCGAGAACATGGTCACCAAGGGCGCCAAGGTGCTGGTGATCGCCGCCATTGACGGCACCACGCTGTCCAACGCGCTGCAGAAGGCGGCCGACAAGGGCGTCAAGGTCATCGCCTACGACCGCCTGATCAAGGGCTCGAAGAACGTCGACTACTACGCCACGTTCGACAACTTCCAGGTCGGCGTGCTGCAGGCCGGTGCCATCGTCGACAAGCTGGGCCTGAAGGCCGGCAAGGGCCCGTTCAACATCGAGCTGTTCGGCGGCTCGCCGGACGACAACAACGCCTTCTTCTTCTACGACGGCGCGATGTCGGTCCTGAAGCCCTACATCGACAGCGGCAAGCTGGTCGTGCGCAGCAAGCAGATGGGCATGGACAAGGTTGGCACGCTGCGCTGGGACGGCGCGGTGGCCCAGGCCCGCATGGACAACCTGCTGTCGGCCTACTACGGCAAGGACAAGGTCAACGCCGTGCTGTCGCCGTATGACGGCCTGTCGATCGGCATCCTGTCGTCGCTGAAGGGCGTGGGCTATTGCACCGCTTCGCAGCCGTGCCCCATCGTGTCCGGCCAGGACGCCGAGATCCCCTCGGTCAAGTCCATGCTGCGCGGTGAGCAGAGCGCCACCGTCTTCAAGGACACGCGGGAACTGGCCAAGGTGGTGGTCGGCATGACCGACGCGCTGCTGTCGGGCAAGCAGCCCCCGATCAACGACACCAAGACCTACAACAACGGCGTCAAGGTCGTGCCTTCGTTCCTGCTCAAGCCGATCTCGGTCGACATGAGCAACTGGAAGCAGGCCCTGGTCGACAGCGGCTACTACAAGGAAAGCCAGCTGCACTGATGCAGCGGCACCTCACCTGCGCACACGCCAAATTCGTATGAGTACTTCGTTGTTAGAAATGCGCGGCATCCGGAAGACGTTTTTCGGTGTTGTTGCGCTGGACCATGTGAACCTGAGCGTGCGCGCTGGTGAGATCCATGCCGTCGTCGGAGAAAACGGCGCCGGCAAGTCAACCCTGATGAAGGTGCTCAGCGGGGTCTACCCGCATGGCTCGTACGAAGGCGACATCGTCTTCGACGGCGAGGCCAGGGAGTTCTCGGGCATCGCCGACAGCGAGCGGCTGGGCATCATCATCATCCACCAGGAGCTGGCCCTGGTGCCGCTGCTGTCGATCGCCGAGAACATCTTCCTTGGCAACGAGCCCGCCAGGCGCGGTGTGATCGACTGGGGCCTGGTGCACCAGAAGGCGCGCGCCTTGCTGACCAAGGTCGGCCTGAACGAGTCGACCGCCACGCGGGTCACCGACATCGGCATCGGCAAACAGCAACTGGTCGAGATTGCCAAGGCGCTGGCCAAGGAGGTGCGGCTGTTGATCCTCGACGAGCCGACCGCCAGCCTGAACGAGACCGACAGCGATGCGCTGCTGGAGCTGCTGCTGGCGCTCAAGGCGCAGGGCATCGCCTGCATCCTGATCTCGCACAAGTTGAACGAGATTGCCAAGGTGGCCGACTCGATCACCGTGCTGCGCGACGGTTCCACCGTCTCGACGCTGGACTGCCGCGACAACCCGCCGTCGCAGGACCTGGTGATCCGCCACATGGTCGGCCGTGAAATGGCCGACCGTTATCCGCGCCGCGTCCCGAAGATCGGCAACACCGTGTTCGAGCTGCGTGACTGGCGTGTCTACCACCCGCAGCACTCCGACCGGCTGGTCGTCAAGGGCGTGGACCTGAACGTGCGCCGTGGCGAGATCGTCGGCATTGCCGGGCTGATGGGCGCCGGCCGTACCGAGCTGGCGATGAGCGTCTTCGGCCGCTCTTGGGGCCGGCGCATCAGCGGCAGCGTGAAGATGGACGGCCAGGAAGTCGACGTCAGCACGGTGCAGAAGGCGGTGGGCCACGGCATTGCCTACGTCACCGAAGACCGCAAGTCGCTCGGCCTGGTGATGGGCGACAGCATCGCCCGCAACACCTCGCTGGCCAACCTGCCTGGCGTGGCCAAGGCGGGGGTGATCGACGAGGCCAAGGAATTCAACGTCGCCAGCGAATACCGCCGCAAGCTGGCCACCCGCTGCTCGGGCGTGCAGCAGCAGGTGCTGAACCTCTCGGGTGGCAACCAGCAGAAGGTCGTGCTGGCCAAGTGGCTGTTTGCCAATCCCACGCTGTTGATCCTGGACGAACCCACGCGCGGCATCGATGTCGGCGCCAAGTTCGAGATCTACAGCCTGATCGCCCAACTCGCCGAAGAAGGCCGAGCCATCCTGATGATCTCTTCCGAAATGCCCGAATTGCTGGGCATGTGCGACCGCGTCTACGTGATGAACGAGGGCGAGTTCGTCGCCGAGTTCCCCGCGGCAGAAGCCTCGCAGGAAAAGATCATGCATGCCATCGTCAATGCCACGCGCCTCGAACGCCATGACTGCAGTGTCTGATACCAATACCCCCCAGCGCCCCGCCGCCTTGCCAGTGGCTTCCTCCGCAGCGCGTTTCCTGAAGCAGCACCTGCGCGAGTACGGCATGCTCATGTCACTCATCGTGATCATGGGCTTCTTCCAGTACGTGACAGACGGCACGCTGCTGCAGCCGCTGAACCTCACGAACCTGGTGCTGCAGAACAGCTACATCGTCATCATGGCGCTGGGCATGCTGCTGGTCATCGTCTCGGGTCACATCGACCTGTCGGTCGGTTCGGTCTGCGGCTTCATCGGCGCGCTGGCCGCGGTGCTGATGGTCGACTACAACTGGAATTTCGTCGCGGCTTCGCTGGTCTGCCTGATCGTTGGCGCGGTGATCGGTGGTGCCCAGGGCTGGTTCGTCGCCTACTTCCGCATCCCGTCCTTCATCGTCACGCTGGCCGGCATGCTGGTCTTCAAGGGCCTGGCGCTGGCGCTGCTGAAGGGCCAGTCCGTCGGCCCGTTCCCGGACGAGTTCCAGAAGCTCAGCTCCGGCTTCATCCCCGACGTGTTCGGCGGCGCCGAAATGCGGGTCACCTCGCTGCTGCTGGGCGTGATCGTCTCGGTGGTGATGGTGGTGGCGGGTTGGTGCGAGCGCTGGCACCACCACCGCCACGGCATGGAGACCGAGCCGCTGGTGCTGTTCGTGCTGCGCAACCTGATCTTCGCTGGCCTGCTGATCGCGCTGGCCTGGCTGATGGCCTCGTACAAGGGCCTGCCGAACGTGCTGATCATCATGTTCGTGCTGATGGTGCTCTATGAGTTCGTCACCAGCCGCACCACGCTGGGCCGGCGCATCTACGCGCTGGGCGGCAACGAGAAGGCCGCGCGCCTGTCGGGCATCAAGACCGAACGCCTGGCCTTCCTGACCTTCGTCAACATGGGCGCGCTGGCGGCGCTGGCCGGCCTGGTTTTCGCCGCGCGGCTGAACACCGCCACGCCCAAGGCCGGCCTCGGCTTCGAGCTGGACGTGATCGCCGCCTGCTTCATCGGCGGCGCTTCGGCCTCGGGCGGCGTGGGCCGCGTGATGGGCGCGGTGATCGGCGCCTTCGTGATGGGCGTGATGAACAACGGCATGTCCATCCTCGGCATCGGCATCGACTACCAGCAGGTCATCAAGGGCCTGGTGCTGCTGGCTGCCGTGTGTGTCGACGTCTACAACAAGAACAAGGGCTGAGTCGCATGACCGCCGCGTCGTCCGCCAATCCCGTCGTGCTGCAGCTCACCGGCATTGGCAAGCGCTTTGGCCCGGTGCAGGCGCTGCGCAATGTCAACCTGACCCTGCGGGCCGGCGAGGTGCATGCGCTGATGGGCCAGAACGGCGCGGGCAAGTCCACGCTGATCAAGGTGCTCACGGGGGTCTACCCGGTGGACGCGGGCGAGATGCTGCTGGGCGACACGCCGGTCGCCGCGGCCACACCGCGCGATGCGCAGACGCTGGGCATCAACACCGTCTACCAGGAGGTCAACCTCTGCCCGAACCTGTCGGTGGCGGAAAACATCTTCGCCGGCCACTACCCCCGCCATGGCGCCAAGGGCGCGTGGCGCATAGCCTGGCGGCGCATGCAGGACGACGCGCGCGCCTTGCTGGCCCGGCTGAACCTGGACATCGACGTGAGCCGCGTGCTGGGCAGCTTCCCGGTCGCGGTGCAGCAGATGGTGGCCATCGCGCGCTCGCTGCACGGCCAGTCCAAGGTGCTGATCCTCGACGAGCCCACCTCCAGCCTGGACCGCGATGAAGTCGCGCGCCTGTTCGGCGTGCTGCGCCAGCTGCGGGCGCAAGGCCTGGCCATCCTGTTCGTCAGCCACTTCCTGGACGAAGTCTACGAGCTGGCCGACCGCATCACCGTGTTGCGCAACGGCGAGTACGTGGGCGAATACCTGCCCGCCAACCTGGACGCACCAGCGCTGATCAGCGCGATGATCGGCCGCGCCTTCACCGCCAGCACCGGCGCCGTGCGGGCCGGTGCGGCGCCCAACACGGTGGAGCCCCTGCTCAGCGCACGGGGCCTGGGCCGCAAGGGCGCGGTGCAGCCGCTGGACCTGGACCTGCGGCCTGGCGAAGTGCTGGGCCTGGCCGGCCTGCTGGGCTCTGGCCGCACCGAACTCGCGCGGCTGTTGTTTGGCCTGGACAAGGCCGACAGCGGCACGCTGAAGCTGCGCGGCGAAACGCTGGCGCTCAGCTCGCCCACGCAGGCCGTGCGCCACGGCCTGGCGATGTGCCCCGAGGACCGCAAGGCCGAAGGCATCGTCGCCGACCTGTCGATCCGCGAAAACATCGCGTTGGCGCTGCAGGCCCGGCTGGGCATCTGGCGCTGCCTGGGCACGCGCCGGCAGCAGGTGCTGGCCGACAAGTTCATCCAGCAGCTGGGCATCAAGGCGGCAGACGCCGAAATGCCGATCAGCCAGCTCTCTGGCGGCAACCAGCAGAAGGCGCTGCTCGCACGCTGGCTGGCCACCGAGCCGGCGCTGCTGATCCTCGACGAACCCACGCGCGGCATTGATGTGGCCGCCAAGCAGGACATCATGGACAAGATCCGCATGCTGGCTGCCGAAGGCCTGGCCGTGCTGTTCATCTCGGCCGAGCTGGACGAGATCTCGCGCCTGTCGGACCGCATTGCCGTGATGCGCGACCGGCGCAAGGCCGGCGAGCTGCCCGGCGGCAGCAGCGAAGTCGCCATCGCCGACATGATCGCCGGGGTGCCGGCATGAAGCGGCTCACTTCTCATCGCCTGTTCTGGCCGCTGGTCACGCTGGTGCTGCTGCTGGCCATCAATGCCAGCTTCAACCCCGGCTTCTGGCAACTGCGCTGGCGCGACGGCCACCTCTACGGCAGCATCATCGACATCCTGAACCGTGCCGCCCCGCTGGCCATTGTCTCGCTGGGCATGACGCTGGTCATTGCCACCCGCGGCATCGACATTTCGGTCGGTGCCGTGGTCGCGATCGGTGCCGCGGTGGCGGCCTGGATGATAGGCGGCCAGCTGGTGATGCAGGACGGCGCGCCGGTCTACCTGAGCCGCTTCCCGATGGGGCTGGCCCTGGCCTGCGCCATGGGTGTGGCGCTGCTGTGCGGGCTGTGGAACGGCGTGCTGGTGGCAGGTGCTGGCATCCAGCCCATCATCGCCACGCTGATCCTGATGGTCGCCGGCCGCGGCGTGGCGCAGCTGGTCACCGGTGGGCAGATCATCACCGTCTACTACCCGCCGTTTTTCTTCCTCGGCGGTGGCTTCCTGTTCGGCCTGCCGTTTGCGCTGTTCGTGGTCGCGGCCATCTGGCTGGTGCTGCAGCTGGCGCTCACGCGCACTGCGCTCGGGCTGTTCATCCAGGCCATTGGCGTGAACCCGGCGGCCGCGCGGCTGGCGGGGGTGCGCCAGCGCCTGATAACAGTCTGCGTCTACGGTTTCTGCGGCCTGGCCGCGGGTGTGGCCGGGTTGCTGCTGAGCAGCAATGTGAAGAGCGCCGACGGCAACAACGCCGGCCAGCTGATGGAGCTGGACGCGATCCTCGCCGTCACGCTGGGCGGCACGCTGCTGACCGGCGGGCGCTTCACGCTGGCCGGCAGCGTCATCGGCGCGCTGATCATCCAGACGCTGACCTCCACCATCTACTCCATCGGCGTGCCGCCCGAGGTCAACCTGGTCGTCAAGGCTGCGGTGGTCTTTGTCGTGATGCTGCTGCAGTCGCCCGACTTCCGCACCTGGCTGCGCAGCATTGCGGTGCGGCCGGCGGCGAGGAGTGCGGCATGAGTGCCTTGCCCCAAATGACGACGCCTTCCATCGAACGAGCTGAGCCGTCCAAGCTGCAAGTCGTGCCGCCGGCACCGGCCCCGCAGCGCCGCGGCCCGCGCCTGCGCGCAGAGCAGCTGCCGCTGGCGCTGACCATCCTGCTGTTTGGCGTGATGGCCGCCTACGGCTCGGTCGCCTACACCGGCTTCTTCTCGGCCCAGGTCTTCCTGAACCTGCTGATCGACAACGCCTTCCTGCTGATCGTCGCGGTCGGCATGACCTTCGTGATCCTGGCCGGCGGCATCGACCTGTCGGTCGGCTCGGTGATTGCGCTCACCACCATGGTCGAGGCCACGCTGGTCGAGCGCCATGGCTGGAGCGCGACGGCGGTCATCCCGCTGGTGCTGGCCATGGGCCTGGTCTTCGGCACGGTGCAGGGCTTCCTGATCCAGCGCTTCCGGCTGCAGCCCTTCATCGTCACGCTGGCCGGCATGTTCCTGGCGCGCGGCCTGTGCTACCTGATCAGCATCGACTCGATCAGCATGGCCGACGAGACCTTTGGCGAAATCTCGCAGGCGCGCTTCTCGCTGTGGGAAGGCGCTTCACTGTCGGTCGGCGCCATCATTGCGCTGGTGGTCGTCGCGGTCGGCCTGTTCGTCGCGCACGGCACGGCGTTTGGCCGCACTGTCTATGCGATTGGCGGCAGCGAACACTCGGCCTTGTTGATGGGGCTGCCGGTGGCACGCACGACGGTGCAGGTCTATGCGCTCAGCGGCTTCTGCTCGGCACTGGCCGGCGTGGTCTTCAGCTTCTACATGCTCTCGGGCTATGGCCTGCATGCGACCGGGCTGGAGCTGGACACGATTGCCGCGGTGGTGATCGGTGGCACGCTGTTGTCTGGAGGCGTCGGTCACGTTGCAGGCACCTTGTTTGGCGTGCTGACGCTGGGCATCATCCAGACCCTGATCAGCTTCGACGGCACCCTCAGTTCCTGGTGGACGCGCATCGTCATCGGTGCCTTGCTGTTTGTCTTCTGCCTGCTGCAGCGCCTGTTTGAAGGCCGCCGTGGCCATGCTGTTTCCTGACTGAATCCATGGCCACAGCGCCTGTGCGCCGTGTGCCTTTTTCGCGCAACCGTACGCCCGAGTTTTTCCCTCGCGCAGGCTGTCCATTGCCTGCGACTTCCTGTCCGGTCCTTTCGACCGGTCGATAACATCCTGGAGACTCACGATGAATCGTTTTGAAACTGCCCGCCGCGGCGCGGTGCCGCGTGCACTGCTGTCGGCCACGGCCTTTGCCGCGACCACGCTGCTGGCACTGCCATCGGCGCAAGCGCTGGACTGGGGCGGCTACTTCCGCGCAGGCCCCGGCCTGACCTCGAAGAACACCTCGCGCGCCTGCTACGACCTGAAGAGTGACCCCACCAAGAACGGTGGCAGCGCCGGCATGAAGTACCGCCTGGGCAATGAATGCGACTTCTATGGTGAATTCGCGCTGAGCCAGGACTTCGTCAAGGACGGCATCTCGTCCAAGATCTACGTCATGACCAATCACTACAACGGCGGCACCGACTACGACGGCTCCGGCGTGCAGTTCAACCAGATGTACGGCGAGGCCAAGGGCTTCGACATCGCCCCTGACGCCACCTTCTGGATGGGCAAGGCCTGGGGGCGCCGCGGCGACGTGCACATCGTCGACACCTTCTTCGTCGACATGGTCGGCGTGGGCGCCGGTGCACGCGACTTCAAGGCCGGCCCGGGCAAGTTCGGCTTCGCGTACTACAAGGCCGACTCCGACAACGACGTCCTGAACCGCCCGGGCAACCGCCTGAACTTCGAGTTCTACGACATTGCCACCAACCCGGGCGGCAAGGTCAACTTCTACGCCACCGCCACCCAAGGCCAGTTCAACGGCGGCACCAAGGGTGCAGGCCTGACGGCGCGCGTCGAC